>JAFDXE010000006.1 GCA_018268085.1 Bacteroidota bacterium
TTAGTTATTATGTTAGTCAAACAACAACGCCTTGCGGCGAAAGTGTAAGAACGCCTTTAGTTGTTAATATTACTGCATTACCTGCTGCACCGGTTACAAGTCCGCTTACCATTTGCCAGGCTTCAACAGCAGCGCCATTAACCGCATCCGGTTCCAATTTATTATGGTACACATCGGCAACCGGTGGTACGGGCGTATCTTCTTTAGCTCCTTCTACAACGAATGTTGGAAATACTACTTATTACGTTAGTCAAACCGTTTCATCTTGTGAAGGTCCACGTGCGCCACTTGTTGTTACAGTTGTGTCATTACCTCCTGCACCAGTTGGTAGTGGTCCGTTTACGTATTGCCAGGGAACGCCTGCAACACAATTAACCGCTACAGGAACAGCATTACTTTGGTACACCACAGCAACTGGCGGAACAGGAAGTACTGTTGCCCCGGTTCCATCAACGGCAAATGACGGTGTGTTTACGTATTACGTGAGCCAGACTTTCAGTTGCGGAGAAGGACCGAGAACACCCATTGTTGTTACTGTAAATCCAACTCCTGCTGCACCGGTAACCAATAACATAAGTTACTGCCAGGGAACTCCAACGGCTGCTTTAACTGCTAATGGATCCAACCTGCTTTGGTACACGAACGAAACCGGTGGCACCGGAACAGCAGTTGCCCCGGTACCATCCAGCACTGCAGTGAGTTCTACAACTTACTATGTAAGTTCAACGTTGGGTGTATGTGAAGGACCAAGAGCTACATTAACGGTTACGATTAATGTAACTCCCAATGAACCTTTTGTAGGCGATCCCCTGAATTATTGCCAGAACACAATTGTAGCTCCGCTTACAGCAAGTGGCGTAAACCTGCTTTGGTATAGCTCACCAACCGGCGGCACAGGATCTCCAATGGCACCTGCGGATTATACTTCTTACGTAGGAACTACTGTGTATTATGTTAGTCAAACAATCGGCGTTTGCGAAGGTCCACGATCTGCTATCACCGTTAACATAAATCCTTATCCAAATCTTGGCGCAGACCAAAGAGATACGGTATGTTTCGGCGAAACAGTAGACCTTACTACGAAATACGATACAACCGGATTAACTTTTGGCTGGTTTATTACAGGCCATGAAATAACCAATCCGCAAGCAGTTGGTGAAACGGGTGTGTACCAGTTACAGGCTACCAACAATGTTGGTTGTGCAGATACTGCCAATGTGTATGTGATAATAATGCCGAAGGTAATTCCATCTGCCGGTCACGATACAACAGCCATCAAAGGTGTACCGCACCAGTTAATGGCATCCGGTGGTGTGTCCTATAGCTGGTCACCGGCATATCTGTTAAATACTCCGGATGTTCAGTTCCCATTGGCTACTTTGGATCATGATCAACAATTTGTGGTAACCGTTACGGATGCCAAAGGATGTTCGGCAACCGATAAGGTGATGGTGAAAGTGTACAATGGACCTACCTATTATGTTCCAAATGCTTTCACACCTAATGGTGATGGATTAAATGATATTTTCAGAGTTGTTCCTGTGGGTGTTGAATACACAGACTGGTTTAGGATATTCAATCGTTACGGGCAACTTGTTTTTGAAACCAATGAATGGATGAAAGGATGGGATGGAACATTTAAGGGCAAAAAACAACCGGTAGGAAGTTTTGTATGGATGGTGAAGGGCCGCGATAAATATGGAAAAGTAGTTGAAATGAAAGGTACCGTTACCATTGTTCAATAAAGAGAAAAATAATTTTTATAAATAAAAGCCCAGATTCTTTCCGGGCTTTTATTTTACCATTCAATGTAGTAAATGAATTTCCATGGGCCTTTAATCGCATATACTTCACCGTGACTTTTCACAGCAACGGGCCTGGATATTGAAACAGCAATTTCATTGATGCCGGAAGATACCGTCAGTTCCTGGAACGGTTCCGAATACAATTGTACATCGCCCAGTTTATCGGTTGATTCCCTGAAATAATTATTGGTATGATCGCTGTAGGATATACAGAAGGAATTCCCCTTTCCGTCGCGGTCGGGATCACTCCATTCATAATGCCGGTAAACAGGATATGTGTTTGCAGGATATGCAAGATTTGCATAAGAGGTAGTGAGATCTACCGTTATAATTTTAGGCCGACGTTTACGTGTATTGATAAATTTCCATTCACCGAAATCGGGATGATTAGTTGCACTCACTGTTCCCTGTTCAAAATCGTTGTTCAAATCCGATGCTGTGCGTAACAACATATTGTGCTTAAAAGAAACAGGCTGACTACCTATTGAATCAATAACTGTTTGAATATACAATGCTCCGTCAGACCAGATGATCGAATCGTACTGACCAGCAACGCTGGTTCCACCTCCTATTTCCAAATGATATCTCCCCGCAGAATCTGTTTTTACTCTTTGTATCTCCCCGTAAAGCAATATGCCATCTACAGCATCTTTTAAAATATTTACGGTAATCTTAACCGGAACGTTACCACTCGGTACTATAGCCCATCCTATTGTGCCATCGTACCCAATGGTTCTCCTGTCCTGCGCCCGGGCATTATGGTTAAAGGATACTATTAAAAAAATGATCAGGCCTACTCTCATCATAATTTTTATCAAATTAAAAGTGCAAACTAATAAAAACCGATTTACCTAACGACTGTGTAAATGTAAAAAGGTAAAGGAACAGATGGAGTAATTTTTGAAATACTGATGAAGATGCCGGTGTACAGGCAATAAGATACGTTCAACATCGTTATTTCACTAAACGGGTATTCCCCATGCGCTTTATTTTCCTGATCGTCCTGTCATTATTTTCCAGTTGGCAATTATCTGCCCAACAATCCATTCCGGTTTCAAAAAACCAATATGATTATGTAGTGACATTTAAAAATGTAGAAACCCGCAATGATGTAAGATTTATCGAAAATAAAATCAGGAAGATCCCTGGCGTAATTTCCTTTGAAAGCAATCGTTTCCCGGTAAGATATTTTATTCTAAGAACAAGAAATCCATTTACAAAAGAAAGATTAGCGATCTGTCTGAACAATTCCCGCTACACAATAGAATTGTATGGGCAAGGAGATAAAACAAGAGAAACTACCATCGTTCAATTCAATAAACAAAAAGCCGGGCGATAATGAGGAGATTTTTACCTTTAATTATTGCTGTTTTTGCTATTCTGCAAATGAAGGCGCAAACCTTTACCGGTGTTGGTGGAAATATTCCCGATAGCGGATTCACACCCAATTCCTTTCCTATTCAAGTTAATGGTATCGGCAACATTAATGCTCAATTCGGATTAACGGGAGTTTGTATAAACATTACTCACTCCTGGGATTCAGACCTTGAAATTTATCTGATCTCTCCTTCCGGCACGATGGTGCCTTTATCTATTCAAAATGGCGGTTCTGGTCAAAATTATACCAATACTTGTTTTGCAGCCACTGCCGCTTCTATCATTGGAAACGCATCTGCTCCTTTTACAGGATCCTTCACTCCTGACGGTTACCTGGGGGCCTTCAATAACGGTCAGAATGCAAATGGAAACTGGAATTTATTCATAAAAGATATTGCCTTTGGCGAAACCGGAAGTTTACTCAACTGGAGTATAACTTTTGGCAACAATCCACCGGCAAATCCTCCTGCATGTACTGTAAATCCGCTTCCTTCAAATACCTGCCAGGGCGCAACACCGGTATGTAGTTTTAACGGCTTTTGTGCTTCAACTGCTGCTACGTTTACGGCTGACACCTGGCCGGATTTGGATAACGCCTTTTGTGGTTCAGTTCAAAACAATGCTTTTGTGAAATTTACAGCTACCGCTGCAATAATGGATTTCAATGTATGGGTAACCAGCAGTACAAACCATGATGGCATCCAGATTATGTTCTTCGAAGGAAATTATGGCGGATCTATAAATGAATTAGGTTGTTACTCACCCATTAGCCCGGGTGCTTCTCCATTTGGCATTACAGCAGCCGGTTTAGTTCCCGGGAATATTTATTATATGATGATCGATGGTTTTGCAGGGGATGAATGTGATTATATCATTCAACCTTTTCCTGCGCCCGGTGGTTTACAAATTACCGCAGACAATGAAACGGTATGTGAAGGAACGCCGGTTCAGCTTACTGCTTCCGGTGGCAACGGAAATTATTCCTGGCAAGGTGTTGGACTTACCACAACAACAGGCACCAACGTTACGGCTTATCCCCAGAGTACTGCTATCTATTCTGTAACATCCGTTGAACCGGGTGGTATGTGCCCCACTACAAAAGAAATAGAAATAAACATATCAAGAGCGCCTGTTGCACCAACGGCTACGGATACACTAAGATACTGCCAGGGCTCTGTAGCATTACCGTTAGCAGCGAACGGACAAAATCTTTTATGGTATTTTTCGTCAACTGGTGGAAGTGGCAGCCCGGAAGCCATTATTCCCTCTACAATAACAGCCGGTATCGTTAATTATTATGTAAGCCAAACGTTGGATTGCGAAAGTGAACGAACACCTATTGCAGTGATGATTAATGAAAAACCATTTGTTGGTTCCGACAAACAGAAAACATTATGCAATGGCAACAGCATAAACCTTACGGGTGAATTTGCTTCCGCCGGATATTTTGCACAGTGGAGTTTCAACAACCAATGGATACCTCCGCCGGTACATGTATCTGACCCGGGTATATATCAACTGGAAGTAAAAGATAATAATGGATGTGCAGATACAGCACGGATACAACTTTCCAATAACAGCATCCCCAGGGTATTTGCCGGCAACGACACTATTTCCGTTGCAGGTAAACCCATTCGTTTGCATTGTACACCTGCTACCAATTATTCATGGTTACCGGAAAATTTGCTGGACAATCCGCACATTCAAAATCCAACAGCAGTAGTACAACAGGACCAGCTATTTATTGTACAGGTAACAGATGATGCAGGATGTAAAAGCGCTGATTCCGTTTTCGTGAAAACCATTAAGGGCATTACTTACTATGTGCCTACAGCATTTACACCCAATGGTGATGGCTTAAATGATATTTTCCGTGCCGTACCTGTTGGCATTGCTCATACTGAATATTTCAGGGTTATCAATAGGTTCGGTAAAGTAATTTTTGAAACAAACGACCCATTGTTGAAAGGCTGGGATGGAACTTTCATGGGATACAAACAACCCTCCGGTACGTATATTTGGCTGATCAAAGGAATAGATATCAATGGAAAAATTGTAGAGATGAAGGGTAATTTTATTCTTATCCAATAAACCCCATTTATACCAACAGATTTTTTCCGGTTCATCGCCTTTTAATATATTCGTAATTGATATTACAGCTTACTGAATTTCAAACCTTCAACTCAAAACCCTCGTATGCGCATATTAATCACGCTGCTGTTTTTATTATCAGGTTTAACTGCATTCGAACAAAATAAAAAAGATTCAGTTCCCGGTGTTCCATTTGATTATGCACGGGATTTTAAAACAATCCTTGAAAAAACAAAAGATCCAACCAGTGATTTATATTATCATAAACTCCTACCAAAATTCCTGAGTGAAGATTCTACCATTACAAAATCTGAAACCCTGGCATTAATGATCGGATTTACAGAGGATCCGCATTATAAGCCATGGGAAGATCTGCAAACCGAACAGGAAATATTTGATCTCAATGATAGTGCAGATTACCAGGGATCATTGGATGCATCTAAAATTTACCTGCAAAACCATCCGCTTAGCTTAAGGGTTTTAAAAGAAAGATCTTACTCATACAACCAGTTAAAGGTAAGAGACAGTGCAGACTATTTTATGAACCAGGTTGATAAGATAATGCAGGCGATGATTTATAGTGGCAAAGGCAGAACTCCTGAAACACCCATATTTTCTTTAGGATTATCAGACGGAGAATATTTTATTCCAAATGTGGGAATGACTGTTGCTTCAAAAAATACTGACTGGAATAAACACAATCATTTTATAGAAGTAATTGATGCCATGGATGAAATGGGCACTCATAAATATTTCTATTTTGTAATTCAACATGCAAAAGATAAGATTGATGATGACATGGTGAACGATTCTAAACCCAAAAAATCAAAAAAGCCGGCAAAGAAAAAAGAAAGCAAAAAGGAAAGCAAAAAAGATTCAAAAAAAGATTCGAAGAAGGGTTCAAAAAATGATAAGGATGAAACGGCCTTACCCGAAATACAACCTGCCCCTACGGATAGCATACCAAAAGGAAATTAATTTCTAAGCATGTAGAATTCCTGCTTTTAAGGAACAAGATTGATATAATTAAAAATGCCGTTCAACATTGAACGGCATTCCTATTATTCTTAAATCTGTTAAACCCTGAAGTGCGCAAAAGCTTTGTTTGCTTCAGCCATACGATGGGTATCTTCTTTCTTTTTAAATGCGGCACCTTCACCTTTACTTGCTGCTACAATTTCATTAGCCAGTTTATCGGCCATGCTGCGTCCATTTCTTTCGCGGCTATACCTGATCATCCATTTGATGCTAAGAGAAACTTTCCTGTCCGGACGAACTTCTGATGGTATCTGGAAAGTTGCACCACCGATACGGCGACTACGAACTTCAACACCAGGCGTAATGTTTGCCAGCGCTTTTTTCCAGATTTCGTATCCGTCTTCTCCGGTTTGTTTACTTACTTTTTCCAGTGCATTGTAAAAAATATTAAATGCCCCGCTCTTCTTTCCTTCCCACATTAAATTGTTTACAAAACGGGTAACCATTTTATCCTTAAACTTCGGATCCGGCGACAGTGGAATTTTTTTCGGTTGTGTTTTACGCATCTCAGTATTTATTATTAATAGCGAATGCTATTTTGAATGTTTAATTATTTTTTTGCTTTTTCTTTTTTAGTTCCGTATTTACTGCGGCTCTGTTTACGGTCTTTTACACCGGCAGTATCAAGGCTACCACGTACGATATGGTAACGAACACCCGGAAGATCTTTAACCCTTCCGCCACGAATCAGCACAATGGAGTGCTCCTGCAGGTTATGTCCTTCACCTGGAATATAAGCGATCACCTCGATTTTATTTGTTAAGCGAACTTTTGCAACCTTGCGCAGCGCTGAGTTTGGTTTCTTAGGCGTAGTTGTATACACCCTTGTGCACACGCCACGACGCTGTGGACAACTGTCCAAAGCCCTGGATTTACTTTTCGCCTTAATAATTTCTCTACCTTTTCTTACTAATTGTTGAATTGTTGGCATTGTATACCTTTTATTTTTCGGACGGCGAAGGTAGCCATATTCCTTTAAAAACGAAAAATAATATTCATTTTTTTTCCACCTTTACAACAAAAACCGCCTCAGGGGCGGTTTTTAATTTTTTAGTCAGGTGCTAAACGCTTAAATCTTATACATCCAGCCGTGTTTATCGGCAACTTTTCCATAACGGATATCATTGAATCGCTTCTTCAGTTCAGGAGCTGTTTGCCACTTATCCACATCAAAATGCATGGTAAAGTTTTTATAGCGGAGTTCCTTTATCAGGGAAATGGTTGCAGCCGTACCTGTACCAAATACTTCATACAAAAGCCCGGCCTTGTAAGCGTCCATCACATCATCTATACTTAAGGGACGTTCTTCAACAGAAAATCCCATTTCTTTTAAAATGGCAATAGCGCTGTCACGGGTAACACCGGCAAGGATTGTTCCTGCCTCAAGGTCGGGAGTGATGGCCGTATTTCCAATGATAAAAAATACATTCATCGTACCACATTCCTGTACATATTTATGTTCGTAGGCATCTGTCCATAAAACCTGGTCATACCCTTTCTTTTTAGCTTCTGCAGTTGCAAACATTGCTGCACCGTAATTACCGGCAGCTTTTGCATATCCAACGCCGCCCGGAACAGCCCGCACATATTGTTCTTCCACATAAATCCGCATTGGCGTATTGTAATAAGGGCCGGTTGGACTTAAGATGATCATGAATTTATACTTTTCACTGGGCCGAACGCCAATCATCTCATCACTACTAAACATAAATGGTCTTATATATAACGAGTGATCTTCTTTATCAGGAACCCAGTTTTTGTCCAGCTCAACCAGCATCCGCATTCCTTCCATAAAAATGTCTTCAGGAACCGCCGGCATTTGCATCCTTTCCGCCGAAACATTAAATCGTTTAAAATTGTCAATCGGGCGGAAAATTTTCACTTCACCTCCCGGATGTTTATAAGCCTTAATTCCTTCAAAAATCGCCTGCCCATAGTGAAGCGCAGCCATGGAAGGTTCTATTAACAGGGGCTGATAAGGTTTGATTTCCACTGTTTTCCATTCTCCATCTTCGTAATCAACCTCCAGCATGTGGTCAGTAAAATACCGGCCAAAAGGAATGTTTTCGAGGTTTATATCATTGAGTTTACTTCGTTCAGCCCTGGTAATATTAAAATCGGCGGCAGCAATCATAATCGTTAATTTTACACAAAGAAACAAAAAAAACAACGATCAAACGATGGTTTTATGAGTTTAGACAATTTTCAACTGACTCCATTTCTGGCAGGAGAATTATACAAAGATTCACTGGTTGATTTAGATATAAACCAATCAAAACCCCAATCTGTTAAGAGCGAAAATCTTATGTATTTGGGTGATAACAACAGGCAGATACTCTTAATAGTGGATGAAGAAAACGCAGTTTTTTTAACGGATGAAGACCTGAATTTCCTGATCGGTGTACTTAATGCCTGTTCGCTAACCGTTGGCGATATTGCCCTGGTAAACATATGGAAGAATTCCTCCATAAATTTCAACAGGTTACAGGATAATTTTAAACCGGCATATACCATAGCTTTTGGTATTAACCTGGAAGCGTTGGGATTTCCATTAAGTTTCCCGGATTACCAGGTACAGCAGTATAACCAGCAACTTTTCCTGTCGGCTCCGGCATTATCTATTCTTGCTACCGACAAAAAAGAAAAAGTACAACTTTGGAATTGCCTGAAGAAAATGTTTTCACTTTAACTAAATAAAATTTATGCCGGCACTGATATTCGCCACCAACAATAAGAATAAAGTAGACGAGATACGTTCTGTTTTAGATAACCGTTATGAGATCATTTCATTGAAAGAAGCGGGTATTTTAATTGAAATTCCTGAACCACATCAAACACTGGAAGAAAATGCTTCAGAAAAATCAAAAACAATTTTCACATTAACAGGGAAAGATTGTTTCAGTGAAGATACAGGGCTTGAAGTTGAGGCACTAAATGGTGAACCCGGCGTAAGAAGTGCCCGTTATGCCGGAGATGAAAGCGATTTCAAAAAAAATATACAGAAGTTACTCAGCAACCTGGGAGAAAACAGCAACCGGAAAGCCTGTTTCAAGACAATAATTTCACTGATCCTTGACGGCAAGGAATATATGTTCGAAGGAATATGTGATGGAACAATAATTAATGAAGAAAGAGGAACAGGAGGATTTGGTTACGATCCGGTATTTATTCCTAATGGCGATACAAGAACATTTGCCGAGATGAGCATGGATGAAAAAAATAAATTCAGTCATCGTAAAAAAGCAACAGCTAAACTTATAGAATTTTTAAACAACAGATATGGCAAGAATTAAATTACACATTCCGGAGTTGATTTTGGATACTGTAACCATACCCGTTAGAATTACTGATATCAATTACGGCAACCACCTTGGGAATGATTCATTAGTAAGTATTGTTCATGAAGCAAGGATGAAGTGGCTCACCAATTACAATTATTCTGAAATGAATGTTGAAGGTGCCAGCCTCATCATGGGCGACCTGGCAGTAGAGTTCCTGGGAGAATCATTTTATGGCGATATCCTTTCCATAGATATTGCTGTTGGTGAAATAACAAGGGTAAGTTTTGAATTATTTTATTCCATCCAAACGGTTCGCAATAATAAAAGCATCATCATTGCAAAAGCTAAAACAGGTATGATTTGCTATGATTATAAGAACAGAAAACTGATGGAAGTGCCCGATAAATTCAAGACTTTTTTATCAGGTTCATAAGGCATTCCAGATCTTCCAGTTTTCTTCGGCCTGTAACACCAGCATTTCAAATCCGTTTTTAACAGTAGCCCCCCTTTCCTCCCCCAGTTGAAGAAATTTTGTTTTTGAAGGAGAATAAATTAAGTCGAACAACAGATTTTTTTCCGAAAGGAATTCATACGGCAACTGCGGGTATTCGTGAACGTTCGGGCTCATCCCAACAGGTGTGCAGTTAATGATCACCGGATATTCCTGTAGCAGTGCTTCGCTGATCTGCCTGTATTGAATATACTTGCCTGTATGCTTATCACTACTTGTTACAATCAAAAATTCAATGCCCTTCTTTGTTAATACATATTGCACGGCTTTTGAAGATCCGCCGCTACCCAATACCAGTGCTTTTGGATGACTGGCTTTTAACAAAGGAGAAAGCGATTGTTCAAAACCTGTACTATCAGTATTATACCCGTAACATTTTCCTTCAATTATTCTGATACAGTTTACTGCACCTACTGCTTCGGCAACAGGATCTATTTTATAAAGAAAAGGTAAGACGGCTTCTTTGTAAGGTATGGTAACAGCAAGCCCTTGTAAATTCGTTTCAGATTTAATGAGATTGCCAATACGATCGATATGACTGATGGGAAAAAGTTCGAAAGAACAATCTGTTATTTGTTCCCGTATAAATTTTTCGGTGAAATATTGTTTTGAAAATGAATGGCCAAGCGGATAACCAATTAAGCCATAAAGTTTCATGAAAGCTTATTTATTGAGGTATAATGAAAATGTATCGCCTCTTAAACCAATACGCATGGCTTCGAGTGGCAACACTTCGGTTGGTGCGATATTGCCCAGGTTCACATTGCAACCTATTAATTCAAGAAAATACAATTGTTGTGCTTTCTGCGGCGCTTCCCATAATATCTTTTCCTCCGGGATCTGCGTAAGGATTTCCTGTACTAACCCCTCCCTTACTTCTCCAGATCCACGATATATACCTACATTACCGGCTTCCCTCGCTTCAGCTATCACGTAAGTTGAACCTGCATTCAATTCTGCCTTCATCAGTTCAATCCATTTGTATGGCGGGATAATATGAGCGGCATCTTTACTTCCAACTTCACTTAACACAACGCCATGTTTTGTAAGCTTTTCTATATAACCGCATTTTTCCGCATGTGGAATTGTAATTGATCCATCACTCACTTCCATATAGCTAACTCCAAAATCTTTACAAACAGCTATATAATCTTCAAACTGGTTCCTGATCAAAAATGCTTCAAATAAAGTACCGCCAAAATAAACGGGAATATCAAAAGACCGGTAAACTTCAAGTTTCTCACGCAGATTTGGAGTAACATATGATGTACCGAATCCAAGTTTTACCACATCTACATGCGGATGTGCAATACTCATAAAATTGCTGGCTTCCTGGATGCTTAAACCTTTATCCATCACCATAGTGATACCGTTAGTACGTGGCTTCGCTGTCCTGTCGGGAATTTGTGTAAGATTAAAATTCATTTGCTGGTTCTTAATTGCCGCAAAGATATTTAATCAGGATAAATAAATGGTTTAAAATAAATGGCTAAAATGGGATGCTCAACGGCTTTTTTTCTTCTTGTATTTAGCAATAAGTTCAACTACCTGCTGGTGCTGAAGTATTGACGGATTTATTTCAATGAATTGTTTTATGAGTTTTGGATTTACCGTCATTCCATTCTCCAGGCAAATCAATGCTTCTTTAGATTTCCCGGTTGCAAACAGGAACATGCTTTTAAAAAAAATAAAAAGTGGTTTGGAATCCGTTTGTTCAAAGGCAAATGCAGCGTATTCAAGCCCTTCTTCATATAACTTCCCAACGTACAGGCATTTCAATAACTCTGACCAACCGGTGATATTTTTGGGTCTAACTCTTACAACATTTCCAAAATAAGTAATGGCTTCATCAATATTTCCCAACTGCATATAACATCTGCCTAAAGCCAGGTTGTATTCGGGTTGCATTACATGCATTTTAGCAGCAGTTTCCAGCGATTTAATTGCATTGTGCCACACCCCTTCATTCATATAAGTGCAAGCAATTTTATAGTGCATCTGACTGTCTTCAGGACTTAAATGTGAGGCTTTTTTGTAGTTAAACCTTGCCTGTGCGAAGTTTCCGGTTTTATCATAACAATGCCCGATCGCCTCGTATATTACCGCTTCTGGCCTGGTAAGTTCCAGTACTTTTTCCAATACTTCCATTGCATCCTTATACTTTCTGAGTTTAATGAAAGCATCGCCCATATTGCGGTAGGCATAATCAAATTTTTCGTCGATAGCTACAGCATACTGATATGCATCTATAGCTTTTTCATAAAGCTTCAAACCCTGGTAAGCTGCGCCCAGGTTAAACCAGGCCAGCTCATTGAATGGGAATTCTTCAATTATTTCCTGATGTAGTTTTATTCCTTCCTCATTTCTACCTGTGAAATCTGTCCAGAAACATATTTTATACAGTGCCTCTTCATTCGAAGGATCCTGTTCCAGAATTATTTTAAGGCAATCAAATACCTTTTCAAAATTTTCGTAATCGTCGTACACATCTGCCAACTCGAATAACAGGTCAATTTTTTCTTCTCCTTCAAAAGTTTCGATAGCAGCTTCAAGCAGGACAGCAGCTTTTTCCTGCATATCCAGCGCCAGGTAAGCGTCTGTTTTGAGTATGTAAAGAGATGAATCTGTGCTGTCCAGTAATTCAGCCTGCTCAAGTGTATATAACGATTCTCTATACCGACGAAGCGAAATCAGAAGATCTGCTTTCTTTATTAGCAGGGAGGCAGAATAAGGGTACTGTTGTATAGCTGTTTCAGCAGCTTCCAAGGCATGGGTATATTGCTCTTTTTCATCAAAATAGTCTATGATTCTTTCGAATCCGTCTTCCTCGATGAAACTATAACTTTTTCCAGCCTTCAAATTGGCATATTGCTGTAATAGCTCTTTAAGTTCTTCGCGGTCTTGTCTGTAAGGGTTTTTACTCATGTTCAATAGGTTATTGTAATTTAACGCAATCAGGAATAAAGAGCAAGTTTCTGATAGAATTTTTGCAGAATAAGTTATTAAGATTGTTAATAAATATTTCACAAATTCTTTGATGAACGGTATTGAAAAAAACGGGAAATATTAATATATTTGTAACAGTTAATCTTAAATAATCATGGGTCAATTAACCAAATCAATACTACTTATAGGTATTCTTGCTGGGAATATGCTCATGTCTTTTGCCGATAGGGGTGTAGGAAAGAAATCAAAAAATAAAATCAACCTTAATATACCGGCTAATACTAATTTAAGAAATTCACTTTCTTATAATTTAAATAATGGTTTAAAGTATAAAGGAAGTTTGATAACCGGCGTGCAAAAAGGAAGTGGGTTAATTACTTCGAATAACATAGTTACTTACCAAAAGGGAAGTAATATTTACATCATCCCCTACAAACAAAAAGTGATTGTTCCTGAAATTAAACAAGGTTATACAGGAATGAAACTTATCATAAAATAAAAAATCCGGTTTTTAAACCGGATTTTTTATTTCGCTATTTGTCAGACTTTTTTAACTGTTGCGTTTCTTCATAAGACATTATTCTATACCCTGTTTTCGGAATTTCAAACTTCGATGAAGGTACAGGATCATAACTTATATTACTTAATGTGTATTTAAATTTTAATGCTCCTGATTGTAACTCATATTGAACAGGAATACCAGCCAATTGAGGAAATGCATTATCATATTGCTTGTTTAACAATACAACATTAGGATAGTAATAAACAATTATTTCCGTTCCATCGGCAGATCTCGCAGTTGCTTTTTTACAGGTGTATCCCGCAATCGAAAGCTCATTATTGTCAATGCTAAATTTCAAGTTCTGAAAGTTTTTATTTTTCTGCGCCCAGTTATTACTATTCAGCGTAATCATTAATTTTTGACCGCTGTACTGCTTTAATATTGTTCCGGAGCCGGATTTAGAATCATAAAAATTAGATTCAGTTCCAAGAGTGCTCGTCATATCTGTTCGACTTTGTGTTCCTTTAATATAAACGGTTAGCGTAGCACCTTCCAATGCTTTTGCCATTGCAGCTTTATCGTTAGTTGATTCTGTAGAAATCGTATAGTTGAGCACAGCTTCGTTAACTGACTTCTGAGCATGTACGTTTTTTGCTGTAACTGAAAAGACAATAAGAGCCAACAATAGTAGTTTATAATTTTTCATTGTAACCATTTGATGTATAAAGGTAATATAAACCTATGCCAAACTGAAGTTATATGTAAAAAAGCAAAGCCCGCATCGGTTAAATGCGGGCTTTATGATCATCATTAACAATCTATTTACCTTTTGATTTATTTTTTAATTCCTGCAATTTCTTCTGGCTTTCCTGCATGGCTTCTATTCTTTCTGCCATTTTTGATTTTTTTACCGGCTTCTTTCTGTTTTCACTGATCTCAGCCAGGATTTTATCATGATTGATGATATATTTCTGAATGATGATCTGAAGTAACAAGGTAATTGTATTAGATACTGTATAATACCATGTTAACGCAGCGGGTAGTCTATTAAAAATAAACAAAAGGAATACAGGGAAAATATACGGCATGTATTTCATAACAGGGTTGCTGTTATCCTGTACATTACTCATACTGTAAATGGATATCAAAAGGCTTGTAGCCACTGCCGTTAGTGTAAATAAACTAACATGATCTCCGTAAAACGGAACATTAAAAGGGAGATGCGCTATGGTGTCGTACGAAGCCAAATCGTTAGCCCATAGAAAACTTTTACCACGTAAATCAATATTGGATTGAAAAAAGTAATATAACGACATAAAAATTGGAATCTGGAGCAGGGCAGGTAAACAACCGCCTAATGGATTTACACCCGCTGAACGCCATAATTTCATCTGCTCCATACCAAAAGCCTGTTGATCATCTTTATACTTTGCTCTCAATGCATCTACTTCCGGCTTTAATACTTTCATTTTCGCTCCGCTCAGATAACTTTTGTATAAGATCGGAGAAGTAATTACCCTGATGATTAATGTAAGCAATAGAATAACAATTCCCATGCTGGCAATGTTCTTCCTGAAAAAATCAAATACGGGTAAAAGGAAATGACGGTTGATATATTTTACAAATGCAAAAACTCCGGTTCCGTAAGGAACAATGTTCTCCATCTTGTTGTCATATTTTTTGAGGATATTATAATCACTTGGACCATAATAAAACTGCAATGGAACAACAACATCGTTTCCGGTTACCATGTATTTAGCAGTGGTGGTTGCCTGGGTTAGAAAACTTCGTACTGAATCTGCCGGAACTACCCAGTTCACATTGGCAGATGCAAATTTATTTTTAGCGATCAGTGCCGTTGCAAAAAATTGTTGCTTCATGGCTATCCAGTCTACCTGCTTCGAAAACTCCTTACTACCTCCGGTTCCGAGGTATTCGAAATCAAAATCATTGTCCTTTACATAGCATAAATGCGTTTGTGTTTGCTCATACTTATGATCAGATTCTATCTGCTCAGCTTCTGTTTGCCATAGGAAATTGATAGCATGCTGGTAGAATAATTCGTCGGCTCCTTTAATATTAATGTTCAGATCCACCATGTAATCATCCGGTCTTATGGTGTACTGATGTGTTATTTTTCTTCCCAATGAATCACCGGCAACAAAACTGATAGACTGGCTTTTATCGCTGTTAATTGTAACGGGCAATGTTGTAAAAATAAGATTCTCGGTTTCAGCAGTACGTTCTCCGTTTTTGAAACTGTATGTGAGTTTATTGAAGTTACCCTCCTGAACAATTACCGGGCTTCCATCCTGCTTTTTATATTTCTTTAGTTCTATTTTACGCGGCTGAGCACCTTTATTGCTGAATGAAATCTTCATTACTTCATTTTCAACAACAACTAATTTTTCACCTGTGCTGTCGCCAACAAAAGCACCTTGCATTTTTGTTGTTTGTTGAACTGCTGAATTAAGCGAATCAATTCTCCGTGAAGCGGTATCAGCCTGTATCTTTTTCTGTTGAACAGCCGCTGCTGAATCAGCTTTTCTTTTTTCTTCTCCTTCGTAAGCGAGCCTGTTTCTGCTGTTAATGATAAACATGGTGATCAGTAATGCACCAATGAGTATAAAACCGATTACCGTATTTCTATCCATTCCCATTAATTACAATTTTAGGTGTGCGAAGTTAATCAAGTTTAACCGTTGGAATTCTATAAATAATAAAAAAGCCCTTATTACTAAAGGGCTTTCTATTATTTTATACGTTAACAACTTATTTTTTTGCAGCAGGTGCAGCAGCTTTTGCAGGTGCAGCGGCTGGTGTTGCAGCTTTAGCAGGAGTAGCAGCAGCTTCTTCCTGTTTCAACTGGCGGGTCATTGTTACTGAAGCAATCGGAATTCTTGGTGAATTCAATACTTCCATATTATCAGCAATAATATTTTCAACCCTTAAGTTTTCATTGAGTTGCAGATTGCTAAGATCTACCTCAATTGATTCTTTCAGATATTTTGGCAGTGTTTTTACTTTAATAGCTTTCATCTTAGTTACCAGCTTTCCTCCTGCTTTTACCCCGGCTGGTGTGCCAGTATATTTCAAAGGAAGCGTAGCAATAACTTTTTTGTCTTCAACCAGTTCCAGAAAATCTACGTGAGTTAACTGATCTGTTACTTTATCAAACTGCAGATCTTTAAGAATGCAACGATAATTAGTACCGTTTACGTTAATTTCTGCCAGCATAAAATCCGGTGTGTACACGATGCTTTTTAAAGCAGGAGCCGGGGCAGAAAAATTGATTTCTGTTTTGCCGCCATAAATTACACCTGGCACCAGATCCTGAGAGCGAAGTTGGCGGGTGGCTTTTTTTCCGCTTTCGGTCCTCAGTTGTCCTTCGATTGTAATTGATTTCATTTTAATAATTTTTTTTAATGAGGCGCAAAGCTAAGAAAAACTATTGTAAAAAGATCAAATAAACAGAACAATATCCTTCCGGTTTGTGAAGAAACTTTTTACGCTTAATTACACTTCTATTGCTCTATTTCAGGCTGTTATACCTTTAGATCGCCCGCGGATGAATAAACTGTTTATACTTTTATTTTCATATGCATTTCTGATAGCCACCGCAAACAGTTCATCGGTAGAAAGTACTTTGATCTTATCGCATAGCGGTTTAACCGGAATTGTATCGCAAACTACCAATTCATCCAATACACTGCTTTGTATATTTTCATACGCTTTACCGCTCAATACCGGGTGTGTACATAGCGCCCTTACACTCCTGGCACCTTTTTCGATCATGAGGCTTGCACTTTTTGCGAGCGTTCCGCCTGTATCACAAATATCATCGATCAGCACTATATCCCGATCTTTCACATCACCAATTACAACCATGCTGGCAATTTCATTTGCTCTTTTACGATGTTTATCGCATATAACCATTTCACATTCAAAAAATGTGGCTATTTCCCTGATCCTGTTCGCACTTCCAACATCGGGGGCTGCAAACGTAAGATTCGGAAGATTGAGATTTTCGATATATGGAATAAATATGGCAGAGGAATCAAGGTGATCTACCGGGATGTCGAAATAACCCTGTATTTGGGCAGCATGAAGGTCCATAGTTACCACCCTGTCGGCCCCTGCGGCGGTAAGCATATTAGCTACCAGTTTTGCGCCAATGGCTACACGTGGTCTGTCTTTTCTATCCTGCCTTGCATAACCATAATAAGGAATTACTGCAATTACTTTATATGCAGATGCACGCTTGGCAGCATCAATCATTAAAAGCAATTCCATTAAATTATCCGTAGGAGAAAATGTGCTTTGAATCAGGAACACAAATCTTCCCCGGATGCTTTCCAAAAACTCAACGCCGATTTCGCCATCACTAAACCGTTGGATATTAACTTTTCCAAGTGTTTCGCCAAATTTTTTTGCAATTTTTTCAGCGAGATATTGCGATCCTCTTCCTGAAAAAATTTTAGCATTTGATTGCATCAGATTAAGAGTTGAGTTTAACTAAATAATATTTACTGCGAAAATACATTTAGTTTTCTTCATTTAAATTTGATTTTATGGAAAATATACATTCTTCTTCTACATCAATAAAATCATGGCCGGTTGATGAACGCCCCCGTGAAAAACTGGTGCATAACGGTGCTGCATCTCTGAGCAATTCTGAATTGCTGGCAATCATAATAAATAACGGAAATAAGAAAAAATCAGCAATTGATCTGGCCAAAGATATTCTTTCGCTGGGACGTAATAATCTGAATGAACTCGGAAAGCTTTCAATAAAAGATTTGCAAAAAGTAAACGGCATCGGTTCTGCAAAAGCCATAAGTATTGCTGCGGCGCTGGAATTGGGCAGGCGTAGAAACGGGACAGCTTTGCTGGAAAAAAAAGTGATTCGTAATAGCAGTGAAATTGCTTTGTACCTGCAAACAACGTTAAAAGATCTAAATCACGAAGTTTTTGGCGTTTTGTTCCTGAACAGGGCTAACCGGATCATGCATTTTGAAATCATCAGTAAAGGCGGTATTACCGGAACAGTAGCCGATCCGCGACTAATTCTTAAAAAAGCAATTGAAGAACAGGCTACTTCAATCATATTAACGCATAATCATCCTTCCGGCAACCTAATTCCAAGTAAAGCAGATGAAGATATCACTCAAAAAATTAAGACAGCAGCGGCATTCCTGGATATTCGTGTACTGGATCACCTGATCGTGAGTGAAGAAGGATATTTCAGTTTTGCGGATGAAGGAATGATCTGAACAATTGCAGATACTTATAGAAATACCTGGAAGCCAGAACCTACTTCAATCCGTAATTTCAGATAATTATTTCTAAGCCTGTGCTGGCGGGCCACCAAAATTAAAAGGAATTTCTACGGACTCCATATCCTGTATTGTACCATTTGCAACTTCGAATTTCTTTACGTTATCGATCAATGCCTTCATGAATCTTTTTGCATGAAATGGTGTTAATATAATCCGGTTTTTGATGCGGCTTTTAGGTGTACCAGGCATCACATTTACAAAGTCGATTACAAATTCTGCATGGCTATGGGTTATGATTGCAAGATTTGCGTACGCCCCTTCAGCCACTTCTTCAGAAATTTCTATATTAAGTTGATTGGGTACATTTTTGGAGTCTGCCATAGTATTTTATTATTTAGCAAAGTTAAGGTTATGCAATTGATCTGAAGGTATTATTCAAATATGTGTAAAAAAGAAGAGGTTGTTTCCTGGGAAACAACCTCTTCAAAATTAAATCGTAAAATACTATCGTATTATGGCCTTGGCCCAACATATTTCAATACAATCTCGTATTCCCTGGTTGTTGTAGCAGGGTTCCAAATGAATGCAAGACGGAACGTTTTTGTAGCTGGATCATAATCGTTCGGATGTCCGGCCCAATTAGTTAAAGTAGCATTTTGCTGAGAACTCATTGTAACAGCGTTGGTAGCACCATCAACTAATACTTTCAATCCGTTGATTCCTGCAACAGAGGAATTACTTCCTGCTGCCCAAAGCAATTGTCCGGGTCCTGGAGGAATTGGAATAGTACATGAAGTTGCGTCTGCAGTAACCAGGTAAACATCCGGATTACCAGTCAAATCGCCACTCAAAGCATCACCTGCAGGAACACCTGGAGATAAATATCTTGTTACATGTCCGGAAACTACTGAATAAATACCATCATATTGGTTTCTAATTGTGAAAGTAATCAGGTATTCGTCTCTGTCTGAAATTACAGAAATTCCATTATCAGCTCCGGTTAGTCTTAATCCAATTCCATAAGTCTGGCTAGGATCAAGTGTTGCTGAATTTGAAAGTAAAATAACCAGGCTGTCTAAATTATAACCAGCCTTAATTGTTCTGTTTAACCCTCCGTTTGCGAAAGAATAATAACTAGGAGGTAATACAATCAGGTTACGAGAATTACCATCCTCATCAACTGCATTAGTTACCAAATCATCAACTATTTCAAGGTTCACGTGAACATCGCTGGAACGTGGAGAAGATTCAAGGGCGATAAAGGGTCCAAGAATCGAATCAACACCTGCTGATGATACGATACCTAAGTCAAGTGACAAAGATTTCAATGCAGCAGGAAAGCCTACTCCACTACCACTTTGTACCTGTGTACCATAAGCCTGGTTTTCATAATCTTTATCTTTTAAACAACCTGTTCCTAAAATTACCAGGGTGAAAAGAGTTAAAGACGCAAATAGTATTTTTTTCATATTTATATTTATTAATTGTCAATTTTTAGTTTATATCCCAGAAAATTCTTCCTGATGCCGGTGTTGCGGTATTTTGAACGTCAATCGTTCCTTGAGCCAACACATTAGCTGAATTATAGTTATACTCATTTTGCGGATAGAACAAACGAACAGGAATAAGATCTGCTGAATTCCTCTGAGGATTTACAGAGATTGGAGGGCCAGGTAAGAAACCAGCGCCTTCACCGTAAACTACATCAGTTCTTCTCCAGTCAGTCCAAACTTCCCATGGGTTGAAACCGTTAAGCGCAAACCATTTTTGAGAAAGAATGGTATATAAACCACCACCTGGTAAACCTGGAGCCAATGGACCAGCAGTATAGTCAACATCAGGAAAACCAGCATTCCATGCAAGGTAGTCAGCCATTTCTGTTGCACCTAAGCCAAACCATGCAAAAGATGCATCCATACCTGATTGTAATAAAGAAGCAGCACTTGGGCCAGAAGTTAACAAACCTCTTTCTCTTGCTTCAGCCTGTAAGAAGAAGCTTTCAAAGTTTGTTATTATCCATGCTTTAGAAGAAGCTCCATCAGGAGAGTATCCTTGGCCGATAGTAGATAATTTATCTCCGGTGTTTCCTGGATTAGTCCCGGCAATTTCACCATATTCAATACCTCTGTGACCACCTGAAGGTGCAGTGTACATAAAGTCAACCCTTGGGTCTGCATCAACGGTATAGTAACCATCCGCAGTAACTCCTGGAATTGGACCAACAGCAAATGCATTTGCTCTTTCGAGATTACCATTACCCGGAATCACACCTGTTTCAGTTAAGATATAGGCACGATAGAACGGAGTAGGTTTGGTACCACTGTAACCAGGATTTAAAAGAGCTGAAGAAGTAAGGAATCCAGAACCTTCAGCTTCAATTATTGCAGCTTTACCAGCAGCGTCGAAACCTGGAGCTTCGTAAGCATGCAGGATCATACGCAATTTCAAGGTATTTGCAAACTGAATCCATGCATTGGTATTTCCTTTAAAAACCAGATCATTTTTTGCAATTTCACTGTTTTTATCAAGTGCAGTTGCATCCGGATCTTTTAATAAAGCAATAGCACGATCCAGTTCAACAAAAAGGCTGTCATAAATATCCTGTCCTTTGTCGTAAGCAGGTGTGCGAATTTCTTCAATTGCGAATGCCTGAGTATATGGAACATTTCCGTAAATATCCACAAGCATTTGGAAATCCAAAGATTTCATAATTCTTCCTATAGCTTCATAAATTCCGGCGCCTTTTGCGTTGGCTCCCTTAATTATGAAATCATAATTTGTAGCATTTCCGTACAAACCATTCCATACACCCACATTAAAATCATTCTGGAATTTGTAGGTTTCTTCATCTGTTACATCCTGGTAGCTACCGGAACGAGCCCAGTATCCCATCCAGTTTTGTATAAATTTCATATTTGATCCTTCGATCACAGTTGCTGTACTTGTTAATGAAGCAGGGAGGATCAATTTAAAATCAGCAGTTGCAGACGTTACGTTATCCTGATCTGTATTGCTGAAATCCTGCTTTTTACAACTGTCGGTCATTACTACAATTCCCGCAGCCAGTAGAGCAAGTTTTGTTATATTCTTAAGATTCATATTTCTGAGTATTTAAGATTGATTAGAATGTAAAAATTGCATTTGCACCAAAAATACGTGTTGGAGGCATGTTATAAGCAGTACTCCTACCAGCAGCATTTCCTGAGTAAGCAGAATTACCATTTGCTGAGAATTCAGGATCTGTCCACTGATTAGATTTAGGCAACCATGTCAACAGATTTCTAGCAGTAAATCCAATTGTAAGACCTTTAATGGTATTTCCTTTAAAGATCCTTGATGGAACTGTATAGCTCAGTGAAATTTCCCTTATTTTCCAGAAAGCGCCACTTGCCAAGTAATTACTAGCTGCATTTGTATTTAAATCTGTATTGTAAAATTCACGTCCCCAAAGTGTGGTATAAATAGAAGTATTATCTACATATTTACCTGAACCTGGTGCAGTTTCGTAAACTGAATTAGGGAACACAAACGCTCTGCGGCCATTAGCTGCACTACGTTTAGAGATACCGTTATCATCAAGGAATGAACCAAGCTGATCAGCAACGATCTGGTTTCCTGTTCTGTATTCACCCGTTACACCAAATGTGAATCCTTTGAAATTAATATTCAAATTCAAACCAAGGATATCAGTAGGTAATGTGTTTCCGAAAGTGTGCAAATCGCTGGCAATTGTAGGTAACCCTGTAGTTGCATCAACAATCACTTTTCCTGTTGCAGGATCTCTTTCGTAATCAGTTAATTTAAATGTATAAACTGGTTTACCAACTATTGCATAGTTGAAGTTTCCGATACCTAATTCATTTGTTCCATCAATCAGGCTTGTGATTTTGTTGGTTTGATGCGTGTAGTTTATTTTGAAGTCTACAGACATCTGACCAATTTTAACCAATGGAGTCAATTTCAAATCAAGTTCAATACCATTGTTCTTGAAAGAACCTGCATTTGCTACCAATGTGTTATATCCGGTAGTATTTGACAATGCAATGTTCAGAATCTGATCGGTATTATCCTGTGTATAATAGGTAGCTTCGAAATTCACACGATTTTTTAAGAATCCAAGTTCAACACCAACCTCATAGTTTTTAACAAACTCAGGTTTCAATTTAGAATAGGTTGTAGTTCCCTGTTGGAATCCTAAAAGGTCATTATATGGATAGAAAGTTCCTGCACCAAATACAGTTGCATTACTGTAAGCAGATACTGAACTTAAATTACCAGTACGGGTAACAGCACCACGGATTTTAGCATAGTTGATAATCTTGTTATTATCAAGGCTTGGTATTAATTTATTAATCAATACAGAAGCATTTACACCTGGATAGAAGAAGGAAATATCGTTTACACTGTAATTACTTCCAACTGGTGATAACCTGCTGTCTGTATCATAACTTCCTGTTGCTTCCAGGAATAATGTTCCTTTATAATCCAATCCAACCCTACCAAACCACCTGCGTAATTTAGTTTTATAGTTAGAAGCTCCGGAAGCAAAATCACCCTGACGAACTGCAACACTTAGGAATTCAGAAAAACCAAGTGTGCTCGCTCCTACTGTAGATGTTTGTCCTTTAATATCTCTTTGAGACCAACCAATTGTTCCATTGATTCCAAGATTCTTATACTTTGTATTGAAATTTGCAAAAAATTCCTGAGTATATCTGTTTCCAAAATCAAAGCCAGATGACCTTCCGTACAGTATCGCATCGCTTACTGAAGAAGTGATATTTAAATTAGCATGATCTCTTAATGTAAGAGCATAAGCGCTGTATTGGAATGGCTCCTGAGTTGTACGAACACGTTGAGTTGTTACATTCGCACCAAGACGATATACAAAACTTAACCAGTTTGTTAATTTATAATTTAACTCAAGGTTTCCAAAGATATCGTCCAATTTACCTGCTTCACGACGAGTATCCTTTGCAAAATATGGCGTTTTACCATTATTGTCAAGATATGGAGTGTAATAACCATCAGGACTAGAGAAATAATCTGTTCTCCAGTTTTTAAATCTTGAAAGATCATAGTTACCCGGAGCACCGGTTACATCATAATAAATCAATGTATTATTTCCTGTAACGTCATATTTAGTATTGGTATAACGTACATTCAAAATTGCTTTGAATTTATTGTATTCTTTTTCTGCTCTGAAAGTAACAGCACGACGTGTTTCAACATCTCCTGGAACGGTTCCGGAAATGTGTACATTCTGAGCGCTCAGGTAAAAGTCACCTGCCGCATAAGAAACGTCTGTCTGGTTAGTTACACCTGTCTGGAAGAAATTCACACGTCCTTTTGGATTATATGCAAAAGGCATAATCAACTTTTCACCATTTGGACCAGTTTGGCCAAACTGCCTGATAGACCCGTCGAAACGTGGACCCCAGCTTTGTTGCTCAATTGGTTCCCAATCTCCGTCACCGGTTTGTGCATTTTGGTTGTATCCACCACCAAACTCGCTCTGGAATTCTGGCATGTAAGCGATTTTTTCTAACTGAGTAGCCTGAGAAAAAGTAATTACCGGCTTTTTTGTTCCACGTTTAGTTGTGATAACAACCGCACCGTTCACCCCTTCCGGACCGTAGATAGCCGTAGCTGAAGATGACTTCAGGATACTTACATCTGCAATATCATTTGGGTTAATAGAGTTCAGATAATCTAACGCGATAGGAATACCATCAACGATAAGCATTGGCTGGTTACTACCAGTGATAGAACGGATACCACGTAAAGTTAAACGGGTAGTTCCTCTAACACCACTGTTTGTTTGGTTGATCTGTAAACCAGATACTTTACCATTCAAACCCTGTGTAATGTTAACCGGAGTAGCCTGGGTTAGGTCTTTTGCTTTTACACTTGCGGTTGAATAACCAAGTGAAGCCTTTTGCCTAACCTGTCCCAGTGAAGTAACAACAACAGTTGTTAATTCCTGTGCATTTCTAACCATTGCTACAGCAACGGAATTGCCAGAAGCAGGAATTTCCTGTTTGTCATAACCTACTGCAGTGATAACTAATGTAGGAGATGCGCTTTTTACCTTAATGGCAAAATTACCGGCAGCATCACCGTTAACTGCATTCGTTGTGCCCTTTTCTGTGATAGTAGCAAAGCCTACCGGATTTCCCTGGAGATCTTTTACCTGACCAGTAATAGTCCGACTTTGCGCTGATGCTAATATTCCACTGAACATCAGCATCATGAATAACGTTAAAAATCTTCTCATGTGCGGTTTATTATTAGTTTAATGAAATGTAAAAATAGGGATATTGTGTTATCGAGAAAAAAAAATGTTAATTCTTCCCGAAATAACCCTAATAACTTCTGAAATGACAAAAGGCTAAATTGAATTGCTGCACGACAGGGAAAAAAAGTTAAAATTTATACTGTAGTTCGGCTCTGATTTCCGATTTTCTGTTCCCTTTTATTTCATCCAGTCCTGAACCCACCACAGCTTTATTTGCATACAAAAACTGGCCGAATTTTACCCAAACTGATAGCTTTTTGGAAAAATCGTAATTACAATTGATATAGTATCTATACCCTTTATCATAGAATACGGGAATAGAAAAATAGTAAAGAACATCAGACTCATAGGCATACAGTCGGCTATTATATCCCTGAGTTTCAAAATATTGCAGGCGGAAATTGGCCGAAATACGCTTCATCATCGGTTTGTAAAATAAATCCACATACATCAGGAAACCCGATTCATCTGCCCCTCCTTTTTTATCAAACCAAACCATTTCTACCCTGTTTCTTATTGTAAATGTTGGACTTATCTTATATCCAAGTTGTGTTCTCCAGTTCTTCCTGGGCTGCAAGATCACCGGGTTTAATATTAAATCCTCCGGATTATAGTTTATTGCTTTCGATTCTCTTTTGTATCGGCTGTATATTTCCAATTGTTTGTTGGGCTTGTAGGTAACCTGGGCAAAATAATCAGTACCATTGGTTGGCGCATCTACTCGATATCTCAACCAGGGGAACTTATATATATCCATGTAAGCATCAATCTGCCACTGCATTGCCGGCCTGATGGTGATTCCTGTGAATAACCCCTTTTCATTGGAAGGTAAAGTACTCTCGGTAAATGCGTTAGTGTATAAAGACTGATATTTCCTTGAAATATTGCGATATAAAAGACTCATGTCTACATTATTGGAAACACTTACCAATAAACCGTTGATGAAAGCAGTTCCGTTTTGCGAAGACATAGCCGCTTCTCCAAAAAAATGAAGGTTTTTGAAAGTATAACTGTAGTCAACACTATAATTACCAAAATGCTTACCCGATAATGCATAACTATTATAGGGAAGTGGCTCTTTCACCAGAGGTACTTTAAACTGGAACTGAATTGCATTAACTCCTATATGCAAGCGGCCTGATTGAATAGAAGCATTTCCACCATAGGCCAATTGACGCTGACTACCCTTATCTTCTATCTCACTTTTTGTTCTATGGTATCCGGAGGTTTGCAGTGATGATATATAATCATCTGTTGTTTGCAGTGTGTCAGTTACAAAATTTGCATCAGTTTTCCTGTAGGACCCGAAAACAGTAAGCTGCCAGTTGCGCTTTCCGATGGTAATTCCTGCTCCCCGGTGAAAATTAATTTCTGCAGCCGAATTATAAGGACGCAATACGGCAGATTGCCTTTTAATAGATACGATATCCGGTCCCTTTTTGAAAGCCAGACTTTGCCATTGCGTAAGCCCCTGGCCCAGGTTTACTGTAAAATCTCCTAATGCCAACGATTTAATAATTCCAAGATTTCTGATAAATAAATGAGCGGAATAAAAATCAAATCCGCTTTTCTGGCTTCCTTTAAAAAATTCCTCTCCGGCATCCTTTTCTGCAACTATTCCATATTGAAGGAGGTTTTTATATACATATTTATATCGCAACATTAATTTTTGGGGAGAACCGTAATAAAAGCTTTTAGTGGAAGAATGGTCAATCAGGAAACCCTCGGACCGTTCCAGTGTTTGTGAATACCTGAATAATATGGAGTGCTGGCCGTTTGAAAACCTTGATGATAAATCTTTCCCCGCCTGGCCATTTCTTCCTATGGAAACATAAGGTAGTAACCGTTGTATCATCCGGATATTCCATCCGGGAATTGCCTGGAGTTCATAAATGTCTATAAGATTCCCCATCAGGTTCCGGTAAATAACCAGGTTTTGAATCTGCAAGGGAGACAATATCATCAATTCTTTCAGTAAAGCCTCATCAGCGGTATTCAGATTTACGGGATTCCTTTGAAATTGCACAAGTTCCTGCAGGTAAGAATCGTCTTCTGTTTCTGCATCTTCATTGTTTTCAGTAATATTTTCCAACTGTTGTTCTGAAGTAGATGAAGGCGCAAGTTCGGGTACGTTTTTAACAGAGTCTGCTACCTGGGCTATAATACCGGTGGACACTACTATCAAAAAAAGAAAGACGAGTATAAATTGCTTCATCACTTTTTACCCTTAAAATTTGCGATAAGTGAAATTCCGGGAGAAAAACCCAATTCGGGATGATAACCTGTAGCAATGTCGAGTCGCAGATTTTTCCAGGAAAATCCTATTCCGCCAAAAACACTTCCAGTTTCACTGCCGAAACCCAGCCTGGCAAAAAATTTCTTTTCAAACTGGTATTGTACCATTCCGGTAACATTTACCGGCTTATCTTCCTCTTTTACCGCTTCTGCACTTACATAAAAGTTTGTTGAGGCATCATAACCCATCCCAAACTTATACACAGAAGCGAGTTTTTCCTCTCCCGATTTCCCCAGTTTACCTCCTACCGGACTGTATGTGTGAAAGCCGGCATTCAGTTTATCCGACAAGTGCAGTAACGCACCAATCTCGAAATTGATAGCCGAAGCATTACCATAAGAAGGTACACGATAACCATAATAATTAAACTGAACACCTATATCCACCTTCTTACCCAGGCTTCTTGCATAAGCCAGCCCTACTGCGTTTTCATTAAAATTTGTGAACCCGGCATAATTCAGTTTCACCCCAAAATTTCCTAAAGCCGTTGGAATGGCTGCCGCTACGGCATAGGCACTATTCTCTGACAATAAAAAACGTTGTTCTCCATATATCCCAATGGCTGCGTTTTTTTGCCGGGCCAGCGAAGCCTGGTTCCCCACAAAAGAGAATACATCATTTTGCTGCTGACTATAAGCCGACATCGTTATGTATGGCATACTTATGCTATACCTTAATGACTGGCCCCTGGAAACAACTACAGAAAATATGGCTACTATAATGAATAATATATTTTTTCTCAAAGCACTTTGTTTTCACTTTACAATTTAAGGATTTCTGCTTAACGAAATTGAATTATGGAACACATAAGTTTAAATCTCCGTTATTGAATTGAAAACTTATATCCTATTCACTTTTCAATCTTACTTTTGCGGCATGAAAATTTTAGATGGAAAACTGGTTTCTCAATCAGTGAAAGATGAATTAAAAAAACAGGTTGATGCATTAATAGCCCGAAACAAAAAGGTACCACATCTTGCCGCTGTTTTAGTAGGCACTAATGGCGCCAGTGAAACGTATGTAGCAAGTAAAATAAAAAACTGTGCGGAAACGGGTTTTAAAAGCTCACTGGTAAGACTAAACGAAGATGTTGCCGAATCGGACTTAATAGAAGCAATTGAAAAATTAAATAATGATGAAGATGTTGATGGTATCCTCGTTCAGTTGCCATTACCGAAACATATAAATGAAGAAAAGATCATTAACCTGATTCGCCCGGATAAGGATGTGGATGGATTTCATCCTCAGAATACAGGTAAACTGCTGCTTGGTCAGCCAACGTTTATCCCTGCAACTCCTTATGGAATTATGCTGATGCTTGAACATTACGCTATTGAAACAGCCGGTAAACATGCCGTGGTGATCGGCCGGAGTAATATTGTGGGAAGGCCCATGAGTATCCTGCTTAGTTTAAATACAAATCCGGGTAACTGCACCGTAACGTTGTGCCATAGCCGAACAAAAAATCTAGATAATTTTTGCCGGGAGGCTGATATCATCGTGGCTGCACTGGGTAAACCCGGATTCCTAACCGCAGATATGGTTAAAGAAAATGCTGTAGTAATTGATGTGGGTATTACCAGGGTTCCGGATGCAACAAAAAAATCCGGATTTTCCATTAAAGGTGATGTTGACTTCAACAATGTTGCACCCAAATGCAGTTACATAACACCTGTACCCGGCGGAGTAGGATTGATGACCATTGCAGCATTATTAAAGAACACATTCAATGCGTATAAAGCAAAACACGGAATGTGATTTTGATAAATAAATTTAATTAAGAACAGGCTTTGAAAATACAATCTACAGATACCATTGCCCTTCCGGTAATGGAACACTTTTATACCATACAGGGTGAAGGTTTTCACCAGGGACGGGCTGCTTATTTTATACGACTTGGCGGTTGTGATGTTGGTTGTGTTTGGTGTGATGTAAAAGAAAGCTGGGATGTACATGCTCATCCGTTAATTACTATTGATGCACTCGTTTCATTCGTTAAACAAACACCAGCAAAACTTGTAGTAATTACCGGTGGCGAACCTCTATTGCATAACCTTGATGCATTAACTACGGCATTGCAGGATGCCGGGCTCGAAACAAATATTGAAACATCAGGTGCTCATCCATTGAGTGGTAAATGGAACTGGATCTGTTTGTCGCCCAAAAAATTCAAAGCTCCCCTACCCGGCATTCTGCCGCACGCAAATGAATTAAAGATAATTGTGTTTAATGCTTCTGATTTTGAATGGGCAGAAAAATATGCCGCCCAGGTAACGCCCGGATGTAAATTATTTCTGCAGCCGGAATGGGATAAGTCGGGAACCATCAGTCCTATGATCATCGATTATATTAAACAACACCCGCAATGGGAATTATCGTTGCAGATACACAAATACATCAATGTTCCGTAGTGATTATACAAGAACTGCTTTAAAAGATTACACGGCTGTTAACTGTTTGCGCTTTCATTCTTCTGCAGGATATAGTACCTTCATACACTGAAACAAAGAAAATGACCCAACGATTCTATACAAAAGCGTGTTGCTTTTTAATAGCCGGGATTTTAATTTCCCTTCTCACACAGGCACAGTGGTACGATCCTGATAAAGTAAATAAAAAAGCAAGAGACATATACGGCGTTGCTTTTGATGATGCTATGGCCGGCAATTATGAAGCCTCCCTCCAGAAAATTGAAGCCGCACTGAAAATAGAGCCGAAATTCGTAGAAGCTTATTTATCACGTGCAGGCGTGTACGCAGAAATGAGAAACTATAAATCATCTGTAGCCGATTTTGAAAAAGGTTTTGCTCTTGATGCTGTTTTTGCATCCACCTACCTGCTCCCCTACTCCATTTCGCTTGCAGGAACCGGGCAATTCGACAGGGCATTAACTGAAGTAAATAAATTCCTTGCAACACCAGGACTCAACCAGCAAAGCATAAAAGCAGGAAACTACCGGAAAAGCACATACGAATTTGCACTGGATTATGCAACCAAACATCCTGCCGGCAATTATACATTTGCACCGGTAAACCTCGGCGACAGTGTAAACACAAAATACCTGGAATATTATCCTTCATTAACCATTGACGGAAAAAAACTCATTTTCACGAGAAGAGTTAATGATGATGAAGATTTTTATGAATCCGATCTTATTGATGAGAAATGGAGCAAGGCCAAACCGGTTGAAGGAAAGATCAACACCAATTTTAATGAAGGCGCCCAGAATATTTCGCAAGATGGACAATGGCTGATTTTTGCAGGATGTAACTACCCGGAAGGCCAGGGCAGTTGCGACTTATATATTGCTTATAAAATGAAAAACGGCAAGTGGACTGAACCTGAAAACCTCGGGCCAATTGTAAACACTGATTATTGGGAATCATCTCCTTCTCTTTCGCCCGACAAAAGAGATTTATATTTCTGCAGCAATATGCCCGGCGGTTATGGAGGAAAAGATATCTGGGTTACCCATCGCACGCAGGCAGGCAAATGGAGCCGCCCGGAAAATCTCGGACCCGAGATCAATACAAACGGTGATGACGCATGTCCATTCATTCATGCCGATAATCAAACACTTTATTTTAACAGTAACGGACATACCGGTTATGGAAGTACCGACCTGTATGTATCCAGGAAAATAAATGACAGCACCTGGAGTGAACCTGTAAATCTCGGCTACCCCGTAAATACGATAGATGACGAAGGTTCATTGATCGTAGCTGCAGATGGGAAAACTGCTTATTATGCCAGTGATGGAAATGAAAGCAGGGGCGGACTTGATCTCTGTACTTTCAATTTACGGGATGAAATCAGAGCCGCTAAAACCCTTTGGGTAAAAGGCAGGGTGTATGATAACAAAACCAAAAACGGATTGCCTTCCACGGTTGAACTAACGGACCTGGATAGCCGCAATATCATTTCAAAATTACAAACGGATGAAGAAGGAAATTATCTCGTTACCCTTCCAGAAGGAAAAGATTATGTATTTAACGTGAACAGGAAAGGATATTTATTCTATTCCGATAACTTTTCACTGCTAAAGAACCTGGCCGATTCGTTTTTTGTAGTAGACATCCCACTGCAGCCCATTGAAGCAGGTGCAGCAATTGTATTAAAAAATATATTTTTTGATAACAACAAATCAGCATTAAAACCGGCTTCACTGATAGAATTAGACAAAGTAGTTGGCCTGCTTACAGACAATCCCAAACTTACCATACAAATCAGCGGTCATACAGATAATGTTGGCAAGGAAGCAGACAATCTTACGTTGAGCTTAAACAGGGCGAAGTCGGTAACAAATTATATCATCAGTAAAGGAATTGATGCAAAGCGAATTACTTCTAAAGGATTTGGCGCTGCAAAACCGGTTGCGGGCAATGAAACAGAAGAAGGAAAGGCGATGAACAGGCGAACTGAATTAAATGTCATATCCAATAAATAAAAAGGGAAGCAGAAAATTCCGGTAATTGAATGTGAATTTCCTCCTGCTATCAGCAGAAAAACAACTTTTCAGCACTGCTGCAATATGCTATCATTGTTCATTCTTATATGAGCAACGATCTCCTCTACCAGATTGCATTAACACTTGTTCCCGGCATCGGCGATGTACGGATCAAATTACTCATTGAAATATTCGGCGAAGCCCGGGCAGTTTTCAAAGCACCCAGAAAACAACTCGAAAAAATAGAAAATATTGGAACGGTGGCTGCCGGCAGTATCAGATCATTTGCTGATTTTAAACGTTGCGAAAAAGAATTGCAGTTCATAGAAAAATTCAAAATCACCCCGTTGTTTATTACCGATGCTCATTATCCTAAGCGATTGATGAATTGTTACGATAACCCGGCCCTGTTATATTACCGGGGTTCTGCAGATTTAAACAAATCAAAAATAATTTCAATTGTAGGCACCAGGAACAATACACACTATGGAAAGCAGGTTTGCGAACAATTGATTGCAGACCTCAAAAATGAACAAATAATAATTGTAAGCGGACTGGCATTCGGTATCGATACCATTGCACACAAATCCGCATTAAAGGAAAACATTCCTACGGTGGCAGTTCTGGCACACGGCCTTGACAGGATTTATCCATCACAAAATAAAATGATGGCCAGGCAAATGGTAGATAATGGCGGGTTGCTCACTGATTTCCCGAGCGAAACCAAACCCGACCGGCAGAATTTCCCAAAAAGAAACCGCATTGCGGCAGGCATTTGCGATGCACTGGTTGTGATTGAATCCGGCAAAAAGGGCGGCTCGCTCATTACGGCAGAATTGGGATATGGGTACAACAAAGATGTATTTGCATTCCCCGGCAGGTCAACAGATGTAAAAAGTGAAGGTTGCAATTTCCTGATCCAGCAAAATAAAGCAGCACTCATCAATAATGCCGATGATCTGCTCACGATGATGAACTGGAAACAGCAGCAAAAGCCTGTTGTGCCACAACAAAGATCTCTTTTCATTGAATTATCGGCTGATGAAAAAAAACTGGTAGATCTGTTACAGGAAAAAGGAAGCATGCATATAGATGAGCTGTTTACCAGGAGCGGGTTAAGCAGCAGTTCGGTAGCCGGGGCATTACTGATGCTGGAGATGCAGGGCGTAATTGCTTCACTTCCGGGAAAAGTTTATCAATTGCTGTAAAGTTGAAAAACCAGTTTCCATTTACGGCATCGCAGGCAAATTCCTTCATTGCCAATTGTAAATTGTCAATTAACTTTGCCTATGGCAACAATCATTAACGCTCCCCGCAACAAAAGATCCCAACAATTTTTCGGTGAAGGCTTAACATTCGATGACGTTTTACTCATGCCTGCATACTCACAGGTATTGCCCCGTGACGTGAACATTTCTACTTTCCTAACCAAAGAGATCAGCCTGAATATTCCCATGCTAAGTGCAGCCATGGACACCGTTACAGAAGCCGAACTCGCCATTGCATTAGCCAGGCAGGGAGGGATGGGAATCCTTCATAAAAACATGACCATTGAACAACAGGCTGAGCAGGTACGCAAAGTAAAGCGGAGTGAAAACGGCCTGATCCTCGACCCAATTACGCTTACCCCGGATGCCAGTATCGGGGAGGCCATGCGGTTGATGAGGGAAAATAAGATCGGCGGTATCCCGATTGTTGACGCACAAAAAAAACTTGTTGGCATTTTAACCAACAGGGATCTCCGTTTCGAAAATCATCCTGAACACAAAGTGAGTACCGTGATGACAAAAGATAACCTCATTACTGCACCCGAAGGAACGGATCTTAAAAAAGCAGAACTCATTTTCAAGAAAAATAAAATAGAAAAATTACCGGTGGTGAATAAGTCCGGCAAACTAATCGGCCTGGTTACGTTTGGCGATATTCTCAAATTAAAAAGCCACCCCAATGCCATTAAAGATTCTTTTGGAAGATTACAGGTAGGCGCCGGCGTTGGAATTACCAATGATATTCTGGACAGGGTGAGTGCTTTACAACAGGCAGGAGTGGATGTAGTGTGTTTGGATAGCGCTCATGGACACACCAAAGGTGTTATTGATGCATTGAAAAAAATAAAAAAATCATTCAGGAAACTGCAGGTGATCGCCGGTAATGTTGGCACTGCTGCGGGTGCAAAAGCTTTGGCCGAAGCCGGAGCGGATGCGGTTAAAGTTGGTATCGGTCCTGGTTCTATATGTACCACCCGTATTGTTGCCGGAACAGGTGTACCGCAAATTACTGCTGTTATGGAAGCTGCTGCAGCATTGAAAAATAAAAATATCGGTATCATCAGCGACGGCGGAATCCGTTATACAGGCGATATGGTAAAAGCCCTGGCTGCAGGAGCAAGTTGTGTGATGATGGGAAATGTTTTTGCAGGTACAGAAGAAAGCCCGGGAGAAACGATCATTTACGAAGGAAGAAAATTCAAACAATATCGCGGTATGGGATCACTGGGTGCAATGGCACAGGGAAGCAGCGACAGGTATTTCCAGGATGTAGAAGACGATATCAAAAAGTTTGTACCTGAAGGCATTGAAGGCAGAGTTCCTTTTAAAGGAAGCCTGAAAGAAGTGGTTCACCAGTTTACCGGTGGACTGAGGGCCGGGATGGGATACTGCGGGGCTACCAATATTAAAGCATTGCAAACAGCCAGCTTTGTAAAAATTACCAATGCCGGAATGAGGGAAAGTCATGCACACGATATTGCCATTACCAAAGAAGCACCGAATTACAGCAGGTAAGCAATTCCATTGTTATTTTGCTATGCACAAAATGAATATTCCCCGGTTGTCACAAACACAAGGCTCGATGAAATTTTTGTCCGCTTTTTTACTTGCATGCCTCATCTTTATTATTCCTGCAACAGAGGCAACAGCACAGGATTCATCTCACATGAGGGTTTCTTTACTCACCTGCACTCCGGGAGAAGAGTTGTATTCCACCTTTGGACACAGCGCCATCAGGATTGTAGACAGTAGCAGCGTTACCGACTATGTGTACAATTACGGCACATTCAATTTTGATGATAAGAATTTTTACCTCAAGTTTATGAGGGGAAAACTGTTATACTATATCAGTGTTGAACCTTTTAATGATGGCAACGGTTATTACGGATTCAAATCTTCCTATCAGCTCGATCATCGCGGCATCACAGAACAGGTTTTGAATTTAAGTGCTGCAGAAAAAATCAACATCCAGCATTTACTCAATGAAAATCTGAAAGAGGAAAACAGGTATTACAAATATGATTTTTTCCTCGATAATTGCACAACGAGATTAAGAGATATCATCCTTCAATCCAAACAACCAACTCCTGTTTTACCTGCTGTAATGCCGGTAACCACTACCTTCCGGAACGCCATTCATGTATACCTCGATAAAAACAAACAATACTGGAGCAAATTAGGAATTGATATCCTGCTGGGTGCACCAACAGATGCTGTTATGACAGCGGCACAACAACAGTTTCTACCCGACAACCTGATGACTGCACTTGACAGCTCCCGGAATGTGCGGGTGGTACAATCTTCTGCCAGCCTTTACCCGTTACCGTCAGTAAGCGATGAATTCAGTTGGTTTACACCAGTCGTGTTTTTTTCAATTCTCCTGCTTGTATTTGTGTTAACAGATCTGTCTTCTAATAAATGGATCAGGCAAACCGGAAATGGACTGGATGGCTTTTTATTTTTTATGGTTGGATTACTGGGAGTGCTGTTGTTATTTATGATGACCGCTACTGATCATAGCATGACAAGAAACAATTACAACATACTTTGGGCTTGGCCAACACATCTTATCATTTCATTTTTCATGAATAGCCGTCGGAAATTCGTAAAAATGTATTTCCTGGTAACATCAGTTTGCCTTGTTATCCTGTTGCTGGCATGGTTCTTTCTTCCGCAGCAAATGAGCGGTGCATTGATACCTTTTGTGGTATTGCTTTTATACAGATCTGTAAGAAAATATATGTTATCCTGAAATGTTTGAACAAACAGAAAAATACATCAGTTATAGTAATGGAAAGCTCTTTTATACTATAGCCGGTAGCGGGCCGACGGTTGTGCTGCTTCATGGCTTTGGAGAAGAGCATACCATCTGGGAAAACCAGGTTTCCGTATTACAGCAACAATATTCCCTCATTTTACCCGACATTCCCGGAAGCGGGCGATCAACCATGTTGCGAAATGACCGTATTATATTGATGGATGATTATGCCGAATGCATCAACGCCATTTTACTTGCCGAAGGAATAAAAAAATGTGTAATGATTGGTCACAGTATGGGTGGATATATTACCCTGGCTTTTGCAGAAAAGTACCCTGGAAAATTAACCGCACTCGGCCTGTTTCATTCCAGTGCCTATGCAGATGATAAAGACAAAAGAGAAACCCGTAAGAAAGCTAACGGGTTTATGAGATCGAACGGCGCTGCTGCCTTTCTTGAAACGAGTATCCCGGGTTTGTTTTACAATGCAGAAATGAGTAGAAAGGATATCGCTTCCCTACTGAAAAAAGGCAACAATTTTACTGCAGAAACGTTGATACAATACTATGAAGCGATGATGGAAAGACCCGACAGAACTTCAATATTAAAAAAAATAAATATTCCTGTTTTGTTTGTTATTGGCAATCATGATAAAGCTGTTCCATTTCAACATAGTCTTGAGCAATCTACCATGCCTGCTTATTCATTTGTAACCATCCTGAGGAACAGTGCTCACATGGGAATGCTGGAGGAAAAAGAAAAGGCGAATAAAACTTTGGCAGATTTTTTAGAAACCATACAGCTAAAATAAAAATACCAGACAGCTTTTTTAGCTATTTTACACTCTATAAAAATATAAACTGAATATTTCTCGCTGAATGAAAAAATCGCTACTGATATCCTTACTGCTCATGCTTTTTGTTTCAGCAAATGCGAAGCATATTACGGGTGGCGAAATTATATACGACTTCATCAGCTCTACTTCAACCAGCAAAACATACAGGATTACTTTATTACTATTCCGTGATCAGAACTGTGATGCAGCAGGCAATTGTGCTCCCCTGCCGGCAACTGCCAAGATCGGGATTTTTAACAGGGACAACAATGAGTTGTACGGCGATTATCACATCGTTAATCAAACCAGTAGCAGCGCTGTTCCGATTAACACGGTTCCAACCTGTATCACCAATCCGCCTTCATTAAGTTACCGCGTAGGCTATTACAGCTTTACCGTTACACTTCCCAATAACAGCAAAGGATATACAGCAGCTTATCAAACCTGTTGCAGGATTGATGGTATTGAAAATATCAACAACAACGTAGGGGCAACGTATACGGCAGAAATTCCGGGGAATACGCAATTGGCGGGCACGAACGGCCAGGATAATAGTCCACGCTTTACCACCGGAATTTCCATTGTATGTTTCAACAAACCATTTACACTCGACTTTAGTGCAACCGATCCTGATGGTGATCAACTGGTATATGAACTATGTGATGCCTACAATGGCGGTGGTGCACAGAATGCAGACGTGAATTATTCTCCTTCGGCGCCTCCGTACGGAAATGTTGCTTATACCAACGGTTACCAGGGATATAGTCCGTTGGGAGACCTGGCCACAATAAATCAGAATACAGGAATCATATCCGGAACTGCACCTGAAGCGGGAAGATATGTAGTGTGCGTTTGCGTGTTTGAATACCGCAATGGAAATCTGTTAGGCGTTCACAAAAAAGATTTTATCATTACCGTTGCACCATGTGAACTGGCCGGCGTTCAGCTTGAACCGAACTATATTACCTGCGATGGCTTTTCCTATACATTTGAGAACCTGATATCATCGCCTTTAAACCTCACAACCTATTGGGATTTCGGCGACCCTGCCTCTCCCGACAATATATCCACTGATCCCGTTCACACACACGTGTTCTCAGATACAGGCGTGTACACTATTAAACTGGTTGTAAACCGCGGTGGAAATTGTTCAGACTCTACTTATTCTACAATTAAAGTGTACCCGGGTTATTTTCCTGCACTGGATAACAATTCGCCCAGGTGTACCGGATCCCAGATACAATTCAACGATCACACAACCGCAAACTATGGCGTAGTAAATTCCTGGTGGTGGGATTTTGGAGATCCGGGATCATCCAGCAATAACAGTTCGGCACAAAATCCTGTTCATGTATATACCAGTTCAGGCACTTACCAGTCGAGCCTGATTGTAGCCAGTGATAAAGGTTGTATTGATACGGTGTATAAGGATGTAGTAGTACTTGACAAGCCGCCTTTTACAGTTACGAACGATACCCTGATTTGTTCAGTAGATAATTTACAATTAACAGCTACGGCTACTGAAAGCTGCTGTGTTACATGGTCGCCCAATTACAATATCAGTAACATCAATAGTTTTACGCCCATCGTTCATCCGCAGGTAACAACAACCTACACGGTTACGTACAGCGATGTGAGAGGATGTTCCATTACAGACTACGTTCAGGTTCGTGTAGTAGATACCGTTAGTTTAAGTACAGGTAATGATACCACCATTTGCCGGGGCGATGCCATTGTGCTGAACCTGGAAACAGATGCGCTTCAATTTGCCTGGACGGAATCACCTTCCGGGAATACTTTAAATAATGCAACGCTTGGTCATCCGCTGGCAACACCAACAGCAATAGTAACCACTTACTATGTAACCGGGAATATCGGTTCCTGTGTTGATAGTGATTCCATTAAAGTAAAAACTGTTCCTTATCCTGTTCCCAATGCCGGGGCCGACCAACGAATTTGCGCAGGCACTTCTACGGCGTTGCATGCCAGTGGTGGATCCTCTTACTCCTGGAGCCCGGAAGTGTTTTTAAACAATCCGAACAGCGCCAATACCGATGTGATCCTGCCATCACAGACAACTTATTATATTGTAACGGTAACGGATACCCTCGGTTGCCCGAAACCCATTACAGATGGAGTGGTTGTTTTCGTGAATACGCCAGTTGCAGACGCAGGGCCAAGAGATACCTCCATTGTACAGGATCAGCCATTACAATTATCGGGAACGGGAAGCACTTACTTCCATTGGGAAGCAATCCCTGACAATGATAATAACGGGCTCAGCAATGCGAATATTTCTAACCCGGTTGCATTGCCTTCCGATAACATTGTTTATGTTTTAACCACCACTGATTCCATAGGTTGTTTTGATAAGGATACCATTACTGTTCATTATTATAAACTGGCTCCTGATTTTTATGTACCAACAGGGTTTAGTCCGAATGGCGATGGCACAAACGATATACTTAAACCTATTGCTTTGGGATTAAGATCTGTAGATGCATTTAAGGTGTACAACCGATGGGGTGAAATGGTTTATTCTACTTCCAGGATCGGACAAGGATGGGATGGAAAATATAAAGGCGCCGACCAGGCACCGGGCACTTATGTGTGGTTTGCAGAAGGAACAGATTATAAGGGAAAGAAATTGTTTAAGAAAGGAACGGTTGTACTGATCCGCTAAAATTATAAGCTGCGTTTTTCTTTACGAAATCCTCTTCCGGATAGGGCATTTTTTCTTATATTTAATGTTGATTACTGCAACACCGGATGAAAAAATTTTTACTATTCTTCGTACTGCTATTTTTTGTGTTCTCCGGCACATTTGCAGCCCATATCATTGGAGGTGAATTAAGGTATGAATATCTTGGCCCCGGCACTACTCCTAACACTAGGTCTTATAAAATTATTCTCTTACTAATTAAAGGTGATGCTACAGGTCCTAATGTGGCCCAGCTTGCAGCTTCCTATGTTGTAGGTATTTTCAATAATGATAATAATCAAATGATTCCCGGAGATCAACCCGATCCTAATGGTAACGGACATCTCCTCTGGTTAATGACACGTGATGAGCCGCCGGGAATACAGGCCATGCCTATCATTGCATCTCCCTGCCTGGTGAATCAGCCCACACTTGCATACACTTATGCCACCTATTCCATGACCATTGAATTACCCTTAAATAATAATGGGTACACCATTGCGCATCAAACCTGTTGCAGACAGGCCAACATGATGAATGTAGTGGACAATATGGGTGCAAATTATTCCTGTGTAATTCCAAGATTGAATCAACTACCTGCTTCTAATTCTGTAGACAGCAGTCCTAAATATCATTTACCTATTTCTGTTATTTGTTTTAATTCTCCATTTACTATGGATTTTGCCGCTGACGATATGGATGGAGATTCCCTGGTGTACAGCTTTTGTGATGCTTACAACGGCGGGCTGGCGCAAAACTCTGGTTACAATGATGCGGAACCGCCACCGTACGGTGCAGTAACTTATCAAAACGGCTACACTTCATCTGCACCCTTGGGAAACCTGGCTACCATTAATCCACAAACAGGAATTATTTCCGGTATTGCACCCGATGCAGGCAATTATGTTGTATGTGTTTGCGTACAGGCCTGGCGCAACGGCAGGCTGATCACTACGCACAGAAAGGATTTACTTGTCAGAGTTTCTCCTTGTATTCCTACTGTGGCTAATCCCGATCCGGGATATACTACCTGCGATGGATTTACCATCCAGTTCAATCACAACAGTACAGGTGCTAACAGTGTTTTCTGGGATTTTGGAGTTCCCTCTGTAACCAATGATACAGCCAATATAGATAACCCTGTATTTACTTATCCCGACACCGGCATCTACTATGTAAAATTCTATATCAATAAAGACGGCAACTGTACAGATTCTGCCACCATACAAATGGGCATTTATCCTGGTTTCTTTCCCGGGTTTAAAGCGGATGCGCCCTACTGCGCCGGTCAGCCCATCCAATTTAATGATACTACTATCACCAACTATGGTGCTGTAGATAGCTGGAGCTGGAATTTCGGCAATACGGCTACGTTGGCAGACACCAGCCATCTGCAGGCTCCGCAATACACTTACCCTTCTGCTGGCACGTATCACGCCAGTTTTATAGTTACCAACAGCAAGGGATGTATTGATACCGTGTACAAAGATATTACCGTAAATCCGTTACCTGCTGTAACTGCGCCTCCGGATACACTGTATTGTGGCCTCGACAGTTTACAGCTTACAGCTACGGGCACCAGCGGGGGAACCTATGCCTGGACACCCAACACAAATATCCTGGGAGCGAATAATGCTTCTGTAACTGTATTCCCCTCTTTACCTACAACTTATTATTCTACCATTACCGTTGCAGGCTGTTCTAAAACTGATTCTGTGCGGCTAACACCGGCATTTGATTTAACCAATAATATCACAGCGTCGCCACCATCTATTTGCCAGGAAGATACACTCACCTTAACCGGAACAACCAATCATACAACACATATCAGTTGGCAGTGGAGCCCGGTTGCATCATTGTCTGCCCCAACAAGCAGTACAACGCAGGCATACCCGAATGTTACAACTGCTTATACACTCCAGACAAAATGGGGGGATCATTGCGTTGCGACAAAAAATATAAATATAAACGTAACACCTTTAGCGATTCCAAATGCAGGAGCTAATTCCTATATCTGTGCAGGTCAAACCAGCACTACCCTTTCAGCGAGTGGAGGAAATACCTACAACTGGTCACCGGCAACAGGGTTGAGCAATCCGAATATCCCGAACCCGGTAGCATCGCCATCGGTAACCACCAATTATATTGTTCATGTAGGTGTAAATGGATGTGCTAAAACAAAAGCGGATACGGTGACTGTTGAGGTTAAACCTATCCCGCCACTAACTGCAACCAACGATACGCTTATTTGCATTGTTGACGGACTGCAGCTCAATGCAAACGGAACCGGAAACATGCATTGGACACCAAATTATAATATCAATAACCAGGGCATTGCCAATCCTTTTGTAACACCTACTGTAGATACAACCTATTACATTCATATTGTCGACAATTTCGGATGCTTTAATAATGATTCTGTAATGGTAAGGGTGAAACCAAAAACAGTGGTGGATGCAGGCAACGATACGACCATTTGTAAAACAGAAAGTTTTCATTTGAATACAACCGGCGATGCATTGCATTATCAATGGTTTCCTGCAACTTTCCTGAGCAGTGATACCGCCATGCAACCATTAACGACACCGCTTACTGATATCACTTACCAGGTGATCGGGAATATCGGAACCTGCTCAGATACGTCGTATATCACTATTCATCCTGTGCCGTATCCTGCAGCAAATGCCGGCCCCGATTCAACCGTATGCTTTGGATTCAATGCACAATTATTTGCCAGTGGCGGCAGTCATTTTACCTGGACTCCCGGCACCTACCTTTCAAATATTTCTTCCGCAAACCCGATTGTGGCAAACCCGCTTGAAACGATCACGTACACTGTAACGGTAACGGATACACTGGGATGTCCGAAACCAATTACTTCCACTGCAACAGTAACCGTGATACCACAATTACACGTAAGCGCAGGTGCAGACTCAAGTATTGTACAAGGTCAACCATTGCAGTTACAGGGATCGGGAGCAGAACATTATTTATGGGCATGGTCGCCCGCTAATTTCCCGGGCTGGCTAACCAATCAATCCATCTGGAACCCTGTTGCCAGTCCGCAGGATAATATAACGTATATCCTAACCGGCACCGACAATCATGGTTGCAGAGCGGTAGATAGTGTAATGGTACTTGTATATACCATTGAGCCGAGTATGTATGTTCCTACAGCATTTACACCTAACGGCGATAATCTTAACGATAACGTTAAACCGATCATGCTCGGCATGAAGTCATTAAAGTATTTCCGTATTTACAATCGCTTTGGTGAACTTGTTTTTGAAACACAACAACAAGGCAAAGGATGGGATGGTTATTACAAAGGCAAGCCACAGGATTCGGCAACATTTGTGTGGATGGCCCAGGGCGAAACGTACAAAGGTCAAACCATCACCAAGAAAGGTTTTGTTGTACTTATCAGGTAGTCTCTCCCGGTTTCATTTTTTTTACTTTGCTATTGAATTTCCTTACCGGTAAATTTGCAGATCATTTTTTATAATCATTGATTCATACATGTCAACAATTGCATTAATTACTGGCGCTACAGCAGGAATCGGAAAAGCCTGTGCTGAAAAATTTGCATCTGCCAAATACAACTTAATTATAGCGGGGCGCAGGAGCGAACGATTACAGGACCTGAAATCAGCTCTTGAAAAAAAGGAAGGGATAAAAGTGTACCCGCTTTGCTTCGATGTACAAAATCGAAATGAAGTGTTTGAAGCCATCAGCAATTTACCTGCAGCATGGAAACACATAGATATTTTGGTTAACAATGCCGGACTGGCACTGGGCAGAGATAGTTTTGAAAATGCCAGTATTGATGACTGGGATACCATGATGCATACGAATGTAGATGGCCTGTTGTATGTAAGTAAGGCTGTTGTACCGTTGATGATCGAAAATAAAAAAGGGCATATCATCAACCTTGGGTCTATTGCCGGTAAGGAAGTATATGAAAACGGAAATGTGTATTGTGCCAGTAAGTTTGCTGTAGATGCAATTACAAAATCGATGCGGATAGACCTGCTTAAATACGGAATAAAAGTAACAGGCATTCATCCCGGTGCAGTAGAAACAGAATTTTCCATCGTGCGATTCAAGGGTGATGATGAAAAAGCATCTGCTGCTTACAAGGGATTTACACCGCTTACTGCCATGGATATTGCTGACACTATTTTTTACTGTGCAACTTTACCGCCCCATGTATGTATTAATGACCTCGTAATTACCTGTGTTCAGCAGGCAGGCACTTATTATTTTTACAAAAATTCCTGAGGCATTTCATTTACATAAAGTTTAAGTACGCTGACATTCAACCCGCTAAGTTTTCAGCGCTGTTAGAATGTTGAAGAGGCAGAGGCAAGCCGCAATATCTGTTACTGAATTTCGTTATCAGTTAAATGAAGCCGGCTCCCGAATCTTACGGCCTTCGTTTTCCATACTTATGAAAAAACGGATCTTCACCTGCATTTGCCTTTCAGGCTTATTCTGTCTTTCTTCGAAATCACAGGACGTAATCAGGCAGGTATCCTGCAATGATGATTTTATTGCTCACCAGGTAGATAGTGTTAAAGAAGATTTTTCCAGGAAAGGATATATTGTAGTGAAAGAGGCATCCATGACAATGGAGAGCCAATACGAAATGCCGATTATAGTTCCCTTAACTGAAGGAACCTGGTACCAGTTTGTATTTATAGGTGATATCAGTTCCAGGTTGTATGAAGTTAGAATGTACGACTGGAATGAAAGACAGGTTGTGTACAAAAAGAATCAATGGGGAGATGTTGATGGCAATATCATCAGCTATTTATACATTCCGCAGGCAAGTGAATTTCACCTTATCAAACCGCTGCAGATCAATAAAAAGAAAAAGCAAATGTGCGGTTATGTGATGTTACTTAAAAGAGTAAAATAATTCATCACCTTCTTTCCGGAAAATTTCGGCTACTCCTCTACGTTAAAACTTCCTCTTCGTTTTCAACAGGCTACATAAAAAAAGTGACCACAAAGGCCACTTTCTTATGATGAATTGTTTTCATTGCTTTTTACTATGGAGCCAGTGAAATCCTGATCTGAACACCCGCCCTTGTATTGGTAGTTGGTGCACTGGATGAGATGTAAGGTTTCACTCTTCTACGATCGTAATATAATTTGATGTTGATCCTGCTGTTGATGTAATAGTCAATCGTAGGACTAATGGTTGTTTCCCTGCTGCCACCGGTAGCAAAATTATTATCCTGGTCGAGGCGGCTGTTGGAAGTTACATTATCTCTCACTTTATAATCTACACGGAAGTTGATTTCATTTTCGAGTTTCTTTCCTGGTTTCTGCCCGGTTAAAAATCTGGGCAGATTGAATGGAAACTTCAATCCTTTTTTACGATAGCCCAGGCCAATTGAAAATTCTGTACTACGCACTTCACTTAACTGGTAATCGTATAAACTCAAACTCAATTGCCTTGATTTTGAATATTCAAATTTCGCCTGCATCTGGTTGGTAAACATCATATCAAAACCAAGCAATGGTGAAAACTGTTCCTGGATAGTAACATTTGGAATCAGGTAATAAGGCATGTATGAGTTGGATGATGAATCATAGAAGGAAGGGTAACCATACCGTGATACATCCTGGTATAATAATGCAGAAGTAAATCCATTCATGGAAAGATTGCCGGTGTAGCCGTGCGATACGGTGAAACTGGTAAACAATTTCTGCAGCCCCTTGATCTTTGTTAAACCATTGTAATCAATTTTCCAGTTTGGTTTTGGAAGTATTGATCTGAACGGATTCGTTTTCGTTTTTTCATTGCTTTGTTTGATCAATGAAACTTTATTAGGATCCTGCCCGGTATAAGCAGCGATAAAAGACGGGATCAATACATCCACTGAATATTTTCCATAACCATAATAGTAATCTCCCACCTGCCGGTTGGCTGTATATGGATTTGCTTTACCCAATCTTGCAGACAGTATCTTCCTGTTTGCTTCAAATGTTTTGAAAGTAGAAGATACCCTGTTCGGATTGAACTTGCCAAACAATGTTTTAAAGGCGATATAAGAAATATCGAAACCTCCGCCTGCATACGGGTTGAGGTGATTGAACTTCGGATTAAGCCCTGTTCCGGTTGTATCTACATACCTGAATGTTTCGCTGTAATTTTTGCTGAAGCTCTTACTAACGTTGATGGTTATGTTAAGATCACGTACCGGTTCCAGTTGAGCTGATAGCGTGATCCGCTGATCATAGGATTGCTGGAATATGGAATTGAAAGTTGTATCCTTTGTTATCAATCCTTTATCTGCCTTTCGGTTAAGCCAGTTGGTATCAGGTTGTCGTCCCATGATGAAATCAAAACCGGGCGCCATGCTCCTGAAGTTCTGACCAAGATACCTGGTACTGTCTGTATAACCCGGTAACCTGGTATTGCCCACTTCGGCAATAGAAAAATTCACTGCTTTTATACTCGTAAGCAGCTTACCTACAACCCTGCCTGCAGTACCTATATATGGCATTGCCGTTTGATCAACAATCCTTCTTTTTTGCAAAATACGTTTGCCGCTTTTGGTTGTTACTGAATCACGAACGATCTTAACCCTGTTCTTCCATTTTTCCTTATCGGCTTTGTTTTTCGGCTGATCCAATTGACGCAGCCATTTTGATTTCTGGTACAATCTTGTAAAATCCATTTGGAGCGTACCTTCTTTCTGCTGGCCGTTTTCCAGGAAGTTACCCAGGTTTACTGCCAGCCTTGAAGCGCCGATCCATTTGTACAATGCCTGGTACTTAATGTTTGCTGTAGTCCAGTCAAGCAAAGGAAACTTAGCTGTCGGTAACGTATAGGAGAAGTTAATGGTTTGGTTAAATACGGTATTCCTTCCGCCTTTCAGCAGGTTTTTCCAAACAGTGTCTTTTTTGGCTTTTGTATCCAGCCTGCCGTAAGGTTCATCGATCCTGGAATTATTCGTAGCCGTATAATCCATCGAGATCGATCTTGTGAAATTCCATCTTAGTATATAATCCCGCTGGAAGGTGAAATACTTATCATAGGTTTCAGGGATCTTGTACTTGTCATTTCCCACACTTCTTGGTTTAATTGCACCAAATTGCCTGCTGATATCAGCCCGGAAACTCAATTGTGACGGCAGGTAGTTGAAATTAAAATCCTTGATCAGGTCGAACCAGTGTTTCTTGTTCTTTTTAAACAGGTTCTTAAACGGCTCAATATATTTCGGCTGCGGTGAATAATTATATCCCAAAGCTCCACGGTGACGGGTAACTTCGTTCCTTTCTATTAAAGGGTTGTGATTAATGGTTTGAATATACGAATAGCTTACATCAATATTTTCAATATCATAGATCCTTGGCTTTTTGCCATTGGTTTTGTTTTTTCGAACGTTGGTAAAATTCAATGTTTTCACCGAAGTGTAATCAATAGCCGCATTCTTAATAGAGTCTTTGGTTGATTTGTCGGCTCCTTTTAATTTGTCTTTGAGTTTAATATCAAGATCATAAGGATCATACTCGGGTGTACTTACGGTTTGCGAATAACTGGCGAATACCGGAATTGACATTCCGATTTTTTTCGGCAACAATTTTCCCAGTTCAAGATTAGCGGCAATATCGTACTGAACAAAATCATCACGGTAACGCTCATTCGCTCTTTGTTCAAGCGTACCAAATCCATTGGAGTGTGCGTTCGCAGAAAGGGAAACGGTTCCTAAATCAGCCAGGTTCACATCCAGTCTCCCCAATGCTGCCCAACCACCTTTTTCATCAATGGAAGACAACCTGAGTTCATTCACCCAAATCTGTCCGCAGGCGCCGCCCGGGAAATCTGAATTCGTGTTTTCAACGCCCAACAGGATGCCGCGGATCTCTCCGAGGTTTGGATTCCCGATTACGGAATAGGTTTGACCATTCGATTGTAACTGGCTGAACAACTGGGTGAGCTGTGTAGAAGAAATATTTCTCGCCTGCTTCAACCTTGTTAATGTAAGAAGATCCAGGTCGAGTGAATTTGACGGATTCCACAGTGAATCATTATATGCATCACTGTCGGGTTGCAAATTATTTGGTATAGCCGTTAACGTTAGTGGTATCCTGATCTCGTAGTAATTGCTCACGAAATCGGTACCGAGCCTGATCACTGCTGTGAGGTCTTTATCCTTCACTGTTCCTCTCGCCTGTGTTGTTCCGTTAACAGTTGCATCTTCAGCATGAATGTACATGCTCAGCTTTCTGAATTGCCGGAGATCCCTGTTGGCGAATGTCTGGAATACACCTTTAGCATCCGTTTTCAACATATTACAAAACACAAGGCTCATCGCCTGTTCATTCTGCAATAAGTTTACACCATTATTGCTAATGGTTTGCTGGCGCTGAATTTCCCTTGGTGTACGATAGGGCAAAGGAATACGCTGATCATTCTGTTCGATGCTAACAGCCTGCACATCAAAACTTGCGCTGCTGGTAGGATTGTATTGATTGGTTGAATCAATTTTGTATTTGAATTTCCGCCAGATATTTCTTGTTAACTGCAACAATCCAAAGCGCATAACAACACTGTCTTCAAAATCTGTTGCATACATGCGAATGAATCGAATGGATCTGAAATCAGGTACATTTCCAACATTTGCATTATAGTTCTCAATTGGAATTTTAAACTGGTACCAGGTTTCATTTCCAACCGTACCATTTGGATAGCTGATCGAAACAACTTTTTTATCAACGATATTGTTGAATCCAATTTGCATCGCAGGATCAGAACTTGGTTTGATATCTACGGAGTACTGGAAATAAGCTTCATTTTGTTCCAATGAGTTATCGCGGTTCAGGTCTTCAGCATCCGGATATAACGTGGCGGCATTTGTGAACTCACCTCCATTATTAATGGCTGAGTTTCCTTCCGGGTTATTATAATTTTTATACCTGGTTAAAATTCCGTCACCACCACCAAACCTTCCATCGCGGTAATTTACAAAGTCGTCGCTCGATGGATCACGGAATGCATCCTGGTATGCTTTGGAGTTTGTTCCGAAATTGTTGGCCATATTTGCCAGGTAAGCCGTACGGAAATTCTGTTCCGCCGTATCTGTCAATCCATCAAATCCTACATCCTGGTAAGGTCTGTCTTCCGGCGTATTATTAAAGGCATTGGTAACCTGTATCGGATTCCTTGGTACACGGCCCCAGATGGTAACATCTTCCTGTGCCGGTACGTTCGGTGTGTTTAATCCATTTTCATAAAAACGTCTTCCGTCTTTCAGGATATCTTCCGATACCGTTCCAAGGTTGAAATATAATTTTCCGCCCGTGCCGGGATTTGGATTTTGCTGAGATACAATAAACGGATCCTGCATCCAGAATTCAATGAACTCAATGTTGGCTGTTTCAAAGTCAGTTTGATCAAGACTGCGCATCAATCCACCAAACTTCTTCTTCCGTTCTGCTGCATCTTTATAGAAACCATTCGCATCAAGCTTACCTGCAGCATCATCATAATTATAAGGACCTTTTTCTCTTGGATAATACGCAAGATCAAATGTTACCAACTGGCTTTCGCCGAAACCTGTTGTACGTTGAGGGAATATTTCTTTTTGATATACCTGCCTTGCTCTCGGATCGCTCAACAGGTTACGATCAGAGATCGGGTTATTGGATGCGCCAACCTGTTGTAAGGTTTGTTCAATCTGGTACCACGCAATTTTCGCCCGGTTCTTTCCATACACAAGGCTGTTGCTTGAATCTGATTCCGGGAACAATGGTGTTGAACTTGAACCATCCGTTGCATTTCTTGGTACTGATGCCAATGCCCAACTGATGATGGGGAAGCGTAAATCAATTCCCGACTGGCTGCCTTCAAAATCATCGATATAAACAACACCATTCTTACCCCTGCCGATCTGTGGTGCATGGCCCGGTTTTAATATTGCACCTTCTCCATAAAAATTAACGGTAGAAGGAGCAGTAGTTGAATAGAACGGAAGTTTATCAAGCAGTTTAGTGATCCTTGGTACATCCGTTTTATAATTTACATCCAACCCGTACATGGTATTACGAATGGGATCTTCATTATAATTCACTTTTGTAAAGAAAGGCCTTTCACCCAACCTTACAATTGTACCTCCAATGGATGCCTGTGTTTTAACGGTATTCTTTAACTGGTAGTCGAGGCGCAATCCAAGATAATTGCGTTGTTGCAAACCAAAAGATGCATTGTTTTCAAAATTTACCTGAACGGGTAATCCTGCATTCAAAATTGCCTGGTTGGTAATTTTAATGGTACCGAGATCATAATTGATATCATAGTCTACGCCTTCCTGTAAGGTTCGTCCGCCTGCCGTTACCGTCACCGATCCCTTGGGGATATTGTAACCAATGCTGATGTCGCCAGAACCCGAGGTTTTCGCCATTCCTTTAAGCAGGAATCGGTTAAGATTCGGATATTGCTGTGCAACGGCTTTGATAGAATCGTATAACGCATAATACAGGGTATCCTTAATCGTTGGTAACGAAGGATCGGTATATACTGCGGCGGCAAGATCACGGCCAAAAGGTTCCAGCACCGGGAAAATCACCCGACTGTATTGTGAGTTAACGGTAAATCCTTCAACATAATCAAATACACCATCGGGTTGGGGATCGAGCTGACTATTCAGCCTGTCGAGATTGATCAATGAAATAATGGGAGAACCGGCATTCTTATTACCGAAAGGAACATAGCGTTTTTCGCCGAGGCCCGGTTCCTGGTAAAGCACATCGAGTTTAAAATCCTGTGGTGATAATACACCGTACCCAATGGTGTACACGTTTTTCAGCATCAGGTCCCAGATGGGTAAATTGGTACGCTGAGAAGTTGCTTTTAATAATTTCAGGAACAATACTGCCTGTGTTGCCGAAGTAGTATCTGGTGGTACATCCTGTGAAAATTCACCCACCTGGTAAATTTTACCATTGTAAGAATATTGGAATGCCACTCCTAAAACTTCATCCGTTTGCAATGGCTGCATCAGCGATAACATACCAACCTGGGAATTGTATGTGTACTGCGTAGAATCCAGTTTACGGGCAAATGTTTTTTCAAAATCCTGTACAGGTGTAAGGCCGATAAGGTTGGTAAGATTGGCGTACACCTGTGCCGGGTTGCGGGCATTGATCTGTCCAAGCACCCGATCATACAAATCGTTTGTTCTGTTGGAAGGAAGTTCGCTGGTTGTTAACGGATTCACCAGTGGCGAATAAGGATGCGTTTCACCAAGGTCAGCAAGTCCAACCACATCTCTTGTTTCAGTGGTCGTTCCGTTCTTATTGGTAACCCACACTTCCATTCTTAAAATCTGAACCGGGGCTGTAATGGCCGGCAGGTTCGACATTACTTTATTGTAATTGTTTTTGAAATATTGTCCTACCAGGAAGTGACGGTTTTCTTCATATTCATCCGCTTTAATTTCAAAAGGTGTAGCTGCTGCGCCGCCCTGTAAGTTTACACTCTGGCGTTGCGATTTCTGGTTGGCCAGAACGCCACTGATAAATAATTTACCAAACTGTAATGTTGTTTTGATACCGAACAGTTGCTGGGCGCCGGGAATTAAAGTACCACGGGAAGGAAAGGTAACGTTACCGGCTTCGAATCTCTTTAAGATTTCATCGTCTTTACCTGTATAGTCAAGTTTGAGCTGGTTATCCAGGTCGAATGTTGCCTGTGTATTGTAATTGATCGGAAATTTCAGTTTGCTACCGATGCTGGCATTTACATTCAACTGGGCATTCATGTTAAAATCAAGTCCGCCATTTTTCCTGGCTCTTTCGGGCAAGGTGGGATTGTCGATGCGCTGGCCCTGGTAGCCTGCGGTGATATCAACATTACCCTGCGGACTTATGGAAATCGGTCCTTCACCAAATAATCGATTAAACAGATTTTCGGTGAGTTTTAATTTTGGACGGGTTAACTGGCCCCTGTTTAAAATGCTGGTGGTATTGCTGCGGCTTTTGAAATAATCAACCTCCGCCTGGCGATTCATAAAATTCCAGTATTCTTCAAAAGTGTAGGTAACCGGTGTGCGGTAATAATGGCTGCCGATCTTTTCATAAACAGTGTACGTCCTGGTTATGGGATCAAATGCAACCGAATCCCGAAGGTTGGAGGGATTGCGTAAATCTATCGGGTTGTTATATTGGCCGGATAAGTTATCAGTTCTCCTGTCCTGGATCGGATAGTGAAGTGAATCATTGCCGGTTTGAGCAAGCGTGAATTCAGGTACACCTACAATAAGCAGTATCGAAAAAAAGCAATATCCTGATATTGTAAGAATTGATTTTTTTATAAGCAACATTCGGTAAATCAGTTAAGGTAGTATTTTCTCAAACGGCTTTTAATGCTTTTTTAATTAATTCTTCTAATTGTAAAATATCAGGTTCTGAACGGATTATTTTTTGAATTGATTGCTCAGCCTGTATTCTTGATATACCGAGTGCAGTTAAAGCTGTTAACGCATCCTGCTCAAGTGTATTGCCTTTCAAAAATACATTTCCTGATGAAACCGGCTGCTTGTTGATCTTGTCTTTTAACTCCAGCACCAGTCTTTCAGCAGTTTTTTTTCCTATTCCTTTGACACTTTCCAGCAATTTAATGTTGCTTTGAACGATGGCCCTGTTCACTTCTTCAGGTTTGATAGAAGACAACATCATGCGTGCTGTTGCTGCTCCTACTCCCGACACACTGATCAGCATTAAAAAAATGTCTTTTTCTTCCTTTTCAAAAAAGCCGAACAGGGTATGTCCGTCTTCTTTCACCTGCAAATGTGTATATAATTTACCGGCATCAAGGTTTTGTATCGCAGCAAACGTATGTAAACTTATATTTACTTCATAACCAACTCCATTCACATCCACATGTACCTGGGCCGGACTTTTATAAGTAAATTTTCCCTGCAGATAAGCAAACATATTTAACTGAAATGTCAGTAGCGAAAATAAGGATAATTTATTAGCTATCAACTGAAAAAAAACCTGAACCAATTTTCCATTACTTTTGATCTCCTAAAACGATTGAATTTAATTAACTAAATCAGTTATTCATGCAAAAACTCACTGCTGCAATTACTGCTGTAGGTGGATATGTTCCCGAATACAGGCTTACGAACCAGGTGCTTGAAACAATGGTAGACACAAACGACGAATGGATCAGAACCAGAACCGGCATTGACGAAAGAAGAATATTAAAGGGTGAAGGTTTGGGCAGCAGTGATATGGCGGTGGAAGCGATCAAAGAAATTTTCCGGAAAAAAAATATTTCTCCTACTGATATCGACTGCGTGATTTGCGCTACGGTTACACCAGACATGGTATTTCCTGCCACAGCCAATGTGATCTGCGACAAAACAGGCATGACCAATGCTTTTAGCTATGACCTGGGTGCGGCCTGCTCCGGATTTTTATTTGCATTAACCACAGGAACTGCCTTAATTGAAAGCGGTCGTTATAAAAAAATAATTGTGGTTGGTGTAGATAAGATGAGCAGTATCATTGATTACAGCGATCGGGCCACCTGCATCATCTTTGGCGATGGTGCCGGCGCTGTTTTGCTGGAACCATCTGATAATGGGAATGGAATCAAAGATAGTATCCTGAGAAGCGATGGAAGCGGAAGACAATTCCTGCACATGAAAGCGGGCGGTTCTGTAAAACCCGCAACGGTTGATACGGTGCTGGCAAAAGAGCATTACGTGTACCAGGAAGGACAGGCGGTTTTTAAATTTGCGGTGAAAGGAATGGCGGATGTGAGTTATGAACTTATGCAAAGAAATAATCTTACTGCCGATGATATTGCCTGGCTCGTGCCCCACCAGGCTAATTTGAGAATTATTGATGCTACTGCCAGCCGGATGAACCTTCCTAAGGAAAAAGTAATGATCAATATCCAGAAATTCGGCAATACAACGGCTGGAACCATACCACTGTGTTTATGGGAATGGGAAAAACAATTAAAGAAAGGCGATAATATCGTACTTGCTGCGTTTGGCGGCGGTTTCACCTGGGGTGCTACATTGGTGAAATGGGCTTATGACAGCAATTAACAGGGGGCATGAACATACGCCACAATTGGTAAGTAAGCTTGTAATAAGTAAATTTGGGAAACGCTGAATTTACTATGCAAAAAACCTTTACCCTGTTCCTGCTTTGTTTTTCATTTTTTTCCGGGGAGGCACAGTTTACAAAATACATTGTTCGTTTTAAAGATAAAGGCACCAATCCCTATTCTATAAATAATCCCTCACAATATTTATCGCAAAGGGCGCTGGACAGAAGAACAAGGTACCATATTGCCATCGACAGTCTCGATCTGCCGGTTACACCACGGTATATAGATAGTATTCGTTTAGCTGGCAGCGTTAGTATATTAAATGTATCAAAATGGCTGAACCAGGTTTCTATTCAAACAACAGACCCGGCCGCTTTGAACAAGATAAACAGCTTCCCATTTGTACTTTCAACCAATCCTGTTGCGGCAAGGGTTTCTGCAGCGGGTGCGATCAATAAGAGATATGATATTGCACCGGATGCCGCAATCTCCAATCAATCAATACAGAGAACTACTGCCGGTTTTTATAACTACGGGCAATCAGAAGCGCAGGTAAAAATTCACAATGGAGATTTCCTGCATAATCATGGATTCCGGGGTGAAGGCATGCAGATGGCAATACTGGATGCAGGTTTCTATCATTATCTTTCATTGCCAACATTCGACAGTGTAAGAAATAACAACCAGGTGTTGGGCACATGGGATTTTGTTGCGAATGAAGCCAGTGTGGATGAAGATTATTACCACGGCATGCAATGCTTTAGTACAATAGCTGCAAACATGCCCGGTGTATTTGTTGGCACATCGCCTAAAGCATCTTTTTATTTGTACAGAACCGAAGATGTAAATAGTGAATACCCAATTGAAGAACACAACTGGGCGGCTGGTATTGAACGGGCCGACAGCCTGGGCGTGGATATCAGCTCTACCTCATTAGGCTACTCAACTTTTGATAACGCTTCACTCAATTATACCTATGCCAGCATGAACGGCAATACAACCATTTCTGCAAGAGCGGCGGATATAGCGGCGGCCAAAGGAATACTGGTAGTTGCTGCAGCAGGCAATGAAGGCAATAGTGCCTGGCACTTTATTACCACCCCATCTGATGCTGATAGCAGTTTATGTGTTGGTGCAGTAAACGTAAACGGTGTTGTTGGCGGTTTTAGTAGTTACGGGCCTTCCAGCGACGGCCAAATAAAACCATCTGTGGCAGCCGTGGGCTGGAATGCAGTCGTTGCCAGTCCTTCCAACGGGCAACCGAGTTTTAACAGCGGCACTTCCTTCGCTTGCCCGAACATGGCGGGAATAACAACCTGTTTATGGCAGGCATTTCCCGAAGTAAATAATATGTCGGTTATTGCTGCGCTGGAAGCATCAGCAAATCGTTGGGAAAATCCCGACGACAGAACTGGCTATGGCATCCCGGATGTAAAGAAAGCATTCGTTATTTTACAAAAGCAACTCTATACCCGGCAATCTTCCATAGTAAATTGTACAATGGATATTCAGTTTAATGTGAAGACAGATGCTACCATGAATATTGAAGTAGAACGAAAATCAGCAACGGATGCATCATTTACATTGTTACCAGGCAATCTTTCAAGCAGTGAAAACTATGGTATGCATGCATTTCATTTTATAGACGACCTGGGAAATTTGTCAATGGGAACATATCAATACCGGTTAAAAGTAAATATTGATACAGATACCAGTTATTATCTTGATACGATCAATGTTAACTATGATCAAACCTGCGCATTGCCGGCAGAAAATTCAGTTAAGATCGGGCCGAATCCATTTACGGATCATATCAATGTAATGATTGCCAGAACAACGGATAGTAAAATAGAAGTTGTACTAAGAAATTCAATTGGACAAAAAGTATATAAAAGCAATTTTCAACAACCAGCAGGCATGCAAACACTTGTTATCCCTATGCAATCATTCAGCAGGGGAATATATTTTTTAACGGTTTATGCCAATGGTAAAAAGGAAGTAACGAAGAAAATGGTGAAGTAATCAAACAGTAAACACTGCCACAAACATCGTATCAGCCTTTAACTCATATCCTTTAAGATATTCCATCTGCAATAACTGCAGGTGGAATTTTTCTTTTAAGTAATGAACCACTTCTTCATTTTCGCTGCTGAAAACCGAACAGGTGATATAAAAAAACAAACCATTTTTATGCAGGTACTGAATTGCAGTAGAGGCAATCTTTTTTTGCCGGTCGCTATAGATGGCTATTTCTTCACGCTTACAAATAGAAAGTTGTTCCGGTGTTCTGCTCCAGGTGCCACTGCCGCTACAGGGCACATCGCATACAATGACTGAATACCGCTCATCGGCTGTAGGTGGTTTGGTTGTGGTAAGATCACATACAAACTTCCGATTGATGTTAATACCTGCTTCCTGCATTCTTTTTACTAAATTGGACAGAATAGATTCACGTATATCGGATACCGTTAGTTTTATTTTTCCTTTCAATGTATCGTACAGTAAAATAGACTTCCCGCCACTCGCCGCACAACAATCCCATACGGTAATCGTATTCGTAACGTGCAATAATTCCGGGTTATGGTCGAGAAAACAAAATACCCGTTGTGAGTTATAGTCCTGTATCACCACTTCCCTGTTTGGCTGAACGATGCTTTCAACGGAAGTATTCTTGATGAGCCTTAAACAATAAGTTCCCGCTTCTGTAAATGGTATCGAAGATGCATTTAGTTTTTGCATCACCTGTTGTACACGTGCAGGACGCACCCGAATAAACAGGTCGGGTTGTTGCAGGAATGACAATGAAAATTTTGCCGGATCCAGTTCTTTACTTAGGGATTCTTTAAACGGGAATAAATCATCCGCACTGATCCCGAGCCATTTCAATTTTTCATCCGGGGAATAACCTGCTTTTTCATTCCATTCCGGTTGCAATGTTCCGAGTAGCTCGCTGCTTTGTTCTTCACAAAGAAATATTCCCCGCCTGATAACTTCATCTACAGGCAAAGCAGGAAATGCATGTACAACCCTGAAATAATAATAGCAAAGCGAAGCAATTTGCTTCCTGTCGCGTGAACCAAACTTTTTCTGGCCTGAAAAAAAATCTTTTATGTGGTAGGAAAAGGGTTTGTCTTTTTTATATGTGCCGATAATCGTAACTGCATTAGATAAATAAGATTGATACCGGTTCATATAAAAATATAACGGGGAGCCGCAAACGAACAAAGTGATTAAAATCCGAGCAGTGCATCAACTGGATCCTTTCCAAATAACAACAGGGATGGATTTTCCAGTAATTGTTTAACCATTACCAGGAAACCTACAGATTCCCTTCCATCAATAATGCGATGATCATAACTTAATGCTACATACATCATCGGCTTTATGACCACCTGCCCGTTAACAGCCATCGGGCGTTCAACAATATTGTGCATGCCTAAAATGGCGCTTTGCGGAATATTAATGATTGGCGTGCTCATCATGGAACCAAAAATCCCACCATTGGTAATGGTGAACGTTCCGCCGGTCATTTCTTCGATCGTAAGTTTATTGTTTTTTGCTTTAGTGGCCAGGTCTACTACTGCTGATTCAATTTCAGCCATACTTAAACTTTCCGCATTGCGGATCACCGGCACTACCAGGCCCTTTGGCGCACTCACTGCAATTGAAATATCGCAGAAATCATGGTAAATAATATTTTCACCATCTATATAAGCATTTACAGAAGGGAATTGCTGCAGTGCATAACAACAGGCCTTGGTGAAAAAGCTCATGAACCCAAGGTTTACGCCATGCAATTCTTTAAACTTATCCTTGTATTTTTTACGGATCTCCATGATACCACTCATATCAACTTCGTTGAAAGTGGTAAGCATGGCCGTGGTATTTTTTGCTTCTACCAACCTCCGGCTGATTGTTTTCCTGAGGTTACTCATTTTTTCAGGTCTTTCATTCCTGCTGAATAACTCGATGCCCGGTTTGCGGCCAGGATTATTCAACGCTTCCAATACGTCCTGTTTTACGATCTTACCATTGCTACCGGAAGGCTTGATGCTCTTACTGTCAACCTTCTTATCGGCAATGATAGCTGCCGCTACCGGTGTAGCTTTTACATCCGGCGTAGCTGCTGCAGGAGCAGTTGCCGGTTTATCTGACGCGGGTTCTGCAGTGGGTTTAGCAGGCTTTTCTATTTTCTCAGGGGTAGCAGCAGTAGCAGGTTTAGAAGCCTCGGTATCAATACTGCATACGAGGTCTCCGATAGCAAGTGTGTCTCCTTCTTTAGCCACCTGTTTGATAATACCCGCCTGTTCTGCATTTATTTCAAAAGTGGCTTTTTCGCTTTCCAGTTCCGCAATTACCTCATCACGGTCGGCCCATTCGCCATCAGATTTCAACCATTTTACCAGCGTTACCTCGTTGATACTTTCACCTACCGTTGGAACTTTTATATCTATAGCCATTACAATAAACAATTAGGCTGCAAATTTCGGGGAAAAATGAGGATATATAAAAATTGATTTCAGGTGTTGTTGCCGATTATTTTTTCCAAAACCGTGTGGGCAAAAATGTACTAAATATCAAATTTTCAATTACCTTTATTCATCTTACAATTTTTTTGTAAGTCATTCTACCAGCAGTAATCCAATCCTTTCAAACACTAATACCAAGGCTAAGTTTTTACTTCGCTCAAACAGTTTTATACGCAACTGATCACATTAACTAAAAGTTTCATTATGAACTACAAATTACTCAATGCTCTTGGGTTTTCTTTGTTTCTTATACTGTGTACGAATGCAAATGCACAGTTGTCCATCAACAATGCCATCATTACAATTGAGAGTGGAGCGGTTGTTACGGTGCAGGGAAATATCACCAGCAATACCAGTATCACAGGCGGTGGAAAGATACTGATGAAAGGCAATGCCGGCCAGACAGTAAGTATGGGCGGATCTACCATCTCCAACCTTGAAATTGACAACGCAAATAATGTAACACTGATCAGTGACCTTACCGTTTCTTCTTCACTTGCCTTTACAAATGGAAAATTTCAACTGGGAAATAACAATATGAATCTTGCTGCTGCCGCTACCGTTACAGGTATGGGCACCAATAAATTCATAGAAACAAATGGCAATGGTTACGCCCGCAGGTTGATTAATGCAGATGTTGCCAACCTGGTTATTCCTGTTGGAACCGGCTCCGATTATACCCCTGTTGCTGTAACAAACAGTGGAAGCACGTATACTTCTGCATCTATAGGTGTTCAGGCCAAAGGCACTGCAGATCCAAACAAACATCCAAGAAGTGAATCATACCTTACGGTTTACTGGCCAATTGCCAAAGCAGGTATCGCCGGGGGAACCACATCCGCTACCGGAACATATACAGATCCAACAAGAGTAACAGGAACTGAAGCAGACCTGAATGGAATGTTCTGGAACGGATCGAACTGGAGCAACGCAGGTACATCACAAAATACTACTACCAACACAGCCGGTGCAGTCGTTTCGGCTAATGACGGAGAACTGTATGCGATGAATTCCTTTGTACTTGTATCTCCGAAAGTTTTCCTGCAGGGAGCATATAACACCAGCACATTGCGTATGAACGACAGGCTGCGGAACAGTGGAGCCTATAACCCGGGAACCCTTCCTGCATCTAACCTCATCCCTACATCCGATCCTTATCGTGCAGCACCATACAACTATACGCACACCAATAACGCGGTTGCAGAAAATGTAATATCTGCTTCTTTTGCAAATCCGTTCATCGATCAGCAAAATGCAGACAATAATATTGTTGACTGGGTGTACCTTGAATTGAGAAGTGCTACTACGCCGGGCAATACCATTCTGCAAACCCGTTCTGCTTTGTTGCAAAGAGATGGAGATATCGTTGACATTGACGGCGTAAGCCCGGTGTACTTTAAAAATGTAACTGTTGGCGGAAGTTATACGCTTGCTATCCGTCACAGGAACCACCTGGCTATTTCAACCAATCCTGCCAATTATACAAAAGTGCTTGGGATGACGAGTTCATCTGTTGACATGAGTACGCTGGGCGCTGCTAACCTCATGGGTGCGGCCAATACCAATTATTTTAATGATGGTGCCCTCAATATGATGTATGCAGGAAATGCCAACGGTAATTCAAATATCCGGTGGGCAGCTCCGAGTTCTGATAAAGATTTCATACTTAGCAGCATTTTGGGAAATTCAAGTTCAACAGTTCTTTCAAACGTGTACAGCCAGGGAGATGTTGATCTCAACCGCGGTGTAAGATGGGCTGCACCAAATTCAGATAAAGACTTTATTCTGTCGAGGCCTTTGGGCAATAACGCTGCCAATGTAAAAAGCCAGGTTTTACCTAACTAATCTATAATCAACACAACTATTTTTAAAAAGAGCATATCATGAAAAAAATTCTATCTTTTTGTTTCTTATCTTTTTTAACGGTCATAGGATTTGCGCAAACTTTCCAGGCAACCATTCAACCCCTGGATGCATCCGGAAATGGTGTGATTGTATTTGTAAATACAAGCGCTTTCCCGGGCATTACAGGTAAAGTTTCCAGCTTAACCATTACCATTGCCATTCCAACTTCTGTAGGGGCTCGTCCTCCTATCAGCATTGATAATACGGCAGACCCATACATCACTTACGATGTGTACAATGCAATTAACCAGGTGGTAGACGGTGAAAGCCACTATATCTATAACATTCTCGGAACCGGTGATGTTACACAGCCAGGAGCAACAATGACCTGGTCTTCCGGTTCTGATGTTCCAATGGCTACCATTCGTTTCAATGGTACAAATGCGGCTATTTCTTCCCAGATAAAAATGGTGAGTTTACCGGATGGCGGATCTGACCCCAATCCAAACTCATTTTTTGGATTTAGTGTTGATGGTATTGACAGGGTTGATGAGTTTGCCATGTTTTATGGCCTACCGCTCATTTCCGAAGCTGTTAACGACGGACAAGGTTATTTTGGAACGTCTTTCGCCAGAACAATTCCTTTGGTACCATTGCCGGTTAAGTTTACAAGTTTCAATGTTGTAAAAAAAGATAATGACGGATTGTTAACCTGGTCAATTGAAAACGAATCTTCAATGGCTGATCATTATGAAGTAGAAAGAAGTTTAAATGCTGTTGATTTTACTGTTATCAATACTACAGCTCGTAAACTTAACGGCGCAAGCAGCAATGCATACAATTATACAGATGCAAACCTTACCGCAGTACGTAAAACAGGTTTAATCTATTATAGAATTAAACAGGTTGACAAAGATGGCAAGTTTGTGTACACCGATATCAAATCAGTAAAAGTGGGCAGCAACGGGTTTAATGTTAGCGTTTACCCTAATCCGGTAGTAAGCAATAGTGAGGTTGATATTAACCTTAACGAAGCAGGAAGAATCAATATCCAGTTGTTTGATGCTACTGGTAAACTGATCTCTGCTTCTGTATTAGAAGGCGTAAAAGGATTGAACACCCATCCGCTGAACATGAGTAAACTTTCATCCGGAACATATATGGTTCGCATCATTGCCGGAGAGCAGGTGCAGACGATTCCGGTAATTAAAAAATAATTTTACCCAATTGTGAAAGCCCGGGCAGATTGTCCGGGCTTTTTTTTGTGTAGAATACATTCTCAAAAAAAGAAAGCAGGCTTTCGGGCCTGCTCTTTCTGCTGGTAAATAATATTCTTTATGCCCCGAGATAGCTTCTCAGAAGGTTACATCTCGATGCTGTTCTTAGTTTGGTAATCGCTTTGTCTTTTATCTGGCGAACCCTTTCACGGGTTAAGTTAAATCGTTCTCCAATATCTTCCAGGCTCAGCGGATGATCAATACCAATTCCGAAGAAATAAGTGATCACTTCTTTCTGCCTGTCGGTAAGGGTGCTTAATGAACGTTCAATTTCTGTTTTCAGCGAATCGTTTACAGCAAGGGCACTGTCGGCGCTATCCGCATTATGGTTTATCATTACGTCAACCAAAGTGCCTTCTTCCCCATCAAATAACGGCTGATCCATACTTACGTGACGTGCGGCCACGCCCAGTGTTGCAGCTACTTCTTCGGTGTCTATATCCAGTAAAAGCGCCAGTTCCTCGGGCGTAGGTTCTCTTTCATATTCCTGTTCCAGTTGAGAATAGGCTTTGCTGATACGATTGGTTAATCCCACTTTATTCAGTGGTAAACGAACAATACGCGACTGTTCGGCAAGTGCCTGTAAAATGCTTTGCCTGATCCACCACACGGCATAAGAAATGAATTTAAAACCCCGGCTTTCATCGAAACGCTGTGCTGCTTTTATTAATCCCAGGTTTCCTTCATTGATAAGGTCTGGCAGGGTTAACCCCTGGTTTTGATATTGTTTTGCTACCGAAACAACAAATCTGAGGTTTGCTTTGGTTAATTTTTCCAGCGCACGCTGATCGCCTTTTTTGATGAGAACGGCTAGTCTTACTTCTTCTTCGGGCGAGATCAACTCTACCTTACCGATTTCCTGTAAATACTTTTCTAAGCTCTGGCTTTCGCGGTTGGTGATGGATTTTGTTATTTTCAGCTGGCGCATACTCATAATCCGTAGTTTTTGGGGGTTACTAATTAAATTTCAATTATTATCGAATATCAATTAGCTATAACGTAATTTATATCATTATGGTATGTACACAAAAAAAATAATGTGATGATATGAATCATGGTAACCTGAAATCAATTGTAAAATATATTGCAGGAAATAAAAAATAATCAGGTAAATATTTTGTCAGGTAAATTATTTTTTTATAATTGCAGCCACACAAGGTTAAAAATTAAGAATGAGCAAGAAAGTGTTATACACGCTGGAATACCCGGTTAGATGTTCTCCATCGATATTATATGAATTCCTGAGCACTCCTGCCGGATTGCAGGAATGGTTCGCCGATAAAGTTGATGAACGCGACGGCATGTTTAGTTTCTCCTGGAACGGAACTACAGACAAAGCAGACCTCGTAGATAAAGAACTGGATAAATATATCCGTTTTCACTGGACACACTCTCATAAAGATGAATACTTCGAATTCAGCATCGACAGATCTGAAGTAACCAATCAAACAATTTTGATCGTAAAAGATTTTGCTGAAAAGAAAGATATTAAAGACCAGAGCCAGTTGTGGGAATACCAGGTGAAAGATCTGTTTCACCGTATCGGCAGTTAATCTATCAATTGAAATAATTGTACAGTGCCGGCGTTTAACAATGCCGGCATTTTATTCCATTTCTCCAGGTTGTATTTCAATGAAAGTTTCAGGAAATGTTTCTCCCGCTTCATCAATTCAATTTGCTGGATGGTAAACTTTGAGAGCGGCTGGTAATTGCTTTCATCAAAATGATGTTGCCACTGGTTGTCGTTTACACAAATAAACAATTGTTCTTTAAGCAATGTATTGTTGAATAGTTTCTCAACATTCACACAGGCTTTATACGTTCCTGCCAGGTGAAGGGTTATGCTAAAAAAATTTCCCCACCAGAACATTGTACGCAATGCAAAAATATCGTCCTTGCCAAATAGCTTCGGATAATCCATGATCACATAAGGTAGTTGCCTGTATTGCTCCCCTTTTGCAATTTTAGGAATGGAAGTTTTCAATTCATCACCCAATCCGAGTAGATCCTGCATAATCAATTTAATTTGTTCAGCATGAAATGAAAACAATTCAAATACGTTTTGAATGATCCTATGTTTGGTTAAAATCCAGTCGGTATTTTGTACGAGTGAAAGTTCCTTATCAGAAAGAGTTATTTTTGCTGTATCGGTCATAATGAAAAATTAATGCTTTTTTCGTCACCGAATACAATTCCCGGTATGTTAAAACGACTCGACAAACTTATTATCAAATCTTTTATTGGCCCGTTCATTATTACATTCTTCATTGCATTTTTTGTGCTAATGATGCAAAGCCTCTGGAAGTATATTGATGATCTTGTTGGTAAAGGGCTCGATTTTTTAACGATAGGCCAGTTCCTCTGGTATGCAAGTGCCTCCCTGCTTATGCTGGCTATGCCCATTGCGATTCTCATTTCCTCCATCATGACCTTCGGCAATCTTGGCGAAAGTTTTGAACTGGTTGCCATTAAAGCGTCGGGAATCTCTTTACTAAGATTCATGCGGCCGCTGATGTTTATTTCCATTTTACTCTGCGGTATCACTTTCGTTTTTGCCAATTATGTTATCCCTTATGCCAACCTGAAGTTTGTTACACTGTACAATGATATTTTTTATAAGAAGCCTGCATTTGATTTAAAAGAAGGGCAGTTTTTTACGCATATTCCAACCTATGCCATCAAGGTGGGTAAAAAAGATCCTGATGGGAAAACAATTCGGAATGTACTAATCTACGAACAGAACAATCCGTTACAGGATAATTGCATCGTTGCAGAAAAGGGTGTGATGAAAATTTCAGATGACAAGAATTTCCTTGAATTCAACCTGGAAAACGGATACCGGTACCAGGAAAGAGGCAATCCTTTAGATTCAGCAACTGAATATATCAGACTTGGATTTAAAGATTTTAAAAAGTTATTTGATCTCAGCGCACTTCAAAAGCAAACCACCAACGACAGTGTATTCCGGAATAATTTTAAAATGTTGAGCTCAAGACAGCTAAGTAAGAACATTGATTCGCTCACGAAGTTGTACGATAGTATGTATGCGAAACTGCATAAAGGATCCACTACTTATTTACATTATACAAATATTTCCGATCGTACATGGGGCACAGTACCGGTATTGGCTGTTAAAGATGACAGGCTTATTCCCGATTCTGTAATGGACCGTGTTCGTGATCGTTCTATTGTTGTTGCAAATGATCTCAAAAATTCCGTGGAGTTTAATTCCCAGGATGTAAAAGCAAAAAAGAGAGATATTGTTTTTCATAAAGTAGAATGGCACCGGAAGTTTTCTTTGTCGCTCGCCTGCCTTGTGCTGTTCTTTATAGGCGCACCATTGGGATCAATTATTCGAAAGGGAGGAATGGGAATGCCGCTTGTGGTGGCAATCATTTTCTTTTTATTATTTCACCTGCTGAATACATTTGGCGAAAAATTTGTGAAGGACAACATACTTTCTCCTGTTGCAGGTATGTGGTTGTCAATTATTGTCCTGGTTCCTGTAGGCATATTTTTTACCTATAAGGCAATGCATGATTCACAACTGTTCAACAAAGAGTTTTATCACCGGATCATGAAAAAAATCAAATCTTTATTCACTACATTTAATAACAGGCGATCTGCCAATTCTTAAATTAATAATATCATGGAAAATTCTTCATCTAACAGCCGCAGAAAATTTATTAAAAATACTGCTGCAGGTACGGCTGCCGTAACCATTGGTTTAACCAGTATGGCTTCCATGCTGGAATCATTTGGTAAAGCACAGGCGCAAACGCAAACATCTTTATCATTTGACATCGGTTTTGATCAATCACCGCTTCCATACAAATATGATGCATTGGAAGATATTATTGATGCAACAACAATGGAAATACATTATACCAAACACGCTGCTGCTTATTCAAAAAATTTGAAAGAAGCAGCTACTGCGGAAGGAATTGCCGGGAACAGAACGGTAGAAAGTGTGCTCGCAGAAGTGTCGAAGTATTCGGCTAAACTGAGAAACAATGCCGGCGGTCATTTTAATCATGAAATGTTCTGGCAATGCATGCGGCCTAAATCAGTTAATAATAAGCCTTCGGGTAAACTGGGCGATGCCATTACAGCAACTTTCGGCTCTTTTGATTCATTTAAAAAGGTATTTTCAGACGCAGCTAAAAACAGGTTCGGGAGTGGTTGGGCATGGTTGTATAAAGATGCCAATGGCGGACTAAAAGTTGGCAGTACACCCAACCAGGATAATCCATTAATGAATGTTGCAGAATTTCATGGTAATCCATTACTCGGAATAGATGTTTGGGAACACGCCTATTATTTGAAATACCAGAATAAGCGGGCAGATTATATTGAGGGCTGGTGGAATCTTGTAAACTGGGATTATGTGCAACAGCGGTTTAATATGTAATAAACTTATTCAGCAATAAAAAAAGTCGATAACTGTGTTTATGCCTGTTATTGACTTTTTTATTTATAACTGTTGATAGTACCTCCTTAAATAGACTCAGCCTTTGCATGAAACATCGAATAAGAAAAAAGGATGTAAGCAAACAAAGGCTGATAAATTGACAAGCAATCGTGGTGCAAATGTAATAAGCCGATCTTCAATTTTCCAAATTATACTCCTAAAATTTTGTAACAATTTTATTGTGCAAAACATCAAAAATGTTTTTACTTTTTTATTGTGTTCACTTCAAAAAATTGTATAATAAAACAACTAGATTTGTGGCCTTCATTTACAAATCAAACCAAACATTATGCAGGCCTGGAAAGATTATCAGGAAAAAAATAAAGATCGTTTTCTAAACGAATTACTCGAGTTATTGCGCATTCCAAGTGTTAGTGCCAAAACAGAACACAAGGAAGATATGATGCGTTGTGCAACATCCGTAAAACAAAGATTACTCGAAGCAGGTGCTGACAAAGCTACCATTTATGAAACAGCAGGACACCCCGTTGTGTATGCAGAAAAAATAATTGATCCTTCTAAACCTACTGTACTGGTGTATGGGCATTACGATGTACAGCCCCCGGAACCACTGGAATTATGGAACAGTGGCCCCTTTGATCCAACCATCGTTGATGGAAAAATTTTCGCAAGAGGAAGTTGCGATGATAAAGGACAAATGTATATGCATGTAAAAGCATTTGAAACATTGATGAAAACAAATTCACTTTCCAACAATATTAAATTCTGTATTGAAGGTGAAGAAGAAATTGGTTCACCAAACCTTGCAAAATTTGTAACGTCGAATAAAGAATTATTGAAAGCCGATTGCGTACTGATCAGCGACAGTGCAATGATCAGTCTCGATACGCCCAGCCTCGATGTTGGTTTGCGTGGATTAAGTTATATACAGGTAGAAGTTACCGGCCCGAACAGGGATTTACACAGTGGTGTTTACGGAGGTGCAGTAGCCAACCCGATAACCATTCTTGCAAAAATGATTGCTTCACTCCACGATGAAAACAATCATATTACTATTCCCGGATTTTATAATGATGTGCTGGAATCAAGTGATGAGGAAAGAAAGCTGATGGCAAAAGCGCCTTTCAATGAACAGGAATATAAAGACGACCTGGGCGTAAAAGAATTATGGGGTGAAAAAGGCTTTTCTACCAATGAAAGAACAGGCATAAGGCCAACACTTGAATTGAATGGAATATGGGGAGGTTATACCGGTGAAGGTGCCAAAACGGTTTTGCCGTCAAAAGCATTCGCAAAAATTTCCGCCAGGCTTGTTCCCAATCAACAATCAGATAAAATAGCTGAACTCCTGATTAATCATATTCATAAAATTGCACCCGCCTGTGTAGAGGTGAAAGCTACCTTACATCATGGCGGTGAACCTTATGTTACACCAATAGACAGCAAAGCGTATAAAGCAGCAGCTAAAGCTATTGAATCTACATTTGGAAAAGAACCGATTCCGGTACGGGGCGGAGGAAGCATTCCGATTTGTTCATTGTTTGAGAAAGAACTGGGAACTAAAGTTGTATTGATGGGTTTTGGTTTGGATAGCGACAACCTGCATAGTCCGAATGAGAAATTTGACCTTGCAAACTTTTATAAAGGAATAGAAACCATTCCTTACTTCCATAAGTACTTTACTGAATTAAGTTAAGCGTGTTTTTATATTTAAAAAGCTCCATGATATTTTCAAAAATTCATGGAGCTTTTTTATTTTAATCCAATAACTTATGCAAAAAGTTCATCATGGAAGGCAATTTATTCACTATCTACCCGTTATTATAGAACTTTTATATTAACCTTAAATGCTACCCAATGAAGAAAATCATGGAATCACTTTTCGCATTCTTCGGCGTCTATAAAGTAGCTCGTCGCTAATGCAAAAAAATAAATCCCGGCACAAACCGGGATTTATTTTTTTATGTTGTATCGGGGAGCAGACTTGAACTGCCGACCTTCGGGTTATGAATCCGATGCTCTAACCAGCTGAGCTACCCCGACAAAGGGGGGCAAAAATAGAGAAATTTGATCAGATCAAAAAACGATTTTCAGGTTCATTTCAGGATAAACAGGATTGTTTTTATTTATTGGCGGTTACTTACGCAGCAATGTAAGTTCTTCTGCCTGTCCGCCCCTGTTCATATCAAATACAAGACTGTCTTTTGTAAGCTTTTTAATTTTCACCATCATTTCGTTTTCATTGGCAGGAGTGGTAAACAGCATGTCGTTCTCAACTTTATAGGTTCCTTCCTGCCTTGTTTCTCCATATACAAATACATACTTTCCATTATCGTTGAAACTGAAACTTGTATGTGCGGCATCATGACCCGATGCATTGCCATCTACCAGCCAGGTTGCGCCATTCCATTCACCAATGATTAATTTATTATTCTTTGAATCGGCGCAGGATGATAATACAAGTATTGCCATCAATGAGGCAATAAGAAAATTATTTTTCATACGATGGTTTTAATTATTACAACCGGGGTTTCCAGGGAATTTCCTGTACCTGCAGTATGTGCCCGATATATCTCGACAATACAAACAGGTAATCACTTAACCGGTTCAGGTATTTGATCACGATGGGTTCGATAAACAGATTTTCTTCCTGCATGTGTACGCAAATTCTTTCAGCACGCCTGCACACACAACGCACCACGTGAATGGTAGAGATGGCCTGGTGCCCTCCGGGTAAAATAAAAGATTTCATATCTGGCAACACGTCATTCATCTGGTCAATTTCCTTTTCCAGGCGTTCTACATCACTGTCTTTCAAATCCGGAATTTTCATCAGCGATTCTTTATCTGGATCACAGGCAAGTGAAGAGCCTATTGTAAATAACCTGTCCTGTACTTCCCGTAAAGTATTGCGTGAATGTTCATCTGTTATAAGGTCAATTACCAGCCCGATAAATGAATTGAGTTCATCCACGGTACCGTAGCTTTCAATACGGATATGACTTTTAGGAACTTTTGTTCCGCCGATGAGGCTGGTTTTGCCGAGGTCACCTGTTTTTGTATAAATCCTGAATGCCATGAAATGTATTACAACTTTTAAAAGCTTAACTGTATTGAATGTTTGTTACCGGCTCTTCATTTATTTTATCTGATTCTATCAAACCATCTTTGAGCCTGATGATGCGATGCGAATATTTTGAAATATCATCTTCATGCGTTACCAGTACAACGGTATTTCCGTCTGCATGAATCTTTCCTAAAATATCCATGATCTCGTAAGAAGTTTTTGAGTCGAGGTTACCTGTGGGTTCATCTGCCAGGATAATAGAAGGATTGTTGATGAGTGCACGGGCGATGGCAACACGCTGGCATTGTCCGCCACTGAGCTCATTAGGTTTATGATGCATCCTGTCTGTAAGTTTCACTTTTTCCAATACTGCCGCAGCTCTTTCAATTCTTTCTTTTTTGGGAGCACCACTATAGATGAGTGGAAGCGCCACATTTTCTGCAGCGGTTAATCGCGGTAATAAATTAAACTGTTGAAACACGAAACCGATTTCTTTGTTTCGAACGTCGGCCAATTCGTCATCAGGCATGCGGCTTACATCTTTGCCATTTAAAATATATTTACCGCCGGTGGGAGAATCGAGGCAACCGAGTATGTTCATAAGGGTAGATTTTCCTGAACCGCTTGGCCCCATGAGGGAAACGTATTCATTCTTGAATATATCCATCGTAATACCCTTTAACACCGGCAACTCATGTTTACCGAGGTAATAACTTTTCCTGATATCTTCGAGGTGAAGGATCGATTGCATGTTTGTTATTTAATGAGCTTATTTCCGGATTACTTTTGGCACCTTAAAAAAGACAGGATCATCAACCGGCGAATTTTTCAGCGCCTGAGACCTGGAGATTTCCGTTTTCACCTCATCTTCTCTAAGAATATTTACATTATTGCTGATATGGATCAACGGTTCAATATGGCTGGTATCCAGTGTATTTAATGTATCGATGAAGCCGATCATTTTGCCAAGATCTGATTTGATCTCCTGCTTTTCCGTTTCCGAAAATTGAAGACGGGAAAGCATTGCCAGTTTATCAATCAACTCATCGTTTATTTCCATTGGGCAAAAATAAAACATTAACCCGAGAGCAGTTTTTGTTTTATTTAAATGGCTTACTGTTTTTCTCTTTCAATCACTACCTGATTTTATTATCTTCGCCCTCTTTAAAGAATTGAATCGATGATTGACAATGAGCATAGCGGAAAAATTGTAATGAGTGGCATCAGGCCCACGGGTTTTTTGCACCTGGGAAACTATTTCGGTGCCATCAGGAATTACGTGCGTTTGCAGAATGAATTTGAATGTTATTTTATGGTGGCCGATTTACATTCGTTAACAACACATCCGGATACCAAAGAGCTGAAAGGAAATGTACATAGGGTACTGGCAGAAAATATTGCCTGTGGGTTGGATCCGGAGAAAGCCGCCATTTATTGCCAGAGTCATTTGTATGAAACCGGGGAATTGTATTTATACCTGAATATGCTTGCTTACAAAGGAGAGCTGGAAAAAACGGTTACATTTAAAGAAAAAGCAAGACTACATCCACAAAATATTAATGCAGGGTTGTTGACTTACCCGGTGTTGCAGGCAGCAGATATTATTATTCACCGGGCCAGTTATGTTCCGGTGGGTAAAGACCAGGAACAACACCTGGAAATGTCGAGAACCTTTGCCAATCGTTTTAATCACCGCTATGGGAACATTTTCCCGGAACCACATGCATTTAATTACAACCAGGAACTGGTGAAAGTACCTTCACTTGATGGAACAGGTAAAATGAGTAAGAGTGAAAACCAGATGGCAACACTATACCTTGCGGATGACGATGAAACGATCATGAAAAAGGTGAAGAAAGCAAAAACAGATACAGTTGCAGATCCATCGCAGGGAATGCCGGAAGCCATACAAAACCTGTTTTTGCTGATGAAACTTGTTTGTGATAAGGCTGTAGTAGAAAAATTCGAGAATGATTTTAAGAATGGATCCATCCGGTATGGCGATGCGAAGGAACAATTGGGAAAAGATATGATAGCATTCATTAGCCCGATAAGAGAAAAAGCAAGGAACATACTGGAAAACAAGCAGTATTTAAAAGAGGTGATGGAAAAAGGTGCTGAGAAAGCAAGAAAGAATGCGGGTAAAACAATGGAATTGGTAAGAGAAGCAATAGGATTGAAATATTTTTAATCGAATACTGATCCAATATGGCAGTATTACAAAGTTTGCATACATTCAGCATTCAGAATAACAAACACAAACAATAAACACTCCCGTGGAGTAAGGGAATATGGCAAAGCTTAAAAAACCAAAACACATTGCAGTTGCAGGAAATATAGGTGCAGGAAAAACCACGTTAACGGAATTACTCAGTAAACATTATAAATGGATACCACAGTTTGAGGATGTAGATCACAATCCTTACCTCAATGATTTTTATGAAGACATGCCCCGGTGGAGTTTTAACCTGCAGATTTTTTTTCTGAATAGCAGGTTAAATCAATTGCTGGAAATTCATCGTGGTACCGAAACCGTTATACAGGATCGTACGATCTATGAAGATGCTAATATTTTTGCGCCGAATCTTCACGATATGGGACTGATGGGCAAACGTGATTTCGATAATTACTATAAGTTTTTTGAAACGTTGAAATCAATGGTTAAGCCGCCGGACTTATTGATTTATTTAAAGGCATCTGTACCTACCCTGGTTGGACAAATTCAAAAAAGAGGAAGGGAGTATGAAGAAAATATCCGGCTTGATTATCTCAAAAAATTAAATGAATTATATAACAACTGGATTGATACCTATAAAGAAGGGCCTTTATTAATTATAGATGCAGATACCAATAAATTTGCAGAAAATGATGAAGACCTTGGTAAGATCATTTCAAGAATAGACTCAACCCTGTTTGGTTTGTTTTAACTAAGGTAGATAGTTGAACGGGAGAAATCAGTCTATCAGTTGATTTTTCATTGCGTAAAACACGAGTCCTACAGAATTTTTTACGCCAAATCTTTCCATTAACCTGTCTTTGATAGCTTCTACAGTACGGGCACTGATATCCATTTTAGCGGAAATTTCTGCGGCCGTAAATTCCATACAAACGAGTGTGAGTACTTCTTTTTCCCGATCGCTCAATACAATTTCCGAACTCAGGCTGGGATTAAATTTTTGTTTGGAGTAATTCTTTTTAATGAGCACTTTATTTACAAACGGGTTGAGGTAGAAGCCTGTTCTTACCACGTCCATTATTGCCTTTTTTATTTCGGCCGGTTCGGTGCTTTTAAGCAGGTATCCTGCAGCGCCGCAATCCATAAGATGACCAACGAATCGTTCATCTTCATACATGGTTAAAATGATTACGCGTATATGGGGAAACTTTTTGGTAATGGCTTTTGTTGCATCGATTCCATCTTTTACAGGCATTTTTAAATCACACAACACAACATCGGGCATAAATTCCGGTATTTTATCGATCAGATCCTCACCATTTTCAGCTTCCATTACAAATTTAATATTTGTATAAGGGCGAAGGGACAGGATTACACCTTTCCTGAAAATCTTATGGTCATCTGCAATGGCTACTTTAATCTGGTTTGGTTGCATACTGGTTGAGTAAAAATCACAAACACTAAAAGAAAAATGTTCAAAATAATGGCAAAGGTAAGATTCAATAAGTTTACTATTAAATTATTGTTTCTTTCGGAACTTCAAGGGTGATTTTATAATAGGTCTGGCTTGGATCGATTTCAAAAAATATTCTGCCGTTAAGCACTTTCATTCTGCTGGCAATATTTTTTAGGCCAAGACCTTGTGCGCTATGATTTAGTTTATCAAATTCAGCCTGTATAATTCCTTTGCCGTCGTGATGCAATCTAATGTAAAGATTATTACCGCTGGTGTTTTGCGTAAGATGAATAAACCCGGCGTTACTATGTTTAATGATATTGTTAACCAATTCCTGGATGATACGAAAAACCAGCATCTCCTGTTCTACCTTTAGCCGTTCCCGGTAGTCATGAAATCTGGCGCTTGCATTTAAACTTCCGCTGCCGCTTATTTTCTGGAAAAGGTCGGTAGTTGCACTTTCCAAACCAAAGTTTTTAAGCGTAGGAGGCATTAGGCTATGACTGATATTACGAATCAGCAGGATGGCATCATCAATAATTTGTTTGGCGCTGAAAATGCTTTGAAGCTGCTGGGCTTTTTCCTGGTTAACCAGGTTTTCATTCAGGTATAAACGGGCAGTTGCCAAAAGCGGCCCGGCATCATCATGAAGGTCGGCTGCAATCCTTTGCCGTTCCTCTTCCTGGAAACGAATAGATGCATTCAGCAGGATTTGTTGTTTCTCATTTTCCAGCTTTTTCATCTGCATCTGGTAACGAATTACTTTCCGCTGGTGAAAGATCACAAACACAATAATGCCAATCGCAAGCGTAAGCATACCCATTGTTCCTATGAACATGAGTTTGGTTATGCCGGTATTATTAGCTTGCAAAAAAAACATCAATTATCTCTTGTTTTCGTGTTTATCATATTAAAATCATCCAATTGTAGCTCTGAAGGAAGTTCAAATTCAGTACTCGAATTATCAATACTTTCATTTGCAAAAAAAGCACAACAAAACAGTATATTTTTACAAATGGTGACGAGAGAATAAATGGTTTTCATTTGACCTACAAAACTGGCATCCGAACTAGAATTAATAAATAGAAAGAAAAAAAAGTTACCTGCGAAGTAAATAAAAAGCCCGACACATATCCAAAAAGTAATACTTTGATACAGTGGGAATTGAACAACAGTTTTCATTTTTTCATAAAAAAAATAAATTATGAAAACCATAAATGAAAGAAACTCAATTAACGAGGGCGTGTTACTAAATTGGGATTTGTCTACGAGAAAGTTTATAATGCAATATGCAATAAATGGAATAGTGGAATACAACACAATTTTCTTTGCGAAAGAATTTACGTAAAGATTGTAAAGAAATTGGGCAAAAAGAGTGTATTCTACAACAGCATATAACTTTAATATGTAATAATAGACCAAGAATGACTGAAACACATAAACAGTCACAATTGAGGCCACGACAAAAACTCCTAAAGTAATCGTATAAATAAAAAAAACCTTTAATGCTTTTGTATTCAGCTTTTTATAAAAAAGAATACAAAAGATTAAAGGAAGAATTTCAGTCAGAAAGGTTATATAAACTAATTGGTTTTGTATAAGCAGCTAATTTTTTCAAAAATAGCTAACAATAATCCAAAATCCAAATTTAGCCTAAAAGACCTAAGAACAGCACTTTAATGAAGCCGTACATAAATAATTAGTTTAGTGGTTTACGATTAATTGCACTGTAAACTTCACACATATCGTTTTTTTACGCAACGGGCTATGGGTTGTTTAAACCAGGCTCGTTGCGCCCAAACCCAATACTGGCGCGGCTTGCAGGCAAATACAGAGGTAATTACACTACCAAAAATAAGGTAATTCTACGAAATGACATTAGTATTTTTACTATCAATATCCTGCAACCTTACTTCGTAGAACTACCGTAAACCGGGGATATGATCTTAAATAACACTTAAAATGAGTTGTTTTTTAATGCCTGGAATATTACTGCAGGTAATTAAACTCATGAGTTTACGTGAATACCGAAAGCTTAAACAGTAATTTTACGAAGTAGTTTTACGGCTACTTACCTGGTTTTCAATCAGATATTTATTTTGCAGATATTAAACTTAAATTGTTAATTTACAATTGAAACCAATACTTGACTATCACCTCAACTTTCCAAGGAAATGTCTACTGAGAATCTCATTAAAATTGCCATTGCCGACGATCATAAAATTTTCCGCGACGGAATAAAAATGGCCCTGGCTGGAAAATCGAATTTAAAAATGCTTTGGGAGGCTGAAGACGGGAAGGATATGATGCATAAGATTTCGATAAAGAAGCCGGAAGTTTTGCTCATGGACATTCGCATGCCTGAAATAGATGGAATTAACGCGATCCAGTTGATCAGAAAAGAGTACGAAGACATTAAAATCATCGTGCTTACAATGTATGATGATCAGCAAATGATCAGTAAAATGATGGAAATGGGAGCCAATGCCTACCTTACCAAAACAACTGACCCGGAAGAAATTTATGAAGCGATCCTTACCTGCATGAACGACGATTTTTATTTTAATGAGTTGGTTAACAAGGCCGTGATGGGGAAACTGATGCAAAAGAAAAATGTACGCCAGCATTACGGAACCAATACACCCGTTAATTTCAATGAAAAAGAAATTAAAATTCTTCAGTTACTATCGGAAGACAAGACCACGGAAGAAATATCTAAAATCATTTTCCTCAGCCCGAGAACAATAGAAACCATCCGACAGAACATGAAGGCCAAAGTAAATGCCAAAACCATCGGAGGATTAATCATGTATGGCATGCGTAATAAACTGATCGAATAATCAAAAGGTAACGATTCCATTCTTCACTGCATAAATGGCCAGTCCTACCCTGCTTTTTACATCCAGTTTTTCAAATAATCCATCCCTGTAACTATCTATAACTCTCGGGGTAATATGGAGATGATCCGCAATTTCCTTATAAGTCATTTCCGTACTTGCCAGTTTTAAAAATTCAATTTCAATCGGGTTTAGAATAGCTTTTTCAATTGAACGCTGGTTATCGTGGTTTTTCTTAAATAATGAAGCCAGCTTTCCAGTAGTGTTGTGAGCGTAATAGTATCCATTCTCGGCCACCGAAACCAGTGCCGATCTGAGTTCTGCAGGATGGATATCCTTCTTCAAAAATCCTTTTACTCCAACCTGCAATAACCTGATCAATGCTATTTCCGAATCATACATGGTTAATACCAAAACTTTTATGTCTGGATAATTTGCCTGCAGCCATTGTGCTGTTTCAAATCCATCCAGAATAGGCATATTCAGGTCCAGCAATACAAGGTCGGGCAACTTGCCAGTCTGGATCTGGTTTATTAATTCCTGGCCATTATCGGCTACGCCGAATACCTGCAAATCGTCAAATGAATTAATTAATGTTACCAGCGCATCCCTGAGCAGGATATGATCATCCGCAAGGATTACTTTATACTTTTTTTTCGGGTTCATATATCGGGATTGTGATTTTAATGGAAGTTCCTTCTCCTTCTTTAGAATGTAATTCAAATTTTCCGTTCAGCATGGTTGCCCTTTTTTCCATATTGATCAACCCATTGCCAAACTGATGTTTATCGGTTAAAAAACCCCGGCCATTATCCGTTATAGTGAGGGTTAGATTGCAGTGTTCATATAAAAGGTTAATGATAATAGAATTAGCTCCTGCATGCTTCATTATATTGTTCAGGGCTTCCTGTGTTATTCTGAACAGGATCAGTTCTGCATTTGTATCCAGGAATACCGGTTCCCCCACGACAAGAAGTTTCAGGTTATATAAACCTGTTTTGTTTAACTGGTTAATCTCAAATTCCAGCCCCTTGATTAATCCATTGCTCAAAATAATTTCTGAACTCATACTCCTGCTCAGGTCACTCAGGTCATTAATCGCTTCACCAATCATCGTAACAGCATCATTTACTCTTTGTACCTCATGAGTTGTTCCACAAAGAACGAGAGTATTGAGATGAAGTTTTGCAAGCGTTAGTTTCTGCCCAATGTTATCATGTATTTCCCGGGATATATTTTGAAAAGTTTGTTCCTGGATTTCAAGCCTTGATTTTAACAAGTCAAATTCATGACTTATCTGCAATTTTTCTAAATTTTGAAAGTAAATATTCTGCCTTTGTTGATACTTGTACACTATCAGAATTATAAAACCAACTAATATTATAGTAAGTAATATGGCAATAATTAAAAAAATTATGGTTCTTTCCGAATTTGTATACAACATAGACATGCTTTTATAAAAAAAATATATAGTAAGCAGTAGGCAATATTCATTATGTCTGCAAACAGTATGTAATCAGAAATTGAAATTGTATTTTGTAAATTAGCTATTATAGAACGAAATGGAATTTGTATGCTCATTGAAAGAAAAATTCCAGTGACTATCCAAAATGATGGCTCATTTTTTAGAATTAATACTGGAATATGAGTAAATAAATCGTAATAGTAAAAACAACAAAATATGACCAATCCAAAATTTGAAATAGTGAAGCTAATGCTATCTTGTACAAATGCATCTTTAGACAAATAGTAAATAATAGCGACTATAAAAAATAGAAATAATAATCTTAAATACTTTTTCATACTGTCCTTATGGATTGCCCTAATTATTAAAACTGAAAGAAATGAAAAGTGAAATAATACCGAAAGATTATTTAAAAAGATCGCAAACTCAAAATGATATTGAAAGTGAGTTGCTAAAATGTGAGGAATATAAACAAATACACCAATTAAACCATACCAATAAAAACCACGCATATAATTTACAATCCCTCTTTTATTTATTAACCTTAACGAAATAACTGTACATACAAAAGCCAAGAGCATTGATAAGTCATAAGTTATGTAATAAATTATTTTATAAAGCTCCATATGCAATAGTATTAAATCTGCAAATTCTGTCCTTGGGAAAAAAAACATCATTTTCCGTTGTTTTTCCCATTTTTCTTTTCTACTTATCCCTGACCTTTACCTTCAGTTTTAATCCATACACTACTTTGGGATAGCTAATCACTATCCCCTTTTTTTTGGCAAATAAATTTTCCATTTTATTAATATGAACTTTTCCGGTACTGACATTAAGGCTTAATACAAAATAGCCATTTAACACCTATTGACCGTAAAAACCCTATTGTCATCAATGGGTAATTCTCCCCTTTATTTTGTTGAATTATAATTAGACCTTGCAGCCCAACGTTATTAAGATCGTAAACTTACTATTCCAAAAAAAACTACTAATTTCACAGGACAAGATTTATGAAAGAAGAGCTCACAGAACCAATTAAAGTCATTATTGCAGACGATCACGTACTGTACAGGGCCGGCGTAAAAACAGCCCTAAGCACAAAAAAAGACATTAAAGTGATCGCTGAAGCTGATAACGGCATGCACTTGCTGAACTTAATCAAAAACCTCCAGGTCGACGTTATATTGCTAGATATTCAAATGCCGGTGATGGACGGGATTGCCACTTTGCCTGAAATAAAAAAAATAAGCCCTCATACTAAGGTAATTATGCTAACAATGGTAGACGACCAGAGTATGATCACCAAACTAATGGAACTGGGCGCTAACAGCTACCTCACCAAAACCAGCGATAGTGAAATCATTTATGAAGCCATAAAAACCTGTTTCGAACAGGAATATTACTTCAATTCACTTACCAATAAGGCGCTGCTGGTAAACCTCAAACAACGCAATGTAGGTCCACCTCAGCATATGGTATCGCAGGAAGTTCAACTCAGCGAAAAAGAAACAACTATTTTAAGATTGATGTGCGAAGAAAAAAGTACGAAAGAAATTGCAGATATCGTTGACTTAAGCCCTCGAACCGTTGAAGCTATCCGCGATAAACTGAAAGTGAAAACAGGATCTAAAACAACTGCCGGATTAATAATGTATGCAGTAAAGCACAAGATCATTGAAGAAATGTAAATCATAAATTTTATATGAAAAGATCTCCGCCCGCCGGAGATCTTTTATTTTCAGGACATGCTATTTTTCAATTACAACGGCAAACTCTTTAAAGAAAACACGGCTATTATAGGGCCGGATAACCGCGGAATTCGATACGGTGATGGATTGTTTGAAACAATTAAATGCAAAAACGGAGTACTCATTTTAACTGACGAACATCTTGCCCGACTATGGAATGGGATCCGGTTACTACAGTTCAATCCTTCAAAGCTATTTACACCGGATATGCTTGAAAAGGAAATTTACCGGCTTCTTGAAAAAAACAATCACACAACGGCAAGGGTGCGACTATCCGTAACCAGGGGAAATGGTGGTTTGTACGACACCAATGATCATTCACCACAATTTGTGATACAATCATGGCCATTAGAAATTGACAGCAGCCGACTTAATCAAAACGGCTTGCAATTGTGTATTTACCCCCACGCAAAAAAAGCAGTTGATGCATTCAGCAATCTGAAACACAATAATTTTCTTCCTTATTTTATGGGCGCCCTTTATGCCCGTGAACTCAAATGTAATGATGCTATTATTCTAAATACAGCCGACCGGGTTTGTGATACCACCATAGCCAATATTTTCCTTATCAGCGGCAATACCATAACTACAGTGTCACTTGAGGAAGGATGCATAGCTGGTGTTATGCGTGCATTTGTAATTAGAACATTGAAATTACTGGGCTATGAAATCAAAGAAAAAGTTTTCACAACCGATGACCTGGCTTCAGCAGATGAAGTCTTCCTTACCAATTCAATCTTCAACATGAAATGGGTGGCAGCTATCGGCGAAAAAAAATACAGCAACACATTAACCACAAAAATATTTCACGAACTCCTGCAAACAAATCCTTCCGTATTTTGTTAAACATCCCATGCAGGATCGCAGGAAGGAAAAAGTTTCAGTATTCTGGTTCAGAAGGGATTTACGAATAGAAGACAACGCAGGATTATATCACGCATTGAAAAGCGGCTTGCCCGTAATCCCCATATTTATTTTTGACAAGGCTATCCTCGAAAATCTCCCGAATAAATCAGATGCCAGGGTTGAGTTTATCGTAAACGCGGTTCATCAACTCCAAAAAAAAATATCCGGTTATGGAAGTACCATTCTCAGTTTTCATTGCCTGCCTTTAGAAGCATTTACCCAATTGCAGAATGACTACAACATTTTATCGGTTTACACCAATCACGACTATGAGCCGTACGCCCGGAAACGCGATAGTGAAATAGCTGCATTCCTCGAACAAAAAAACATCGCTTTCAAAACTTATAAAGACCAGGTAATCTTTGAAAAAGAAGAAATACTGAAGGATAACGGTGAGCCATACACGGTTTTTACGCCATACAGCAAAAAATGGAAATCCAGGCTGAATCCCTTTTATCTAAAAGCATATCCAACTGAAAAATATACACAACACTTTTACAAGAATCTCGTATCTGAAATTCACACGTTACCTCAACTTGGTTTTGAAAAAACAGGCATCGAATTCCCTCCCGATCATACCAGCGACAGCATCATTCAACAATATGCAAAACAAAGAGATATTCCGGGCATTCACGGAACGTCAAGACTTAGTGTTCATTTAAGATTCGGCACAATCAGCATCCGTGCGATAGCTGTTACTGCTAAAAATTTATCCGAAACATTTCTTAACGAATTAATCTGGCGTGACTTTTACCAGATGATACTCTGGCATTTCCCTAAAGTTGCAGATGGACTTTCCTTTAAACCTGCTTACGATAATATTGAGTGGAGAAAAGACAACGGGGAGTTCGAAAAATGGTGCAACGGACAAACAGGATACCCTATTGTTGATGCCGGCATGAGAGAATTGAACAGTACCGGATACATGCACAATCGGGTACGCATGATCGTTGCATCATTTCTATGTAAACATCTATTACTCGACTGGAGACTCGGGGAAGCTTATTTTGCAGAGAAATTGCTCGACTTCGATCTTGCAGCCAATAATGGCGGTTGGCAATGGGCTTCCGGAAGCGGTTGCGATGCAGCACCCTATTTTCGCATATTCAATCCATATCTTCAAACAAAGAAATTTGATCCTGAATTTAATTACATTAAACGCTGGGTTCCGGAATTCCAGGAATTCAGTTATCCGTCACCGATAGTTGATCATGAATTTGCAAGAAAAAGATGTCTTGAAGCTTATAGCAAAGCATTGAGTATTGATAAAAAAACATTCTAAACCGTTCTTCCGTTCACATGCTCATATACCTCCACTAATTTTTTTACTGCGTCATTTCCCTTTTGACCGAGATTGAGGGAATAATTGTTTACATATAAATCTATATGCATCCGCATAACATCTTCACTCATCTCCTGCGCATGTTGTTTAATATAATCGCTTAATTCAGGATATTTTGAGTACGCATATTCGATACTTTCCCTGATCAACCGGTCGATTTCTTGTTGAATTCCCTCAGGTATTCCCTTTTTAATAACAATTCCACCTAATGGAATGGGGCCCCCGGTTTGTCTTTCCCAGAAATCTCCAAGGTCTACAATCTTATGTAAACCTTTTTCCCCGTAGGTAAACCTGTTTTCATGAATAATAACACCCAATCCTTTGCCTGCCTGAACAAAGGGTTCAATTTCATCGTAACGCAGGAAAATCTTTTTTGCAGCATTCGGATAGGCAAGTGAAAAAAGTAAATGAGCAGTGGTATTTTTTCCGGGAATTGCAATAACGCAATTTTCAACATTATAACTATCCGGATTATCTTTTGATATCAGTAAAGGTCCTACCCCGCTTCCTAATGCACTGCCACTATTCAACAATGAATAATTATGCATAACCAAAGGCCATACCCCATAACTGAGTTTAGTAATATCAAGCTTCCCTTCCAATGCCCATTGGTTAAGTGTTTGTACATCTTCCAACACCGGCTCCAACTGAATGAAACCAGCATCAATTTTTCCATTTATAAGTGCATCAAATATAAAAGTGTCGTTCGGACAAGGTGAAAACCCAATTGTATATTTCATTAATATTTTTTTAGCTATGCAAAAAGCTTATGATAACAGGCTAATTATATTCTGTAATACTATATTCAGATTGTGTATCGCTTCTTTTGTTTTCCATTTTGTTTTATCCCGCTCTCCCACATAATTACTCAAACTCCTTAACTGGATAAAAGGAATATTTTCCTGCAGGCAAACATAATGCAACGCAGCACCTTCCATAGATTCTACATCAGGTGAATATTTATTTTTCAGCATGGCAATATGCTCAACATTATCTGAAATACCATTAACCGTAATACCTGTTTTTTTTGCCAGTTGAAATCTATTCAACATCTCATTATTATTTTCAAGCCACCCATTGGTAAATGGAAATTCATTTGCATCCATAAATCCAACATCGAACAAAGAGGAAAACTGTTGTTGTTCATTTATCCCAAGATCTGCGAAATTGTCTTTTGTTACCTCTACTACTTCACCTAATTCGATTGTATGATCAAAACTACCTGCAATACCCGCCTGAACTACCAGGTCATAGTCTATCTGTTGCAGTCTTTTCATGATATGATACATAGCTATTGGAGAACCAATGCCGGTGATCAGGTGATCCGTTGCGGGGTGTGACAGTAAAAGTGGCTTTATCTCAAATGCTGTGGCGGCAACACATAGAATTTTCATAGTGCAAATTTCGTAATAATGCACCGGAATTTTATACAGACTCTCTTACCTTTGCAAAAATTTTGGGACTGATGTTGTACGTCACACGAATAGAGCATTTTAATGCTGCACATAAATTATACAATCCAAACTGGGACCGCCAAAAAAATGAAGAAGTATTTGGAAAATGCGCCAATGATAACTGGCATGGGCACAATTTTGAATTGCATGTAACCCTCAAGGGGCATGCAGATCCCGATACCGGTTTTGTGTATGATGTAAAAAAACTCAGCCTTATCATCAAAGAACATGTTATAGAAAAACTGGATCATAAAAATCTGAACCTGGATGTAGATTTTATGAAAGGAAAATTATGTTCTATCGAAAACCTGGTGATTGGCATCTGGAACCAACTCGCACCCAATCTTCCCCAGGGCATTCAACTTTATCGCCTTAAGCTTCACGAAACCCCTAAAATTTACATAGAATACTTCGGTGAATAGTTTTTACCTGCAAAAATCTTACGTACACCTCCATTTGTTTCCTATCTCGAAAAACACGAATGCGATGTTTTAAAGAGTTTGCCGCAACAATTTGTAATTTTAATTGTATTTAGTAACAATCATATTCAATTAATGCGGTTTCTGATGGAGAATAAAGTAGCAGTATTCAGGAAAGAAAATTTTAATGCAGCACACCGGCTGTTCAATCCCGCTTGGGATGATGCAAAAAACGATGCAGTATTTGGCAAATGCAACAATCCGCATTACCACGGACATAACTACGAACTCATAGTGAAACTGACAGGCATCCCTGACAAAGAAACAGGTTATGTGATGGACCTTAAAATATTAAGCAATATTATTCAACAGGAAATAATTGAACGTTTTGATCATCGTAACCTCAATGAAGATTGCATCGAATTTAAAACACTGAATCCTACGGCTGAAAATATTGCTATTGTTATTTATGAATTACTCAGAAAAAAAATTAACGCCAATCTCGATTTGCAGGTAAGATTACATGAAACCGAACGCAACTTCGTGGAATACCCGGCATAAGAATACCTGTATCAGTTGAACAAAACTAAACGAACAATTAAATAGTAAATAATGGCCTATAAACGAATCGAAGAATATGATGAAAAAATAACTGCTTCCATAGCGGACAATTATAAAAGTACCATACACCTGCTTGGTGAAGACGCTGAACGGGAAGGGCTTTTAAAAACGCCTGAACGTATTGCAAAAGCGATGCAATACCTTACCCAGGGATATTCGCAGGATGCAAAACAAATATTGGAAAGTGCCAAGTTTCATGAAGAAGTCAGCGAAATGGTTATAGTGAAGGATATCGAATTATACAGTATGTGTGAACATCACATGCTCCCTTTTTTCGGAAAAGCACATGTAGCCTATATACCAAACGGATTTATTACAGGGCTGAGTAAGATCGCCCGTGTAGTAGATGTGTATAGCAGGAGATTACAGGTGCAGGAAAGACTCACTCATCAAATACTTTCTGCCATCAAGGATACACTTAACCCTTATGGCGTGGCCGTTGTAATTGAGGCATCGCATTTATGCATGATGATGCGGGGTGTTTCAAAACAAAATTCTGTTACCACTACTTCTGCTTTCTATGGCGAATTTGAAAAAAATGAAACCAGGGGAGAATTCATGAAACTCATCAGTTCCAAACTTCATTGATAACCTTTTTAATTTAAGATTCAATTTCAATCATTAAAAAATTCATCCCTCCTATTGAGGGATTTTTTATTTCTTTGTACAACACAAAACTATCAGTATGAAACATGCATTTGTATTCCCTGGCCAGGGAGCTCAGTTCAGCGGAATGGGAAAAAACCTTTATGAAAACAATGAAAAAGTAAAAACATTGTTTGAACAAGCCAATGACATTCTTGGTTTCCGGATATCTGATGTTATGTTTACAGGTTCTGATGAAGAATTGAAAAAAACCAATATTACACAGCCTGCTATTTTCATACATTCTGTAGCAGCATTTGAAACCATTCAACATGCAAATCCTGCAATGGTTGCCGGGCATTCACTTGGAGAATTCTCTGCACTGGTAGCAAACAGAACCCTCCATTTTGCAGATGCACTTAAATTGGTATCCATCAGGGCTTCCGCTATGCAAAAAGCTTGTGAACTCAACCCTTCCACCATGGCAGCAGTGCTTGGCCTCGACGACAGTAAAGTGGAAGAAATATGCGCAAATATTTCTTCAGAATCAGGAGAAGTTGTTGTTGCTGCAAATTATAATTGTCCTGGCCAACTGGTGATCAGCGGAACAATTAAAGGAATCGAAATTGCCTGTGAAAAAATGAAAGCAGCAGGTGCTAAAAGAGCATTGGTTTTACCGGTTGGAGGAGCATTTCACTCTCCGTTAATGCTGCCCGCCAAAGAAGAACTGGCAACAGCCATCAATACAACACATTTCAATAACCCAATATGTCCGGTTTACCAAAACGTAACGGCAAGTGCGATAACAGACCCTGCGGCTATAAAAGAAAACCTGATTGCTCAACTAACGGGGCCGGTTAGGTGGACACAATGTGTGCAGGCGATGGTTGCAGACGGCGCTTCAGGATTTACGGAATGCGGGCCGGGAAAAGTACTCCAGGGACTGATACAGAAAATTGAAAAAGGAGCTATTGCAGACGGTGTAAGCTAAACAACTATTGACCTGGCTCTGAATTTCTTTTAAATACTGCATCAGGGCAATTCGTATACACCAGCTATTGCTTTAGGTTATCAATATTTTTTTTAAACCAGTTCATGCCATAGGTCTTATTTATTTGCCTGATTGCCTTACGGTTTTGTTTCAACAATTTCTTAGAGGCGGTTCCGCTACATGCAATTGTAAAACCATATTTTTCTTTTGTATCTATAAATTGAGGACATGGCATTTCAAAAACAAAAACGGTAATATTTTTTTTCCTGAGTTTATTGAATTTGGGTATAGAGCCAATCTGACCAAAGCTATTGATCCCAATCAACAATATTACCAGTATCAATACATATTTTATCATATACCAGTATAAAATGAATAAGCCCCGCCAAAAAAATCAGCGGGGCTTACTCATTAGATGGAAAGATTATTGTTTAATGAACTTTTCAGTAACAATATTTCCGGCATTGTTTACTTTAATTACATAAACACCACTGGCCAGTTTTGATACGTCAACCGATTGAGGATTGCGAACAAATTTTTGTTGCAACACTACAACACCCTTTGCATCCATCACTACAAAACTACTGTTATTGTTTATTTCACCTGACAAGCCGATATTAAGTGTACTTGTAACTGGGTTTGGATATAGTGCAACCGGATTTTTTTCAGAAACAACCGAAACCGGGATCGAAATATCCCTGGTAGCAGTTCCCAATTGCACTTTTAATGTATAACAGGTAGTGGAACTGTTTGCACCACTGTAGCCATACACCTGTGCATAATATGTTCCGGCAGCAGCAGTGTAACTAATCGTTTCACTTGTTGTACTTCCGTTTTGAGAAATACCAACCTGTGTGCCTGCACTGTTCAATAATTTCAAATCAAAATCTGCAGGTAATGTTGAAAGTGTAACTGTTATGGTTCCGCCTGTTGTAATCACAAATTTGTAATTATCTACATCAGCAGAAGGGCTGATTAACCCGGTAACATTTGTATTGAACGGAATGGTAGCAGCTCCGGATGTAGTACCATTTGTTGAATTATCGTAGCTGCTTTGACATCCGGTAATCGCAGTAGCCGTTGCTTTGATGGTATAACAGGTTGCGCTGTTGGCACCATTGTAACCGATCACTTTAATGTAATAGGTTCCGGCAGCCTGGCTGGTTAATGAAACCGTTTCTGTTGCAGTTGATCCTGCACCTGAACCTATCTGCGTTCCGGCACTGTTGTAAATGTATAGATCAAAATCTACACCCGATGGGCCAACCAAATTGTACACGATATTGCTGGTTGCGGTTGTAGTGATTTTATAGTAATCGATATCCGTAGTACTGCTGATCGCAGCCGAATTTGTTACTCCGGAACTGATAGCAGCAGCCGTTGCCTGTGTTTCATTAGGCTCAAATGCTGTTGCGCAGGTTGATGCAGCAGTTGTTGTAAACTGTGCAGCAGTTGCAGTGCTTGAACCTGAAGAACAATTTGTAGTTACTCTCCAATCGTAAACTGTTGACGCCAACAAACCTGTAATCGTTGCAGTAGTTCCGGTTTGTGCTGTTGAAAAACTGGTCCAGGTTGATGATGTATTCAATTTATAATCTACCGCATAACTCACCGCACCGCTCACTGCAGTCCAGCTTACTGTTGCACTGTTCGATGTAACCGTTGAACTTAATCCTGCAGGAGCATTACAAGCCGCAGGAGCTGTTGTTGTAAACTGTGCTGAAGTAGCGGAAGTTGTGCCTGATGGACAAGTTGCGCTTACCCTCCAGTCATATACTGAAGATGCGGATAAACCGGTAAGATTTGCCGACGTTCCAGTTTGAGCAGTTGAGAAACTGGTCCAGGTTGATGATGAATTTAACTTATAATCTACAGCATAACTGGTAGCAGCACTCACTGCTGACCAGCTAACGGTTGCACTGTTTGCGGTAACAGCAGAAGATGACAGTCCTGTTGGAGCCGTGCAAGGTACAAGCGTTGTAAACTGAGCCGAAGCTGCAGCACCGGTTCCGCTACTACAGGTTGCCGTTACTCTCCAGTTATATAAAGTTCCGGAAGCAAGTCCGGTTAAATTCGCCGTTGTTGCTGTTTGAGCAGTAGAGAAACTTGTCCAGGTTGCAGATGTATTCAATTTATAATCCACCGCATAACTGTTTGCACCGCTTACTGCAGTCCAGCTAACAGTGGCACCGGTTGTTGTTATAGCAGATGAACTTAAGCCAGTTGCCGTTCCGCAGGAAGAACCGGCAGTAATGGTAAAGTTTGCATTGGATATGTCGAAGAAAATATTTCCAACAGCTTCTACTTTAATTCTCGCAGTGGTAGTAGGTGTATTTGGAATGACCAATGTTTCTGTTCCATCGTTTGGAGTACTTGCGATCAACACTGTTGGGAAGGTTTGACCTCCGTCTGTTGACAATGAAATTTTTACATTGGCACAACTTACGGGTGCAGCCGTAGTACTTGCTACGCTCCAGGTTATAGCCTGGGAAGAACCACCGGCCCATGATACAGCAGTGTTTGGTGAAGTAACGGCAAACGGCCCGGATGCGGCACTAACGGTAACAACCATATCAGCAAATTGTGTCTGACCAACATTTACCGGAGCTGTAGAACTGTAAGGAGCGTTATCCCTAACCGTTAGCCTGAAGTTTAATGTTCTTGCCACTGAACTCAGTGCTTCGGTAGTTACACCGGCATCTCCACCTGTCATCGGGCCGGTTGTAGTGGCACCGGCAAGAATGCTCGATAATTGAGGAAAATATCTTGTAGGTGATGTTGTGGGTCTGAAAGAGATCCAGTTTGGTCCCGTAGCTTTTGTCGCACTTGCCTTACTGTTTGCATTGGTTTGTGAAGAAGATGCATTGTCGTTTTGCTCCCAGCAATAAGTGAGTACATCAGTACTGTTTGCATCTGTTGCCGAACCGGTAAGCGAAAACGGCGTACTGATAGGTATGGTATAGTTCGTTAATGTTGCAACAACTGGTGTTGAATTGGTAATAGTAGTGGTAACCGGGCATGTTTTTGAATTCAGGTTGGTTTGAATTTGTGCAATGGATGCCTGGTGATAAATATCAATTGAGTGTGAGGCTACATCATAAGAAGTGATACCTGCATAACCCATAATGGTGATTCCTGAACCTATTTCTTTATTTACACCTGTTCCTTCATTTGCATAAGAGAATGTATGATTAGCTCCCATCTGGTGACCAACTTCATGCACAACATAATCAATATCAAAATTGTCGCCCTGCGGAATTCCGTCTGCAGGAGAAGTAAATCCACTTCCTTTAGAACCATTGGTACAGATGCAACCGATACAACCAGCATTGCCTCCGCCACCCGATGCACCAAATAAGTGCCCGATATCATAATTGGCTTCGCCGATTACAGAGGTTAAGGTGCTTTGCAACTCACTATTCCATGCACCTCCTGCGCCTGTTGATGCTGCTGAGTAAGGATCTGTAGAAGCATTGTAATAAAAAACAGATGTAGTACTGGCAATAAGATTCAAATGCACGGCTAGGTCTTTTTCATAAACACCGTTACAACGGGTGAGTGTATTGTTAACTGCTGCAAGTACGAGCGATACTTGTGACGCACTTGTTGCACCAAAGTAATTGGAATATTCTGCAGTAACGGACTGGGCCAAACGCATTGTTTTTAAGTTTCCGCCTGATCTGGCAGTAGCATTGGTAACTGCAGTATTTAAACCCGCAACAACCGGTTGTTCTACTGTTGAACATGACCAGGGCAATCCTGATGCATTTCTATGAGATTTAAATGCAGCGTAAACAGTATGATCCTGTGAATAGGGTTCTATGAATTCATTGTCTTTGTCTGTTCTGAATATCATTGTTTGAATGCCTTGCGGAGAAATGCTCAGTTTTAAAGTAGCCGAAGGATCAGTGATGCCTCTTCCTGAAAATGCACGGATCTCAGGAAACTGCGCCTGCAATGCAGGTTCAAAATTGGAAGCTTCAAAAACTTCGAACTGCTCAATCTGTCCATCTGCATTGGGCAGAGAGATGTTGGTAGAATGTCTTTGCCGGTTATCGGCACAGGTAAATAATTCCTGGCGGATAGCAGATAAATTGAGATCAAATAATTTGAATTCTTTTGGAAAGGTCAGTCTTGATACTGCCTTATCCGTTGCCACCCTTGCAGCATTGATATGTGCAGTCCAGTAAGTTTTTTGTGCTTTTACTGTAAATGCCAATGAACAGGCAAGTAAAAACAAAATTTGTTTTCTCATAGACGTGTTGTTTGGTTGTTTGGTTATTTGGTTTATTGAATGATTAGCGTTGAATTTAATTATGTTTTTTTACAATAAAAAAAATACTAGGTCAATAAAATAAAAAATCGGCCGAAAAAAGTCACATTAACTGAAGAAATTGTAGTATCCTGGATTTGAATTTAAAACTGTGAGTATCGGAATTTGCACTGGACTGCAAACCTCTGCCGGTTGAATAAATTAATACAACAGCAATTATGAGTTAATTTGCATCCATGTATCAACGAATCATAGCCCTGTTAAAAAAAGACATCTTGCTGGAACTCCGCCAGCAGCATACTTTTTATGGCATTCTGTTATACATAGCTTCTACCGTGTACGTATTGCATTTGTCGATGCCCGATAATCCGGATGCCGATGTGTGGAACAGCCTCTTCTGGGTAATACAATTATTCGTTTGTGTAAATACCGTGGCAAAAAGTTTTTTACAGGAAAGCCGCGGGCGCATGTTGTATTTCTATACTATAGCTTCCCCTGTTGAGTTTATTATCGCCAAATTATTATTCAATCTTTTACTGATGCTGCTGATGAGCATCGTAAGCCTGGTACTGTTTTATATTTTGCTCAATAACCCGGTAAACGATGGTTTTAAATTTATTGGTATCGTTTTACTGGGCGGCATTAGCCTGAGCCTGGTATTTTCAGTAATGAGTGCCATAGCTGCCAAAGCCCAGCACAACGCGGCTTTGATTGCCATACTCGGATTCCCGGTAATTCTCCCGCAGTTATTATTATTAATGCGCCTGAGCAAATCTGCTTTCCAGGAAGTATTCAGGGAAGGTGCAATCCTTCAGCTTGCCGGTCTTATAGGCCTGCTGGATCTGCTGGTGATTGTAATGGCTGTAATACTGTTCCCGTATTTATGGAAAGAGTAACGGGAACCGTAAACCAGAAGCTCAAAGCTTCTAACAATTTTCTCTTTCATATTCCCGATTCCCCATAACTTTGCGCCACTCATTTAAAAAATGCAGGCTGGTGAATAAAAGCTGGTGGAAAATATTGTCTTTTGTTTTATTGCTGTACACGGTTATTTGTGGCTTCCTGCTTGATGTTCCCCGTTTACCCATTCTCAACGAAACCATCCGCAACCTGTACTTCCATGTGTGTATGTGGTTTGCCATGATGATCCTCTTCATTGTAAGTTTTGTTTACAGTATAAAATACCTGCGGGGTTTTGATTACCGCAATGATATATTTGCACACAATTTTGCATCGGTTGGTTGTATAATGGGCATACTCGGTTATGCAACGGGCATTATCTGGGTGTCTGTAACCTGGGTTACCGACCAGGGACAATCGCTCGGGAGTGTATTAAAAGAACCCAAGCTTATAGGTGCGGCAATCGCATTGTTGATTTACGGGGCTTACTTTGTGCTTCGGGGTTCTTTCACCGATATCGACAAAAGAGCCAGGATAAGTGCCGTATATAATATTTTCGCATTTGCCATGCTGTTTCCAAGTATTTGGATAATTCCCAGATTGGTTGGAAGTTTACACCCCGGAGCACCCGGCAGCGATAGTGGTAACCCGGCATTGGATAAAAATGATATGGATGCAGGAATGAGAGCTGTGTTTTACCCTGCGGTGATTGGCTGGACCTTACTCGGGGCCTGGATCGCAACGTTAAGAATACGGATTGAACTATTGAGAGATAAAAAATTATTACATGGGTAAAAATATTGTTACAAGGATTTCGTTTTGGTTTTCCCGTTTGGCTTTGCTGCCAGCCTTGCTACTAATATGTAACACAGTTACAGCCCAGGAAAAAGTAGAGATGGCCGATACAATGCGAAGCAACGGTAAAATTTATATTGTTGTTGCTGTTTGTGTAACCATTCTTGTTGGCTTGTTCATCTATGTAATGAGTATCGACAGGAAGATCAAAAAAATGGAAAAAGAAAAAACTGACTTTTAATAAAGGCTTGCAGGAGCTTCGGCTCTTTTTAATAAATTAAAAACAAACATATGTCTTCAAATCAACAGTATAGCTTTTTTCAGAGCGTTGAAAAAAGTTTCGACAAAGCTGCTAAGTTTACCAATTTCGATCCGGGTATCCTGGAACAAATCAAAGCATGTAACAGTGTTTATCAAATGCGTTTCCCACTTAAGAGAGATGACGGAAGCGTAGAAGTAATTGAAGCTTATCGTGTACAACATAGCCATCACAAAACGCCTTGTAAAGGTGGAATTCGTTTCAGCGACGAAGTAAACCAGGATGAAGTAATGGCATTGGCATCCCTGATGACTTACAAATGTGCCATTGTAAACGTACCATTCGGTGGCGGTAAAGGTGGTATCAAAATCAACCCACGCAAATACAGCGTTTACGAACTTGAAAAAATTACCCGTCGTTATACCAGCGAACTCGTTAAGAAAAATTTCATCGGCCCCGGCATTGATGTTCCCGCTCCCGACTACGGAACCGGTTCAAGAGAAATGGCCTGGATCGTTGATACCTATGCATCTTTAAAACCAGGTGAAATTGATGCTGCCGGTTGTGTTACCGGTAAACCAGTTACACAGGGTGGTGTTCGTGGACGTACAGAAGCAACAGGCTTGGGTGTATTCTACGGAATCCGTGAAGTATGCAACATGCCGGATGTTATGAAAAAGCTCGGCCTCGAAATGGGCATTAAAGGCAAGAGAGTGGTGGTTCAGGGTATCGGAAACGTGGGTTACCACTGCGCAAAATTCTTCCGTGAAAATGGTGCGATCGTAATCTGTATTTCAGAACATGATGGCGCCGTATTCAATGCAAATGGTGTAAATGAAGAAGAATTAATTCAACACAGAAACAAAACAGGATCTATCCTGGATGCACCGGGAACTACAAAACTGGCGCACTCCAATGATGCATTGGAACTGGAATGTGATATCCTGATTCCTGCGGCGCTGGAGAATGTGATCAATGGTGATAATGCACCAAGAATAAAAGCTAAGATCATTGGCGAAGCGGCTAACGGCCCTTGTACTCCTGAAGCAGACGAAGTATTTGTAAAGAAAGGAATTCTTTGCGTACCGGATATGTACCTGAATGCAGGTGGCGTAACGGTTAGTTATTTCGAATGGTTGAAAAACCTAAGCCACGTTCGTTATGGCCGTATGGAAAAACGTTTTTCAGAAAACCTGAATACACGTATCCTTGGTCAAATTGAAGATTTAACCGGTAAAAAAGTTAATGAAACAGAACGTGCACACATCATGCATGGTGCGGATGAGGTTGACCTGGTTCACAGCGGACTGGAAGAAACCATGATCACCGCAACAAGAGAGATCATGCACATCTGGCAAAGCAATCCTGAAATACCGGATATGCGTACAGCCGCTTACGTTAGTGCGATCAACAAAGTAGCAACCAGCTATGCTGAACTGGGTATTTTCCCATAATAGTTCGCAAAACGATATAAAAAAATCCCGTGTTTACTTACACGGGATTTTTTATTTAATTGAAGATGAACCAATCCGAAAATAGTTATTGTTCAAAACACGGGAGCGACGCTGTTGCATTAAATGCATTCCCGGATTTTATAAACCCATAACAATAGAGCCCGTTCGTAATCACAACATATCCTGCCTGTATATTACTATTATACCTCAAAACCTGTTGCAGTGTTTTTTCGGATAACTCAACGTTCATTTCCTTGCATTCCACGATCATAAAAGGCAATGCAGCTCTGTCGTAAACCACAAGATCAAAACGCTTCTTAACATCTCCCAGCATCAGTTGCTTCTCTACTGCAATTAATGATGGTGGATAGTTCAACACTTCAACCAGGAATAATAAAAAGTTTTGCCTTACCCATTCTTCCGGGCTAAGAACCACCCATCTTTTCCGAATGAAACAGAACACCAGTTCTTTCCCATCCTGTTGCTTAATCAACGGCTTCTTTTCCGGGTAATTTATCTTAATCATGCTGTAAATATCCTGTAAAGATCAGCATTTCGTTTATTCGTAACCGCTTATTATTGGCTTTTTTAACTCTGCATATGCCCTTTTACCTGCCCTCAAATACCGAAGGGCTCATCCTGAAAACAGATTTGCTGTTTAATTTGTAATTTTATCTGAATTAAAATTTATGAAGACAAAAGAAGACATCGTAGAAAACTGGTTGCCCAGGTACACAGGAGAAAAAATTTCAAATTTTGGTGAATACATCCTGCTCACCAATTTTTCCAATTATGTAAAAATGTTTGCAGAATGGAACAATGTAGCAATTGTTGGTACAGACCGGCCAATGCAATGTGCTACGGCAAATAACATTACAATCATAAATTTTGGGATGGGTAGTCCGGGTGCGGCTACTGTAATGGATCTGCTGTCTGCCATCAAACCCAAAGCTGTTTTGTTCCTCGGTAAATGTGGCGGCCTGAAAAAACGCAATAAGATAGGCGACCTCGTTTTACCTATTGCAGCAATACGGGGTGAAGGTACGAGCAACGATTATTTTCCACCGGAAGTGCCGGCGCTTCCTGCATTCGCACTGCAAAAAGCCATCTCAACAACCATCAGGGATTATGAAGTAGATTACTGGACGGGTGTATGTTATACAACCAACCGCCGTGTTTGGGAACATGACGATACCTTTAAAGAATACCTGCAGAAAGTAAGGGCTTATGCCATTGATATGGAAACTGCCACCATTTTCACCGTAGGTTTCTATAATAAAATTCCAACAGGCGCCTTGTTGCTCGTGAGCGATTCGCCCATGGTGCCGGAAGGTGTAAAAACAGAAGCGAGCGATGTTTCCGTAACGGCAAAATTTGTGGAAACACATTTAAAGATTGGTATCGATTCGCTGAAACAATTGATCAATGACGGGCTTACGGTACGACACCTGAAATTCTGATAAGTAAAACACACTGATGCCGGGAACATATACCGGCATTTATTTTTTTTCTGAATCATACGCAATGCTGCCACTGCTTTCAATAAAAAACCTGTCAATCCGGTTTAACAATGAGGGAAGCCAGTCAGCTGCAGTGGAAAATATTTCGATTACTCTTCACCGTGGTAAAACACTTGCACTGGTTGGTGAAAGTGGTAGTGGTAAATCCGTTACGGCGATGGCCGTACTGCAACTTTTGCCTTCAAATGCAATCGTAGAAGGAAATATCGCTTTTAGTGAAGACGCTGTTTCACAAAAAAACCTGGCCGAACTCCGGCTCAAAGAAATAAATAAAATAAGAGGAAATAAGATCGGTATGATATTCCAGGAACCGATGACATCATTGAATCCCGTTCTTACCTGCGGGCAACAGGTAATCGAATCCCTTGTTTTACATCGCAAACTTTCTAAAAAAGAAGCAACCGAAAGAACACTATCGCTTTTTACACAAGTGGAACTCCCCGATCCACCGGCTATGCTTAACCGTTATCCGCATCAATTAAGTGGTGGACAAAAACAGCGGGTGATGATAGCGATGGCCATGAGTTGCGACCCCGACCTTATCATTGCAGATGAACCTACAACGGCACTTGATGTGCGTGTACAAAAAAATATTCTTTTACTCCTTAAAAAGCTCCAGGAGCAAAACAACATTGCCATTCTGCTGATAACCCACGACCTCGGCATTGTAGCGGATGTTGCTGATGAAATTGCAGTACTGTACAAAGGCAATATTGTTGAGCAGGGAAATGCCGCAACTGTACTTAACCAGCCTGCACACAATTATACAAAAGCACTACTCGCCTGCCGCCCGGCGTCCAATGCAAAAGGAAAAAGACTGGCCGTACTGTCAGATTTTATTGAAACAGGTAATGAAAAAATAAAAGGGGAACAGGTGCAACATCCTGTACCCAATGAAAGTAATACTCCGGTTGCCACCGGATCAAACCATATTGTACTTTCTGTTCAGCAACTCAATGTTCGTTATGGAGCTAAAAAAAATATGCTTGGCAGGATCGTACAATGGCAGGAAGCAGTAAAAGATGTAAGTTTTAACGTGCAGCAAAATGAAATTGTAGGGCTGGTTGGTGAAAGTGGCTGCGGCAAAACAACACTGGCAAAAACGATCCTCCAGTTAATTCATCCAACATCCGGGAAAATACTTTTAAATGGAAAAGACCTGTCTGAACTCTCTTCTTCACAGTTAAGAATGGAAAGAAAGGACTTGCAGATTGTATTCCAGGATCCGTTTGGTTCTTTGAACCCACGCATTACAATAGGTGATGCGATAATGGAAGCGATGCAGGTTCATCAACTGTATAACCGGCAGGAAAGAAAAGAGAAGATCATCTCGTTGCTGGAAAGTGTGCAGTTACAAGCTGATCATTATAAAAGATATCCGCACCAGTTTAGTGGCGGCCAACGCCAGCGCATCTGCCTTGCCAGGGCTTTGGCTTTACATCCGTCGTTTATTTTATTTGATGAGAGCGTATCTGCTTTAGATGTAAGTGTGCAGGCGCAGGTATTGAATTTAATCAACGAATTAAAATCCTCCTTTCATTTCACGGCATTGTTTATTTCTCATGATTTATCGGTGGTACATTATATCTGCGACAGGATCATGGTAATGAAATCAGGCAAAATAGTTGAATCGGGCACAGCAGATAAAATTTATTTCCATCCTGAAAATCCATATACGCAGCAACTGATAGATTCAATTCCGGGAAAAAATCTGCAAAGGTTGCGTAGTGAAATGTTGGGCGAAAACAGGAGGACAAGCCAGTGAAATTATACGGATAAGCTGTAGCATCTTGTTATACATGATGCTGATTTAATTAAGGATAGGGTTAACCGATAAAGTTCTGCTGATAAACAGTAAACCAGTAATCGCCTGCGTATTATTTGAAATATATACCAGAACATCCATCTCTATACAGAATGCCATTTGTGCTGCATCCCGCCCCATAAGGAAGATAATTGAATTTCGAACGCCTTTTTAATGTAACTTCGCCCACTTTAAAAATCATGCCGTAACATGATAAATGCCTGTCCAAATAGGAAAGGCTACTCATCGCTGTACAAACTTACAGTACCAGGCATGTGATAAATAACCATAAAAATTATTTTATTACATGAAATTATCTCAATTCCGATTCGACCTTCCGCTTAACCTCATTGCCCAACACCCAACCAAAAAAAGAGAAGAAAGCCGAATGATGGTGATCAACCGTAAAACCGGTGACATCGAAAACAAACAATTCCGCGACATCATGGAATATTTTGATGACAAGGATGTGTTTGTAGTAAATAACACGAAGGTTTTCCCGGCCAGAATGTATGGCCGCAAAGAAAAAACCGGTGCTAAGATTGAAGTATTTCTTTTAAGAGAACTTAATAAAACCAATAAACTCTGGGATGTAATTGTAGATCCGGCACGTAAAATCCGTGTGGGCAATAAATTATATTTTGGTGAAAGTGATGAACTGGTAGCTGAAGTAATTGACAACACAACGAGTCGTGGCCGTACCATCAGGTTTTTATGGGATGGAACGGACGAAGAATTCAGGCAGATGCTGGAGATCATGGGTGAAACACCTCTTCCAAAATACATCAAACGTAAACCGGAAGAAGAAGATAAAGAGCGTTATCAAACAGTTTATGCGAAACATGAAGGAGCCGTAGCCGCACCTACAGCGGGATTGCACTTTAGTAAAGAACTTATTAAACGCCTGGAGATACAGGGAATCCGTTTTGCAGAAGTTACACTTCACACCGGCCTTGGAACATTCCGACCAATTGAGGTGGAAGATTTGAGCAAACACAAAATGGACGCAGAATATTATAAAATTGATGAAGTAGCCTGCAGTATTGTAAATAAGGCAAAAGAATCAGGGCACCGCATCTGTTCTATCGGTACTACTACTATGAGAGCGATGGAATCTTCCTACACAGCACAAAAATTATTGAAACCTTCCGAAGGGTGGACAAACCATTTTATTCATCCTCCATATAATTTCAATATTGCGGATTCACTGGTAACCAATTTCCATCTTCCAAAAACAAGCCTGTTGATCATGGCATGTGCGTTTGCAGGTTACGACCTGATGATGGAGGCCTATAAAAAAGCCATCAGGGATAAGTATCGTTTCTTCAGTTATGGAGATTCTATGCTGATTATTTAATTACTTCAACTTAAAATAATTCAAGCCTCCTTTCCGGGGGCTTTTTTTATGGATATGAACCAAATCAGCACTTAATTAACGAATGGGCAAAAAAAAGGGGCTAAGATGGAAATCTCGGCCCGTATTAATCCAATATCCTATGAAAAACCATAGTATAAACGTGGTAATGTTGTTTTTAGTTTGTAGGAAGCAAAAAAAGTTGAAATATATTTTCAGAAACGTACCCTTCATACAATGCCGGGTACTGAGATTACATCATGTATTTGAAATCAGTTTTACAGCAACCGGGTTCGAAGGATCCGAAATATCATATAACATGATCCCTGTACTAACATAACAGATCAGGATATTTCCGTAAGGAATAACATCTTTAAAATTTGCACCGGTAACTGTTCTTATCTCCACCGGGTTTGCCGGGTTTTGAACATTGAAAACTTTTAAACCATCTTCGTTACAACATACATACAGGACATCTCCCTTCAACCCTAATCCTTCCGGATTATCAAAAGCAATTGTTTTCATAAGTGTAGGATGAAACAGGTCCTGTACATCATGAACATATAGTCCACTGGTTGCCGGGCCGCACCTGGAACTTCCTTTCAACGTAACAAATGCCACAGAATCGTTTGCTACTACAGGGTCGCAACTCCTGGCATGACTAGCCTCTCCTTCCAGTACGGGCGTTCCCGGGTTGGCAATGGAATAAATATACAGTCCGGTTGTGGTTCCTATAAAAAGATGGTTTTTATAGGGATAAATAGTTTCGATGTTAAATGCAAAAACTTCTTCGTTTGTTTTAACAGGATTGCCCGGATCAGCAATATTATAAGTGTACAGCGCCCAGTTTGAAACCACGTAGAGATAATCGCCTGAAATGGCGAAACGGGAAAGAGAGCCGTTCGTACCGGTAGTATTTGTTGCACGTGATTCTGTACCTGCCGATTCCTTTGAACAGGAAAACAACACACAGGAAAAAGAAAGAACCACCATTAATTTCAGCAATGAATAATTCATAGTGTATGAGTTGAATTAGTCTTTATAACAATCGTTCCAGATAGAATCTTTTCTCCAGCCTACAATCAGGCTGTCGGCATACCAGGTGCATTCATAATATCCAGGTTCATCGGGTTGTACCATCCAATAGTTAAACATTCCATCGGGAAATGTGCCGGAAAGGCGGTTCAATTCTGTAACGGTATTGTTGTTGGAAATATCGAGTACAACCAGGTCGTTGAAACTATTTACATACAGATGATCATCTTTTATAGATAACTGCGAACTGCCGTTTACCTTAATGAAACCTATTCGATGTGCCTGCGACGGAATACTATTGTCGATTACATGAATGCCTTTACCAAATTCAAGCTGGTAGATCTTATTCCCGATTGCACAGATATTTCCGGGAACCTGCACAGAACGGGCAGTATTTTCGTAGGTAATTTCTTTGGCTTTCTGTAATGTTTCGAAAATGGCTTTGTTACCTATAACTTTTTTCCGGTAGGTTTCAGGCCGGTGCCTTGTCCAGCAGGAACACAAACTCCCTATGATAAACAGGAAAAATAAAATCCTCATAGCAGTCGAATTTATTATATAGACTATTGCGTTAATATAATTGCTGCTTCACATAAGAACTAGCTGAGTTGAATTCCGAATTTTTCACCAAGCTGCATTAATTCCTGAACCACACTACTGAACAATGGAATTCCGCTGGTCATTCGTTCCTGTTCAAATTCCCGCTCAGGATCGCCAGGGATCACTACCTTTTGGTTGGTATCAATGGGTGAAGCATTTCTGAAACTCCTGATCCATTGATCCATATCTTTTTTAAATGCAGCAGCGGGCCTGAATGCGTCTATACGCATAGCGCCAAAAAAATGGCCGATGCCTTTGCCAGGCATATTTTGAGGCATGGGTAAATAAGCAGGAAATGGCGGAACCCAGGGGCCGAAATTTCCACCGCTGAGGACACCGGAAAATATATCTACAATACTTCCAAGCATGTACCCTTTATGACTGCCATGTTCCTTGTCGCCTCCCAATGGCAACAATGCACCGCCTTCTTTCAATTCATGTGCGTTACTACTCGGCATCCCATCTTTCGTTTGTACCCAACCGTTAGGTGTGGGCAGGTTTTTTCTTTGCAGAATTTCAAGTTTACCATTGGCAGCAGTGGTTGTGGCAAAGTCGGCAACAAAAGCTGGTTCTTCTCCGGCGGGGATGGCTACAGCGATAGGGTTCGTGCCGAGCATTTTGTCTTTGGAAAATGTTGGCGCTACCAGTGGTGAGGCATTCGTCATTGCAATACCGATCATATCATGATCCAGCGCCTGCATGGCATGGAAACCGGCAATACCAAAATGATTGCTGTTCTGAACACTCACCCAGCCGGTGCCCGACAATCTTGCTTTTTCTATGGCTACCTGCATTGCCCGTGGAGCAACTACTAGGCCTAATCCGGCATCGCCATCAACAGTTGCTGTACCGGGTGTTTCATGTATTACTTTAATATCGGCACTGGCATTAACCCGTTTTGCTTCCCACAGCCGAACATACCCGGTTAGCCGGGCAACACCATGGCTGTCTACGCCCCGGATGTCGGCGCTTAGCAAAGAATGGGCTGCCTGTTGCGCATCTGATTCTGAACAACCGATAGCCGTAAATATTTTCACTGAAAAATCAAATAATTGCGGGAATGAATAAAGCTCGTACATACGACGAAGATAAGAAGGTTAGGTACGAAACTTTCTATATAGACTAAACAGTATAGGTTGAAGACAAATAATGACGGTGGTTTATTCAGTTTTCCGATTAACTGCTTTGCCTCAAAAAATGATTTCAGTACATTTGCCAACTCAAAAAAATAATCATGGGAAGGATATTTGAAGTTCGCAAGAGCGCCATGTTTGCCCGCTGGGATAAAATGGCCAAGAATTTTACAAGAATCGGAAAGGAGATTGCCATTGCGGTGAAGGCAGGCGGCCCTGATCCTGACAATAACCCGGCTTTACGCCGCTGCTACCTGAATGCCAAGGCAGTAAACATGCCTAAAGACAGAGTGGAAGCTGCGATAAAAAGGGCGATGGGAAAAGATAAAACCGACTATGAAGAAATCGTGTATGAAGGATTTGCGCCCCATGGTGTAGCGGTAATGGTAGAAACGGCAACTGATAATCCAACCCGTACGGTAGCGAATGTGCGCATGCATTTTACGAAAGGCCAGGGAGCATTGGGCACCAGTGGGTCTGTGGCATTTACGTTTAACCGTATGGGTGAGTTTAAGATAAAAAACAACGGGCAGAATATAGAAGACCTTGAACTCGATTTAATTGATTATGGCCTTGAAGAGATCGGGGAAGATGCTGAAGGCAATATTATTCTTCGTACTGCATACAATGAATTTGGGAATATGTCGAAAGCGCTGGAAGAAAAAAAGATTGAGGTAGTAAGTGCCGAGCTAACGAGGATTCCTGTTAATACCGTTGAACTTTCTGAAGACCAGGCTAACGAAGTTTTAAAAATGGTTGATAACCTGGAGCAGGATGATGATGTACAGAAAGTGTATCATAACCTGAAATAATCATCGCCGATTTTTAAATTGCAATATTGATCAGCAGATTAACTAATCATATCATAAGCTACTCTGTGTCTTTACTCTGCCATCATCTCCTTCACCACCCTGATCACATCTTCCAGGTTGGGTTTGGAAAAATAGTCACCATCACTGCCGTATCCCGGCCTGTGCGCTTTGCCAGTTAAAGTTCTTGGGGATACATCGAGGTAACGATAACCCTTTTGTTCTTCCATTACTTTATTAAACATATATGCTGCAGCGCCCCCGGGCACATCTTCATCAACAAATAAAATGCGACTGGTTTTCTGTAAAGAATCTACAATAGAATGATGGAGATCAAAAGGAAGCAGTGTTTGTACATCAATAATTTCGCAACTGATACCAGCTTTGCTTAGTAGTACGCCGGCTTCCTGTACAATCCGTAAAGTTGAACCGTAACTTACTATCGTTATATCTTCACCTTCCTGTACAATTTCCGGTACACCTAACGGCACCGTGTAATCTAAAAGATTGGAAGGTAATTTCTCTTTTAACCTGTACCCGTTTAAACATTCAATAATTATTCCGGGATCATTACTGCGTAATAAAGTATTATACATACCCACAGCCTGGGTCATATTCCTGGGAACGCAAACATACATACCACGAAGGGAATTGATGATCATACCCATTGGAGAACCACTGTGCCATATTCCTTCCAGCCGGTGCCCGCGTGTACGTACGATCAATGGAACACTTTGCTGACCTGCAGTTCGGAAATGCGTTGTTGCTGCATCGTCACTCAAAGGCTGCAATCCGTATAGTAAATAATCGAGGTATTGTATTTCGGCGATAGGTTTTAAGCCCCGGAGCGCCAGTCCGATCCCCTGCCCCATAATCGTAAGCTCCCTGATACCGGTATCGAATATACGCTCAGCCCCGTATTTTTCCTGGAGACCGCTGAATCCCTGGTTCACATCGCCGATATAACCCAGGTCTTCTCCAAAAGCCACCACTTTATTATTCGTTGCAAACAAGTTATCGAAGTAATTATTCAACACTTCAAATCCATTGAGCAAAGGAGCTTCTGCTTCATATTTAGCTGCAACCGCAGGAACTTTCAGTGCAGATTTCGGACCTTCATTATACAAATAAGCATCGTATAACTTTTCACAGGTTGCTTGTAAACGGGTGTAATATTCATATACATTCCTGATTGAATCTTTTCCCACAAGATCAATAGTTGTAGCAAGCGATTTCAGTATATCCCTTCGCATTGGCTCTCTCAGGGCTGATAATTCATTTGCTATTTTTTCAATTGCAGGATCCAGGTATGCCACTTCCTTTAATAAATCAACAGATTCCTGCACCATTTCTTTAATAGGCGTAAGGTATTTATCCCAGGAGCGTTGTTTACTCTCTTTAACGAACGCTACAGACTCTTCTTCAATTTGTTTGAGTTCCTCTTCTTCTGCGAGTGCATTTTCCAGTATCCATTCTCTCATCTGTTTAATACAATCCCATTCTTTTTCCCAGGCCAGCCTTTCCGTTCCTTTATAACGTTCATGGCTACCAGAAGTAGAGTGCCCCTGTGGCTGCGTAATTTCTTCTATATGAAACAATGCAGGAGTATGTGTATCCCTTATTTTCTGAATAGCGTGTTCAATTGTTTCACACATGCCGGCATAATCCCAGCCTTTAAGCTTATAGATATCAATTCCGTTGGTGCCTTCCTGTTGTTGTAAACCGGCAAGCGCATCTGAAATAGATGATTTGGTTGTCTGGTATTTTTTAGGTACTGAAATTCCATAACCATCATCCCAAACAAAAACCGCCAGTGGTACCTGTAATACGCCGGCTGCATTCATGGTTTCCCAGAAATGGCCTTCGCTCGTGGATGCGTCGCCGATGGTACAGAAACACACTTCATTTCCTTTATTGGAAAGGGTATTTAATTCATGCAATGCAGGAACATTCCTGAATACTTTTGAAGCAAAGGCCAAACCGAGCGCCCTCACCATTTGTCCGCCGGTAGGCGCAATGTCGCTGGATATATTTTTAAGGCTGTTAAGGTTTAACCAATTGCCTTCTTCATCCACCATCCTGGTTGCAAAGTGGGCATTCATCTGGCGGCCTGCACTGAATGGTTCATTTTTTACATCAGGATCTGCATATAACTGGGCGAAAAATTGTTCTACAGTTGCCAAACCACTGGCGAACATAAAAGTCTGATCACGATAATACCCAGCCCTGAAATCCCCGGGTTTAAAAAATTTGGCTACAGCTACCTGGGCTACTTCTTTACCATCCCCGAATATCCCGAATTTTGCTTTCCCTGTTAATACTTCTTTTCTTCCGAGTAAACTCGTTTCCCTGCTCTCGCAGCAAATGCGGTAATCACGTAATACTTCGTTTCTGAAATGATCAAAACTCAGTTTATCCTGAATGGCTGCTTCGTTTGAATTTATTGTATCCATAAATGAAATATCGGCAAAAATATGACATTAGCGGCGGTTTGTTAAAAAGTTGTAAAGGGGGTGTGAGATTATGAGCAAATAAAACGTTTTTGTATCTTTATCCTCTAACAAATTACCGGATGAAAAAGCTATTAATTGTTTGCATTTGTGGCCTGATGACTGGTTCAGTATTTGCACAGGAAGGCAGTTTATCAGCCGGCGATCTAAAAGCTGCACCTGCTACCGCTACGCCAATTGCCGAAGATGCACTCGTATTAAAAGAAGAAGTATATGATTTCGGAAAAATTCCCCAGGGAAAACCGGTAACGCACATTTTTGAAGTTACCAATAAGGGAAAAGCCGAAATTAAGATTTCAAATGTACAGGCGAGTTGCGGATGTACTACCCCGGAATGGGAAAAAGATAAGGCCATTGCACCCGGCGAAAGCACCAATATAACTGTTGGATATAATGCGGCTGCAGAAGGCAATTTTACAAAACTGGTTACGATCTCTTATGGAGAGAACATCAATAAACAGATTACCATTAAAGGTGAAGTTTGGAAAACACCAGCCTCCAGCGCACCTGTTAATGCCGCACTGAGTGATTTAAAAAATTAACAACCAAAATAAATTAAAACAAAAATTAAATAACACAACAATGAAGAAACTATTATTTTCTCTTACCGCTTTAGTATGTTCAACAGGATTATTGTTTGCACAGGATGCAAAACCTGCTGGTAAAAAAGTAGCAGACGTTGCTAAATTTGACAGTGAAACAATTGATCTTGGAAAAATTAAACAAGACAATCCAACTACTGCCGTATTTACTGTTACTAATATCAGCAAAGAACCACTGATCATTGAACAGGCAAATCCAACCTGTGGTTGTACCATTGGAGATTATACAAAAGAACCAATTGCTCCAGGTAAAACAGGAACTATTAAAGCTACTTACAATGCAAAAAATCTGAATGCTTTCGATAAACACCTTACTGTAAAATTTGCAGGTGTTGATGAAATCAAGAGCATTACAATTAAAGGTGAAGTTTTAACTGCAGACGATTATGCAAAACTGCACGGTGGTGCTGCTGATACAAAAGCCGCTGCAACAACTACTACAACAGAAGTAAAAACCACCGCAGCTCCGGCTAAAGCTCCTGCAAAAACTGCTACTAAAAAAGCAGCTCCTGCACCAAAAAGCTAATAAACCGCTTTCGAAATAAATAAAAAGCCTCCTGATTAACGGGAGGTTTTTTATTTCCGGAAAACTTTATCCGGCAAAACATTTAATCGGATTTGGCATGGTTGTATTGACTAATTTTATGCTCCCTTTCAATTAATCTCTACTTAACTACTCCTACGAATATGAACATGCAACAATATGATTTTGGAATGATCGGCCTCGGCACCATGGGACAAAACCTGGTGTTGAATATCGCCGACCACGGCTATTCCGTTGCCGGATATGATAAGGACAAACAAAAAGTTGATAACCTGAATGAACAGGCGGCTGACAGAAAACTAAAAGCATTTGAAGACCTAGCCACTTTTATAGCTTCTCTCCGGCCGCCCAGAACTATTTTGCTACTCGTTCCGGCAGGGCCTATTGTAGATGCGGTTATCCGGGATATAAAGCCATACCTGGGAGCAAATGATATCATCATGGATTGCGGTAATTCACATTTCACGGATACTGCTATGCGATCCGGGAAACTCAAAGAAGATAATATCCATTTTGCGGGAACAGGCATTTCAGGTGGTGAAACAGGAGCAAGGTTCGGTCCGAGTATTATGCCCGGAGGCGATAAAACGGTTTATGAGCAACTGGCCCCGATGCTGGAATCCATTGCAGCAAAAGCAAACGGCTCTCCCTGCGTTGCCTATATGGGAAACGGGGCGGCCGGGCATTATGTAAAAATGGTTCATAACGGTATTGAATATGCATTAATGCAACTGATCGCAGAAACCTATCACCTGTTAAAAAAATATGCAGGATACACAAATGATGAATTGCATCAGTTGTTCAGTACCTGGAATAGCGGGAGGTTACATTCTTTCCTCGTAGAAATTACGGCAGCCGTATTTACCCAACCCGATAACAATAGCAATGAAAAACTTATAGATAAAATTGCAGATACCGCTCACCAGAAAGGCACCGGGGCATGGATGAGCCAGGATGCAATGAATGTACTCGCTCCCATCCCGGTGATTGATGCAGCCGTGTCGCAACGCATACTTTCATCCATGAAAAAAGAAAGAGTAGCAGCAGGGGTTAACACTACAGAACTAACCATTTCAAAAAATGTAAACAAGGAAGCTTTTGCTTCGCTCATGGAAGAAGCATTATTTACATCATTCATTATTACCTATGCACAAGGGCTGGCAATGATGCAAAATGCATCTGCCCTGTATACATATGAAACTGATATAGCAACAGTGGCATCCATCTGGCGGGGCGGGTGCATCATACGGGCAGGCATACTCGAAGATATAACCACAGCCTACAGGAAAGAACCGGAACTGAAGAACATTATGACCAGTGAAATGTTCGCCGGTACTTTGCAAAAACAAATTACTGCTGTAAAAACGGTATTAAAAACCGCCATAGACAGCGGCATCCCGGTTCCGGCATACAGTGCATGCTATAATTATTATGAAAGCTATCACAGTGCATGGCTTCCGGCTAATTTAATACAGGCACAAAGAGATTTCTTTGGGGCACATACATACGAAAGAACAGACAGCGAAGGAACATTTCATACAACCTGGAACCAAACAATTCAATAAATTCATATGGAAGCGGGCGCAAAAACAAATCCAACCATTATTACCATATTTGGCGGTACGGGAGATCTTACCTGGCGTAAACTTATTCCTGCCATGTATAATCTTTACCTCGACAAATGGCTTAACAGTAAATTCTCCATTGTATGCGTAGGCAGGCAGGAAATGACACTGGAAGATTTTATTTCAAGGTTACATGATGGAATCAACCGGTTCTCCAGGAGAGGAAAAGCAAAGGATGAAGAATGGAATGAATTTGCCAAAATGATATTTTACCAAAAAGGAGAATTTGATGATCCCGGATTATACGACAACATTAAGCATCGTATTGTGCAGTTTGAACAGGAAGCAAACTGCCATTGCAATAAAATCTTTTATCTCGCAGTTCCGCCGCAGTTTTTTGAAGGCATTGCCACCAGCATTGGTAATGCAGGCCTTGCAGCAGATAAAACCTATTCAAGACTGGTAATTGAAAAACCTTTCGGAACAGATCTGAAAAGTGCACAAAATCTGAATGCCACATTGCTGAAGATGTTTGATGAAACACAGTTGTACCGGATAGATCATTATCTCGGCAAAGAAACCGTACAGAATATACTGGCTTTCCGTTTTGCCAATGCATTGTTTGAACCCATCTGGAACAGGAATTATATTGACCATGTTCAAATTACCGTTGCAGAAAAACTTGGCGTGGAGAACAGGGGAAATTATTACGAGATCAATGGTGCTTTAAGAGATATGATTCAAAATCACCTGTTCCAGTTGTTGTGTCTTATTGCCATGGAACCGCCGGTATCTTTTAATGCTGATGAAGTAAGAAACAGGAAAGTAGATGTGTTACGGGCATTGCGAAAAATAAAAAAAGAAGATGTACATAATTATGCTGTTCGCGGTCAATACGACGCAGGCTGGATTGATGGTGAAAAAGTAAAAGCTTACCGGCAGGAACCGGATGTTAACCCCGAATCACATACCGAAACATTTGTTGCTATCAAATTCTTTATTGATAACTGGAGATGGAGCGGCGTTCCTTTTTATTTACGAACAGGCAAACGAATGAATGAATCCATTTCGGTAATCACCATACAGTTTAAACCTGCTCCCCATCAAACTTTCCCGGATGAAGCTACTGAGAACTGGCAGCCAAACCGGATGGTATTAAACCTGCAGCCCGATATGGGCATACGCGTTCGCTTCCAGGCAAAGAAACCGGGTTTGCAAATGCAACTCAATCCTGTGGATATGCTATTCAACTACAGTGATACCTACACCAGCGGCACACCGGAAGGTTATGAAACATTACTGCTTGATGTGATTGAAGGAGATGCAACCCTGTTCATGCGTGCCGACCAGGTTGAAGCTGCATGGGAAATATTAATGCCCATTATTAATACCTGGGCCGCTAACCCTTCCGTAAATTTCCCCAATTATGCCGCAGGTTCACACGGGCCGGAAACAGCAGAAGGATTAATTGCAAGAGACGGTAATAACTGGATCGTTATGCCCTTTCAAAAAAAAGAGAATGAGTAAAACTTTTGTTTATACACACAAGTTTAAAACCTGCGAGGCATTGGCCAACAGGATCGTTGACATCTACCGTTCAGCCATACACGAAAAAGGAATATGCAGCATTGCGTTGTCGGGTGGCAGCACACCACGCATATTGTATGAACTAATGGCACAGCCTCCATATATCAATACAATAGAATGGAACAACGTTTTTTTCTTCTGGAGCGATGAACGTTGGCTTCCGGCAACAGATCCGAACAACAATAGCAATATGGCTTATGAAGCACTGCTGAAAAAAGTTCCGGTACCGGCAGAAAATATCTTCCCGGTGCTTACCATCAATGAACCTGCAGACGCTGCAAAAAAATATGAAGAACAAATTCAACAATTCTTCAATAAGCGATTGCCATCTTTTGATATTATTTTATTAGGACTTGGCGACAATGGCCATACAGCATCCCTGTTTCCATATACAGAAATTTTACATGAAAAGCACAGGCTCGTAAAAGAAGTTTTCGTAGAAGAAGTAAAATCCTGGAGAATAAGCTTTACAGCTCCGCTGATCAACAATGCTGCACACACATTATTCCTGGTAACAGGAAAAGAAAAATCATCGATCATTAACACAATATTTTCAGGCGAAAGCGATACCGAACAATTCCCTGCCCTGCTGATCAACCCTTCTAACACAGAATGGTTCCTGGATGCAGAGGCAGCAAGTCTTTTGCCTGCTAATAAATAAAAAAGAAAATTCAACACATGTTTATCAATGCCATTGAAAGAGTATCTCAGTTTACACGCCCCATTCATACGTTAATGCGTAATTATGGAAGTACACAGCTCGTGCCGGGTGCAGGCACTATTTTTTTTATAAATGAAGATGGATATGCGATCACCTGCAAACACATCGTTGAAATGCTTGCAGCCTCAGAAAATATCAATGCAAATTTTCAACAGTTTAAAAATGAACGAAACATTCTAGCTACCGGGAATAATTATGCTATGTCTTTACAACAGCTCGAAGTAAAGTACCAGTATAAAAGCGGTACAACCGTTCAGCTAAAAAATAATTTTGTTGATACTGTTGATCGCATTTCCCATTTTAACTGGCACATGCATCCTACATTAGACCTTGCCATCTTAAAATTCAATGGCTACCAGAAAATACATTACGCTGATTGTGCAAGGTTTTTAAAGAACAGTGATGCCGTGAAGCAGGGAAAATTCCTGTGCAGGTTGGGCTATCCGTTTCCCGAGTTCAACAACTTTGTGTATAATGCAGCAACAGATGATATTGAATGGACCAACGCCGGTATCACCGCATCTCCACGGTTCCCGATTGAAGGTATGGTAACCAGGTTCCTGGCAGATCAGCAACATGGATTATTTGGAATTGAAATGAGTACGCCGGGCTTGCGTGGACAAAGCGGCGGTCCGCTGTTTGACGAGAACGGAACGATCTATGGTATGCAATTTTCTACCAAACACCTGCACCTTGGGTTTGATATGATCGACAAAGACATCATTGTAAATAACGAAGTAAAAAAGATATCAGACTATTCCTTTATTCACCTCGGGCAATGCATTCATGTACAGGCAATCAAATCCTTTCTTCAGCAGCACAACGTTACCTATTACGAAGAATAGCTTTGGCAAATGACTGTAATTCCGGTGGTGAATTGTAACTGAACCATTATCAATTGTACACTATATTTGTTCTATGTTAGAAATCAGCAAACGCGGGCATGAAATGCCTGCATCCCCCATACGCAAATTGGTTCCTTACGCCGAAGCAGCGAAGAAAAAAGGTATAAAAGTATATCACCTGAATATTGGACAACCCGATATTGAAACACCGCAGCAATGCCTCGATGCAGTAAAAAACTGTAATGTGAAAGTATTGGAATACAGCCACAGTGCAGGAAATGAAAGTTACCGTAAGAAACTTGTAAGCTATTATGCTAAAAATAATATTGAGGTTACCACCAACGATATTATTGTAACTACTGGTGGCAGTGAAGCCATTCTTTTCGGATTCATGGCCTGCCTGGATGCAGGAGATGAAGTTATCATTCCCGAACCTTTTTATGCAAACTACAATGGATTTGCCATCCAGGCCGATGTAGTGGTAAAACCTATACGCAGCAGTATTGAAAGCGGTTTTGCTTTACCCCCGATTGAAGATTTTGAAAAAGCCATCACACCGAAAACAAAAGCAATCGTTGTATGTAATCCCAACAATCCAACAGGCTATTTATACAGCGCTGCAGAAATGGAAACATTGAAAGAAATCGTTGTAAAACACGACCTCTTCCTGTTTGCGGATGAAGCTTACCGTGAGTTCTGCTACCAGGGAACTCATACCAGTGCCATGCATTTAAAAGGCGCCGAACAACATGTAGTATTGATGGATACTATTAGTAAAAGATATAGTGCCTGCGGCGGACGTATCGGTGCGTTTGTTACAAAGAACAAAGAAGTGTTAAATGCTGCCATGAAATTCGCACAGGCAAGATTGAGTCCGCCATTTTACGCACAGGTATTAGGAGAAGCAGCCGTTGACTTACCCGATAACTATTTCGATACAACCAAAGCTGAATATAAACTTCGCCGCGATACCCTCGTAAAAAGATTGAACGAAATGAATGGCGTATTTTGTCCGAACCCCGGTGGCGCATTTTATGCTATGGCTCGTTTACCCATTAACGATAGTGATGTATTTTGCCAGTGGCTGCTCGAAAAATTTTCCTACAATAATGAAACGGTTATGCTGGCACCGGCAACCGGATTTTATAGTACACCCGGACTCGGCAAAAATGAAGTGAGGCTTGCGTATGTATTAAATGTAGATGCGATTAACAAGGCGATGGATTGCCTGGAAAAAGCATTGGAGGAATATCCCGGACGAACACAGGTAACAACATCTGCACTCACCGCCGCAATTTGATAAACCATATTTAGATATTGTACACCCGGAACCTGTTCCGGGTTTTTTATTGGTAATAACTTTGCTTATGTTATAAAAAGGGTAATGAATTTTACCGCTTTATCATCAACATTTATACATGATAAAAAGATTGCTATTTAACGCACACACAGTGTATCATTTGTAACAATGAGCATGTTGTATAATTGCCCGGTTTTTGATATAAATATTAAAACTTGTCAATTATGCAAACACATTTCATTCATAGAAAACAGGAATTCACACATTATTCCCGCTGGCTTACATTACTTCGCATTGTAACAGGTCTTGTACTCATTGCGAAAGCTATTTCCTTCTTCCACGACTCAAGCACCATTCAGCACATGATGGCCAATAATGGCTGGGGCATTTTTGAGAACAACACACAAACCATTGCTGTAATTATCACCTACGTTACATTATTGGGAGGTGTGCTTATTGCAACAGGGTTGTTTACGAGGTGGATGTCAATCATCCAGATTCCGATATTGACAGGCGCTGTAATTTTAAACATATCCAATAACAGCGCAGAACTGATTTTATCTGCAATAATTCTTGTACTGCTGATTTTATTTGCGGTTAAAGGGAGCGGACCAATTTCAGCAGATGAATTTTTCAGGAATTATACTTATGCAGGAAGAGAACGTGGACACACCCGTAATTTTTTCAGGTAAACACAGGTAAGCAAGGTTCATAAAAAAATCCGGAATGAAATTGTTTCCGGATTTTTATTGGTATGATAAAGATTTATTTTGCGCCGGGCGGACAATTCTTTTTAATAAAATTGGTGTACAGTGTTTGTAAATGTTTACTGGTGCCCGGACCTTCATTGATGCTGTGAGTACGGTTAGGATACTCCATGAATTCAAATTGCTTATTGTACTTTACCAATTCATTTACCAGCGCTTCTGCATTGCTGAAATGAACATTATCATCTCCCGAGCCATGGATGAGCAATAAATTTCCTTTCAGATTTTTTGCATGTGTAACCGGCGAGCCATTGATGTATGATTCCATATTTTCCTGTGGTAATCCCATATACCGTTCGGTGTATATATTATCATAATACAGGAGATTGGTTACCGGTGCGATAGAAACACCCGTTTTAAAAATATCCGGGTATTGGAATAAAAGATTCAGTGTTGAAGAACCTCCACCACTCCAGCCCCACACGGCAACCCTGTCTTTATCAATAAAATTATTTGATTCAATTATTTTTTTTGCACCCATGGCCATATCACGAATGTTGATGGTTCCATTCTTTCTGTATATAGCCTTTCTCCATGCAGCACCTTTTAAAGCTGGCGTACCACGGTTATCCAATGCAACCTGGATATAACCATCGGTACTCATATCGCCGCCATATAAAAAATTATCATGGTTGCCATATACATCATCCGTAGTAGTGGTAGCCGGTTCACCGTACACATAAAAAACAATCGGATACTTTTTAGTTGCATCAAAGTTTTTAGGTTTATTCATCCATGCATCCAGTATGATATTGTCTTCCGTAACTACCTGCATGTATTCAACATTGATTGCAGGATCTGTTTTAACCATATTCATGATACTTTTCGAACTGTTCAATGGTTTATTTTCAGGCAGGCTGATCCATTCTGCAACCATTGCTGTGTTGTGATTACTGAAGGAATGAAATGCATATTTTGCCCTCGGTGAAATATCGTAATTATGTGTGCCTTTTAATTTGGCATTGCTCACCAGCTCCGCTTCTTCTTTAAATTGTTTGGAAGGATTATTAATACGCACCCTGTACAGGTACAATTGTGTTGCATTGGAAGGCGAAGCAGTAAAGTAGATATAATTATTTGTTTCATCAATTCCCCTGATCGCACCAATATCGTAATTGCCCTTGGTAAGTAGTGTAACTGATTTGCCATCGCGACTGATCTTATAGATATGACGCCAACCGTCTTTTTCACTTACCCAAAGAAAATCCTGTCCATTGTTTATCCATGTCCAGCCCGATGGATCTCCACTGGGTTCTGCAACATTTAAATCAACCCATGCTTCATCATTCTCTGCCCAGAATGTGCGGCTGTTTCCATCGGTAGCATTACAATATATCAGTTTGCTTTCCTGCTGCCTGCGATCCAGTTGCTGAACAACCAGCTCATCTGTTCCGCTCCACTCCATCCTTGGTAAATAATTCTGCTGGGGATCTCCTTCAATTTTCATCCAGCGTATTACCTGGTTAGAAAGCGATACTACCCCGATTTTAACAGGAGAAGGTGCATCGCCTGTTTTGGGATATTCTACCGGTATCACTCTTGAGTAAACCGAATCTGTTGTATTCAGCATATAATAATCCCTGATCCTTGTTGCATCCACCTGCCAGAAAGCAATGCGTTTACTGTCGGGCGACCAGCGAAATCCATCACGACAACCGAATTCTTCTTCATACACCCAATCAAAAGTCCCATTGATCATTTTTCGTGTACCATCCAGCGTTAGTTTCCTGGCAACGCCTGAACTCACATCTTCCGAAAACAGGTTATGCTCACTTACATAAGCTACCTGTTTGCCATCCGGGGAAAACTTAGCAAACATCAACGATTGCGATGGGGCAGATTTACCAACCTGGTGCAATTCGCTATTGGCAAGGTTTAACACCCAATAGTCGCCCCTGGTTTTATACCGCCACACTTTAGCTGTATTGGTGAATATCAGCAACTTTGTTTTATCGCTGCTGTAGGCATACGATTGTGGCCACAACGCCTTGGATGCACCTGCGGGTGTGAGTTGTTCTTTTTTAACGATAACGGTTTCTGATTCTGTTTTAGGGTCAATCTTTACAATATTTCCATCTTTCACTTTTGTGTAATACAATCCGTCTTCCGACCAGTTGATACCCTTTTGGGCAAACGTAACCGGTACGTACACGATCAATAGCAATACCAGCAAGAATGTGTTCCTCAATTTCATATGATTATGTTTATGAAAAATAAAAATAGTGAATTAGTTTTTCCATTTGTTACCATTGCTGTAAAAGAAATTAATTTTGTTGCCTGATCATTTCTCACATGATGGAAAAAGAAAAACTAAGGCTGGATAAATATTTATGGTCGATACGTATGTACAAAACACGCAGCCAGGCTGCCGATGCATGCGATAAAGGGAAGGTGAAGTATAATGGCGCTGCAGTAAAAGCATCCAAAACGGTTGCAGTAAATGATGAATTTGAAATAAAAACAGAAAATAAACGGTGGAGAATAAAAGTAATTGGTTTGCTCGACCATCGTGTTCAGTATGCGGAAGCCATTAAATATTACCTGGATATTACGCCTGCCGAAGAAATAGAAAGGATACAGTTCCAGGCTGCAGCTTTTCACACGGGTAAGCGGATGAGCAAAGTGGGACGTCCCACTAAAAAGAACAAACGGGATATTGATGATTTCCTCGAAAATAGCTTAGCGCAAACCGAATAATAATTTCACCAGGTTAGGCCTGCGTTTAAAATATTTTATCTTTCACACTCAATTCAATTCATGCGCATCGATATCATTTCTGTAGTTCCTGATCTGCTGGCCTCCCCTTTTTCACATTCAATAATGAAAAGGGCGAGAGAAAGAGGGTTGCTGGAAGTAAACGTTATTAATCTCCGGGAATACACCACTTATGCAAGGGCACAGGTTGACGACTACCAGTTTGGTGGAGGCGCCGGTATGGTGATGATGATCGAACCATTGGTAAATGCGGTTGAATCGCTGCAAAAGGAAACGAAATATGATGAGATCATTTTTCTTACGCCGGATGGCGAACAGTTTAACCAGAAAACGGCCAATAACCTTTCGTTGAAAAATAACCTGTTACTGATATGCGGTCATTATAAAGGAATTGACCAGCGCTTCAGGGATCATTTTATCACAAAAGAAATTTCTATTGGTGATTATGTGCTAAGCGGTGGCGAACTGGCCGCAGCCGTACTAACGGATGCGATTGGCCGCTTAATTCCCGGCGTGCTCAACGATGAAAGTTCTGCCCTGTCTGATTCATTCCAGGACAATCTCCTGGCACCGCCCGTTTATACACGCCCTGAAACATTCCGTGGATGGAAAGTGCCTGAAGTGTTGCTAAGCGGCAATCATAAACTGATAGACGAGTGGCGTCATGAACAATCTATTAAAAGAACACAGGAAAGGCGGCCGGATTTAATGGACGAATGATCTATAGCTAATGTAACGAGTTTGATTTTTTTGATAAGGAAAAAGAATTATTGGTTGATAATACCAAAATAAAAAGAGGCTGCAATTAATACAGCCTCTTTTGTTAACTAATTCTTTTTTGCTTAGTTCGAAAAAATCTTTTCATCTACCGGAACATTCGCTTCAATCTTAGTAAATGTTATCGGGCCACGAACATTGGTTATGGGAACCAGTATCCTTCCGGAGTTTGCTTATAATCTGAAAAAGATGTTTCTACTTTTTCACCATTCATTTCAGATGCACTTTTAACAATGCGGTTGGTAGTTTTATCGATATAATAATTGATAACCTTTCCTCCTTTATTGGTGAGTTTAATGTTATAAGCTTCTGCTCCATCCACTTTTTCAGTTCCTACCAGTTCAACGGTAGATCCCTTTTCTTTATAGTTTACCAATCCGCCATGTACATCCATTTGTGAAGAAAATGATTTGTACATATCTTCTTCCATATCCTGCGCTTCACTCATGCCCGGCATGTACACCTGGCCTTTTGTTGCATTTGCAATCTGGAAATACGATTGTCCCATCAATTCAATATCCAGCCTGATACCAACCATGTGAGATTTTGTAAGTACCATTGGAATATCCATACCCTGTGCGCTCATGCCCCCGGTCATTTTAACGGTTTTAAGCGTAGCGAGCTTTTCCTTTCCGCCCATTGCCTCAATATATTTATTGATAACGTCGTCGGCAGTTTGCGCCTGTACACTTATAAAAGCGGCAGCAGCAAATAATAGTAATGCGATTTTTTTCATTGTTATTTTTTTAAGATGTTGATTAAGCTGTGAATTTGAGGCCGCAATATAGCAGAAAAATAATTCAAATAAACCTGCTTTTGTATAAACGGGTGATACGAATTATAGCCCTATAACAAAAAAACCACTGTTTATCTACAATAGCATAACATTGCAGCCGGAACATATAAATTTTTGAGAAATGATCATTACCGGGAACATTACCGACATCAAAGCAGGAAAGATTTTTTACGGAACAATTACTTTTTCAGGGAAGAAAATTGCTGCAATTGAAAACCTCGGCCCTGAAAAAAAAGATGTGCCTTATGTATTGCCTGGCTTTATAGACAGTCATGTACACATTGAAAGTTCGATGCTCGTACCGTCTGAATTTGCAAGATTAGCTGTTGTTCATGGCACCGTTGGAACCATCAGCGACCCACATGAAATTGCAAACGTTTGTGGGATGAATGGTGTTCAGTTCATGATAAACAATGGGAAAACAGTTCCGTTCAAATTTAATTTCGGTGCGCCAAGTTGCGTACCGGCCACCATTTTTGAAACTGCAGGCGCTGCGTTGGATGCAAGCGATGTAGAAAAACTCCTTCAGCAACCCGAAATAAAATACCTGAGCGAAATGATGAATTTCCCCGGCGTGTTGAATAAGGATGAAGAGGTAATGAAAAAAATAGCAGCAGCAAAAAAATACAATAAACCGGTAGACGGGCATGCGCCGGGATTAAGAGGCGCCATGGCTAAACAATATATTGATGCCGGCATCAGTACCGACCACGAATGTTTTACTGCCGATGAAGCGCTCGACAAATTGCAATATGGTATGAATATCCTGGTTCGTGAAGGCAGTGCAGCCAAAAATTTTGAAGCATTGATTGGATTGATGCATGATCATTCAGACCAGATGATGTTCTGCAGTGATGATAAACATCCGGATAGCCTTGCTGAAGGACACATCAACCAACTCTGCGCCCGTGCAGTTGCCAAAGGCATCGATGTTTTTAAAGTATTGAAAGCCGCCTGCATTAACCCGGTTGAACATTATTCAATGGAGGTTGGTTTACTGCGTGAAAATAATTTTGCCGACTTTATTGTTGTGGAAGACCTCGTAAACTTCAACGTACAACAAACGTATATCAATGGTTTGCTGGTGGCAGAAAATGGCAAGTCGCTGATCACTGCACAACCTTCTGCCGTGATCAACGAATTTAACTGTGAACCTAAAATACCTGCTGCATTTGAAATTCCATTCAATGCTGAAAAACAAATACCGGTTATTGAAGCACTGGATGGACAATTAATAACGAATAAGATTTATGTTGAACCAACAGTTGTTAACAATTGTATTGTAAGCAACACAAGTACTGACATTTTAAAGATCGCCGTGGTTAACCGCTACCAGAATGCGGTTGTTGCAAAAGCATTCATAAAAAACATCGGGATACAAACAGGCGCACTCGCTTCATCGGTTGCACATGATAGTCATAATATTGTTGCAGTGGGAACAGACGATGAAAGTTTATGCCGTGCCGTGAACCTGGTGATACAACAACGGGGAGGTGTAAGCGCAGTTTCGGGTACAACCGAAAAAGTTCTGGCATTGCCGGTTGCCGGGCTCATGAGCAATCTTGACGGATATGAAGTAGCTGCTGCTTATACAGCCATCGACCGGTTTACAAAAGAAACAATGGGAAGTACATTGGGTGCGCCATTTATGACTTTGTCGTTTATGGCACTATTGGTGATTCCGCACCTGAAATTAAGCGACAAAGGATTGTTTGATGGCGACGAATTCAGGTTTGTATAATTCAATATTTAGCCCGGATAACTGTCAATCCAACACTATCCGTTCCTTTAGGGGCAAAATATTTCGATTTAAAACTGGCGCTACCGCCGGGATGTATGGATTGATAAACCGTTTCATGATCTTCTTCCAGCAATGCTCCTGTTTTGCTGTAGAAAGAAAGTTTGATTTCAATATCTTTAAAATCTACCATTTTAGCATGATTAACAATGCTGGCTTTTACTACGGTTTGTCCCAGGATATTTCGCCTGTCGGAACCACTCACTGATAAAAATTTTTCCGGATTTTTTTTCTCGATCTCTTCAACCGACAATTTTCCTTTTTCATATGCGTCATTGGTTTTTGCATCGGTTTTCGATTTACTGTTACCTGTACAAGCGGTAAAAAACAGGATGAAAACGAATGCTCCAAGCCAGGTTGTTTTTCTCATGGAATTATAAATGATCAGCATAAATGTATAGATTTGAAAAAACTGTTCATTAAAAATACGCTCCCGCAATCTATTTTATTTTAGATTTGTTTGTTAATGTATTTAAAATACGGGCAAATGTATTGTAAGCATGATACATGCAACTCACGGCAGGTAAAAAAAAGACAGATCAAATAAAAGCTTATGGTAAACAATTTAAGTGCAAGGCATTCACTCATCAGTAACTGGGTAAGCGAACTCAGGGATGTTGAAGTTCAGCAGGATCGTATGCGGTTCAGGCGTAACCTTGAAAGAATTGCTGAAGTGATTGGCTATGAGATCAGCAAGCACATGGAATCGGAAGAAAAAGAAATTACGACACCCATGGGAACGGCTACCTGCAAAGTATTAAAGCATCAACCGGTGCTGGCTACGATTCTTAGGGCAGGTCTCGCCATGCATAACGGGTTACTGAGTTATTTCGACCGGGCAGACAATGCCTTTTTAAGCGCTTACCGTAAACATCACCCTGATGGAAGTTTTGAAATAAGCCTGGAATATATGAGCTGCCCCGAACTGGAAGACCGGATCGTCATTATCAGCGATCCCATGCTGGCAACCGGCTCTTCACTGGTAAAATCTATACAGTTTTTAAAAGAAGAAGGAAACATTAAAGAACTTCATATTGTGTGTGCCATTGCCTGTTCTGTTGGGATTGAATATGTTCTCCGGGCAGAACCTAAAGCCATAATCTGGTGTGGAGATATTGATGAAGAATTAACTGCAAAAGGCTATATAGTACCCGGCCTTGGTGATGCCGGTGACCTTGCTTATGGCAATAAAACGCAGAATTGATATCCCCGCAGACCCGGGCCAATTGTATTTTTTGTCAGCGTTTGAATTTTTTATTTCAAAAGTGAAAAAGTTATCGGGCGATTCTAACCGGAGATTCTACCGGTTATTTTTTTCGGTCAATGGCAAGAAAGTTGCCCTGATTATAAGCAGCATTTTACCGTAATTACTTATCTTTATAACTAAGAGAAATATCCCATAATGAGAAAATACTTCGTTATTATTTTTGCCCTGATGTTAACTGGTGCTGTGAAAGCACAGGATCCGCATTTTTCACAGTTTTTCGCCTCTCCCCTTACACTAAACCCGGCTTTTACGGGAAAATTTGATGGCCAATGGCGAATTGCTGCCAATCACAGGGATCAATGGCCTTCCATTCCGAAAGCCTATGTTACTACGAGTTTTTCGGTTGACTTCCCTATAATGAAAAAATTAATCCCTGAAAATGATGTTTTTGGAATTGGTATTTCAGGTTTATCGGATGCCAGCGCTAACAATGCATTAAAACTCAATTATGGATCGGCTTCTCTTTCTTACCATAAATCATTAGACGAAAACGGATACAATACGATCGGTGCCGGCTTCCAGGCTACTTATTCAAGCATGGTACTCGAAACCAAAAGACTTACGTTCGAAGATGAACTCACTCAAAATGGTTTTGCCCAGGGTACAACTATGGATATTCTTACCAACGGAAACAACCAGAGTTATTTTGACATGAATGCCGGGTTATTGTTTTCCGGTTCCAGTAATGGAGAAAACAATTATTACCTCGGCGCTTCTATGTATCATATCAACCGCCCGAAAGTTAGTTTTAAAGACAGGAACTGGTATCTCACAAGCCGCTTAACCATTCATGGTGGTGCTTCATTACCTGTTTCAGGAGTTGTAGCAGTGAATTTATCTGCAATTTACCAGGCACAGAACAAAGCCAGTGAAACCGTATTAGGAGGTGCACTTGCATTAAATGCCAATAGCGACAATATTAATCCAACCAATGTTTACATAGGTGCATGGATGAGGATAAATGATGCAATCATTCCTTATTTAGGACTTGAATTTGCCGGTTTGAGAATTGGCGCAAGCTACGATATCAATATCAGCAGCCTTAAAGCAGCAACCACCAGCAGGGGCGGTTCTGAGTTTTCAATTATTTACATCAAGCGTAAACCGGAATCAAAAGGTTTGCCTTGTCCGAGGTTCTAGTTATTTCCATTCGTAAATCAATGTTCGGCGTTTCTCCTCAAAAAGAAAAGCCTGTATTAATTGTACGGTCTGCCGCTTACAAACTTATTGCCTTTAATATAAAAACGATAAGGCAGTAAAGCATCCACACCGGCGCTGTCGATCCCGATACGTTTACTGCTACCAATCATATCATCTGTAAGTACGCAACCATCATCATAAATATATATTTCTTCCCCCATCAATACTTTACCAGAATGAATGGTTGAAATACCCATCGCTTTTCCCACATTCCCCGGACCTTTCGTTAACGTATAATTCAAATGCGGTTTACCTGTTCGTTGCAGCATCGTATCTATTCCTTCCATGGGTTCAATTGCCCTTATCAGAATAGCATCCGGAATATCTTTTTTATTGGTTACTACATTCATCATCTGGTGCATGCCGTAACATATATACACGTACGCAGTTCCTGCATCAGCATACATGTGTTCATTGCGTTTCGTTCTTTTGCCACCGAATGAATGAGAAGCTTTATCTGTAAGGGCAACATAAGCTTCAGTTTCAACAATACGTCCGCTGGTTAACCTGCCATCAATTTCAGTTACCAGCACTTTACCCAATAATTCTTTAGCAATCCGAACAACATTGTCGCGGCTGTAAAAGCTGAATGGAAGTTTTGAAATCATAATGATGGTTGTTACAAAATTAAGAAGGCAAAACTGTTGCCACAGCTTTAGATTATTCTATGAAATAAATAAGCAGTGCTTAATTTCTATTACCGGTAATCAGTTCTTATCATATTGCCCTATCTTTAATGCTTTCCACAAGGAAACCCCTGAATGCTTAAGGAGATCATCATATCAATCCAGGCTTACTTTGAAGCGCACCGGTTTATTTCCAAACATAAACTCTGGAAATGGATCATCATCCCGGGTATCATATACACCATACTTTTTATAATAGGTATTTACCTATTCTGGATATCAAGCAACAGCGCCATCGAGTTTATCCTGTTGAAGTCGGGCGTAAAAGGATGGCTCGACAGGATGCACGACAGTTGGCTCAATTTCTTTTTTATCCTTGGCCAAATTACTTTGCACCTGGTATTACTGCTTTTTTATTTTTCTTTATTCAAATATTTATTCCTCATTATTGGTTCGCCTGTGTTTGCCTACCTGAGTGAGAAAACAGAAAGTATTATTGAGAACAAAGAATTTCCATTCAGCTTTAAACAGTTGCTGGTTGATATTATGAGGGCCATTAAAATTGCCATGCGTAATATGTTGTGGCAAACGGTTTATGTGATAACCATCCTCATATTATCATTTATACCTCTTGTCGGCTGGGCGGCACCGGTAGTATCATTATTGGTGGAATGTTACTATTTCGGATTTTCCATGCTCGATTACAGCAGTGAGCGAAACCGCATGTCGCCACAACAAAGTATTGATTTTATCGGGAACCATAAAGGCCTCGCCATCGGGAACGGGATTGTATTCTATGTGTTCCACCTTGTTCCTGTTTTGGGTTGGCTACTGGCGCCAAGTTATGCCGTTGTAGCTGCTACCCTGAGTTTACACCATGCACAAAAAAAACACGTGATCATCCGTTAGTGTTATGCCAGCCATTTACCTGATACCATGCTTTCTTGCTGATGATGCCGTTGAAACAATACCATCATACGTATTACGGGCAATAAAAGACTGTTCTGTAATTTTTGCCGAAAATGAACGTACCGCACGACGTTTTTTAAAGTCGCTTGACAAATCTATTGTTATTGATCAGTACGAATGGTTTGCTATTCATAAAGCAGAAGAAGAGCAGGTAAATAATTTTAAAAAGAAAATAAAGGAAGACAAAAACATTGCGATCATTAGCGAAGCCGGTTGCCCGGGTATTGCCGATCCCGGACAGGTACTCATTGCTGTTGCACAGGAAATGAACTGTAAAATTAAACCATTGGTTGGGCCGAATTCAATTTTGTTAGCCCTGATGGCCAGCGGGATGAACGGCCAGCAATTTGAGTTTACCGGTTATCTTCCGATAGATGCCGGGGCCAGGATTAAAAAAATTAAAGAACTGGAGGCGGCTTCTGCAAAACAAAACAGCACAAAAATCTTCATTGAAACACCTTACAGGAACAACCAGTTACTCGAAAGCATCCTGCAGCATTGCCAGGGAAATACAAAATTGTGCCTGGGAATTAATATAACGGCAAAGGATGAACGAATAATTACCCTAACTGTATCGAACTGGAAACAACGCAAACCCGATTTGAATAAATTACCGGTGGTTTTTTTATTGTATGCCGGCAATTAAGTTCATTACGACCTACAAACCGTATTCACTCACCAGCCAAACGAATGCGCCCATATTTACAGCGCCCAGTAGCAGTTCTCTTTTACTTACTGATTCAAATACGTCATTGCCGGCATGATGCAGATCAAAATAACGCTGGCTATCGGGATATAAACCGGCAAGCGCCGCACCAATTTCCTTTAATGGACCAACATCTGAGCCGCTGCCATTTGCTGACAGATCGTAAACGCCATAAGGATAAAAAAGATTTTTCCATTGCATCACTTTTGCTTTCTGTGTATCATTCATTTCCAGTCCGAAACCCCGGGGTGTAAATCCTCCGCCATCACTTTCCAGTGCAAAAATGTGTTTCTCATTAAAGTCTTTTGCATGTTGTAGATAGGCTGCAGAACCACGCCCGCCACTTTCTTCATTCATAAAAGCCACTGCTCGTATGGTTCTTCTTGGCTTAATACCCGATGCTTTGATCGCCCTGATGATTTCTATTGCCTGCACTACACCTGCCCCATCGTCCTGTGCGCCTTCGGCAAGATCCCAGCTATCGAGATGACCGCCAACTGTAATGATTTCACCCGGAAATGCTGTTCCTCTTATTTCACCGATTACATTGAAGGACGGAGCATCAGCAAACATTTTGCAATGGGTGGCAAAAAATCCGGTGACCTGCATTTTCTTTTTTAATTCACGGCTTAGCCATTCAGCATCGCTGGTACTGATGGCCACTGCAGGAATTTTTGGAAATGAATCGTTGTATTGGGTATAACCGGTGTGCGGCCAATCATCAATATTACTGGCAAGTGAACGAACCATTACGCCCACAGCGCCGTATTTTGCAGCCTGTGCAGGTCCGCTCCTTCTTCCAATTCCGCTTTCACCATACGCCCGGAATGTGCTGATGTAGGTTGGGTTCATCGGTATATTAAAAAACACAATTTTTCCTTTAATAACGGTTTCGCCTAACCGATCCAGTTCTGCAAAATCCCTCACTTCTATAACAGCAGCTTTCACCCCATTTGTACCTGAACCCATAGAATTTCCGAGCGCACATAAATGAAGGTCATATTTTGTTCCATTGGCCAGTTGAATATAACCGGTTTCTTTTTCGCCCCTCTCCCAATGAGGCACCATACAAGGCTGTGTGTACACCGTATCAGCACCAGCTTCTTTGAGCATGCGTACAACTGCTTCCACTGCCTTTTGTGCATTGGGTGAACCACTCAGCCTCGGGCCTATCTGTTTACAGATAAAACGCAGGTTATCATAAGCCTGGCCATTGCGCAGCATTTCATCTGCCAGCTTTTTAATAACAATGGAATCATTATTCTGAGCCCTGGAAATACAGGAAAGAAAAACAAGAAGTGAAAATAACAGCCATTTCTTCATGATGAAACTTATTAGTAATAAACAAACTTAGGGAATTACCATTAATCAATTTAATAATACCAGGTGGATTATATTATCGGTAAATTGCGTTTTCAAAATTTCTCAACATCTTCATATGAATATAGCTATCGTTTGTTATCCCACATTTGGTGGTAGTGGGGTGCTGGCAACTGAACTGGGAAAAGTACTGGCAGAAAAAGGACACAACATTCATTTCATTACTTATCAGCAACCGGTAAGGCTAAGCGGTTTTCATGCCAATATATTTTATCATGAAGTAAGGGTTCCAACCTATCCGCTTTTTGATTTTCCGCCTTATGAAACGGCACTGGCCAGTACAATGGTAGACGTGGTAAATAACAACGATATTGATTTGTTGCATGTACACTACGCCATTCCCCATGCTGCGGCGGCTTACATGGCCAAACAGATCCTGGCAAAACAACATAAAAATATTCCCGTAATTACCACTTTACACGGAACAGATATTACCCTGGTGGGAAGAGATAAAACCTATAGCCCTGTAGTTACATTTTCAATGGAAGAAAGTGATATACTCACAGCAGTTTCCCATAATCTGAAAGAAGAAACCTACAAGTATTTTACGATAAACAAACCTATTGAAGTGATTCACAATTTTGTGGATGTAGATCGCTTTCACCGTAAGCCTGTTGATGCGTTTAAAAAATTAATTGCACCCAAAGGAGAAAAGATCATTGTACATGCTTCTAATTTCAGGAAAGTAAAAAGAGTGATGGATGTGGTTAAAACATTCCTGCTGATAAATGAAAAAATTCATTCAAAATTATTACTGATCGGGGATGGGCCGGAGCGACCTGAAATAGAAGCGTTTACCCGTGGCTGTGAGGATTGTGCAGAAATTAAGTTTCTTGGAAAGCAGGAACAGATGGAAGATATCCTGCCTATAGCAGATTTGTTTTTACTGCCAAGCGAATATGAAAGTTTTGGATTAGCAGCCCTGGAAGCAATGGCTGCAGAGGTACCGGTAATTTCTACCAACGCCGGTGGTATCCCTGAGATAAATATTAATGGCTATTCCGGTTACATGAGTAATGTTGGTGATGTGGAAGACATGGCGAAAAACGCCATTAAAATCCTCGAGAGTGAAGAAACCCATCAGCAGTTCCGGTCCAATGCACTGGCCCAGGCAAAGAAATTCGATATTCAAAACATTGTGCCACAATATGAACATTTATACGAAACCGTACTTTCAGAAAAGTAAACAAAAATTGTTTGGATTATTCCCGGCAACATATAATTACTTTGTCCTCAAAGTGCACAAAAGATAACCAAAAGATTCACGCGACATTTACCGAACATGACTGCTATAAAAAATGCCGCTCTTAAAGAACGGCATTTTTTATAGTATATGTGATGACTATTGCCTGATAGGAATCAATCCCCTTATTCCCATATCTACAACAGTGTCGCCGGTTGTAGGATCGTATTTTCCGTTTCCATCAATATCATTCCATTCAAAACTTTTATTAGTGCTTAACGATACAATAACCGTTATATCGCTGGTTTCATTACCGGTAATTACCAATGGTGAAGCAAATTTTCCGGTAACTACACATGAACCGGCAGGTATCGGGGATGTTGATTGCAATGGATTGGGAACGGTGGTTGCTCCGGGTGGTGCCTGGCCGGTGCTGGTAAATCCATATCCCAGGTAACTCGATTCAAAACCCCAGTAACCCTGCAATTTATTTGCATTGATCGCAACGGTTGAATCTTTGATCTTATAATTATGTACATACGTATTAAAACCAATAAAGGAGGCAATCGTTCCCGTTAGTTCATTTCCGCTGAACATATACTTTATATCATAATTCTGGTAAGCCAATGACACCCTCAACCAGTTATAGTTACCTGCAGCAAATGATTTTACAGGAACACTTAAAAAAGTTTCGTTATTGCCTTTAAAAACAGATTGATCAAAATCGATGGCATTGCTTCCGCCTGCAGTAGTTTCGGGCGCCCGGTAAAGAACCTGGCCAGAACCCAACGGCGTGTACATATCCGGCGCCAACTCCACATAGTGAGCGCTCATCAGGTTAAATACCGGTGATTGTGCTCCATGGCCCGCGGGTATGGAACTTGGCTGACCAAGATTATCCAATCGTTGCTGGGTAGAGTCGAAACGGAAAACAAAATTAATTTTTGCTTCAGTTGCAGTTGAATTATTATTATCCTTCTTGCAGGACAGTAAGCCCAGGCACACAACCGCTGCCATTGCCGACATTCGCTTTAATAAAATCATAGATTTTTGTTTAGTTCAGTGTACAACAAAATAAAGCAAATTTTATTGTACGAATAATTGTGAAGAAAATGCCAAACCCTAATTAAGCGTAGTTGCTAATTCTGTCTACATTAAATGCAACCGCAACTACAGGAGATTTTCCTGTTATTGAATTATTGTTACCGTTCCTTTTCTTTCAATAATATGTCCTTTGTAGTCAACACCTGCAGCAATCCAAACATAAGTGCCCATATTTTGTGTAGCGCCAAGATATTTTCCATCCCAGCCACGGTTTGGATCAGGCGTGCTGAAAACCATTTGACCGAACCTGTTGTAAATGGTGAAGTAGCGGAATTCCCTGATACCCACCGGCCTTGCTTTTAATACATCATTGATTCCATCACTGTTAGGGGTAAACGAACCCGCCACATAGATTTCCGGCCCCAGGTATGTTTTAACATTCACCGTGTCTTTTCCAATACAGTGATCTGCTGTATATGCCGTAACAATAAAATCTGTATTGGCTGCATTTAATACAGCAACAGGGTGATGATCGTACGGATTGTTTAATCCAGTTGCAGGGCTCCACTCGTAGTGAATAAATCCCACATGGTTAATATCAATTGCAGCCATTTGCAAAGGCTGATTCATAGCTACCACCGTATCATGACCAGCATATAGTTCTGCCGGTGGCAATACGGTTAGATTCATGGCATCGCTTCGTAAAGAATGGCATCCATTTGCATCTACAACGTCGAGGTAGTAAGTAGTAGAAGTAGCTTCCGTAACCGTTGGGTTATTACTTGTTGCATCAGAAAGATAGTTTGCAGGATGCCACAAGTACGATACTCCACCAGAACCGGACAAGGAAGTTATTCCTCCATTGCATACGGTAACATCCGGGCCAGCATCAGGTACAGGTGCCGGGTTAACGATCACTTTCACAGAATCTCTTTTCGTACACACACCAAGGGTTGCATCTATATAATATTGCGTTGTAACAACAGGGTTAGCTGTTGGATTTAAAGTGGAAGTACTGTTTAAAGCAACAGGTTGTGTTCCAGCAACCGACCAGTGTACACTGGCCGCATTGGATGTAGCTGGTAATACCACGCTGTTACTTTCACAAATAACAAGATCTGCTCCTGTGTTTAAAGTTAATCCATCAATAAAAGGAACTGCCACACCTGGTATTTCCAAACTGCAATTATTGGCATCCAGTACAGAAATCGTATAGGTACCGGCGCCTACATGAAACTGGTTGCTGTTTTGATAAGTTGTTCCGTTTATAGAATAACGATACGGAGCCTTTCCTCCCGAGATAGAAACTGTGATCAATCCATCATCCTGCGAAGTACAGGATGCAGGTTCCATTTCTGTATCATCTACAACAAGATTCGGCCAGGCCTGTACGAGGTTTACTGGAATACTGTCGGAACATCCGCTTCCATCACTGATATGAACCATATAATTTCCAACAGGAAGGTTATTAAATGTTCCTGAAGTTTGAACAGGCAGGTTATCGATATGATATTGAACAGGCGCATTCGTCCATTCAGGGCCCCCGGAAACAACAATCTGCCCGGTAGACGCTCCCTGGCAATTGATATTTAACTGGCTATTGAATTCAATATCTCTCCACGATAATATTACAGAATCACGACCATGACAGGTTCCAACTGAAGCTGTACAGATATAAGTAGTTCCTGATTGCAGAGGAGTGGCAACCGGATCGCTGATTGCGTAATTATTCAAACCCGGCACAGCATCCCACAAAAACGTACTCCATGCAGCAGAGGCATGCAGGGTGATTGAACCATTTTTGCAGATGTAGGCACTATGCGCAGGTAGAATGGTAAGTGTATCGTAATCCCTTATTTGTATTATTGTACTATCAATGGGCACCGTACTGGCACAACCAGCCCCTGCATACACTTTTACAAACTCTATACCTTCGGGAATATTATCAATAATAGGAATAACATTTACAGTTACAACAGAATCATAAGCCGGAATAGTTACAGTAGCCGGAAGTGTTTGAACATCTACACCATTAACTGCAGTACCACCATAGGTAAGCTGAACATTCAGCGGGTAGTCGGCAGCGTGAGGTCTGCTAATGGTAAATGATCCGGTAACACAGCCCTCCACTATATAACTGTTATTTTGAGTATCTGTTTGCGTATTGTTGGTTAGTGTAACAATATTTGAGGAAAGACTTTTCGCTTCCAGGAAAACACCTGTATCCAATGCATCATCCTGGAAGTCGGAAACAACAAGTTTGAGATGGTAAGTCTGGCAAGGCGTAACATTACTTATCGCAGTTAATACTACCGTATGCCCATCATGCGTAAAATATTTATTATTGGTGTTATCATAATATAACAATGGGTTGCTCACACAATTCGCCGGCGGATCTGTAACATTATTCACATTAAAGATAGAAACCGGAGTTGTAGTGTTAGGCACCAGAGCTATATTCCTGATCCCTGTAATGCCTGGTCCTGAAATAAAAAAACCAAAGGCATCATTATAGGTACAAACATACCCGGGAAAGTATTCTTCAGATGAAAACACATAACGAAAACGAATGGTGTCTCCTGAAGGAACAAAATCAAATTCCAATACGCAGGCATCATTCAGGTCTGTTACATCGGCACCGATTGCATTTGCCAGGTCCTGGTCGCCGGGCAAACCCCACATGGTACTGGCAGTAACATCACTGGCAGCAGTAACGCCGTCACCATTTGTACCGATGTTATCAATATCAATGGTTTTAGCCCTACCATCGGTTAACACGATTCCACTATCGAGATTTATATGGGTAAAATTGCCTGTGTTCCTGAATTTACCAGCCATCAAAGTGTTACCAGTAAAACTAACATTGCTGATGGTAACGCCATCGCCTACCAGCCGTTGTGCAAGGGCTAGGGCACTGGGTTCGTCTGTTATAACCAATTGCGCATTACTTATCCCTCCAACCAGTAAGGCACAAAAAACCATGATAAAAAACTTCATGTGTATGAGATGAGCTATTAAAAAAAATGATCCTGAGGGTTCTGAAAGGTAAAAAAAATTTTCGGGGTTACAAAGCACCGGGTACTAAAATCAGATAGATTCAATTTGCAGGTATTCCGCAGTATACAGGCACAAAAAAAGGAGCTTGTCTTGAAACAAACTCCATTTCTAATTATTTTGATCTGTTTGATTAACTATCTTAAAATGGTCAGATCGGTTCTTTCCGTTTTAACCCTTCCACTGAGGAACGTGTATTCCACAACTGCATAGTAGGTTCCATCGGGCAATTCCTTTCCTTTATATTTTCCGTCCCAGGTGTTCCGGTAATTTTCTGACTCATACACTTTGGATCCATACCGGTTGAAAACATGCACAGCAACATTTTTAAGACAGGAAAAATCATCATAAACCCACCAGCGATCATTAATTCCATCACCATTGGGCGTGAAGGCATTTCTTAATTTAATACAGCTTGGCAGAATTTTCACAATCAATTCATCTGATGCTGAGCATCCCGAAGTATTTGTAACCGTGATGCTATAAGTTATGGTGCCTGTTGTTTGCAAAGGAGAAATTACCGGGTTGAGTACATTCGTTGCACTTAATCCCTCTGATGCCGTCCACAAAACCGTTGAGATATCAGGATTCGCTCCACTTACCACAACATGTGCCTGGGCAGCACCTCCTGCATCGATATTCAACGGGCCACCGGCATCTATCGTAAGGCTTTTATCAACTTCAATCTTTACTGTTTTTACAGCCTGGCAGGCACCCAGCACAGCCGTTACGGTATAAGTGATACTACCTAAAGGAATGGCAACTGTACTTGCGCTATTTGGCGTAGAAAGCCAGGTAGTTGGTGTCCAGGTATAGGAAGTTGCAGTTCCTGAAGCTACCAATGTAACCGGCTGGCCTGAACAAATAGTTGTATCCGGCCCGGCAATTATAGCAAGATCATTTACCACAGGCACTACAACTCCGTTAAATACAGCAGTACAGTTGTTTGCGTCATGAATGGTAATGTTGTATGTATTTTCAGGAACAGTAAATATATTTCCACCCTGGAAAGTAGAACCATCAATTGAATACTGGTAGGCCGGCAATCCGCCACTAGCCGTAACAGTTATACTGCCGGTTGTATTCACACAGGAACCTCCCACCACTGCAGCATTTGTAATTTCGAGATTCGGATAAGCCTGGATAATATGTACAGGCAGGCTGTCTTCGCAACCTGTTGCATCAGTAACATGAACCATATAATTGCCCACAGGAAGATTGGTAAATGTACCTGAGGGTTGTGTGGGCAGATTATCGATTGAATATACGGTGGTTGCTGCCTCCCATTCAGGCCCGGCCGAAACACTGATTTGACCTGTTGTTCCGTTCTGACAATTTACATTCACCTGGTTATTAAACTCAAGTTCCTTCCATTGTATTAAAACAGAATCTCTCCCATTACAGGAACCGGTGGTTGATGTACAGTAGTAAGTTGTAAGACTTTGAAGTGGAGTGGCTACCGGATTATTTACCGTGTAGTTGTCGAGCCCCGGAATATTGTCCCACTGGAATGTACTCCAGGATTGGTTGGCAGAGAGTTGAACAGAACCATCTTTACAGATATTGGCTACATGTGGTAAAACGGTTAGCGTGTCATAATCTCTTAATTGAATGATAGCACTGTCTGTAGCTACGGAAGTACAACCGGCACTAACAGAAATCTTTATTGTTTCAATTCCTTCAGGAATATTATCAATTGTTGGAATAATCGGTATGGTAACCATTGAATCATTGGCAGGAATGGTAACAATAGCGGGAAGTGTTTGCATATCTACACCATTTGTTGCAGAGCTACCGCTATAATTAATCGCAACCTGCAATGGATAATTGGGTGCACCAGGTCTTTTAATGGAAAAGGATCCGGTGATACAGCCTTCAACAATGTAGCTGTTATTCAAATTGTCTGTTTGAGTATTATTAATCAGTCGAACAATATTGGAAGTAAGACTCTTTGCCTCAAGAAATACGCCTGTATCCAAGGCATCGTCCTGGAAGTCGGCAACAACCAGTTTCAGGTGGTAAACCTGGCAGGGTATCACTGCGTGTATGGCTGTAAACACAGAAGTATGACCATCATGTGTAAAATACCTGTTGGAGGTATTGTCGATGTAATACGCCGTATTATTAGGACAATTTGCCGGAAGTTCAGTTACATTATTTACATTGAAGATGGACACAGGTGTGTTGGTTCCGGGAATCAGGGCTATATTGGGTGAACCTGTAATGCCGGGACCTGAAAGAAAAAATCCGAACGCGTCATTATACGTGCAAACATAGCCGGGATAATATTCTTCAGAAGAGAATACATACCTGAATTTGATCGTATCTCCTGAAGGAATGAAATCGAATTCTAAAACACAGGCGTCATTCAGATCTGAAACATCGGCCCCGATTTCATTGGCAAGTTGTGCGTCGCCGGGCAGGTTCCATAAATTGCTTGCAGTAACATCTTCCGCCAGATCTATACCGTTACCATCTACACCAAACTGATCCAGCGTTGTCGTTTTTGCTCTGCCGTTAGTAATAACAATGCCGCTATCAAGATTAATATTCGTTAACCCACCGAGGTTTTTAAATTTTCCGGCCATTAGGGAGTTACCGGTGAAAGATACATTGCTGATGGTTACGCCATCGCCAACGAGTTTTTGAACCAGGGCTGTAGCACTCGGCTCATCCGTAATAATCAATTGGGCATTGGCTACAACTGCAAACAGCAGTGTACTAAATAGAAGGGATAAACGCTTCATGTGTAAAGAATAAGCAGTTAAAGTTTAGTTGAATGTAGTCTCGGGGGGAGCAACAAGGTAATAATAATTATTTATAATACAAAAGCCCCGGCTTAAAAAACCGGGGCTTTACTATAATATAATTTTAAATACTTAGATCGTAAGTGTGCTCAACACGCTGTTCATATTACGAACGGCTTCGGCACTTTTTACCATGGCTGCTTTTTCATCATCATTCAGCGCATAGTCTACAATTTTTTCCCATCCATTTTTTCCGATGATAACCGGAACGCCGATGCAGATATCGTTCAAACCATATTCACCATCGAGGTAAACACAGCAAGGCATTAGTTTCTTTTCATCTCTAACAATCGCTTCAACCAATGCAGCTCCGGCTGCTCCTGGCGCATACCATGCACTGGTTCCCAGTAAACCGGTAAGGGTAGCACCTCCAACCATTGTATCAGCCGCAACTTTTTTCAAAGATGCTTCATCCAGGTAATTTGATGCAGGCGTACCGCAATAAGTTGCCAGTCTTGTTAAAGGGATCATTGTTGTATCTCCATGTCCGCCCACTACTGTTGCCTGCAGATCATTAGGCGAGCAATGTATCGCCTGGCTGAGGTAATACCGGAAACGGGCACTATCTAATATTCCTCCCATTCCAATGATCCTGTTTTTCGGTAAGCCACTCGATTTCAAAGCGAGGTAAGTCATGGTATCCATAGGGTTGCTGATCACGATGATGATTGCATCCGGCGAATACTTCAATAAATTCTGAGTAACTGTTTTTACAATGCCGGCGTTGATCCCGATCAATTCTTCACGTGTCATGCCTGGTTTACGCGGAATTCCGGATGTAATAACCGCCACCGAACTGCCCGCAGTTTTAGCATAATCATTTGTACTGCCGATGATTTTGGTATCAAAACCTTCAATTTGTGCCGTCTGCATAAGGTCCATTGCCTTACCTTCTGCCACGCCTTCTTTGATGTCTACCAATACTAGTTCATCGCAAAGCTGTTTACGGGCGATATTGTCGGCACAAGTGGCTCCTACCGCTCCTGCACCTACTACAGTTACTTTCATAATATCTTATTTATTTGGGTTGAATAATGTTTGCGGCGCAAATGTAAATGTTTCATCAATACAGCATAAAAAATAAAACATGATTGACGTTGTTAATCTTACCGCAAATATTTCTTATCTTGCCTTCCCTTATCTCATTTAACTATAAGATATGATTGAGTTGGTTAGTTTTGCCAAAACCGCAAAATCTAACTTTTCAATGAAATTCACCAGAATGGTTGCACTGTTTTTATTGGTGCACGCCGTATCCTTTGCGACTCCAATTTCACCAAACCTGACTGCGGTTTTCGACCAGGAAAAGACTGTAATAAAATTAAAATGGCAGACCAACGATCCTGCTGTTAACAGTTATGTACTGCAAAAAAGTACGGATAACAATCGCTGGACCGACCTTTTTACACTTTCCCTTTCTGATTTCACCGAAACTACTGTAGCGTCCTTCACCGACCGGTTCCCGGATAATACAAAGAATTTTTATCGGCTTAAAATGATTAAGCAACATGTTGTAGAATTCAGCACGGCTATTACGCTGATCATGGGGCAGTCAACAGGAAGCTGGATCATTTTCCCCGTTCCCGTAAAAGAGGTATTGAACCTTCAATATACCGGTAGTGAAAACATCACCAGTGCCATCAGCATTTTCATACAGAATTCGAATGGGAAAATTTTAAACCGGTTCAGGTCTTCCTCAATAAACAGGATCATACAGGTGCCTGTTGCCAACCTCGGTAAAGGAATTTATGATGTAAGAATAATGATTCAGGACCGAATCGTATGGAATCAGCGTTTCATCAAGTAGTTGATGCTAACACCCGCTGTTACTTCGGAATTACTTCAGCCTTTTTGCAATAATTTCCAGTAAAATCTCGCCTGAATATTTCTCTACGTACTTACCATTGGAATCATAAATAATAAGTGTGGGGAAAGTGCGGGCCTTGTAATACAACCCCAAAGTATAATTGGCATCTCTACCCATTGTGATAGATGGGTAATTTGCTATTTTATTGTCGTCATAAAATTTCTTCACCAGGTCATAATTTAAAGCTGAAGCCATCACAATTTGCGCTTTTTTAACCAGGTCATAATTGGCCAGTAATTCCTTTGTAAAATGTTTACAATGCTCACAATCCGGACTGAACAGGATGATCATCACCGGCTGGTGTTTTTTAAAAGAGTGATTGTTGAATGCAGTACTATCGGGGGCTACCATCAGGGTAAAATCCGGGATGGTTTGCAAACGCATATTCGATGGAAGAGTATCGTTCCCGGCCTGCGCATTGGAAAAATGAAACCCAATCAATAATAATGATGCTATAACTATTTGTTTCACTGTAATTTTTTTTATAAAACTAATCAGATTCTTTTATTCGTTCAATAATCCTCCTTTAAAAAGATGTAAACTTTAATTTTAAAACTCGGGCAGGATTGCTACTTTTGCTGCCTGATTAAAAATTAAGTAAACATACGTTTTTATGGCAACTACAGCAGATATGCGCTCAGGGCTGATTTTAAAAATAGACAACAGCCTGTACACAGTAATAGAATTCGGACAAAATAAAACCGCACGTGCAGCAGCTAAGGTATGGGCCAAACTGAAAGGCGTGGATAACAGCCGTACCATTGAAGTAACCTGGAACAGTGGTGAAACCATCTTCCCGGTAAGAGTTGAAAAAAAGGCATACCAGTTTTTATATAAAGACGATACCGGTTATAGTTTCATGGATAATGAAACCTTTGAACAGATTACCGTTCCTGAAGAAATGATAGATGCACCTAAATTCCTTAAAGAAGGACAGGAAGTTTCTGTGTTAATCAATGGCGAAACCGACCAGCCAATGGGTATTGAATTACCCGATAAAATCGTGGTACTCGTTACCTACAGTGAACCAGGTATGAAAGGCGACACTGCTACCAGAACATTAAAACCGGCAACTGTTGAAACCGGTGCTACGGTGAATGTTCCCCTGTTTGTAAATGAAGGAGAATTAATCCGTATCAATACAAAAACGGGTGATTACGTTGAAAGAGTTAAATAAATGCCCTGGCTTTTAAGCCAAAGATATATTTTAGTGGAAGGGAAGCCGGCTTAGGTCGGCTTCTTTTTTTATTAAAAAATGGCTTTTTTAGCGAGTTTTTCCCATTTTTTTGATGTTTTTGAGGCATTTTCAAAGGTTTTTCTATAATCTACCAATTCAAATTTTGTTAATTTGAACAATCATTTCCTATCTTAGCTGCCCGTTTCTGTTTCCTTTAACCATTCAACAAAATAATATGGACATCAAACAAATTCAAGAGCTTGTTAAACTCATTAATAAAACCTCTATCGGGGAAATCACCATTGAAGAAGACGGAAGAAAGATTACCATTAAACAAAAGAAAGATCCTGTTCAAAATATAAGCGTTGCCGCATCGGCTGCACCGGCAATGGCTATGCCTGCACCGGTTAGCGCACCTGCCCAGGCGTCGTCACCTGCTGCACCCGCAGCACCAAAAGCGGATACTGCCAAACAGGATAACCTGGTTACCATTAAAAGCCCGATGATCGGTACATTCTATCGCCAATCCGGACCGGGAAAACCGATTTTTGTAAACGTAGGTGATGAAGTAGCCCCTGGTAAAGTTGTTTGCATCATTGAAGCCATGAAACTATTCAATGAAATAGAAAGCGAGGTAAAAGGCACCATCGTAAAAGTGTTGGTGGAAGATGCAAGTCCGGTTGAATACGACCAGCCATTATTCCTGGTTCAGCCTGCATAAAATTCAAATCCAAAAGGTTTTCCAATTTTACTTTTTCATTGTTCATTCTTAATTGACAAACGTGTTTAAAAAGATACTAATTGCCAACCGCGGGGAAATTGCGCTTAGAGTAATTCGCACCTGCAGGGAAATGGGAATAAAAACGGTGGCTGTTTATTCAACTGCGGATAAAGACAGCCTTCATGTAAAATTTGCCGATGAAGCGGTATGTATCGGTAAGCCCGCAAGCGCCGATAGCTACCTCAACATACCGCACATCATGGCAGCGGCCGAAATTACCAATGCCGATGGCATTCACCCTGGTTATGGCTTTCTTGCAGAAAATGCAAGGTTTGCCAAAATATGTGGTGAACACGGCATCAAATTCATCGGTCCCACTCCAGATATGATCAATGCTATGGGTGATAAAGTAACAGCCAAAGACACCATGATCAAAGCAGGCGTGCCTGTTGTTCCCGGAGTGGAAGGCTTGTTGCAAAGTGTTGAACATGCAAAAAAATCTGCTAAAGAAATCGGGTATCCGGTTATTTTAAAAGCAACTGCAGGCGGTGGGGGAAAAGGAATGCGTGTGGTATGGGAAGAAAGTGAACTGGAGCGCAACTACGAAATGGCAAAGGTGGAAGCAGGAGCTGCATTTAAAAATGACGGTATCTACATGGAAAAATTCGTGGAAGAACCCCGCCATATAGAAATTCAAATTGCCGGCGACCAATACGGAAACGCCTGTCACCTGAGTGAGAGGGATTGTTCCATTCAAAGACGCCATCAAAAACTGGTAGAAGAATCGCCTTCGCCTTTTATGACAGATGAGCTTAGGGAGAAAATGGGTGCAGCAGCCATCAAAGCAGCACAGGCTATCAATTATGAAAGTGTTGGAACCATCGAGTTCCTCGTAGATAAACATCGCAATTTCTATTTCATGGAAATGAATACCCGTATACAGGTAGAACATTGCGTAACAGAAGAGGTTATCAATTATGACCTCATCAAAGAACAGATCAAAATCGCCATGGGGGAAAAAATTGTGGGCAAAGCTTATTTCCCGCAAATGCACGCCATCGAATGCCGCATCAATGCGGAAGATCCGTTTAACGACTTCAGGCCGTCTCCGGGAAAAATAACTGTATTGCACCAACCTGGCGGACATGGTGTGCGGGTAGACAGCCACGTGTATGCAGGTTATGTGATTCCACCCTATTACGATAGCATGATTGGAAAATTAATTTCTGTTGCGCAAACACGTGAGGAAGCAATCAACACCATGAGCAGGGCATTGAGCGAATATGTAATAGAAGGAGTAAAAACAACGATCCCCTTTCACCAGCAATTGATGAAAGACGAAAATTTCAGGGCCGGAAATTTCACAACTAAATTCCTGGAGACATTCAAAATGCAATAAAATAAAAAGCTGGTAGCATAGAAATACCAGCTTTTTTTTAAATAAATGTTTATACCAACATTGGAAATTAATTCAACCTCGTTGCCCGCCAGCCCTTTCAGGTGGTGTTACTCACTTGTAAAAAATACAACGGTTTAGCTTTTGCTGAACAACTATCAAGGCAACATCGTTGATACTATTATGAACCAACCTGCTCAATGGCATTATCAACCGATATATTATTAAAAGCTTACCGCCTCATGTGTACCGCCAAAGCAATGGCAGATACTTATGAAGCCAACAGAACTCATTGCAAATATGTTCACAGTACTTCCCGTGGACACGAAGCCATTCAACTGGCCACAGCCTTTCATCTATTGCCCTGCGATTATGTTAGCCCGTATTACCGCGACGAAAGCATAATGCTTGGATTGGGATTCAGTCCATACCAGTTAATGCTGCAATTGCTGGCAAAAGCTGATGACATGTTTACCGGAGGCAGGGAATATTATAACCACCCCAATTACAGGGGAGAAGATAAACCAACCATCATTCACCAGAGCAGTGCAACCGGTATGCAGGCAGTGCCAACTACCGGTGTAGCACAGGGGCTGCAATACCTCGAAAAAATAAATTCAGCCTTATTAAAAAAGGGAGCTAACGATGAACTTCCTGTTGTGATCTGCTCACTCGGCGACGCCTCAGTAACAGAAGGAGAAGTAAGTGAAGCATTTCAATTTGCAGCATTGCATCAGCTTCCCATTATTTACCTGGTTCAGGACAACGACTGGGGTATTAGTGTTACATCAGCCGAAGCAAGAACATCAAACGCTTATGAATTCATTGCGGGTTTTAAAGGGATAGAACGTACCAGCATTGATGGAACTGATTTTGAATCCTGTTACCAGTGCATGGAAAACGTAATCAGCAACGTTAGAAAAAACAGGAAGCCCTGGCTGGTACATGCAAAAGTTCCCTTGCTTGGTCATCACACCAGTGGGGTAAGAAGAGATTTTTACAGGTGGGATGATGAACTTGAAACATCCTTTAAAAACGACCCCGGGCCGAAACTAAAACAGTTTTTACTCGATAACGGTATTGCAGCATCAGCATTAGATGAAATCGAATCGGCAACAGCTATCCTTGTGAAAGCAGATTTTGATGCGGCCGTAAATGCAGCCGAACCCGACCCGGCTACTGTTGCCCATCATGTTTTTGCAGCACCGGCAATTGTTTCAGAAAAAGGCAACAGGTCTCCGGAAAATAAAGAAAAAGTGCTGATGGTAGATGCGGCATTATTCGCTATACGTGAAATAATGGAAACATATCCTGAGGCGGTTTTGTACGGCCAGGATGTTGGGCGCCGACTCGGAGGTGTATTCCGGGAGGCTGCTACACTGGCCGAACAATTTGGTGATCATCGTGTATTCAACACAGCCATCCAGGAAGCCTATATCATTGGTTCAACAGTGGGCATGAGCGCCGTTGGTGTTAAACCTATTGTAGAAGTGCAGTTTGCAGATTATATATACCCGGGTATTAACCAGCTTGTAACCGAAATTTCAAAAAGCTGCTATTTAAGTTGTGGTAAGTTCCCGGTACAAACACTTATACGTGTGCCTATTGGCGCTTATGGTGGTGGCGGCCCCTATCATAGTGGAAGTGTAGAAAGTACGTTGCTTACCATTAAAGGAATTAAAATTGTTTATCCTTCCAATGCTGCCGATATGAAAGGTTTGATGAAATCAGCATTCCTCGATCCAAACCCGGTGGTAATGCTTGAGCATAAAGGCTTGTATTGGAGTAAGGTTCCAGGAACAGAAGAAGCGAAAACTACAGAGCCCGACCGCGACTATGTTATTCCTCTCGGTAAAGGAAAAATAGTGCAGGAAGCATCGGTTGAAATGATAGACCGGGGGGAAAGTTGCTGTATTGTGACTTATGGGATGGGTATTTATTGGTCGAAAGCAGCATCAAAAAGTTTTCCCGGAGCCATAGATATTATAGATTTACGTACGCTATATCCGCTGGATGAGCAATTGATTTTTGAAACAGTAAAGAAGCATGGAAAATGCCTTATTGTGACCGAGGAGCAGCAAAACAATTCATTCGCCGAAGCATTGGCGGGAAGGATCGCAAAAAACTGCTTCAGATGGCTCGATGCGGCTCCGGAAGTGCTGGGTGCATTAAATCTGCCCGCTGTGCCTATGAACCTCTTGCTTGAAAAAGAAATGCTTCCAAACGAAGAAAAAATAAAACAAGTTCTGAATAAGCTCATTTATTCTTAATTTTAGCCTGAAATCTTGTCCTGCTCCTATCTGTTTATTCCAGAAGTGCCTGTTCATAACATACTAACGGGTACCTGAAAACGCTTAATAAATAACAATACAAATTATTGCTATGATTAAAAATTTTCCAGGAGAAAAGTGGAAACCAGTTAAGTTTAAGTTTAAGTACGACAACGATCTGAAATTTGAAGTATCTAATTTCGGAAGAGTAAAATCCATCAGTAAAAATTCAGATGGAAATATTCTGAAGGGGTCTATTACAAATGGCTACCCGGTTATCCGCAGTAAATTTTTCAGAGCCAGGGATGAGAAAAAACAACTGAAGTTTGATAAAATTAAAAAACAGGGTTTCAAACTTGCTGCTAAAGTAAAAAAACTTACTTTGGAAAAAGCAGGCAAATCGGTTATTGCTGCTGCTACAAAAGAATTGAATGAGTTTAAAAAGGCAGTATCGCTTAAATACAAAGCCGATGAAAAAACAAGAACAATATATTATCATGTTTTGATACACCGCCTGGTTGCAGATTATTTTTTACCAAAACCTACAAAAAACCAGGTTGTAGTTGCACACCTCGATTTCAATAAATTAAATAACCGGGCGAGTAATTTGAAGTGGATGACACTGGAAGAAAATTATGCTCACCAGAAAAAGAGTCCGATAGTAATTGCTGAAAAAAAATCAAGAATCGGAAGATTCAATGGAGGCAGTCCAACAGCTAAACTAACCGAAACTAAAGTAATGTTGCTGAAAAAGCTGTTGAATCAAAACAAAACTGTTCGGCAACTTGCAAAAAAGTTTAAGGTTACCGATACCCAGATCATCCGGATTAAAAAAGGAGAAAACTGGGGTTATGTGAAGGCGGCTAAATAGCAGCAATACAAATTAATTTAAGAACGGCAGGATTACATCATCCTGCCGTCTTTCATATGTAGAATCCGGTCGCTTAATGCAGCGAGTTCTTCATTATGTGTAACGATCAGGAAGGTTTGTCCGAATTTGTTTCTCAGGTCAATAAAAAGATTATGCAGTTCTCTTGCATTTGCTGAATCGAGATTACCGGTTGGCTCATCTGCCATAATAATGGACGGATTATTAATTAATGCTCTTGCAACGGCCACCCTTTGCTGTTCCCCGCCAGATAACTGGTTGGGTTTATTTTCAAATCTGTCTTTCAACCCAAGTGTAGTTAGCAATTCCTTTGCCCTGGTTTCTGTTTCCCTTTTGCGGTTGCCGGCAATCCATCCCGGTATACACACATTTTCTACTGCGGTAAATTCAGGTAACAGGTGATGAAACTGGAAAATAAACCCGATGTGTTTGTTCCTGAATTTTGCCAGGGTTTTGCCTGTAAGTTTATCTGCCCGTGTATCGCCGATAAAAACCTCACCCTTATTTGGCTTATCGAGCGTTCCTAAAATATGCAAAAAAGTACTTTTCCCCGCCCCCGATGACCCCACGATGCTTACGATTTCGGCTTTCCGGATATCAATATCAACACCCTTTAACACCTGGAGCGCTCCATATTTTTTTTCAATATTTCTTGCAGATAACATTGGCCGAAAATAAATAATAATTGTCAGCAAAAAATGATAAGCTGTCAGCAAATAAAATGTTTTTCATTCTAAAAGTACAGGGCCCGAAAATTGATGCTGCAATTTATAAAGCGGTCTTTCGTTAACAAGGTAAACACCCTGTTGAGACAGGCTGCCTTTTAACAAACAATTGAATCTTTGTTCAAAAGATACTTTTGGTTATTACGCAGTAACTTATACATTTGCAAAAAATAAACCCTTTTAGAAGATGTTCTGGACACTAGAATTAGCCTCACACCTTGAAGATGCACCCTGGCCTGCAACCAAAGACGAACTGATAGATTACAGCATCAGAAGCGGCGCTCCGATAGAAGTGATAGAAAATTTACAGGAGTTGGATGATGAAGGAGAAATTTATGAAGGACTGGATGATATCTGGCCCGACTACCCAAGCCAGGAAGATTTCTTTTTCAATGAAGATGAATATTAAATCAACTTTTTAAACATAAAAATCCCCGGAATAGTTACCGGGGATTTTTATTAAACTGAAGTAAAGTTGAAATTTATTGGCAATGCATCCAGCACCACTGCCATTAATGCTTAAATGTACACTTAAAATAAAGTAATACGATCGATAAGAAACAGATGATGCTATTACAGGTAATTACCGGCCACAACTGTTTTCCCAAACCATACCACAGCCATAAATTCCTTCCGCTTCCCTGTATTATTTTTCCATTTGTTCGATCACACCCTGTGTTACACCGGTATAGGAAAATCCACCATCATGAAACAGGTTCTGCATGGTTACCATCCTTGTCATATCACTGAACATCATCACACAGTAGTTTGCACAATCTTCAGCAGATGCGTTTCCTAGCGGGCTCATTTTCTCCGCATAAAGCATAAAACCATCAAATCCTTTTACACCACTGCCGGCAGTTGTTTTGGTAGGCGATTGGGAAATGGTATTGATACGCACATGCTTTTTTGCACCATAATGATACCCGAAACTGCGGGCCACACTTTCCAATAGGGATTTGGCATCTGCCATTTCATTATAATCAGGAAAAACACGTTGCGCCGCGATATAGGTTAATGCGATTACACTTCCCCACTCATTCAGCGCATCTTTTTTCATGCAGGTAGCCAGCACCCGGTGGAGGCTCATGGAAGAAATTTCGAGTGTTTTGATATTATTGGCGTAATCAATTTCAGTATAATGTTTTCCTTTACGCACATTTACACTCATGCCAATAGAATGAAGGATAAAATCGAATCCGCCACCAAAGTGTTCCATTGCTTTCGTTATAAGATTATCTACATCATCCCCGTTACTTACATCACAGGCAATTACCGGCGCATTTACTTTTTCAGCCAGTTTGTTGATTTCCCCCATACGCAATGCAACCGGTGCATTGCTTAAAATTAAATCTGCACCTTCTTCTTTACATTTAATTGCAGTAATCCAGGCGATCGATCTTTCATCGAGTGCGCCGAATATAATTCCCTTTTTTCCTTTAAGCAGATTGTAAGGCATAAATAGATTGTTGGATGATTAATAATTTCGGTAAAAATAAGGAAGTTATAAGATTAGTTATTAGTTCTTAGTTCTTAGTTATTAGTTTAAAGTTTACTCGCTTTCATGCTGCATTGTGTACTCATACAGTTGGCCAACTGGTCAATTGCTTACCATTTCTCTGGCGTTTTCCAGTGCCGCAGCTGTTGGTTTTTCTCCGCTGAGCATTTTAGCGATGGCAGTAATGCGTTCATCATTGTTGAGCAGTCGAACGGACGTTGCAATTTTATCCCCTTTTATTTCTTTATACACAAAATAATGAGCTTTTGCCCTTGCGGCAATTTGCGGCTGATGTGTGATAGCAATGAGTTGATGTGCAGCCGAAAGATCTTTCATGATAATTCCTACCTGTTTTGCAGCTTCGCCACTGATACCGGTATCAATCTCATCAAATATCAATGTAGGCAATTCCAGCTTTTTTGCAACGAGTGATTTAATACTCAGCATCAGCCTGCTCAGCTCTCCCCCGCTTGCTACTTTACTCACTGGCTCAAAACGACCGCTCTTATTTGCATCAAATAAAAATTCAACTTCATTGATACCTGTATTTGTAAGGGGAATTTCATTGAGTTCAACTTTTAAACGGGCATTGGGCATTCCAACCTGTACCAGCAGTTTATTCACCTTATCTGATAATGTTTTCAACTGCCCCTCCCTGTTAGCAGAAATTTTTTCTGCAATAACCAGGCATTGCTGATACAATTGAGTGGTTTCCTTTTCCAGTTTTTCTATTGCGGTTGAAATATTTAATACAGCATCCAGCTTTTGCTGTAATGCTTCCTGTATCATTAATAATTCTGCTGTTGAATGTGCATTGTGTTTTTTTAATAATTTATATCCTGCAGATATTCGTTCATTGATCCATTCTATTCTTTGCGGATCAAAACTAACCGAATCGTCTATGCGCTCCAGTTCATCTGCCACATCCTGTAATTCAATAGCAGCAATTTGTAATCGTTTGGAGAGACCTTCTATATCGGGATGATATTCCTGCAGCGACTTCATTTTATTTTGGAGCGATTTCAATTGCTGAACAACAGGCTGCTCACTATCTTTCAATTCAAAATAAACGGCACTCAATTGTTGCTTTACATTTTCTGCATTGCTCAGTAATTTCAATTCTGCATCCAGGTTTTCCAGTTCATTTTCTTTTAGAGAAAGTTCTTCCAACTCATCAAATAAAAAACGGTTGTAGTCGAGTTCTTTGTTTGCAGCATTTTGTTGTGCCTGTAATAATTCCAGTTCTCGTTTAGTGCGACTGTATTGTTCAAATTGTTCTTTCAGTTGTTGTACGAGCGATCCGTTTCCTGCAAACGCATCCAACACTTCTCTTTGAAAATTTTCTGAATTCAATTCAAGCGTATCAAACTGCTGGTGTAGATCTACCAGCAATACAGCCAATTCTTTCAGTTGAGACAAATTTACCGGTGTATCATTGATAAAACTTCTCGATTTACCATTGGCCGCAATTTCTCTTCTTATTAAAATCTCATGTTCATTATCCAGGTCATTATGTAAAAAGAACTCGCTTACGTTTTTATTTTTTGCGATGGTAAACGAACCTTCTACAATACATTTTTTATCTTTTTGCTGAAGGGCACTGCTATCGGCTCTTTGGCCCAGGATCAAGTTCAGTGCGCCCATTACAATACTTTTACCGGCACCTGTTTCGCCGGTGATAATATTTAACCCGTTAGAAAAGTCGATTTGCAGGTCATCGATAATGGCGTAGTTCTGGATATGTAAGGTTGAAAGCATAATGGGGCAAATTAACTGTAAATTAAGGCTTAGCTGTAAAATAGCAGTGAGATTTTCACGTGTTTTATAAAAGAAAAAGCCCGCTCATACAAGCAGGCCTTACTCATTATCAATCGTAAAAATCTTTATTTCACTTCAACAGAATCGTTCAGATCTGCATCTACCAAAATACGTCCGCAGTTTTCGCACACCATCACTTTCTTGCGCAATTTGATTTCACTTTGCTTTTGTGGAGGAATGGCATGGAAACAACCACCGCAGCTATCTCTTTCTACCGGTACTACTGCCAGTCCATTGCGGTAATTTTTGCGAATACGGTCATAGCTGGTCAATAATCTTTCATCTACATGTTCTCTTGCTGCTACGCCTTCTTTATTGTAATGCTTTTCTTCTTTTTCCGTTTCGCTGATGATTTTTTCCAGCTCCGCTTTTTTTGCATTCAGGTTTGTTTCTTTTGAGGAAACCGCCTTCTTTGCCAATTCGAGTTGTCTTGCTTTCTCCGCAATTTCTTCGGTGGCGTCTTTAATGTGTTTTTCACACAATTTTTCTTCGAGCTGCTGCATTTCAATTTCCTTATTGATCGCTTCAAACTCGCGGCTGTTCTTTACATTCTCACTTTGCTTCTCATATTTTGCAATCAGCGCCTTCGCTTCTTTAATACCTTCTTTTTTCTGTTCAATGAATTCCTGTATCCCGTTTATTTCTTCTTCAATTCTTGTTTGCCTTGCATGAAGTCCTTCAATCTCGTCTTCCAGGTCTTTTACCTCAATTGGCAATTCACCTTTCAAAATCTGAACTTCATCCAGTTTGGAATCGATCTTTTGCAGGCGAACCAATGAAGACAGTTTTTCTTCTACTGAAAACTCTTTTACTGAAGCCATATTTATATTGATTTATTTTTTTGCTTGCTTTAAACAAGACGATCAGGAATACCGCACAGGATTGGTATTCACGCCCGTTTTAAGGACGGCAAAGTTAGGGAAATTTTCCCTTAAAATATCAAACAAAAGCGCTATTGTGAACTGTTCACTTTCATAATGGCCTATGTCGGCCAGCAACAAACCTCTTTCTGCGTCGAAAAATTCATGATATTTTATGTCGGCCGTAACATACACATCTGCACCGGCAGCTTTGGCTGTTTGGGTGAGAAAACTGCCGGCTCCTCCACAGATCGCCACTTTTTTTACAGGCCGCCCTGTAAACGCGGTATGTCGTATTACAGGTATTCCGAATGTTTTCTTCAGGTTTTCTAAAAAATCAGCTTCTTTAACCGGCGTTTCCAATTCCCCGATTAACCCGCTGCCGGTTTGGGCAAATTCATTGGCGAGTCCGTAAAGATCATACGCCACTTCCTCATAAGGATGCGCTGCCTTCATTGCACTAACTACACGCCCGGCTAACCAGGCAGGAAAAATCACTTCTACCTTTACTTCATTTTCCTGGTGGCGCTCGCCAATAGTGCCGCTGAATGGCCGGGCTTTGTCACCCGCTTTAAACGTGCCTGTTCCCTCAGTTCCAAAACTACATTCACTGTAATTTCCGATGGTACCGGCACCTGCTTCAAATACGGCATTCAGTAATTTCTCTTTATAATCTACCGGAACAAATACAGCCAGCTTCTGCAATAACCCTTTTTTGGGTGCCAGTATGTTTCGGTTGATCAGCCCGATGGCATCCGCTATTTTTCCATTTACGCCGGCGATCACATTATCAAGATTGGTATGTATGGCGTAGATGGCAATATCATTTTTTATGGCGGTGATAACGGTTTGTTCTACATAGTTTTTGCCGTTGATTTTTTTTAAACCCCTGAAAACAATGGGATGGTGTGCCACCACCAGGTTGCATTTTTTATCAATGGCCTCTTTTATTACGTCTTCCGTTGCATCGAGCGATACAAGTATTCCTGAGCATTCCCAGTTTTTGTTCCCGGTGAGGAGCCCGGCATTGTCATAATCTTCCTGTAATGAAAGCGGTGCCGTTTTTTCAAGTAAATCTGTAATGTGCTGAATCGTCATACCATAAAAATACAGATTTAAGTGGGCAGTGACATTTACCGGTTTAATTTTGCCAAACGATAAATTATATATTTGAGGATGAGCAACAGCAAAGAACTTTACGAACTATATAAGCACTACCTACAAAAAATTGCCGATGTTAAATATGCATCGGCAGTTTTGCAATGGGACCAGGAAACCTATCTTCCGCCGAAAGGAAATGAATTCAGGGGAAGGCAGATTGCCACATTAAGTGAAATAGCACATGAACAGTTTACGGATGAAAAATTCGGTAACCTGTTGCTTGAATTATCCTCCAGGAATGACCTCCACACAGATGAACAAAGAAATGTGGCGTTGAGCCTGTACGATTATAACCGTAATAAAAAACTATCCCCGGAGTTTGTACGCAAAACAACGGAAGCAGTACATAAATCTTTTCATGCCTGGATTGCTGCCAGAAAGGAAAATTCGTTCGGCATTTTCCAACAACCACTTGACGCACTCATCGATTTAAAAAAACAGGAAGCCGACATGCTCGGGTATTCGGGGCATCCATACGATGCTTTGATGAATGATTATGATAAGGGATTAACTGTTTCCATTACAGATGCATTATTTGATTCACTGCGCCCGCAACTTTCTTCCCTGCTAGCTGCCATCACACACAGTGCAGCACCGGATAATACATTTCTACATCAACACTATGATAAAGATGTGCAGTGGAAATTCGGTATCGACATTTTAAAACGAATGCATTTTGATTTTGAAGCGGGCAGGCAGGACATCAGTGAACATCCTTTTACCACCAACTTCAACAGCAGCGATGTAAGAGTAACCACCCGTATCGATGAAAATGATTTTGGCAACATGACCTGGAGTTGCATTCATGAAGGAGGCCATGCTTTGTACGAACAGGGCCTGCCCGAAAAACAGTATGGCTTACCGTTAGGTGAATATTGCAGTCTGAGTATTCATGAAAGCCAGAGCAGGTTGTGGGAAAACTGTATCGGCAGAAGTTTGCCATACTGGGAATATGAATACCCTTTACTGCAATCTTATTTTCCCGAACAATTGAAGCAGATTGATATCAATCGTTTTTACAAAGGAATCAATAAGGTACACCCCTCGCTGATCCGCACGGAAGCTGATGAACTAACGTATCATTTTCATGTGATGATCCGGTATGAAATTGAAAAGCAACTGATCAGTGGAACACTTTCCGCTCAGCAGGTGCGCAACACCTGGAATGATATGTATGCCTCATATTTAGGTGTACATGTTCCAGACGATAAACGGGGTTGTTTACAGGATGTACACTGGAGCCACGGCAGTTTTGGCTATTTTGCTACGTACAGCATCGGCAGCCTGTATGCGGCCCAGCTATACGCTGCCATAAAAAAATCAAACCCTTTACTGGAGGAAAATATCCGTAAAGGAAACAACCTGCCTGTTTTACAATGGTTACAACAACATATTTATAAATATGGCCGTTATTATACTTCGGAAGAATTGTGCAGCCTGGCAACCGGCGAGTCTTTAAACAGCCAATATTTTATAGATTATGTTACTGAAAAATATTCCGATATTTATCCAAAAATATCTCAATAACATGCCTGCCCTGATTTACAAAAAAAGATTTGTCATCGCTGTACTTTGTTCTGTTTTACTCCTGATGTTTGGTTGCAAAAAGAATGCGGAAGATAAAGTGGTTCCCATTTTACAACAGTATTTTGAGCAGAATATCCTGAACAGGGATTTTAAGGTTAATTATGCGGTAGATATTAACGGAACCGATTCTACCGAAATTACTTCCGACTATACCGGCTATACATTTCGTTTGGAAAAAAATACAACAACCAATAGTAATACCGATGGCCCTATGAATGCGAAGCTCAATGGAGCGGTAGTATGCACCGGCACCTGGACTTGTACAGAAGAATATGGAAAATTAGGTATCAGTTTAACCACGCCTGCCATACCGGCCTTCGGCTTTCTAAACCGCGATTGGAAATTCACTTATAAAGGCTTCCCGGTAATGAAATTAGCTCCCTGGGGAAGTGCCGCTCCAAAGATCCTCTACATGGAGAGATTGTAAAAAATCTTCCGCTTCACACAATATTTGGCTTTAATATGTGTTAATAGGGTTGTCTTGCCACAAGTGGGACAATTCAATATTCATAAAGCAAAAGCCAATCCCTATGAACCTTACTAATTGGGTAAAAACCAGTTGCTTTTCTGTATTATTCACTTTCCTGAGTGCAATAACTATAGCGCAGCTACCCCATGCTAACTTTTCGGCCACGCCGCTATCCGGATGTGCCCCCTTAATTGTAGATTTTACAGACCTGTCTACAGGAAATCCAACAAGCTGGAAATGGACATTGGGAAACAACACAACTTCCTTCCTTCAAAATCCTTCAGTAACGTACTTTAATCCGGGAACCTATACCGTAAAGCTGGTAGTTCAGAATGCAGCCGGGAAAGATTCGGTTACCCGTACCAGTTATATCACTGTTTATAGTAAGCCAGTAGTGGATTTTTCAGCCTCTGCAACATCAGGCTGTTTTCCGCTTACGGTAAATTTCAGCGACCTCAGTACATCAACTACCGGTTTGATAGACAACTGGCAGTGGGATCTTGGAGACGGAAACTTCAGTACTCAACAAAATCCCTCGCATACCTATACTGCATCGGGAAGTTATAATGTATCATTAAGGGTTAGAAATAGCAGCGGTTGTTTCCAGACTATAACAAGAACCCAATATATTAATGTAGGCGAAGCCCCTGTGGCCGGATTTACCAATACAACGAATAATAGCTGTACAGCTCCGGTAAATATTTATTTTCAAAATACATCTACAGGAGCGGGAACACTTTCTTACCTGTGGAATTTCGGCGATGGGTTTACAGCTACCACTCAAAATCCATCTCATAGCTATAATTCAGGAACGTTTACAGCATCATTGATAGTAACCAACCAGAATGGATGTAAAGATACTTTTGTAATGCCTACCCCGATCATCATCGGAAACATGCAGTCGTCATTTACATCACCGGTGAGCGTTTGTGCCGGTACCAGTTTTACCATCAATAATACTTCAACACCTAATTCTGTGAGTTATGCCTGGGATTTTGGAGACGGAACTACAGATAATGTAAGAAACCCTGTTAAAACCTATGCCACTGCAGGAACTTACCTGATAAAACTCGTAAATAATTTTGGCAGTTGTACCGATTCCATAACCCGTATGATTACGGTATTGCCTAAACCGGCTTCCGGATTTACAGCAGACGTTACCGGATCATGTATGGCTCCGCTAACAGTACATTTTACAAACAGCAGTACCGGGGCAAATATCTATCAATGGAATTTCGGCGATGGCGCTACTTCCGTGCAACAGAATCCTGTGCATACTTATACAACTCCCGGTACTTTTGATGTAACACTCATTACCACTGGAACTAACGGTTGCAGAGACACGCTGATCAGAACGCAATACATACACATTCAGCCACCCGTTGCCGCAATTAACGACCTGCCGCAAGTGGGATGTGCTCCATTGTCATGGACTTTCACGTCAACCAATGCATCTACAGAGCCTGTTGCAAATTATCTGTGGGATTTTGGAGATGGAACAACATCCACGCTCGCTTCCCCAACGCATGTTTTCAATGCAGGAAACTACGATATCACATTAGTTATTACAACGGCAAGTGGTTGTACCGATACAGTAGTTGTAAACAATGGTATCAGGGCTGGCGTTCCGCCGGAAGTACATTTCGATGGAACACCGAGGGATGTTTGTGCTGAAGTTCCGGTCGTATTTACAGATCAGTCTACAGGAACAAATAATGGTACACATTACCTGTGGGATTTCGGAGACGGAGGAAGTTCTGTGCTGCAAAATCCGCAGCATACTTACCATGACACCGGCTATTTTTATATCCAGTTGATTGCAATCAACAATGGTTGCCCGGATACGTTGCGTATAGACAGTTTTGTACATGTAAAACCACCCATTGCCAACTTTCTCGCAACAGCCAATTGTTCTACACCGCTCAAACGCATTTTTACAGATCGTTCAATTGGCGCTGACACCTATTACTGGGATTTTGGTGACGGAACTACCTCTACCATATCAAATCCAACACACTTCTTCCCTTCACAGGGCATATACCTGGTTTCACTAACGGTTACGAATGCCTCCACAGGTTGTTCGCATACCAAGACCAGCAATGTGAGAATCATAGATGAAAGCCCTGATTTTATCGCATCAGACACTACCCCATGCCGGAATTCGGCCACTACTTTTACTGCTTTGGTAAATGTAACCGGATACATCACCAACTATGCCTGGTATTTTGGAGATGGCGGAAGCGGAAACGGACGAGTAATAGGCCATACTTATACTACTGCCGGTTGGTACGATGTAAAACTTATTACTACCGACCTGAATGGCTGTAAAGACACGATCAATAAAATGCATTACATACGGGTAAACGGACCTACAGCAAACTTCGCTTCAACGGTGCCGGGTACATGCTTATTAAGTTCTGTAAACTTTACCGACAGTTCTGTTTCAGATGGTATTAATCCAATTGAAACATGGATATGGAACTATGGCGATGGTGTAACAGACACATTACATGCGCCACCGTTCCAGCATACTTATTCTGCAGCAGGTATCTATACGGTAACTTTAACAGTTGTTGATACTACCGGTTGTTCGAATACAATTGTGAAATCTAGTTTATTAACTATATCAAGACCTGTAGCCGGATTCACCACAACAGATACGGTTACCTGCCCGAACAGGAACGTAAATTTTGTAAATAGTTCAACCGGTCCGGGGCTAACGTATGCCTGGGATTTCGGTGATGGAGGAACAAGCATTGCGCAGAATCCGTCGCACAGCTATGCAGCAAATGGCAACTATACAGTTAAGCTTGTGATTGTAGATCAATATGGATGTACTGATTCTATGATCCGTGCAAATTATATTGCCATCAGAACGCCACAATCAAACTTTACATTGAGTGATACGCTGGGAACCTGTCCGCCACTTGTGGTAGACTTCGTTAATACTTCGCAGGATTATACATCCTTCAACTGGGATTTTGGTGACGGAACTACATCGCAGTCGCCTAACCCTTCACATTTCTATTCAATTCCGGGTGTATATGTGGCCAGTTTAACAGTAACCGGGCAAGGTGGATGTACTTCTGTAAAACAACAAACAATCGTGGTACGTGGCCCGCAGGGAACATTTACGTATTCACCGTTGCAGGGGTGTTCTCCATTAACAGTTCGCTTTGTTGCCACAACAAGAGACAGGATATCTTTTATATGGGATTTTAATGACGGCAGTACACTTATTACGCCTGATTCAATAATATCGCATACCTATACCATCCCTGGAGATTATGTTCCGAAAATGATTTTAAGAGATGCTGCAGGTTGCGTGGTTCCGATTATTGGTTCCGATACCATTCATGTGGATGGTGTACTGGCAGATTTTGATTTTGATCCGCAGCCATTGTGTAATGCAGGAAATGTTCAATTCAATAATCATACTGCAGGAAATGATCCGGTTACAGGATACACCTGGTTGTTCGGTGACGGTAATACTTCAACAGCTCAAAACCCTTCCCATTTATATGGTGCGCCAGGATTGTATTATCCTAAATTACTGGTACAAACTGCCGGTGGTTGCCTTGATTCTGTAACCAGTCAGACCCCGGTAAAAGTTGTAGCAGCACCGCAGGCATTGATCGCTCAAACGGCCAATGGCTGTACGCCTGTAACGGTAACGTTTAACGGCTCACTGGCTGTAGCTGATACTTCTGCGGTTACCTGGAGCTGGGATCTCGGAAACGGTCATACCTCACAGGCAATGCAACCTGCTCCGGAAACATATTCAACTGCAGGAACGTATAATATTCAGCTCCTGGTAACCAACAGCACCGGATGTATAGATACGGTTCGCACTACCGTTGACGCCTATGCGATACCTACGGTGGAAGCGGGTCCGGATACTTTAATATGCCAGGGAACAGGTAAGATGTTACAGGCAACCGGTGCACTGAATTATAGCTGGTCGCCTTCAACCGGGTTAAGTTGTGCCAATTGTGCCAACCCGATAGCAACACCTGCCAATCCAACAAGATATGTAGTAACCGGAACCACGCAGTATGGCTGTAGCAACAGGGATTCATTAATGGTGAATGTTCAGTATCCGTTTGATATGGTTACCGGCCCTGGTGATACAATATGTGCCGGCAGATCTGCTGTGCTAACAGCATCGGGAGCATTCAGGTATGAGTGGAGTCCGTCGGTAGGACTGAGCAGTACTTCAACTGCAAATGTAGTAGCATCGCCAATGGTAACTACTACGTACAGGCTGATCGGTACAGATGATAAACATTGCTTTTCCGATACGGCTTACTTCCCGGTAAGGGTGTATGACATTCCAACGGTAGAAGCCGGAGATGATAAAGTGATCAATGTTGGTCAGCAGATAGACCTAGTACCAACAATTTCGCAGGATGTAACTGTAGCTATATGGAATCCAACCGATGCCGGATTCAGAAATACATGGCCGGCGCAAACGGTGATGCCGAGAACGACTACAACATACACACTTACTGTACGTAATGATGGAGGTTGTGAATCGAGCGATATAGTAACGGTAAGCGTTATATGCAATGGAGCCAATATATTTATTCCAAATACATTCTCGCCAAACGGCGATGGAACAAACGATGTGTTTTACCCGAGGGGTTCAGGTGTATTCAGTATTAAATCTGAACGCATTTTTACCAGGTGGGGCGAAGTGGTATTTGAAAAGAAAAATTTCATGGCCAATGATGTAACAGCGGGATGGGATGGCACTTTCAGGGGAAAGAAACTAAATCCCGATGTGTTTGTTTACATCGTTGAAGTAGTGTGTGATAACAGCAGCACACTCACGTTTAAAGGAAATATTGCACTGATAAAATAATTATAAACTCGCTTTTGTTTTATGAATGATACGGGGCTTGCATTCCTGCAGGCCCTGTTTTTAAAAAGCAAAACAGTTGTACTACACAAGAAAAAAACAGGAACACACAAATCAAAAAAGTATTCTTGCCGATAATAAACAAGTGCTAAAATCGTTTTATTAACACGGTGATTATCCAAAATCCAAACCATCACTATGAAAAAACCTATACTGCATTTCTTTACACTCCTCATGGTAGTGTGTCAACAGAATGCGCATTCGCAGGACATACATTTTTCCCAGATATTTGAAACGCCCTTGTTGAGAAACCCGGCACTGGCAGGATTGTTTACCGGTGATGTACGGATACAGTCTGTGTACAGGAGCCAGTGGAACAGTGTTACTGTTCCGTATCAAACTACTTCATTAAGCGGCGAATTTAAAAAAGCTGTTGGACAGGGTGATGACTACATAACACTCGGCGGCCAGATCCTGTATGATAAGGCCGGAACAATTGCACTAACGTCTACGCATATACTACCTGTACTGAACTACCATAAATCAATGGGTGCAGAAAGAAACACTTACCTGTCGCTGGCATTTATGGGAGGATATGTACAACGCAGTATCGACAGAAGCAAGATCACCACGAACAGTCAATACGATGGAACAGGGTTTAATGCATCATTGTCAGATGGTGAGAACCTGGCTAAATCATCTTATTCATATTTTGATGCAACAGTGGGCATGAGTTTTAATACACAGATCGGCGAAAGTTCAAACAATAATTTATTTGCCGGCGTTGCTTATCATCATTTTAATAAAGCAAAAAAGATTTCCTACTACAGCAATGGAACGGATGAAATGACGCCGAAGATTGTAGGATCAGCAGGCATCAGAATGAGCATGACAGACTTTTCCTACTTCACACTACAAACAGATTATTCTGCCCAGGGGCCACATAAAGAAATGATCACCGGTGCCCTGTATTCAGTAAAGCTGGATGAATCTGAAAATCCGAAATATTCGTTGCACATGGGCGCATATATGAGATGGAAAGATGCCATTATACCTGTAGCAAAAATGGAGTTTCGGCCAATGGCAGTTGCAGTAAGCTACGATGCCAATATTTCACAGCTCAAAAGAGGAAGCGATGGCCGGGGCGGATTTGAAGTGTCGTTAACTTTCCTGAAATTCAAACAATTTAACAGCAGCCGGGAGGCTGTAAGATGTCCTAAATTTTAACCATATACAATCCATCCCAGAAGTCCTGTCTAACAATGTAAGATTTTTGTTTTTATGGATTGTTTGGATAACAGAGGTCCTGCCGTAAGGTGGGGCCTTACTGTTTCAGGCAATGTGAAAGGCAGATAAAAAAATGGAAACGGGTGAACAATTGGATAATTATTTTGTTTTTACATGGCAGCAGGAACACGCTGCCCTGATTTGTAATACGCTTTTACTAACTTTTAATAGTTTATATGCCAGTGATGATCGGACAAACCGCCCCGGATTTTATGTTGTATGACACAGACAAGCAACCTGTACACTTAAAAGATTTTAGAGAAAGGAAAAATGTATTGTTGTTGTTCTTCCCCCTTGCTTTTACCAGTGTATGTACTAAAGAACTTTGCGAGATCCGGGATGATATACGTACCTATGAAAATGAGTCGGTGCAGGTTTTGGGTATCTCTGTAGATTCAGTGTTTACCCTGCAAAAATTTAAAGAAGAGCAGCACTATAATTACCCGCTTTTGAGTGATTTTAACAAGGAAGTTTCTGCCCTCTATAACTCTTTGTACGATTCATTTGGCAATATGCATATGCGGGGTGTAAGTAAGCGATCAGCTTTTATCATCGATAAGCAGGGAATCATACAATATGCAGAAATCCTGGAAAATCCGGGAAATGTACCTGATTTTAACGCAATAAAGGAGTGCCTGGCACGTTTAAGTTGATAGGAAGTACCTGTTGTGGTACTTTATGCACTTTTTTTAAAGGTTTTGGCTTAATTAGTGCTTATTGAAAATTGGTAATTCAAAAGAATTTGCTATTTTTAAATTGTTGAAAAAATTTACATACATACTTATTCTCTTATTTGGTATAAATTTTACATCTTTTGCACAACAGAATAAACTGAACGGGGATCCCGGTTCATCTACAGCAAAATTTATAAAGTTCTATCCCAACCCGGCTACTTCGGTCATCAATTTTGATTTCCAGAAGAATTATGACAATTCATTTACCCTTCTCATCTTCAACTTCATGGGTAAAAAAGTGTATGAAATAAAAAACATTCCCCAACGTACGAATATCAGCCTCGAAGATTTTTATCGCGGCATCTATGTTTATCAACTCAGGGATAAAAACGGCGTAACACTCGAATCAGGCAAATTCCAGGTAGTTAAATAATCTCCCGCTTCTTTTTTACGGTATTTAAGGCTTCAAGTGTCAATTTGACTGCAAATCTCCATTGGCAAAATGTTTGACTATCGTACCTTCGCAAACATTTTAAAACGTCAGACATGGAAGATAAGACACCGTTAAATGAAGACATTGCAATGGACATCAATGCAGATGCAGACATCCCCGGCAACACTCATTTAAGTAATTCAGTTACGGAAAATTCCGGTGATATTGAAAAGCTACAGGATGAATTGAAGGAACAAAAGGATAAATACCTTCGCCTGGTAGCAGAATTTGAAAATTTTAAGCGGCGCACAGCCAAAGAAAGGGTTGAATTAAGCCAGACTGCCGGTAAAGAAATCATTATATCATTATTAGACATCCTGGATGATGCCGAAAGAGCAGAAAAACAGATGCAAAGCAATAGTGAAGTAGGCCAGATCAAGGAAGGAATTACGCTTGTGTTTAATAAATTAAGAACCACATTGCATCAAAAAGGCCTGGTGCCGATGGAGAGTATTCAAACTAATTTTGATGTGGAGAAACATGAAGCAATAGCGGAAGTTGACCTCGGCGAAAAGATGAAAGGCAAGGTAGCAGATGAAGTGCAAAAAGGATATTACCTGAATGATAAAATACTTCGTTTTGCCAAAGTAGTGGTTGGAAAATAAATCGTAACAGCAGGGCCCAATTTTACATTAATGAAAAGAGATTACTACGAAATACTAGGTGTTGCCAAAACAGCTTCCCAGGAAGAGATCAAAAAAGCGTACCGTAAAACGGCAATGCAATATCATCCCGACAGAAACCCGGGTGATAAGGCTGCAGAAGAGAAATTTAAGGAAGCCGCAGAAGCATACGAAATTTTAAATGATGCCGACAAGAAGGCCCAGTATGATCGTTTTGGACATAATGCATTTGCCAATGGCCGCGGTGGTGGAGGATTTAGTGGCGGAATGAATATGGATGATATTTTCAGCCAGTTCGGAGATATTTTCGGTGAAGATGCATTTGGGAGTTTCTTCGGCGGAGGCGGGAGAAGAAGCAGTGGCGGAAATGGCCGTGGCAGCAGGGGTACGAATCTTCGTGTGAAACTTAAAATGAATTACGAGGAAATCGCAAAGGGAGCAAACAAAACGATTAAAGTAAAAAAACATGTAAAATGTACAGTTTGCCAGGGTAGCGGCGCTAAAGATAAAAACAGTGTTCAAAATTGCAATACCTGCCATGGCAGCGGACAGGTAAGAAGGGTGCAGAATACTTTCCTCGGACAGATGCAAACAGTTACCACCTGCCCTACTTGTAACGGTGAAGGCACCACGATTACCAATAAATGTGGTAATTGTAAGGGTGAAGGACGGGTATATGGCGAAGAGACAGTTACTGTAGACATACCAGCGGGAGTACAGGAAGGCATGCAATTAAGCATCAATGGAAAAGGAAATGCAGGAGAAAGAGGTGGAACCCCGGGCGACCTGATCGTACTCATTGAAGAAGAACCGCATCCGCATTTACAGCGTGATGGATTGAATGTAGCATTCGACTTACATATTTCATTTCCTGATGCCGTTTTCGGAACACAGGTGGAAGTACCAACAATCGACGGCAGAGCGAAAATTAAAATACCAGCCGGTACGCAAAGTGGCAAGATCTTCAGACTGAAAGGAAAGGGATTTCCGAATATCAATAGTTACGAAAAAGGTGACCAGTTGATTCATGTGAACATCTGGACTCCGCAGCATGTTTCCGCTGAGGAAAAAACCATGCTGGAAAAGATGAACCACTCTCCTAACTTTGAACCAAAGCCGGAGAAAAACGAAAAATCTTTTTTTGATAAGGTGAGGGAGATGTTCAGCTAAGAATACTATTTTAAAAAACTGAAACTGCTATCATTATGGTAGCAGTTTTTTATTTGTTGATGAAACAGCCATTAATTTTTAAATTTGCAGTAAGCACACTTTTAAACAACCAATATGCACAAAATAACTATTGCTACTATTGTAACGCTTTCGCTCGCTGTTGCATCCTGTAATAATACCAGCGAAGAAAAAAAGCAACCAGAAACTAAAATGGATACCGGAGTTGTTATAACCACTCCGGAAAAGGCAGACACTACAAAGAAAATCAATATTGCAGAAGCTGACCTTGCAGATAAAAAAGATCCCGTGTGTGGAATGCCTGCGTTTAAATACCTGCAGGATACGGCTCATTATGATAATAAGATCTATGGATTTTGCAGTAAAGATTGTAAAGATGAATTTCTGAAAGACCCGAAGCAGTATGTAAAAAATGAAGCACCGGCAAAAGCTGGAAAATAAACTGTAAACATTTCTTCTATGAAAAAAATTTTATCCCTCGTATTGTTACTGATATTTTCTGTAGCATTACATGCGCAACAAAAGCATCCTGATATCAGCAAACCAGACCCTTCAAAAAAAATTGAAACAGTTGAGGCATCCTGTGGTAAATGCCAATTTCATTTAAAGGGAAAATCCTGCGAGCTGGCGGTAAGGATCAATGGTAAATCATATTATGTGGATGGCGCAGATATAAATTCATTCGGTGATGCACACTCGAAAGATGGATTCTGTGAATCGGTTCGCAAAGCGGAAGTGCAGGGTAAGATAGTGAATGGAAGGTATAAAGTTTCCTATTTTAAATTGTTGCCGTCCAATTAATACTTAACAAATAATATTTTAGCAACTTTAAACAGGTAAGTGATTACCTGTTTTTTTCTTTCTTCTTTTTCTTTTTTACTTCGTAGATCTTCTGAGCTTTCTCAACCAGGTTTACAAATTCATTTTGCAGGTAAACGGTTTTATCAGCAGCAGTTTTTGCAAAGGAGTGTATAAAATCCCATTCGGCTTCATCCAGGAATTTTGATTGTTTTAGTTTCATGGCAAACATGGCAACAGCCGTTGCAAATTTCAGGTCTTTATCAATGCTGTCTATTTTCTGGTAGTTGGCTGTAACATCATAGGTCATCATTTTTACCGCGGTGTCATTGGGTGCTTTATATCGTAATTCCAGTTTTGCGATATTATCTGCCACGGTAGAATTAATGGTGAGCTGGTTTTGTTGCGTAGGCAGGATTTCGAATACTGCCAGTGTACTGTTACCACTACCTATTTCTCCCCCTTCGAGATCGTTAGAAAAATCGGTTAATGCTTCTTTCTTATTATCGAATCCGATCAGCCTGTATTGTTTAACCATTGCAGGATTGAACTGTACGTTCATAAAAACATCATCAGCAACAGAAAAAAAGGTTTGAGTCAATTCTTTAACCAGCACTTTTTCTGCTTCGTTGATATCATCAAGGTATGCGTAATTGCCGTTTCCATTTTTAGCGAGTGTTTGCAATTTTGAATCTTTGAAATTTCCCATTCCAACGCCAAGGCAGGTAAGGTAAACGCCTGTTTGTTTTTGTTTGGTAATAAGTTCATCGAGTGCTTTTTCAGAATTTTCACCCACGTTAAAATCGCCGTCGGTTGCAATAATCACCCTGTTGTTTCCATCTTTGATAAAACTTTCCTGTGCCACCCTGTAAGCCATCCGGATAGCAGATTCGCCAGGGGTATCTCCTGCAGCGGTTAATTCTTCAATAGACTTCAGAATGGTATCTTTTTCTTCGCCAGAAGTAGGTTGCAGCCATTCAGCAACATAACCTCCATACGTAACGATGGATACTTTATCAACCGGTCTTAAATTCTTTACGAACAACTGGAATGCTGCTTTCAACAAAGGCAGCCTGTTGGGCATATCCATACTTCCGGATACATCGATGAGGAAAACAAAATTTCCAGGCGGAATTTTTTCGAGATCGAGTTTTTTAGCACTAACGTTCAGGTATAGTAGCTGTTCATCGCTGTTCCATGGGCAGGAAGTCAGTTGCGACTCCATCCGGAATACGTCTTTACCTTCCGGTTTACGGTAATGCAGATTAAAATAGTTGATCATTTCTTCTGTACGCACTGCATCGGGAGGCACGGGACTTTCCTGGTTAATAAACCGGCGTACGTTACTATAGGAAGCTTTGTTTACATTAAGGGAGAAACCGGTATTCGGATAACCGACACTGTTGACAAACTCGTTTTCTACCAGTTGAAAATACGTTTCATCACCTGCAAACCAGTTGAATTTTGAAGACTGCTTCAGATCCTTTGTTACTGAGATGAGTTTTGGTTTGCTTTTACTGGCAGCAGCAACAGATACTTTCAGCATGATTGTTTGCCAAACATCGGATTTTACCGGTACGGTTACAGTTTCATATCCTTCCAGGCTAACCGTTAAAGTATCGTATAATTTCTGGGTAGTAATTCCAAAACTTCCAGCGGTTGCGCCTGAATAATAAAATGCTCTTGCCGAATGAAGGAAAATTTTTGCATTGGTAAGCGGTTGTCTCTTTTCATCTTTCACTTCTCCACGGAGATAATACTGGCTGTATGCAGGTAATGCAAATGAAAAAGCAATCAGGTATGCAAGTAGTTTCTTCAAGGAATAGAGCTATTACTTCAAAAAGTTTCCGTGTATTATTCTTCCCCCACCAGTTTATAAATTTCTTTCAGGTTTCTTCCCAGTCCGTCGTAATCCAATCCAAAACCCAGTAAAAATTTATTCGGTACACTGAATCCGAGGTAATCGATATGCAGGTCATATTTCAATGCATCCGGCTTATGAAGAAGTGCAGCTATTTTTAAAGACGCAGGTTGCTGGTCTTTAAGTTGCGGCAAAAATTCACTCAGGGTTTTACCGGTATCAACGATGTCTTCCACTATTATCACATGCCTGTCTTTCAAAGATTCATCAAGGCCGATGGATGTTACTACATTCCCCGTGCTTTTAGTGCCTTTATAAGAAGCCAGTTTGATGAAACAGATTTCAGCTTCAATGGTCAATTCTTTAAAAAGATCTGAAGCAAACATGAAAGAACCGTTTAAAATGGCAACAAAAAGCGGCCTTTTTCCATTATACTCTTTATTGATTTCTTTTCCCAGTCGCTTAATTTGCTCGTCTATCTGAGAAACGGTTAAATAAGGTTCAAATTGTCTTCCATTTACCTTTATTTCAGGCATATTCATTATTTTGAAATGATTAATTTCTGACCAATTTTCAGATCGTCAGTTGAAAGGTTGTTCCAGTCCCTGAGTTCCTGAACGGTTACATTATATTTTCTGGCGATGGCATACAGTCCTTCTTTGGGTTGTACTTCATGCCATTTCACTTTATTGTCGGAGGTTGAATTTTTTTGCTGCGTATTACCACCTGCTTTTTCCCCTGTATTTCGGGCTGTAGCATCTCCCTGCTTTTTCAGATAGATTTTTGTTCCTTTTTTTACCAGTTGGTTATCTTCCAGGTTGTTGAATTGCTTTATAGAAGAAACCTGTAGTGCGTTGTCCTGGGCAATATCTTCAACATATTCATCTGCTTCTGTAATATAATAATCTGCTTTTCCTTCATTCAACTTTCTTTCAAGGAAAATCCAGCTATCTCTTTTCAACAGTCCATCTTCCTTCATGTCGTTAAATTCGAGCAGCTTTACCAGGTCAATCTTATGCATGGAAGCGATAGCCAGTAAGGATGTTCCCTGTTGAGCATACACCGCTTTCACACCATTGAATATTTTCTTGTCTGAGATGTCAAAATTAATTTCAGGTTGCGAAGCAGATGCAGATTCTTGATTTCTTACCTGCACTGCAGGAACAGATTCGTTATCGGATGCATATTGTGAACCATCATAAACAGGCACTTCGTTGATAGCGATCAGCGTGTACTGCTGCAAGTTATAATCTTCTATACTTTTTATGAGCATTTGTGGATAAGCCGGATTGGTTGCATAACCGGCCTTCTTTAAACCATAAGCCCAGGCTTTGTAATCTTTAGGATCGAGTTTAAATAAGAAAGAATAGCGATCGCTTCCCCTTAGGAAATTGCTATGATCCCGGTAACTATCTTCTGCCGAATTGTATTTTCTGAAGCATTCACCGTTTGCATCATCGTCGTGCGATACACTTCCTCCACTCCAACTGCTTTTACATTTTATTCCGAAGTGATTGTTTGATTTTTTTACGAGTACGCCATTTCCGCTTTCCGTTTCCAGCAGCCCCTGGGCCAGTGTGATGGAAGCCGGAACACCCATTCTTTTCATTTCCCGGATGGCCAGGTCTTTATAGGTTTCGATGTATTGCTGGGGGCTGATATTCTGCGCCCCGCTTTGCAGGCTAAATAATGTTAGAAGAAAATAGAAAAACTGCGTTTTCATTGTTTTAGAGTTTTCTTATGATCAGCAGACCGTCTCTAACAGTAAGCATTACCTGCTCTACCCTGTTGTCGGCTATTACATGATCATTGAATTCCCGGATGGCCTTTGCGTTTTTGCCTTTTATTTCATCTTCAAGTACCTGGCCATGAAATAATACATTATCCGCAATGATCCATCCGCCTTTTTTCAGAAAGGGCAAAGTTAGTTCGTAATATTGAATATAGCTCACTTTATCAGCATCAATAAATACGAGATCCCATGTTTCATTAAGGTTTGGAATGATGTTGAGCGCATTCCCGATATGCAATTGAATTTTTTCCTCAAGCCCTGCTTTTCTAAAATATGTTGCAGCAAATGCAGCATCGGATTCTCTCAGTTCGATGGTATGCAACATTCCGTTTTCAGCAAGTCCGTTTGCGAGACACATAGCGCTAAACCCTGTGAATGTGCCTATTTCCAATACTTTCATGGGACGAATCATTTTACTGATCATCTCCAGTAGTTTACCCTGAACATGCCCGCTATGCATATTGGCATGCTGGTGACTGGTTACCGTAATGCGTTCATTTTCCATTAGAACATTGCTTAATACTGTTGTATGTTCTTGTGCGTATGCTTCTGCTTTTGGATGTACGAGGTCCATATTCGTGATGTTATAGTGCCGGTTTTTTTGAAATAATTAACAGCCCAATGAAAGTGAGTGCGCCATTCATGATCAATAATTCGGAACCAATCTGGAATCCGCCGAAGAGTTCCTTTTGAAATTTATCAATGAAGAAACAAATGAGTGGAGATGCTATACAAACAAACGGTACTATTTTATCATTAACCTGTCGTTTGCTGAGAATACCAAAGCTAAAAAGCCCCAGCAATGGCCCGTAGGTATAAGCTGCTACTTTAAGGATTACACCGATCATACTTGGATCGTTGACCTGGTAAAACAGCATTACAAAAATGAGGAATACAAAAGCAATGGTTAAGTGAACCCGTTGCCTTACTTTTTTCTTTTTTGCTTCATTCCAATCTGAGCGCCTTTGCAACCCAAGTATATCAATACAAAATGAGGAAGTAAGCGCAGTGATGGCCCCGTCGGCACTGGGAAACAATGCGGATATGAGCGCAATTATAAAAATTACAGAAACGATTGAAGGCATATTTCCCAATGCAAGTGCAGGAAATAACTTATCGCCGGTTGCATCCACGCCCTGCTGAGCAGCATATACATGAAGAAGTCCGCCGAGAAAAAGAAATAATAAGATCACGAACACCATGATAACAGAGAGTGTGATGATATTTTTTTGAGAGTCCTTTAGCGTTTTTACGGAAATTGTTTTCTGCATCATTTCCTGGTCCATACCCGTCATCGTAATGGTGATGAATGCACCTGCCAGTATTTGTTTTACAAAGAACAACCGGTCTCCGGGATCTGTAAAAAATATTTTTGAATATCCTTTATCTCCCAATGTTTGCAATGCGGTACCAATGTTCATGTTCATGGCGTATAATATGTACACTACACATACGATAAGCCCGGTGAGCATAAATGTTGTTTGCAATGTATCAGTGAATACAATTGTTTTTACGCCGCCTTCATAGGTATAGATGAGGATCATGAGGAGTATGATGAGTGTAGTAACCCAGAACGGAACTCCGAAACTATACAAGATGGAATCCTGGAGAATTTTTACTACGAGGTATAAGCGGGCAGTTGCGCCTAACACACGGGATAAAATAAAAAAAGACGCGCCGGTTTTATAAGATGCAACGCCGAGTCTTGTGCTCAGGTAATTATAAATAGAAGTGAGATTGAGGCGATAGTACAGGGGAAGCAGCACATAAGCGATGATGATGTACCCAATGAGGTAGCCGAGTGTAATCTGGAAATAAGCGAATGAATCTTTTCCAACACCACCGGGCACGCTTACGAAAGTTACGCCAGACAGGGATGTACCGATCATACCGAAAGCAACGAGTACCCAGTTTGAATTACGGTTGCCAATAAAGAAAGATTCGTTATTGGAATTACGGCTGGTGTACCATGCTACAGCCAGCAATAGCAGGAAATAACCGATAACAAAGAAAAGCAACACGAAAGGCGACATAGGCATTGTTTAAATTAAGAATGAAAATAGAAAAATATGTTGTTATTGAGGGCATTTCGGGGTATTAGTTTTGTTTTTGAATTTGTTGTGGATGAAGAGAAGTGCATTTCCACTGGAATGTAATTGGTTGTATGAATTTTTTTTCTGGTGAAATAAGCGGATAAAATTTTCTCTCAAAGAGTGGTGCGGATTTTTTTATGGAGATGGGTGCGGATGATTGTTGCACGCAGAATGGCGCTGATTTTT
>JAFDXE010000007.1 GCA_018268085.1 Bacteroidota bacterium
CACTTAGATTGATATTAACTGTTCCTCCTATTGTACCAGATGCTACACCGCTTCCGTTTATATAACTGATTCCACCAACATTATTGGTGTAAGAGAAGTTGCCTGTTATAGCGGTAAATCCATCCTCAAAAATTTCTGTACTACCGGCAACCGTACGGTTCACCGTTATATTTCCGTTGAAAGTAGATTTATTCTGATAACAAATATGTGAACCGGCACTGCTGTTATGATTGAATGTGCTGTTACCGTTAAAGGTATTTCCTCCCTGGTATGCTTCATAAAGCTGTCCCGTGCCCCCGTGATTAAAAATAATATTGTCGTTAATTATTGAATTCCTGATATACTGGCTGGCCGTACCATTAATTGCTATTACAATATCCGTTCCCCCGTTACTGTTAGTAAGCGTGGCTCCATTGATATTCATGTTACCATTAATGGTAAGACTAAAACCATTAAAGTTTAATGCGCTTCCTGTATTCATACTAAAAGCACCGGTAGTGATGTTTGCAGGCAGTGCCGGTGAATTAGAAGCTGCATTGATAATTACATTACCTGTTGCCGTAGGAACCGAAGCCGGGGTCCAGTTCTGTGGATCATTCCAGTCGGTACTTGCACTTCCATTCCAGGTTTGGGCATGGATAAAAATAGCAATAAGCGTAAAGCATAACAGGAGGAGAGATTTTTTCATTTTGCAATAATTTTAGGTTGAATAGTTTGGGTTCATTGTAAAATGATCCCTTTTCCCTGCAGGTGAAGAGGTTAGGCAAGATGTTCATGGTAAGTCTCCCATAAACAGTTTTAAAGATTTATCAAATGAATAGAATAGTAAGCCCCCATACAATAATCCTTTTGGATAATATGCTTATTAAACAGTTATTGCGTAATTTGATTAACCCAACCCTGCACAGTTTACATAAACATCATATTGAAGCTTACGATACATATTAACCGTTTCCTTTTAACGCTCATCATTACGGGAATATCTCTCGTAGTTGATGGACAGGTTATTCAACGTTATAATAGTTTTAGTTATACCGTAAACAATGGATTGCTGCAGAGCACTATGTCGGATATTAATTTCGACAGCAATAATTTTTGCTGGCTTTCGTTTCCAAATGGTATTCAAAAATTTGACGGTAAGCGATTTATTGACATACCGGTACAGGAAGGATTACCGGATAATAAATGGGTGAAATTTTTACGGTGCAAAAACGGAGATCTTATTATCAGTCATTCTTCGGGCTTAAGCAAGTATGATATAAACAGCAATAAGTTTGTTATACTTTTCAGGCGCATGAAAACAGAACAAAGACCCTTATCATTCGTTGGTGAAGATGATGGCGTTTTTTATTGTTATACAGAAGAAGGAAGTATTATTGGATTTTCCTGCAGTGATTACAAAAAAGTATGTGAAATTAAGACCGGCATTCCCGGTTATTCAGATAACCTGGATCTAGTTCCTACAATCAGCCAGAATATTATTAACCACAATATTGTTTTGAAGGTTGGCAACACGTTGTACTACGTTAACCTCGCAGAAAGAAAGCAGAAGTACGATCCTGTAAATGTTCCGGGCCTCTATAGTTATTTTTTATGGATGGAAAGCAGTGAAAAAATATTGTATTATAAATACAATGATCACAATATACCGGAACTGCAACGATATGACTTTGCTTCAGGGAATGCCCAGACATTAACAGGTAAAGCAACGTTGGAAGTAATTGCATTCAGAAGCAGGATATATAACTGGCAGGGTAAACAAATCATCTCATTTAATAACCACCTGTATGAAACAAATACCAAACTCGACAGCATAAGTTATGAGATGGTAGACTTTCAAAACAAACCTATTGCAGGCAATGCAGGAATAGTGAAGATAATTGAAGACAATAACAGTAATCTATACCTTCAAACCATTAATGATGGGTTCAGAAAAATAATCCGTAATTCTTACCCGATAAAATATTATGGAACAGATAAAAAAGAAGATAACTACACCGTCAGTATTTTTCCGGATAAAAAAAACAATAGAATTATTGCAGGTACGTATGGAAGTGGCTTACTGGTATTTGATACTTTACAACGGCTGATCAAACAAATAAAACAATTGCCGGGGGAAGAAAAAAGTTTTTCGGTAAACTGTATATTTAAAAAAGCGAATGGTGACTATGTCTTATCCGTAATTGGAACTAAAATGTGGTTATTAAGTAAAGATCTTTCTTCGTTGAAACCACTACCCGTTACAACACCTGAGCATAAAAAATTTGCCAATATCGGATACTTCGCAAATCTGATTTCAAATACAGGCAACAATGTTATCGTAAAATCCCAATTCAATTTTTATAAGATCAACCCGGAAACAAATGCTATTCAGGAATATCCTACCAGTACACGTGGTGATATGAGTGGCATTTTATTCAGGGGAAATATTGTAACACATTTTGAAGATCGTTTATTATTACTAGATACAATTTCATTCCGGGAAGTAAAACGAATTCCTTTAAAAGGAACTGGTGCCGTAAGGAGTTTTTTAAAAACAGATGAAAATACATTATACATCGGCAGTAATAAAGGAATCTATAAGGTAGATAGTAATTATTCTGTGTTGCAGCAAATAAACAGAAATTCAGGATTGCCTGATGAATGTATTTATGCCATGGCCATTGATCAGAAAAATGATATCTGGTGCAGCACCAATAAAGGTATATGCAGAATTAATAAAAATGGCAGCATTTTACAACTTACCAAGGAAGATGGTTTGCAGGAAAATGAATTTAATACCAATATCGTTGCAACCAGTTACGACGGAGAGATCTTTTTCGGCGGTGTAAATGGCGTAACTAGTTTTTTCCCGGAATCTATTTATACTACCGAAGAAAAACTGTCCCTTTTTTTTACCGGGATTAAAATAAACAATGAAGAGCGATTCAGGGATACAGCCATCTGGAGAATTAATGAGATCCATCTCAATTACGACGAGAATACGCTGGCATTCGATTTTATTGCAATGGCCAATAATGATCCGGAACATTACATTTACCAGTATAAAATGGTAGGAGTGGATGATGAATGGACACAAAACAGCAGCCTGCAAACGGTTCACTATTTCCTTTCCCCCGGCGAATATATTTTTAAAATCTATGCTTCAAGGGTTTTTTATAAAGATGCTGTTGCCATGAAAGAGATCCGTATTTATATCAAACCTCCTTTCTGGAAAACATGGTGGTTTTATCTGATTGCAGGTTTGGCAATTGTTAGTTTACTCGCTTTTGCAATTAACAGGTATAACAAAAGAAAATACCAGAAGAAAGTAATTCAACTGGAAAGTGAACAAAAATTGCAATTGGAAAGAGAAAGAATTTCCCGCGACCTACATGATAATATTGGTGCCTATGCAAGTACGGTGTTATACAAAACTGATTTGTTACAAAAAGATTTATTGCCGGATGAAAGAGATAATCTTATGAATGACCTTCGCTTTGCATCGAAAGATATCATTACCTCTCTTCGTGAAACCATCTGGGCATTAAAAAAAGATACGTACAGTGCACAGGATTGTTTGTTACGGATCAGGAATTTTGTGCAGCCATTTATTAAGTACTACCCGGCAATACATTTCTCCGTAAAAGGTGAAGCGCCCGAAGGGAGGATATTGCATTATACGCATGCGCTAAACCTTGTAAGAATAGTGCAGGAAGCCATTTCCAATGCCATTAAACATGCAGGCGCAACAGCAGTAATCGTTGAAAGTACCGTGAAAGAAGAAAAATGGCACCTGGTGGTAAAAGACAATGGTAAAGGTTTTGAATATGCTTTAAAGCAATCGTTGCAGGAAGGTAACGGGCTACACAATATGCAGCAGCGGGCTACAGAATCGGGATTTACTTTTAGTGTACAATCAGGCAGTAACGGCACATCCATCAGCATTTTTGTTTAATTTCATATAATCCACTCAGATTATTTTTTTATCTGTTCTTCTTCTGCACATTTGAATAAATCCATATTATGCCAGTAAAGATTGCCATTGTTGATGATAAAGCAAGTAACCGCAATATCCTGAAGGATAAATTGATGCGCCATGGCAGCTTTGAAGTGATCATGCTTGCAACAGACGGCAAGGATTTTATGTCGAAGATGGCCTGTCAGCCTGCAGAACAATTGCCCGATGTAGTGATCATGGATCTTGAAATGCCGAATATGGATGGCGTGGATGCCATAGCGGTTGGCTCCTGTTTGTACCCCGCAATAAAATTTGTTGTACTCACTATTTTTGATGACGAGGAAAAAATATTTAAAGCAATAAAGGCCGGTGCGTATGGTTACCTGCTAAAAGATGAAACGGCAGAAAACATTACGGAAACCCTGTGGCAAATGCATGAAAATTCAGTTGGTCCCATTTCGCCGGGCATTGCCTATAAGATTTTGCAAATGGTGCAAAACAATGAATTGAATCCTGCAAATAAAAAGCTGCCGGCATTTTCACAAAAACCATTTTTTGATCTTACCGACCGTGAAAACGAGATTCTCCAGTTACTGGTACAAGGTTTATTATATAAGGAGATTGGAGCCAGGCTTAACATCAGCGCCAATACGGCTAAAAAACATGTGATGAATATTTACAGCAAACTGCATGTAAACAGCAGGGCACAGGCACTGCACCTTGCTTATGAGAAAGGATTATTGTAACAGGAAACATATTCCGCTGGTAAAAATAATTTCCAATAAAGTTTAATGAAAAGCTTTGTAAAAAAGAAGGCCTGCTAACAGGATAGCCAGACCTTCATTTGCTCATGAGAGCGTTCATCTCTGTTTGTATCAACAGCATTCAATTCAATATCCGGTAAAACCGAACAACAGGTTGAAGCTGTAAAATTTACATTTCGGCATAAAACCTCCAATACTCAATTTGTAGTAGCCGTTTCACCGCTGGCTTATTACACTTATTTTTAAACAATCTTCTGAAGTGAAAAGTCGAAACCTGTATATCACCTGTTTACTTCTCCTGTTTTGCAGCAGCAAACAATGCTATGGTCAAACCCGAATGATCAACGAGTTAAAAGCGGAATTGAACAATCATAAAAATTCAAAAGAAAGATCTTCCTTTCTTATTCGTTTATGCGACCAGGGATATAACCTGCATGCAGATACATTGCTGAAATATGCTGACGAACTGATGATGCAGGCGGAAAAAGAAAACAATACGTTTCAAAAAGCACAGGCGCTGTATTTTAAGTCTGCCGCCTATACAACAAAAGGATTGATCGATACTTCACTGGCCCTGGCAACCGCAAGTAAAAAATTATTGGAAACCTCCACTCCTGATCCGGTTTTGCTGGCCAATATTTTAAACCAGCAGGGACGTTGTTACATGCGCAGGAATGAATACAATCATGCGATTGATATGGGTTACCAGGTGATCAGGGCAGGAGAAATTGCGGGCGATCCGCTTATACAGGTAAAAGGAAAAACACTCATTGGCTGGGCTTACCTCGAAATGGGCCGGTTGAATATGGCCTTGTTGTGGCATTTAAGGGCTATTCATACAACAACCGATACTGTTCTGGTAAAAAAATACGGGATCGTGTTCGCCAACCTGGCACTTAATTACCTGAACCTGGGAATAAAAGATTCTGCCGGTTACTTTATAGATAAAGCGATTACTGCTTCCCGTGAGTATGAGAACCTGTTTGCACTTTCCAACTCTCTTGCCATACAATCGCAGTTGTTTATCAGAACCGGTAAACCCGCCAATGCAGAAGCACCATTGAAGGAAGTAATTGCTATTCGTAAATTAATTGGTGATCCTTTTTATATCGTTTCAGATATGTCGCAACTGGGTTTGTATTACGCACATTATGGCATGCCCGAAAAAGGCGTTGAAGTGTGTAAAGAAGGAATTAACATTGCCAGCAGGTACCAGTTAGACAGTAAGCTCATTTTTTTATATAGTTCGTTGGGCGAAAATTATAAGGCGCTTAAAGACACCACTGCGTATGCATCTGTACTTGAAAAAATAATTGCCCTAAAGGATACCGTGTTTCAAAAAAACTCTGCACAGGCGCTGGCCGAAATCGAAGCAAAATATGAGCTGGAAAAAAAGCAGAGTTTTATTATGGAACAAACATTGAAAATAAGCCGGCAACGGTATATACTTTATGGATTGATCATACTTGCCGTGTTTGCCGCACTGGTTTCCTGGTTCCTTTTTAAACTGTATAAAAAAAGACAACAGTTGATATTATTGCGGCTGCAGGAAGAAGAGAAACAACAGTCGGCACTCGCTGTTATAAAAGCTGGTGAAACAGAACGTAAACGCATAGCCGCAGACTTACACGATAACCTGGGCGCTTATGCTGCATCCATCGCTTCCAATATTGATAATATCCGGCTTAAAGAAAAAAATGAAGCAAATGATATGGTGTTGAAAGAACTGAGGAATAATTCTGCTGCCATCGTTTCGCAATTGATCGATACCATCTGGGTGTTGAAAAAAGACAACCTGTCTTTTACCGCCATCAGCGACCGCATCAAAGTATTTATACAACGCCTGCATCCGGGCTTTCCCGGTATTCAGATTGAAGTAAAAGAAAATATTGTTTCTGATATCATTATGCCTTCTTCCAAAGCCTATCACCTGTACAGGCTGATACAGGAAACCATAATGCTGTCGGTTAAAACGAACGATGTGCAGAAAATATATGTGATCATGGAAAGTACCAAACATTGGAAAGTTACCGTTTCCAACGATTCCAATGAAGACAATATCGGCCACCTCATTCACCTGAATATCAGGAGTGCAGAAACCGGATTTTTTACAGGCAGAGTGAAAAACGGGAACGGACGATATGACCTGCAGATCATCCCTACTACAAATTGATTATTCTGAATGGGAAAATTATTGGTGAATTTTATATTCTTATGGATTTTACAATAGCACTGGTTGAAGACAATAAAATTAACAGGAACACTTTTATGCAAAAGATAAAAATGTTTCCCAACCTGCATTTGCTATTTGCAGCCGACAATGGCAATACCTGCATGGAAGAATTAAAAGGGTTGCCACACCAGCAGTTACCGCAGGTAATTTTTATGGATCTTGAAATGCCGGAGATGGATGGCATTGAAACCATTCGCCTGGCAAAGTCGCTTTACCCGCACATACATTTTATCGTACTTACCGTTTTTGATGATGATGAAAAAATTTTTGAAGCCATCAAAGCGGGTGCATCGGGCTATTTATTAAAACATGAACCGGCCGGCATTTTACAGGATGCCATCGTAAATATTCTTGAATCGGGAGGCGCACCCATGAGCCCGGCGATTGCAAGAAAAGCGTTACAGTTACTTAGCTTGTCTACTGCCAGAGTAGACAGCACGCAAAACCACAACAACGCATTGCCACAGGCAATTACCGACCGTGAAAAAGAAATATTACAATTCATGGTAAATGGATGGGATGCAAAACGCATCGCATCGGAGTTAAACCTGAGTGTGTTAACGGTAAGAAAGCACATTGCCAATATTTACGATAAACTGCATGTTAATTCAAAAGCGCAGGTAATATCAATGGCACATAAGAATAACTGGGTGTGAAATCCATTCGTTAAAAAGCTCCACAATACTAACAGCCGTTAGTTTTTTTTATTAGTTTTGCTGGCTAAAATGTATCTCATGCCATTAGCCGATCTCGAAAAAATATTCCAGGATAAAATTGATGCTGAGGTTAAGATTGAACCGAAAGACTGGATGCCCGAAGCATACCGTAAAACGAATGTCCGGCAGATCAGTCAGCATGCACACAGTGAAATAATAGGCATGTTGCCGGAAGGTAACTGGATCAGTCGTGCGCCATCACTAAAACGGAAAGCGATACTGATTGCAAAAGTTCAGGACGAAGCCGGGCATGGTTTGTATTTATATTCCGCAGCAGAAACACTCGGAACCAGTCGTGAACAAATGATCGACGACCTGCTAACCGGTAAAGCGAAATACTCTTCTATTTTTAATTATCCAACATTAACCTGGGCCGATATGGGTGCCGTTGGCTGGCTTGTTGATGGAGCAGCCATTTTAAACCAGGTGATGCTTTGCCGCACTTCTTATGGGCCGTATGCAAGAGCAATGGTGCGTATCTGTAAAGAGGAAAGCTTTCACCAGCGCCAGGGTTTTGAAACCTTATTGGTGTTGAGTAAAGGCACTGATGAACAAAAAGCCATGTGCCAGGATGCCATCAATCGCTGGTGGTGGCCAAGCCTGATGATGTTTGGACCGAAAGACAGTGAAAGTGTGAACAGCGACATGAGCATAAAATGGAAGATAAAAAGAAAAACAAATGATGAACTGCGCCAGCAATTTGTTGATATGATTGCAGAACAGGTAAAGCTCCTGGGAATGACTCTTCCCGATCCCAACCTGAAATGGAATGCAGCAAGAAATCATTATGATTTTGGTGAGATCAACTGGGAAGAATTCTGGAATGTAGTAAAAGGCAACGGCCCCTGCAACCGGAAAAGAATGGAAGCCCGGCGTAAAGCACATGAAGAAGGCGCCTGGGTTAGAGAAGCCGCAATGGCATATGCAGAAAAGAAAAAAACAAGGGAAGGAAGAAAAGTAGCATAATTAAAAATGAATATTCCTTTTGCTGTTTATTTTTTTACTTCAAAATAATCTGTATTAAACGCTTATAAAAATATTGTATGAATATTCAGATCAGAAAATTCTATTACGGAGATATTCCTGAAGATGCAGGAGGCAGCGGTTCATCAGCACAGCAGCCCGTAACTAACGGTACGGCATGGCCGCTTTGGGAAGTATTCATCCGCAGTAAACAGGGTCTCGACCATAAACACGCCGGCAGCCTTCATGCAGCCGATGCAGCCATGGCAATAGAAAACGCAAGAGACGTGTACACACGCAGGCAGGAAGGCGTTAGCATCTGGGTAGTGGAAAGTAAATACATTCATGCCTCTAATCCTGATGAAGCAGAAAGCTTCTACGAACCGGCAGCAGATAAAGTATATCGCCACCCAAGTTTTTATGATTTACCGGATGAAGTAAAGCACATGTAATTCAGCTCAAAACCATTTTTGCATTTTCAATTCATTACATTGAACAATCACTTACAATACATTCTTTTCCTCGCCGATTCTACACTCATCCTTTCTCAACGAAACAGTGAGTGGTGTGCACATGGCCCTATTTTGGAACAGGATATTGCTATTACCAATATCAGCCTCGACCTCCTCGGCCAGGCCAGGAATTTTTACCAGCATGCAGCAAACCTGTTAAATCAATCCAATGCAAACGGAGAAACGGTATCAGAAGATTCACTTGCCTATTTAAGAAATGAACGCGAATTCAAAAACCTGCTCATCACCGAATTGCCAAATGGCGATTGGGCACAAACAATACTTCGCCAGTTTTTCTTCAGCGTTTACCAGCACCTGTTATATTCTCGTTTGCTTAAAAGTGAAGACAAACAAATTGCAGCAATAGCCGAAAAATCTTTGAAAGAAATTACTTATCATATTAAATGGAGTCGTGAATGGGTGGTCCGGCTGGGAGATGGAACAGAAGAAAGCAACCGGCGCATCAAAGCCGCACTCGATTACCTGTGGATGTACACCGGCGAATTTTTTATTCCTGCAACCTTTGAAGAATCAGATCCTTCATCCTTACGGGAACAATGGTTGGAAACAATAAAAGAAGTTTTCGAAGAAGCTACGTTGGAATTACCTGCAGGTGGTTTCATGCAGCAAGGCGGAAAAACCGGCAACCATACAGAATACCTCGGTTATATACTGGCAGAAATGCAAACCCTTCAAAGAACATACCCCGGTGCCGAATGGTAATTCAGAGTACCGCATCTTATAACAACAATGATGAACCAGGCAGCCATATATTCAATACTGCAACAGGTAAATGATCCTGAAGTACCGGTGCTGAACATTCTCGACCTGGGCATTGTACGGGATGTAATTCTCAATGAAGATGAAGTTGAAGTAATCATCACTCCTACTTATTCAGGTTGCCCGGCAATGGATGCCATCAGCCTTGATATCCGTTTAAAACTTTTAGAAAACGGTTTCAAAAAAATTAAGATCACTACGATACTTTCTCCTGCATGGACTACCGATTGGATGTCGGAAGCCGGTAAAATAAAATTAAAAGAATACGGTATCGCCCCTCCACTCTATTCAAAAAATGCTTTGCAGGGAGAGATCATTTGTCCGCATTGCCATTCTTCTGATACAAAATTGCTCAGCCAGTTCGGATCTACTGCATGCAAAGCTTTATACCAGTGCAACGAATGCAAAGAACCATTCGATTATTTCAAATGCCATTAAATAATTTGTCCTTATAAATATCCTAACTTTAATCATCGCTTAGGATTATATGGACATTACTATCTATTTTGAAGAAGCCGCACAGGTTTCTGTTGCATTTATCATTGGAGCCGTAATTGGTTTGGAACGGGAATTCAGGAGCAAACCCGCCGGCTTTCGTACCATGATCATCATTTGCGTGGGATCGTGTTTGTACACCATTCTTTCCAAAGAAGCAGGCTTAGCCTCAACCGACAGGATTGCCAGTAACATCGTAACAGGCATTGGTTTCATTGGCGCCGGTGTAATATTTAAAGAAGGTATTACGGTGAACGGGCTAACAACTGCCGCATTGATTTGGATCACTGCTGCATTGGGAATGGCCATCGGCTACCATAATTATCCGCTGGCTATCGTTGTTTCCATCATGGTGGTAATTGTGTTGTTCATATTGGAACCTGTTCAGCGATTCATCAATAAACTGCACCGCGTTAAAGATTACAGGATACGCACTGTTGACCAGGGTATCAATTTTCGCAATGAACTTGAAATATTTTTCAGCTCACATGATCTTACTTACCGCTGCATGAAAATCATTAAGGAAGACAATGATGCCATTTACCTGTATCGCATCAGTTCTCCCGACAGGAACTATGATTCTGTAAATGATTTTTTACTACGCCACAAAGAAGTAAGAAGTTTTGAAGTGTAACGATCTCCATTTACTTTTCAACGCCATCCGGTTGCAGCAGATAATAGTATCTTCGTTAAAAATTGATCACTATGTCTTCTGTGTTATTCGAAATAAAAAACAACATTGGTTGTATTACATTAAACAGGCCGGAAAAATTTAATTCATTCAATCGTGAAATGGCTTTGCAATTGCAACAACGCCTGGATGCCTGTGCTGATGATGCTGCCGTGAGGGCTGTGTACCTAACGGGCAATGGTAAAGCATTTTCTGCCGGGCAGGATCTGAGTGAATTAACCGGTGATGAACCAATGAGCATTGATCGTATCCTCTCGGAACATTACAATCCGATTGTTACAAGAATCAGGAAATTAAACAAGCCCGTTGTTGCTGCGGTAAACGGCGTAGCTGCCGGCGCCGGTGCAAACATTGCTTTGTGTTGCGATGTGGTGGTTACTACACAATCGGCTTCATTCATACAGGCGTTTAGTAAAATCGGGTTAATACCAGACAGCGGCGGAACCTTTTTTTTACCAAGATTTATCGGCTGGCAAAAAGCAAGCGCTATAATGATGCTTGCAGATAAAATTGCTGCAGAAGAAGCCGAAAGAATGGGAATGATCTATAAATGGTTTTCCGATGAACAATTTGCAGAAGAGAGTTTTAAGATAGCACAAACGCTTGCACAATTACCCACAAAAGGTTTAGCGCTTACCAAGCAGGCATTGAATCACTCCTTAACTTCTTCCTTTGAAGAACAATTGCACCGGGAGGATGAGCTGCAACGCAAGGCCGCACTAACGGCAGACTATAACGAAGGCGTACAGGCCTTCCTGGAAAAACGAAAACCTGTATTCACAGGAGAATAGATTTTGTAATAGCATTCACTGGTCAACTGTTTACCATTCCGAAATCACTGACTAAAAAATAAAACGTTATGAACATTACACCTGCTGAAGTAGTAACCCACATGATGCAGCATGATCTTTTCAGCCAGTGGCTGGGTATAGAAGTGCTGGATGTAAAAGAAGGATACAGTAAAATAAAAATGACGGTAAGAAACGAAATGATCAACGGATTTGGAATTGTGCATGGCGGCATCGCGTTTTCAATGGCCGACAGTGCCTTTGCATTTGCCTGTAATAACCGTAATGTGCTCTCTGTTGCGCTGGATACATCCATTAATTTTACAAAACCGGTTCATGTAGGAGATGTGTTGGTTGCCGAAGCAAAAGAATTACACAATGGGAAATCTACAGGCCTTTATCACATCAGCATTAGCAACCAGCACGAACACATCGTGGCATTGTTCAAAGGAACCTGTTTCAGAACAAACAAAAAACTTGTGGACCGTTAGTTAACCGAATGCAGTTCTTCAATAACCATTTATATGATCTACAAATTCAACGGCTTTATTCCTGTTATTCATGAATCGTCTTTTATTCATCCGCAGGCTGCAGTTACCGGTAATGTTATCATTGGTAAAAATGTATATGTTGGTCCCGGCGCTGCTATCAGGGGAGATTGGGGAATGATCATTATTGAAGACGGATGCAATATCCAGGAGAACTGCACCATACACATGTTCCCGGGAACAACAGTGTTGCTGAAAGAATCTGCCCACATAGGTCATGGGGCTATTATACATGGAGCCACCATTGGTAAAAACTGCCTGGTAGGTATGAACGCGGTGATCATGGACAATGTAACCTTAGGCGATGAATCCATCGTTGGCTCACTTACTTTCATTAAAGCAGATGAACAATTTGACGCAAGAAGTTTAATTGTGGGCAACCCCGGGAAGAAAATAAAAGAGGTTTCAGATGAAATGATAGCCTGGAAAACGGAAGGCACTAAACTCTACCAGCAACTACCAAAAGAAATGTATGAAAGATGGGAAGCCTGCGAACCATTAAGATCAATACCTGATAACAGAACCGCTCAACAACCTGCACCCTACAAAACCTGGAACGAACAAAAAGGATAAATATCCGGCAACAATGAAGCAATAGCAAATCATACCAACAATTGCATGCTTTTTCCTACTGCCTTTATATTTATCAAAACCTGCTTACTTCGTGTAATTCGTGGAATAAAATTCGTGTACTCATTCGTGCTTCTCACTTCCTCCTGTCTTCCCAAACCAATACTTCCCTTTTTTTCTTCTCATTAAAATCACTCAACTTACCATCACCCTTACCTGTAAATCCGCCATCAGGATGCCCGATCAAAACACAGGTACTATCATATAAATCAGAAAAAAAATCACAACACGGCGGCGTTACATAATACACTGTTTTGCCTTCATATTCATACCGGATGATTTTACGTGGAGGATTTTGTTTTTCCTCTGCCGCAAAACGATTTATAAGTTGCTGTACGCAGTATGGAATTAAAGGCAAAGTATCATTTTTCATAACGGAACTGCTTTCTCCATTGCGTACCTTTTTAGAAGAACTGCAGGCGATCAGCACTACCAGGGCTATTGCACATACTCTTTTCATATTCTTTAATAATGATCAAAATTAATGGATAAAAATTGCTGAACTTTGTTGCCGATGGAAAAATCGAATTTTGTAGACCAGATAAAGATCTTTGCACGCAGCGGCCATGGCGGAGCCGGCAGCAAACATTTTATGCGCAATAAGCTTACCGCTTTTGGCGGGCCCGATGGTGGTGACGGAGGAAGAGGGGCACATATCATTTTAAAAGGCAACGGGCAACTCTGGACCTTACTCCATCTTCGGTATTATAAAAATGTATTGGCAGAAAATGGCCAGAACGGTAGCGGTAACAACAGCACCGGCCGTAATGGAAAAGACATCATCATTGAAGTTCCTTTAGGTACAATTGCCATCAATGATGAAACCGGGGAACAGGAAGCCGAAATACTGGAAGACGGGCAGGAAGTGATTTTAATGAAAGGCGGACGCGGTGGATTGGGCAATGCACATTTTGCTACCCCCACTAACCAGGCGCCGGAATATGCACAACCCGGTGAACCCGGTGTTGAAGGCATCCGCACACTTGAACTGAAAATACTTGCCGATGTTGGGCTGGTAGGTTTTCCCAACGCCGGTAAATCAACCTTACTGTCGAGCATAACCGCAGCAAAACCAAAAATTGCAGATTATGCATTTACAACATTAACGCCGCAATTGGGAATGGTAGCCTACCGGGAGTCGAGGAGCTTTTGTATTGCCGACCTCCCCGGTATTATCGAAGGCGCAGCAGAAGGCCGCGGACTGGGTCATCGTTTTCTCCGGCATATTGAAAGAAACTCCATATTGCTCTTTCTTATTCCTGCCGACAGTAAGGATCATAAAAAGGAATTTGAAATACTGGTGCATGAACTGGAAGAGTATAACCCGGAAATGTTGCAAAAAGATTTCGTGATCGCCATCAGTAAATCAGATATGCTCGACGATGAACTGAAAGAAGCCATAGCAAAAGAATTACCTAAAAAAATTCCGCATATTTTTATTTCATCCGTTACCGGTTATCATCTCCAGGAATTAAAGGATTTGTTGTGGAAGACCTTACATATCCCCAAAGAATAGACGATTGTGAATATCCTTTTTAGATGCAGGATTTTATATGCGTGTATTTTTACCTGCAAATTACCCTAAGAATCAAAGGCTTTAACCATGAGAAAGAATTATATACAACGTGTCGTATATACGACAATCGCCATTCCCTTAATAATACTGATGTACGGCTGCCCGTACAATTCTTCCTATAAAATAGATACCGAACCAACCATAATGATCGACAGCGCCCTGCTCGGCAAATGGGCCACCATCATTAGCACCGAAACCGATAACCAGCCTTTGAAGATGATCGTTTCCCGGAAAAATGATTATGAATACAACATAGATTTTACCGGGCACATCAATGGCATTCACGATTATATCCACGGCGATACACTCAAAACAACGGCTTATATGAGTATGGCCGCTTCCCGTACTTTTTTAAATATCAATATCAAAGGGCAGAACTATATAGCAGAATTCATTTACCAGGATGATATGATCAATATCCTTCCGCTTAGCGAACATTTTACTTCCAAGATTATTAAAACGGATGCTGAATTAAAATCGGCATTGGAATATCATTTCAAAACAAGGTTATACCCGCTCTACGATGATGAGTTCAGCATACGGAATTTAAGAAGGGCAAAAGAAATGGAATAAATCAGGTTCATTTTAATTTTTAGCAGATCCTCTCCTGCCAGTTACCGCCTATTCTTAGTACTTTCATCTTCAAAAGTTTTTTACTTTACTAAAGACTGCAGGTAATCATGAACCGGAATTTTATTTTCTTCATCAATCCTATTTCGGGAACGAAAAATAAGGCGGCACTAAAACCCCTTATTGAAAAAAGGATGAATGAACTGAAGCTCCCTTTCTGTTTCATAGATACGCAGCGCAACGGCAACTACGATTTTCTTCCGTCACTTATACAAGAACAACAGGTAACCGATATCGTTATTTGCGGGGGCGATGGAACGGTTAACCAGGTAGCTGCTCATCTGCTTAATATTAAAGTGAATGTTGGAATTATACCGATGGGTTCGGGCAACGGACTGGCATTTACAGCAGGCATTCCTAAAAACCCGGGGAAAGCATTGGAAATAATTATACAGGGAGAAGCAACTTATATCGATAGCTTTTATATCAACGGGCAATTCAGTTGCATGTTGTGCGGTCTCGGGCTTGATGCACAGGTGGCTCATGATTTTGCAAAACAAAGAAGCAGGGGGCTATCTACCTATGTAAAACAAAGCATCCGCAATTTCTTTTCAGCTAAAGCCTATCCATTTACAATTACAACGGAAAACATCAGCATCCATACGCATGCATTCTTTATCAGTATTGCCAACAGCAACCAGTTTGGCAATAATGTTACCATTGCACCAAAAGCAAGTTTGAGCGATGGCCTGCTTGATATCGTTGTGGTGAACAAGATGAACAAAATGAAAATGATCTATTCTTTCGCAAGGCAGGTTACCAGCGGTAAAGTACAGGAGCAGTTTGAAAAAGATCGTTCACAAAAGAGCATTCAGTATTTCCAGGCGAAAAATATAATCATACACAATCCGGGCAATGCTCCATTGCATATTGATGGCGAACCTGCCAGCACAAGTGAAAAATTTGAGATTAAAATTATAGAGCGGGCTTTCCGGCTGATCTGTAAAAAATAATAAGAGCCATTAAGGCGCAGGCATTATTCTTGAAATCGTATCCGTTTTATTATCTGATTTTATCCGGTCAATTCCTTTCAGCAGATCAGTAACTTCCTTTAATGCCTCTTTATTATAAGGCGTGGTAAAGCATTGGCCAATGTCGCGTTTTTCTCTTGCAGATAAATGAAAGTTTAATGCCGCCCCTTTTTCTACATCCTGCGGCATATACATGATGGTGATGCGTTTGATGGCCGTATCGTGGCTTTGTTTGTAATAGTTATACTGATCGGCCTGGAAATAATCCTGCAGTTTAAACCAGTTGTGCTGCAGCATGGTTGCCGGTGTTACCATCATATCGCTGATGGAATTGGTTTCAAATGGCTGCATCCAGTTATCGTTTAACCGGTCGCGTAACTGGAGAATAACCACACCGCTTGTATTTTCTTTTATCCAATCCTTAAAATGATCTATAAAACGGAGTGTAGTTTCCTGGCCAAAATTATCACGTAATCCTGCATCCATTACATCAATAACCGGATCGCTCGGTAACCACACATTGGGGAGGATATAAGGAAATGTTGCGTTCATCCTGAGTGCGGTTAGTACACGCAGGTTACCCGGATTTTCATTTTTAAACAAAGCGGAAAAATCAACTGCATCAGGATTGGCCGTGCTGTCGGCTTCAAGAAAAGAAGGCTTCATCATAAAGCTCATCGGCAGTGAACTGATCACCATTTTTCTCCCATCACTTTTAATTACCGAATTAAAGATGATCAGCGGCACCCTTCCATTTGCTTCATCTTCTCTTACATCATTCAACTGAACATTGAGCAAACCTTTGGTATTGTCGGATAATTTTTTCTCAAATGCATATCCCCGGTCTTTTACATATTCATATTCTCCTACCCTGAATTTTTGCACGGGCGCAAATATGTCGCGGGCAATCATTGATGTAAAAACAGGATTTAGCAGATCTCTGGAGATATTGTCGGTATAAGACGGCTGGTTAAGGTTAAGAGAAGGGTCTTTTAGCCTGGCCCTCGTTAACTCACGGTAATAAGTAGCCGCCAGCATACCACCGCTTGCACCACTGATCAGGAAAGTATGTTTCATGATTTGTCCGCCCGACATACTATCCAGTTTTTGCAACGCATTCATTACAAATGTGGCACTCCGTAATCCACCGCCGCTTACATTAACGAAAAATATCAATGGCTTTTCTTCCTGCTGATTGGCTTTCCACTTGTTCAATGTTTCAATCATTGCTTTTTTATCCGCCGCAATATTGGCCGGACTGCACAGGTGTTGTAAGGAAGCTTTGTTATAAGCAGCCCGGTTGTTTTGTTTAGTATAGTTCAATCCATACGCTTTGTTGCGGGGATCGATGATTTCTTTTTTATATAAAAAATTCAGGAATGCGAACAGCAATATGGCTGCAGGTAAACTCCAGCTTTGCAGAAAATAGGTAAGTGCACCGATCAATGCAATCATTATCGCAAAAAAAACCAGGATGCTTGCTGATGCCGGCATTTCAAAATATTTATTCTCGAGCAGAAAACCAACCAGCACCAAAAAAACAAACGACAATAGCATACTCATGATCGCTGCTATATGATGACTTTTAAAAATGGCATCAATGAAATCCTGGCGATAATGCTGAACGCTTCTTACTTTACGTGGACTGAATCTTCCACTGATGTAATAACTCACTTTCAAACCAAATTCATCTGAGTGATGTTTACCGGTAAACGTTTTTTTAAACAGTTCGGGATTACCCACGATCGGCGCCATTTTCTTTACAATTATTTTCTCAGCCCTGAAAAAATAAATGAATGAAACAAAGAACAGGATAATCAATCCCAGTGTAATGCCGGCAAGCAGTGTAAGTATTTCACCGGTGCTCATCAGCTCCCTGTAATCATCAAATTTGTACAGGCGTACAAAATAAAAGATGATGAAGAGCAATGGAAGAATAGCGTTATTCAAGCAGTATTTAAAAAACGGGGTAGCGGTTGTTGCTAAAAATTTAAATCGTTTTGTATGCAGTATGAAAGTTGTTACATTCCAGCTCATAATGAACACACCCAATGCAATGCCGGTAAACAATGCGCCCCATAGATTTACTTTTCCCAGGTATTCGGGAGAGAAGAACAAAGCATCGGCACCAAAATTTTTTAAAAACTGGCTGTTGATGGTACTCAGCAATATGAACCAGAAAAAAAGCAATATCTGGTACTTTCTGAAATGAAGAATAAAAAGCTGAACCGGGAAAGAATAAAATATATTTTTTGCGAGGAGCTTCATACAGCGTTCTTTAAAATTACAATAAAAACGCTGTAAACCACAAACCTTGTATGAAAGGTTAAGATTTAATTAGCCGGGCTTTTTCCTTTAAACAGGATGTAGAAGCCCTGTGTAAATGCAAGTGTTGCCAACAGGAGATGTATGGGTTGTGCGGCCGCAGGCATATCAGCATAAAACAAGGTTATGCCTGTAAATACACTCATGAGGATAATACCGGTAAGTATAAACAGATATTTGCGAACAGGCGAGGTGCGGCCTTTCCACACCAGCAGCAACGACACGATGAGCACTATCCAGGAAAAACTGCGATGCACCAGGAATGCAACCGGTGTTTCGGCCAGCCAGGTTGATCGTTGTTCATAATGCAGGGTTTTGGAAACATCATCTACATACATCCTCACCATGGTACCAACCGAACTCTGAATAAACAATAAGCATAAAAATAAGATCAGCAGTTTACGTAAAGAACTATCCAAAGTAATAACTGATAACTGCGATTGAATGCTGAGCAATAAAGCAAGCTGCACCTGTATCAATATCAATGCAAACAATAAATGAACTGAAATACTGAGATGGGCCAGGTTTAATTTCACTACCAGCGCTCCGAACAAACCGGTAAGTATAACAACAATTAAAAATGCAACAGCCAAACGCCAGGAAGTCCTGTAATCTTTTTTTAACCTGATCAGCAATGCAACCTGTATAATGGCAAATACACCCAGCAACGCACCCAGTAATCTGTTAATGTATTCTATCCAGGTATGCCAAACATTAAAACTATGGTCAATATCCTGCTTTTGTAAATACTTTTCAAAATCGGGGGGCAATTGAGATGCATTCGTGGGTGGTATCCAGCTTCCGAAACATTTGGGCCAGTCGGGGCAACCCATTCCGCTTTGCGTGGTACGCACAACTCCTCCGGCAATGATGACAAGAAATGTGAGAATAAATGTTGCTATGATCCAGTTCTTTGCTGCACGCATGTGTAAAAAATTGCTGCAAAGTTAGTGAAGCAACAGGTGTTTTTAGCTGATATTTGTCAGCCGAAATGCTGCAACCTTATTTATACAAAACAAAACTGGAGGCTGGCCTCGATGAAGCAGGCAGGGGCTGCTATGCCGGACCCGTGTTTGCTGCTGCAGTAATTCTGCCAAAAGATTTTTTTCACCCCTTACTCAACGACAGTAAAAAACTAACAGAAAAAGAAAGAGATGAATTAAGGCCCGTTATTGAAAAAGAAGCGATTTCATTTGCCGTTGCATCGGTAGACAATGACGAGATTGATGCCATTAACATTTTGCAGGCATCATTCAAAGCAATGCACCTGGCACTTGATCAGCTTCATAAAACGCCGCAGCTATTACTGGTAGATGGCAATCGTTTCAGGCCGTATAAAAATATTAAGCATCGTTGTGTAATAAAAGGAGATGGGATTTATGCTTCCATCGCCGCCGCAAGTATTCTTGCCAAAACTTACCGTGACGAATACATGAAAAAAATTCACCTCGAATTCTCTACCTACAAATGGGATAAGAACAAAGGCTACGGCACTATGGATCACCGGCTGGCAATTGAAAAGGATGGGTTATGTAAATACCACCGTAAGAGTTTTAATATTTTTTCGGAGCAGGTTGTTTTGTTTGAGTAGGTATGAGCTGTGAGCCGCGAGCTGTGAGCTAAATTGCTTCAAATTCCCCCAGGCCCTGCCTTAATACAACCCAATCGCTGGTAGTACAATCAACAACTGTTGAAGGGATCATTCCACCAATACCGCCGTCAATAACAAAATCTACCTGGCCTTCAAATTTTTCATGGATCACTTCCGGGTCGGTATATTCTTCCACCATCTCTCCGGGCAATGAAGCACTGAGCAATGGATGTCCTAACGCATCCAGGATATGCCTGCAGATCTCATTGTCGGGAATACGAAGTCCGATCGTGGATTTTTTACTCTGCAATATTTTCGGTACCAGTTTACTGGCCGGTAAAATAAATGTAAATGGTCCGGGCAAATAGCTTTTCAGCAACCGGTACAATGGAGTATCAATGCTCCGGGTATAATCGCTCAGGTTACTGAGGTCGCGGCAAATAAATGATAGTTGTGCTTTATGGGGATCTATTTGTTTGATCCTGCAAATTTTCTCCACAGCTTTGTGTTGAAATATATCGCAACCCAAACCATAGATGGTATCTGTTGGGTAAACGATAACGCCTCCGTCTTTTAAACATTCGGCAATCTGTTTTATCAACCTCGGTTGCGGATCTTTAGGATGGATATGTACCAGCATACCTACAAATTAATACAAAAACTGTGTTTCCTTAAAAAAAGAGAATTTATTCCGCTACTTTTGCAGCGTTTAAAAAGCACTCAAAACTCAAACCAATATGTCTGTTATTACTGTAGGCACCATGGCCTTCGATGCAATTGAAACTCCCTTTGGAAAAGTAGATAAAATTATCGGCGGCTCTGCAACTTATGTAGCCTATGCCGCAGGAAATTTTGTTACTCCAGTACAACAAATCTCCATTGTTGGGTACGATTTTCCAAAAGAAGAAATGGTAGAGTTAAATTCCCGTGGCGTACAAACAGACGGCGTTGAGATCGTGCCCGACAAAAAATCATTTTTCTGGAGCGGGAAATATCATATTGATATGAATACCCGTGATACACTTGTTACCGATCTGAATGTACTGGCAGATTTTAACCCTGTAGTTCCCGACAGTTACCAGGGCGCTGAGTTTTTAATGTTGGGTAACCTGATGCCGAAACTACAGTTGAGTGTGATCAACCAATTAAAGAAAAGACCGAAGCTGATTGTAATGGATACGATGAACTTCTGGATGGACACAGCTCTTGAAGACCTCAAAGAAGTAATTGCTAAAGTAGATGTGTTACTGGTAAATGATGGCGAAGCAAGACAATTGAGTGGTGAAGTTTCATTGGTAAAAGCAGCAAGAAAGATCATGGGTATGGGACCAAAATTCCTCATCATCAAAAAAGGGGAACACGGTGCTTTGTTGTTCCATGAAAATCACGTTTTCTTTGCGCCGGCTTTACCATTGGAAGAAGTATTTGATCCAACCGGTGCAGGAGATACTTTTGCAGGCGGATTTATCGGGCACCTGGCCAAGACAAAAGATATCAGTTTTGACAATATGAAAACAGCTATCATTGTTGGAAGTGCCATGGCAAGTTTTTGTGTAGAGAAATTCGGACCTGAACGTTTAAAAGAAATTACGAAAGAAGATATTGACGAACGTTTGGGGGAATTTGTACAACTTGTAAATTTCGATATCGATCTCGTATAACGAATAATAGAAACCAAGGAAAAGGCCTGTAGCGAAAGCTGCAGGTTTTTTTATGTCGTTAACAGGAAACGTTAATTCACCTGTTCCGTCTTTTTACATTCTATTAGTAGTTAATTTTGTTCTCTTAATGTTATTTGTTGTAAACAAGGAAGATTCAATGATTAAACAATACTTCGCCGGAAAATTTTTACTGCTTTATTTTTTTATTGCCTGCTCACTTTCCATATCTGCGCAAAAACCGGATTCGGTGTTAAATGAATATGCAACTAAATTTCCGCAGGAGAAAATATACATTCATTACGACAAACCCTATTACAATGCCGGTGAAACAATCTGGTTTAAAGCTTACCTCAGTGCCGATAATTCTGCTTCTTCACTTAGCAAAACAGTGTATGCCGAACTGATCAATGAAAAAGGAACTATTCTTCAGAAAAAAATAATGCCGGTTATAGAATCGGGCGCTGCTTCGTTTTTTGATTTGCCGGATAGTGTACAGTCGCCCATATTATATGTACGTGCCTATACCGCCTGGATGCTGAACTTTGATTCTTCACTACTTTACCTTAAACCTGTGTCCATCATCAGTAACGCTGCCAAAAAAACAACAGCAGTAACACCTGTATATACCCTTACATTTTTTCCGGAAGGAGGCGACCTGGTTACGGATATAGAATCATTAGTGGCGTTCAAAGCAACCGATCAAAAAGGAATGCCGGTTTATGTAACCGGGAACATTGTTGATTCAAAAGGAAATAAGATAACGTCTTTTGAACCGGCTCATGATGGCATGGGAACATTTGCATTTACCCCGGCACCCGGCGAACAGTATAAAGCTGTATGGAAAGACAAAAAAGGAATCAGTCATGAAACTGCCTTACCAACTGCAAAAAACCAGGGCGCAGTTTTATCGGTACTGCGAACCAATAAAACGGTAACGTACACCCTAAAAAGATCTAAAAATGCAACAGTAGATTTCACGTCATTTTATATAGTGGCGCAGATGCGGCAGCAACTGATGTATAGTGCAAAGATCAACCTGGCTTCCCGTGATGAAGTTACCGCCTCCTTCCCTACCGACAGCCTGGGAACCGGCATTGTACAGCTAACCGTATTTAATGCAAATCAACAACCGGTTGCAGAAAGAATATTTTTTGTAAACAACAACGATTACTATTTTAATACCGATCTGCATGCAGTTGAATTAAACCTTGGAAAACGCAAACACAATACATTGCAAATAGATGTTGGTGGCCGTATTGTAACCAATCTCTCTGTTTCCGTAACTGATGAAAGTACTGCTTCACCACTTAACGACAGGGATAATATCTACTCCGGCCTTTTACTCACCAGCGATCTGAAAGGATATGTGTACAATCCATCATACTATTTTTCTTCTGAAGAAGATTCCATTGCACAACAACTCGATCTCGTAATGTTAACGAACGGATGGAGACGATTTAAGTGGGAAGATCTGCAGCAAAACAAATTGCCGAAGATCATTTACCAGCCGGAGAATTACATCAGCCTGTCGGGAAATGTTTATGGACCAACGCCCAACCTGCTTAAAGGCCAGGAAATTACCGCAATACTCAAAACAAAAAGCAGCAATGAATTTTATAACATGCCCGTGAGTACGGATGGAAAATTCTCTTTAGATGGCATTGCATTTTTTGATACTGCCAGTTTGTATTACCAATTTAACCGGGATAAAGACAAACAACTTACATCCACTTCCAGCTTTTCATTTAAAGTTAATTTCGCTAATCCGCCTGCGCCGGGAAATGCACTGCTGCGCTCCCTGTATCCACCGGCATTCCCCGATACATCTACGCTTTTTAAAAATAAACTCATCTCCAGAATATTGAAAGATGAATTTGAAGAAGGAAAGAAGATTAAGTCGCTGCAGGCAGTAGTAGTAAAATCGAAACTAAAAAGCAAGGAACAAATTTTAGATGAAAAATTCACTTCCGGATTTTTCTCAAGAGGCGACTCGTATATATTTCCTGTAGAAGATGATCCGCTGGCAAGGTCGGCGCAAACTGTATTGAGTTACCTGCAGTCAAAGGTGGCCGGTTTGCAAATTACCATGACAAGTCCGCCCAAAGTTTCCTGGAGAATGAGTGTACCTACTTTTTATCTCAATGAATCAGCAGCGCAGATCGACCAGATACAAAGTATATCTATGGGAGATGTGGCAATGATCAAAGTGTTCCGGCCTCCGTTTATGAGTAGCTCACTATCTACCGGCGGCGGTGGTGCCATTGCAGTATATCTTAAAAAAGGCGGCGAAACAACCGTGACTAACGGGCTTGATTTTGCCCGGCTGAATGGCTATTCAACAGTAAAAGAATTTTATTCTCCGGATTATGAAAGTATGGGCGACAATGCACCACAAAATGATGTACGCAGTACTTTATACTGGAATCCGAATATCATTTTAGACAACGATACGAGAAGAATGAAAGTTTCCTTCTTCAACAATGATAAATGTAAAAAGATCAGGGTGATCATTGAAGGATTGAACAGGGAAGGAAAATTTTCGAGAGAGGAAAAAGTGTTTGAATAAAAGAATTTTCAAAGAAGGTATCCTTTATCTTTATTTAATAAAAATATATTTCATGCTTGAAATAATTTTGCTGATTTTCTTAAGTAAAAAAATTGGTGATAAAGCAGACAGAAAAGGATTGAAGCGTGGTCAGTGGCAATTTATAACAGTAGCAACCTGGATCGGCTGCGAATTTCTTGGAGCCATTATCGCAGTTATGCTATTCGGTTTTGATAAAAGCAATCTTCTCGGTTTGGAAGCATTTGCACTTGCCTGCGCATTTGGTGGTTACTTATTGGTGAAAGCATCTATCGATAAAAAACCAGATGATACGAACGATGATATTGAAAATATTGGTAAGTATTCTTAATACATCCCAAAATATTTCGCCTTAATTGATACCGGCATCCCCCATTCACATTCTGGGTTGTTTCAATCTATTTATTGTTTCTTAGCCAACACAATTGTGTGCTTAAACTTCTTCGTTTTTCCCGCAAGGTTAAATACTTCAGTATAGATAATATAAATTCCAACCGGTAGTTTCTGGTTCTTTTCATCTAAACCATCCCAACGAAAATAACCTTTTACACCGCATAGCGCATTTCGCTGAAGATTCCGCACTTTTCTTCCTACCGCATCAAAAATGCTGATATTGGCTACATAGCCTGGCTCAGGAAAGTTGTAGTTGATTGTAGCAAAATCATCGCGACCATCGTTATCAGGACTGAATATCTCCGGTTCAACAGAAACCTGTCCGCTAACGCCACCGTCTAAACGAAACTGGGAATTTTTATACGTAGGTGTACCATAACCAACATTGGTGGCAGCGCTATGCCAGTTGGCTGCATTCTGCGAAGGGGCATTGTAATCAATTCTTTCCAGTGAAACACCTTCTTCATCATGTATCAATGGGAAATGCCAGTCGTCGAGGTATTTTACTTCATCAATGATCTTTCCCTGTTCATTCAATAATAGTACATCTCCGGCATCATCATTATATGAAGGTGTTGAAACTTCAATGAAGGCGTACAAATCATTGGCTACATAGTCATGCAAAACAAGATCCCTGCTATTGGTTATCACCATAAAATCTCCCGGGAAAAATAAATAGGTTTCGGTACTCAGGTGTGTAAAACCAGATGCATTGGCAATGGATACATTTTTCAGATCCAGTATCTTATTACTGCGGTTATATATTTCTACATAATCGTTGCTGGTTGGCTTTGGATTGAATAATATTTCATTGATAACAATATCAAAACTATCTACAGTTATTTCCGCAAGTCCAACACGTGCCGTATTTTTTATGCCGGCCACACTGTTGTTGCCACAATCGGTGATGCCCGGTGCAGCGGTAACTGTATATACTTTACCGGGCTGTAATGCATTTGCCAATACAAGCTGTATGCTGTTATATGCTGGCGCAACAGCCGTTGCCGATACCGGGTTGCCAATACCATCACTCACCGTATAGTTGGCGGTAACTGCTGCATTTACCGTGCTGATGGGTTCATCAAATATCAATGTGATGTTGAAGTTATCAACTGCGTATGCCCGTAACAGTTGGGGTGCGGTTTGATCGGGATTGCTTCCATCAATAGAATTGCGTTTACCAGGCGTACCGCCGGAAAGATTTTCGCTTGCTTTCCAGTTTGATATTCCCGAACAGGGGTTATGCGTATCCATCATTTCCAGCGACCACCCGCCATCGGCTTTTACGGTGTTCTGGTACCAGGCGCTTGTATAAATTACCGAATGTATGGTAGAGCCTTGCGGTGATACCAGGTACAACAGGTCTCCATCATTACCCAGGCTGGGAAAACTGGTTACAGAAATTGCAGGACCAAAAGCCGACATTGCGGCCACAGCGCTTCCCGTACAAACAATTACGAAGCTGTCTTTTTTTAATAAATAAGAAGGCATTGCACCGCTTGTTCCGGATGGTTTGGCCAGTGTCCAGCCGGCAAGATCAATATCAAAGCCGGAAATATTTTTCAACTCCAGCCATTCTACATTGGGCAATCCGATTTGAGGATCAGGATCTGCCATCAATTCATCCATCACAACATCATACTGTATGGGAATAAAATAACTAAAAATGCCTATTAAGTTTGTAGCAGTATTTCCTGCGATATCATTTACGCCATTAATGGTTATCTGCAGGTTTGTTCTGATTGGAAAATTATTTGCAAAAACCAGGTGAACCAGTGCCGTGTTTACAAGGTCACGGTTAGCGGTAGCCGGAGATCCGATACCATTATCAACCACATAATTTGTAACCTGCTCACTGCTCAGTTGCTCAACCGGTTCATCAAATAAAACATCCAGTGTATTTATTCCGGTAGCGGTTACACTCTGAATAACGGGAGCAGTAAGATCCGGAACGTAATCGCTCACAACAATATCATCTATATAATGTCTTTGGAAAAAACTTGCCGTACTCTGTTTTACCAATATGCCGAAAAAAGAAGAAGTAAGATAAGTGGCGTCTGTAACCGTTCCTTCAACAATATTGGGAGCAGTGTTGGTTTGCTGGCTCAACGTCCAGTTGTTGGTTGCATCCCGAACTACTTTTATGTGAACCGAATTATTGCTTGAATTTAATACAGCATCAGCACCATCAATAATTTTAATACTGGTAGCTCCGTCTTTCCGGTATAAACAAATTTCATCGGCAGTTCCTCCCAGGCGAACAAAATAACCCGATGTGGTTGATTGGGTAAGATCACCGGCGTCTGCAATCAGGAACACATCCACATAATTGGCGGAAGAAGTATTGAAAGTAAGCTGAATAAAAAACTCCCATTGAGCCGTAGTTGCTTTTGTACTGGCAGTACTCAGGTAAAAAGTACTGTTCGCTACGGTATTGTTACTTTGCAATTGAAACGATGGATTTACCACCCAGTCGCCCGTGCCACCAGACCACGCAGGATTATTAGTAAAATCGCCGTCGTTGAAATTTTCGGTGAACTGACCAAAACAACCCAAATTGAAAATAAGCATGGCTATCCCTGCAAAAAGTATTTTTCTCATACGCTGATTACTTCTTTTAAAGATACAATTTTATGTTATGCAGCACCGCAGTCCCATTGATAACCGCAGTAAATTTTTTCAGGCAGTTATTCAATTGAAAATAGAAACAGATCGTTGTGGATGTTATATTTTTGCCGAAACAATTTTACAATGAAAGTTGCGGTAGTAGGCGCCACCGGCCTTGTTGGTACAAAAATGCTGGAAGTATTGGAACAGCGGAATTTCCCGGTTACAGCATTGATACCGGTAGCATCTGAAAAATCGATTGGTAAAGAAATCATTTTCAAAGGAAAAAAATACAGCATTGTAAGTATGCAGGATGCCATAGATGCAAAGCCTGCTGTTGCACTTTTTTCCGCGGGTGGTAATACATCACTCGAATGGGCACCTGCTTTTGAAGCGGCGGGCATTACAGTAATAGATAATTCGAGCGCCTGGCGCATGGATCCCTCTAAAAAACTGGTGGTGCCCGAAGTAAATGCACAGGTATTAACGGCTGCCGACAAGATCATTGCTAATCCCAATTGCTCTACAATTCAAATGGTATTGGTATTAAAACCTTTGCACAACATGTTTACAATTAAAAGGGTTGTGGTAAGTACCTACCAGAGTGTAACCGGAACCGGCGTAAAGGCAGTGAATCAACTCATGAATGAACGAAAAGGCATACAGGCAGAAATGGCTTATAAATACCCGATAGATATGAATGCCATTCCCCAGGTTGATGTTTTCCTGGATAACGGATATACCAAAGAAGAAATGAAAATGGTAAATGAAACCCGGAAGATTATCGGCGATGATTCCATTCAACTAACGGCTACCTGTGTACGCATACCAACGATGGGCGGACACAGTGAATCGGTAAATATTCAATTTGAAAAAGATTTTACCATTGATGAGGTTAAAAATATTTTAAGCACAGCGCCGGGAGTGGTTGTGCAGGATGACCCGGCCACATTTATTTACCCGATGCCTTTAACTGCACATGATAAAGACGATACTTTTGTTGGACGCATCAGAAGAGATGATACCATCCCCAACACGATGAACTGCTGGATCGTGAGTGATAATTTACGAAAAGGCGCTGCCACCAATGCCGTACAGATTGCCGAATACCTGGTAGCAAAAAAAATGATCGGGTAAAAACTTCCTTAAGTAATCAATAATAAACAAAAAAGCCGTTACAAATCTGCAACGGCTTTATTATTATATATTCTTACACATAGTTAGCTGATCGTCCAGGTTTCTTTTCCTCTTAGTAGTTTATCAAGATCGCCTTTCCCTTTCTGGGCAATGATCTCGTCTATCTGCATCGCCATCATATCTTCATAACAAGCTCTTTCTGTTTCATAGAAAACGCCGAATGGTCTTGGTAAATGTCCCTGCATATTCGGATCATCGAACATCCTGATCAGGATCTGTGCTTTATAGAAATCTCTTTCATCATGTACCCAAAGATCTGCCGTGCTGCCTCCTGCCGCCAGGTCAACGATCACCGGCTTAAATCCGTCGAGTTTGATTCCTTTATTCTGGGTAGCACCAAAAATTAACGGTTTGCCTTGTTCAAGGAACAGCACTTCATCTGCCTTGGATGATTTCTCTGTGAATATTTCAAAAGCGCCGTCATTAAAAATGTTACAGTTCTGGTATATCTCGAGGAAGGATGCTCCTTTATGCTGTTGAGCACGCAAGAGCATTGATTGAAGGTGTTTTGGATCACGGTCCATCGTGCGGGCAATAAAACTCGCATCTGCACCCATGGCCAGTGCCAGCGGATTAAATGGATGATCTATGCTTCCAAACGGCGTGCTCTTGGTAATTTTCTTTTCTTCAGAAGTGGGCGAGTATTGTCCTTTGGTTAAACCGTAAATCTGGTTATTGAACAACAATACATTTATATCAAAGTTTCTGCGCAGCAAATGAATGGTATGATTACCGCCAATACTCAATCCATCACCATCTCCGGTAACAACCCAAACACTTAGTTCAGGCCTGGCAGCTTTTAGTCCGCTGGCTACTGCTGTTGCCCTGCCGTGAATGCTGTGCATACCATAAGTGTTCATATAATAAGGAAAGCGGCTGCTGCAGCCGATCCCGGAAACGATCACAATATTTTCTCTTGGAATACCTAAGGTTGGCATCACTTTCTGCACCTGGGCAAGAATCGAATAATCTCCGCAACCGGGGCACCAGCGTACTTCCTGGTCTGTTACAAAATCTTTGGATGTTAGTGGCGCTGCGGTAGTTGCTGTTTCACTCATAATAAAAAGATAGGATCTGATTTAATGAGTTTTAAAGTTAGTGATTCCTGAGAAAAAAGAAAATGATTTAAAAGGGAATATTTACAGGTATGAGCTAAATCATATAGTGGGTTGAACAAACGGATTCCTTTCACTGGATAACTAGTATGCTAACCATTCCATCTTAAGCAGCAGCAACATCCGGATGCTTCTTATGTATGTTTTCATACTTCCGTTTCGCACTTCGGATATTTCCTGAAATGATCGATATGAGTTCTTGGGATTCCCTGAATATCTCATCAAGTTTGGAAACCGGCATGATCATTTGTTTTTTCGCTATTATTTTCAGCGATACCCTGCAATCATGTAACTGGCGTAACAGAACAGAGAGACAATACAATAATTCAGGAAAAGATGCTGCCGACGCTACTTCTGCATACCGCAATGCCGGAGAATGGCACGCCTTGAGCAATTGCACGGCAAGGTACATACCACTCCTTGATTCTGGTAACGCCTCAACCACATCCATCATAGTACAGGTGAATGTAACAAGCCTGTCTTCAAGGTCGTATTTCTTTGCTTTCATGCCTTTTAATTTTCGTAAAAGTATAAAGCAGCAAATGCAACATGTTGGTGTTTTTCCGGCAAAAACCGGAGATTTTACCCAACCAGCTTTTAATCAAAAGCTATAGTAGCAGCAATGTATTTAGCCGGCATCTTCGTTTAGCGCCTCCCAATATTCAGCAGCTCTTCTTGTGTGTGGAATTACAATGGTGCCACCAACGATATTGGCAACAGCAAACACTTCATATATTTCATCGGTTGTTAGTCCCAGTTCATGTGATTTACCAAGATGGTATTTAATACAATCATCACAACGAAGCACCATACTCGCCACCAGCCCCAGTAGTTCTTTTGTTTTAACATCCAGGGCCCCGGCCTGGTAGGTATTGGTATCCAGGTTCCACAATCTTTTTAAAACTAAATTTTCTTTACCCAATATCACTTCGTTCATACGTGTGCGATAGTCGTTAAAATCTTTTACCGGGTCGCTCATGAAAATGTATTTAAAGGTTTAACTGAATTTGAATTGCTAAAATGTTTTATTGAAACAAAGAAAAAATCACGTTAATGGATTATTCAACCGCCACATCAATTTTAATAGTGGTACCGCCGTTTGATGTAATGGTAAGGTGTCCGCCTATTTCATCCATTCGCTTTTTAATATTTTTAAGCCCGTTGCCAAACTGGTTTGGATTGGTAATACCAATGCCATCGTCTTTTACCTGCACATGCAGAATATGATCTCCGATAAAAATATGCACTACTGCCTTTTTTGCTTCTGCATGTTTTAAGATATTATGGAAAGATTCTTTGATGATCAAAAACAGGTTCTTACGCAACACACCCTTTAACTGCAGCTTCAATGGTATATCGGCATCCGTACTGCATTGAAAATGCACACCAGAATTTTCAAAGAAAGAAATACCATATTGCCTTACGTATTCTACAAAATTTTCCAGGGTATCATTCTCAATGTTCAGGCTCCAGATTATGGTATGCATTCTTTGTGCAATATCTTTTGCCGTAACAGAAATCTTTTGTGCGAATGAAACGGTATTGCTGTTATTCCCTGCGGCACTTTGCTGCGCCATCAGGTCGCTCATCATGCGAATGCTGCTTAATCCGCCACCCACATCATCATGCAGATCTGCAATGATCCTTTCCCGTTCCAGCAACACCGCATGTTGCCGCTGGTAAGATGCATTGATCAACGATTTTTCCGTATCAGCAATTTTTTTCTGCATGGCAACCGTGAACAAAAACATATCTATCATAATACAGGCCTGTGCCGGCAAAAATATCTGGATTCTTTCCAGTAAGGTAACATGCGGACCATACATCGTATAGCCCAATGCTATTATACTTCCTATGATTACAACGATCGTTCCCCAAATCACAAATCTTGCATAAGGTACTTTATGTTTCAGCAATGCAGTAACCACCGTTAGTTGCACCGGGAACAACAACAGGCTGATGATAAAATAAAAATAATCATACTTAATATTCAACAGGTTTAAAGCCAGGCAGGTTGCAGAAAAAAACAAATAACCTCCTATCAGCATCCTGAAAAATTTTTTCAGTTTTGGTGAAGTGCTGTCCAGTCCCAGGTAATAAATAACAAAAAAGGTATAGAATACGCTGCTTAAAAACTGTACAGGTCGTTTAAATATTCCCATCGATGCAATGAAAGAACTGTTTGCTTCATTCATCGGAATAAACAGATCCGGCATTGCAAGGAAATAATATATAAACAATGTGAGCAGGTAAACAGCATAATGCAGGTGTTCCTTTTTACGCACAATACTGTACTGTATAAAAAAGAACATGCTCATGAAAAAAGCAATGTTGTGAAAAAAAAGCGCAAAGTATATTTTAATATGAAACATATTGTAGCATTATAACGGCGCTATCTTTTAAAATAGAGGTTAACAGCTTCCACCCTTGTATTTACCTGGAGCTTTTTATAAATGTTCTGAACATGTTTACGTACAGTACCGCCGGATATCTGCAATTCATCCGCCACTTCTTTACCAATTAAACCCTGCGCCAGTTTTTCGAGTACCATTTTTTCTCTTTCGCTCAGCGTTTCTATCAATGCATTTTCTGTACTCAGGCTGGCAAAGCTCGCCACCACTTTTCTTGCAATGGAACTGCTCATCGGGCTACCCCCCTGTATCATTTCTTCCAGCGCCTGCATAATTTTTTGCGGACCCTCCGTTTTTAATATATACCCGCTGGCGCCGGCTTTCAAAGAATCAAAAATTTTTGTATTGTCTTCATAAGCCGTACACATCAGGAACAACATTTCAGGAAACATTGTTTTCAACGCATTCACACAACGAATGCCGCTAATGCCGGGAAGGTTTATATCCATTAGTACTGCATCCGGCTCTATTGAAGGAATTTTTTCAAGGGCTTCTTCTGCATTGGCATACGTGCCGCCCAATTCAAACCCGGGCGTCATTTCCACCATCATATTCATGGCTTCCCGGAGTTCGGGTTTATCTTCTACAATGCAGATCGTTTTGGTTTTATTTGCCATTACTGTAAATCTACAATATTAATACCTGTTTGTGTAAATGATTTTAAGAACAGAAACTACAGCTCAAACAATATTTTGGTACAGGATATTAATGATTGTCTTGCCTGCATTCATTTAAAAAATCACTGATGCCCTGAACGATATGCTGTGCCATTTGCAACTGAAAATTTTCATCCAGCATTTTCATTTCTTCTTCGGGGTTACTAAGGAACAATGTTTCTATCAATGCATTTGGATATTCAGTTGGACTATTCAGCATAAAATTAAATGAACTGTTATTCCCGTATTCACTTAATCCAAGCTTCAGCATCTGGTTATAAATAGCTGCATTCAGTGCTTTAAAGCCAGGGTAACGGTAAAACGTAGCCGTACCGGATGAGCGGATCGGGTCGCCGGATGAGTTGAGGTGAATGCTGATCAGCAAATCAGGCAGGCTATCGCGATAAAATAAAATTCTTTCCTTGTTGTCAAAATAAGATTCCTGCGATCTTGTCATGATAACAGTAGCGCCTTCCGCTTCCAGTAATTGTTTCAGCTTCAATGATACGGCCAGTGCCAGTGTTTTTTCTTCAATACCCGTTGGGCCAACAGCGCCTGTATTTTTTCCTCCATGCCCGGCATCAACAGCAATCTTTAACGACTGAAAAGAAAGTTGAGTTGGTTGACGCCTCACTTTAATAACAAGTGTATTTCCCCTGTAATAAACCTGGTATCCCCAATGTTGTTTATGCGCAAGTTTAATGCTGATGCGAAAGATATCATCCGCTACCTGTTCATATTGTACATCGGTAACTTCCTTTGTGTTTTGCAATTGTGTTATCCAGTTGGTATTGTTGGTGGCGCCGAAAATATCTACCACAATACGGGATGGATCCAGTAACTGGAACGATTGATAGGGCAACCTGGATGTAAGTTCCACCTGCACAAAATCATTTGCCGTATCGCCATACACTTTCCATTTGCCTGTTAGCGCCGAAGGAGCAAAACTGCCTTTAGCCGCCAGCGTTACATGTTCGTCGGGGATATAGGCCGTTCTTGATGATGCGAGCCGTACTTTATAATGTGAGCCTACCTTACCGATGATTTTTAGCGGAACCAGGCTATCGAGATAACCAATTTTTGCACCGCCCAACCGGTCATCACCCAGGCCATATTCAAGATGCGCCAGCCTGCCTTTTGTAATTGCAATATCTGAATCCCGTTCCTGCATCACAGAAAATTTATTGGTAGTTTCCTTTATCATCTTTTTTCCCGAAGAGTCTATCACTACAGGAATGTTGAAATTGTAAAATGTATCTGTTGATTGTACAACATACGTGCCCTGGTAAATACCGGTCATTCCGTTGGTTACAGAAACAGGCATCTCGTATAATATGGTGCCGTTTATCGTTGTAACCTTAGTTCCCGGAAACGCTTTTACCTTAAACCTGATTTCATCTCCCGGCAACAAAAGCAAATCGCCTTCAGGAAAAGTTTTAATGCGTTCGATGCCTAATGTTTTAACCGGTTCTTCGGGCTTTGGTGGCTCATAGATAAAGTGTAATAACCTGGAAACAGATCTTCCATCTTCACCAATAGCTACCAGCGAATACGGGTTATCTCCACTTTTTAATTTTATTTCATAAGCAAATGCACCTGTGGGGTAAACTTTAATTTTTTCACCATTGATCATCAGGCTGCATTGTGTACAGGTACTTCCTACAATAAATTGCTGGGCAGACGTAACATTGTTTTTTTCTGTTGCAGGATTGGTTAACCGAATAAATGGTTTTGCCGGCACCTGGGCTTGTGCTACTAAAGCGGTAGCCAGTATCATTCCCGTAAAAAATAGTACCAATGAAAAATATTGCCTTCGGGGCTGTTGCTTCATCCTGCAAAATTATTGTAAAACACGCCGTAAAATAAATCCGGGTATCATCGTAAACGTAACAACATGTTAAATACACGTTTTTGTGTAATTTCCTGATTCAAATAAAATTCATGAACCGTATCGACAGGGTATCGGCCATTCTCATTCAATTGCAATCGAAACGAGTGGTTAAAGCACAGGACATTGCCGATAGGTTCAACATCAGTTTACGTACCGTGTATCGTGATATAAAAGCCCTGTATGAAGCAGGTGTTCCGGTAATCGGCGAAGCAGGCAGCGGCTTTTCAATCATGGATGGTTACCGGTTACCACCGGTAATGTTTACCAAAGAAGAAGCAACTGCTTTTTTAACTGCGGGTAAGATGGTTGAAAAATTTACAGATAAGGCTACCCGTTCCAGTTATGAATCGGCATTGTACAAAATAAAAGCGGTTTTACAGTTCACCGATAAAGATTATGTAAACAGCCTCGAAGAACACATTGAAGTAGTACGCAATCCATGGTTGCCCGATACCGGCAACGACAATACACACCTTCAGAATATTCTGCAAAGCATCGCATCAAAAACCATTATCGACATTGGCTATTACGCCTACCACAACCAACAATACAGCAACCGGCTGGTGGAACCCGTGGGCATTTTTTACCTGGGTACGCACTGGTACATGATTGGGTATTGCCAGCTCCGAAAAGATTACCGCCATTTCCGCACCGACCGCATCCGGTACATCAGCAACACCGGTGTTCATTTCAACAAACAACACCCTTCACTTCATTCCTTCATCGAAAAAATGAAACAGGAAAAAGAATTACAACAGGTGATCATCAGGGTTGATAAGCATGTACTCCGTTATTTCGGCGAACAGAAATATTACAATGGGTTTGTATCAGAAAAAGAAGTAAATGGCAGCATGGAAATGCGCTTCCTTACGCAATCACTCAGGGGTTTTGCAAGATTTTTCCTGCTCTTTGGCGAACATGCAGATATTATTGAACCGGCAGAATTGAAAGATATGCTGCAAACGATACTCGCCGATATCAGCAAAAGACTGCAATAACTTTTTGAAAAATATTTTTGAAATTGTTTTTACTGTTGACATAAGGTTGACACAAGCCCATCCTTTCTTTGTGTTATCAATAACAAAAACAAAAAATCATGAAACGTTCCAGCCAGTTTTTAAAAGAACTAAACAAAGAATCTGAAGTTACCCGTAAAATGCTTTCCGCAGTACCGAACGACAAATACGATTGGAAACCACATCCAAAAAGTATGAACATACGGCAGCTTACCGGGCATATTGCAGAACTGCCATCCTGGATTAAATTAGTAATGAACACAGATGAACTTGATTTTTCAAAAGAGCCTTATACATCACCTGAAATCAACAACACAAATGAGCTGATTCAATTGTTTGAAAAACATCTTGCAGAAGGACAACAGGCATTGGAAAATGCAGATGAAGCGCTGCTCGATAAACCCTGGACATTGAGAGATGGCGCACAGATTTTTAGTACAGAACCTAAAGCTGATGTGATCAGGATGAGCTTATCTCAAATCATTCATCACCGGGCACAACTGGGCGTTTTTCTTCGTTTACTCAACGTTCCCATTCCGGGCTCTTATGGACCGAGTGCAGATGAAAATAGTTTTCATTAATAAAAAAGAACCGGCACTACACCGGTTCTTTTGATATATATGATTGGGTTATTAATTGTACATCGCCCTTACAAAACCGGCAACCAGGTTGTTAATAGAAACAGCAACCACAGTTAAATTTCCCTGTACCGGTTTCAGATTAAGCGATAATTCCTGGGAGGGCACCGGTGTTCCATCGTAGTCGATTGCAAAACCGGTTTCATAACTAACGGTGTCTGCCGGATTTTGAATATTGCAACTTACTGCTGTTACACGGATATCAATTTTTCCGTTAAATGGCAGCGGACTTATTGGATTGGGTGAATCAAATGCAGGAATGCGTATGAACAGTGTGCCATCTTCATAACTCATTACCGGCAGTGCGGCAGAAAACATATCTACGATGGTATTGTTTTCTTCAAATGAAAAACCATTCAATACAGTAACGTTTTCTATTTTATCGGTGCGCTCGTGTTCTTTTGCACGCAGCCATTGTTGTAAGGTATTGTTCAACCTGTACATCAGTCTTCTTCCCGCAGCTTCTGGGATCAATGGTTTGCAGGCTGCTCTTAATTTTGCAGAAACAGCAGAAGCCTTTCCCATAATGGCTGCCTGTTGTTTGGCCACCGGCGCCTGTTTACCTGTATTTCCTTTACGCCTGAATAAATGCACCCCTTTACTCTTGTAAAAAATAATGTCATCATAAGTGCCTTCGAGTTGCATATCTTTTTGCTTTGCCATAAGTATTATTTTTATTTTCTAACTAACACGGATAATTGCGCAAAATAAAATTATTTAAGGGAGATAGCAGAACAGGAAACGCATGCTGATATCCACTAAATGTCAACATTCATCATACCCGAACACGCATCAGTACAGCTTTGCCAGGTACAATTATATTTAAAAGCCATTTTAAATTCATACTTACCATATTCAATCGCTCCACTTTTTCAGTAATAAAAAAATTTTTGACAAAAAGAGCTGGCGATTAAAATCTTTATCGTAATATTGCAATATTAAATTTATAAAATGGGGGCAACAAAAACGGAGCATTTTACCGACAAGCAAAACAATATTGCAACACTTGCCAAAGCTTTAGGGCATCCTGCAAGGATTGCAATAGTTGAATATTTAATTAAGGTAGATACTTGTATTTGCGGCGATATCGTTAACGAATTACCACTTGCACAACCTACAGTTTCCCAGCATCTGAAAGAACTTAAAAATGCCGGACTAATTAAAGGTAACATTGAAGGCAACGCCATTTGTTATTGCATTGACGAAAAAGCCATTGACAAACTGCAAAACTATTTTGGCAATATCTCAACCAAACTCATAAACAAGAAAAATAATTGTTGCTAATTAAAACTTATCAAAATGGAAAATTCAGAACAACTTAAAGAAATCGTAAAACAGAAATACAGCGAAATTGCGCTGCAAGACAAAGAAACGAATCAATCTTCGTGCTGCGGTTCTGGTTACTGTTCAACAGAAGTGTACAATATAATGAGCGAAGATTACAACACGCTGGAAGGTTATAATCCTGAAGCAGACTTAGGATTGGGTTGTGGCCTGCCAACACAGTTTGCAAAAATAAGGAAGGGAAATACCGTAATTGATCTGGGCAGCGGTGCAGGTAATGATTGCTTTATTGCAAGAGCCGAAACCGGTGAAGATGGCAAAGTAATCGGCATTGACTTTACGCCTGCAATGATTGAAAAAGCAAAAATAAATGCACAAAAACTGGGTTTTGCCAATGTGGAATTCAGGCAGGGAGATATTGAAAACATTCCGGTTTCTGCAAACATTGCGGATGTAATTGTCAGCAATTGTGTTTTAAATCTTGTTCCAAACAAAGACAAAGTGTTCAAAGAAATGTTCCGTGTGTTAAAGCCCGGCGGACATTTCAGTATTTCGGATGTTGTATTGGTTGGTAATCTTCCCGGGGCTTTACGCAAAGACGCAGAAATGTATGCTGGTTGTGTTGCAGGTGCAATTCAAAAGGATGTTTATTTGGAATTAATCAACGCAAATGGATTTAGCAACATAACCATCCAAAAAGAAAAAGCCATCAATATTCCTGACGACATTTTGAAAAACTATTTGAGCGAACAGGAACTAATAAATTTTAAAACAGGTAACACAGGAATATTCAGCATTACAGTTTATGCAGAAAAATCTTCAACCTGCGGCTGCGGAACAGGCTGCTGCAATTAAACCGCTTTTCAGAAAACATCGAAAAGCAATTATCATCACAACATCAGTAATTGTGTTGCAATTCATTTTTGGGTTTGACCCAAAGTTTTGCATCATCAATATTATTTGGCTATTCGTTTAACTATGACACCGAAAAAAATATTAGTGCTTTGCACCGGTAACAGTTGCAGGAGCCAGATTGCAGAAGGTTACCTGCGGTACTTTGCAAAAGACAAAGCAATAATTTATAGTGCAGGCATTGAAACGCACGGTGTACATCCAGGCGCCGTAGCAACAATGCAGGAAGACGGCATAGACATCTCAAAACATACTTCTAATAATATTGAAGAATACAAAGACATTGACTTTGATTTTGTAATTACTGTTTGCGACAACGCTAAAGAAAACTGCCCAATCTTCCCATCAAAAGCAAAAAAGTTTCATTACAATTTTCCTGACCCGGCAAAAGCAACGGGAACAGCGCAGGAAATTTTACAACAGTTCCGAAGTGTAAGACAGCTTATAAAAGACTACTGTCAAAAATTTGTAGCAGACAATTTATAACTCAGCCTGCACGTCAATAAAAAAGAGATACAGCTAAAGTATTAGGTTATAAAATTTTTACTGAACCTCTGTATGATGATTGATTTTATTCAATTCCAGGATGGTGGTTCTGTTATCGTCGCTCTCCCGAAACATCGGAACAAATTTCCTGTTGAACAGGATTTCCCGGAAGGTATAGGAAGTGCGTGACTGTACATAATTGGAAAACACTTCATCAAAGCCACGCAGCGTTACATATATTTCCACATCAGCGTTAAGCATATCTTCTTCTGTAAAACCCCAGAAAGGGCTTTGCTCATCCAGAGGATGTACAACGGTCCAACTCATTGGCATCGACTCAACACGGGTTCTTTCCAGGTTTAAACTGAAATATTTATAATTTGTTACACCGTTTTCTTCAACCAGCATACCGGTATTCACTTTTATTTCCACATCCGATAATGAATGCTTGTCTTTATAAGCGGCAAATCGAAACATAACAGCCTTTCCTCCCCTGTAAGGGCTCACCAGTGCGTGGTTGCTGAAAACAAGATAACTCCTGGGTTTTGAAAACCTGCCGTAAATTAAACCGGTAGCAATAGCAAGCGATAAAAAACCGGTAAGCGCTTCTGCTCCTGCAACGATGTTGGCTGCATCGCCAACCGGAAATACATGGCCGTACCCAACGGTGGTAAATGTTTGCGTGCTGAAATAAAAAATCTCCCGGAAGGTTTTCCATTCCGATCCCTTCGCAAGTCCATCCAGTTGTTCAACCCCAATGTAATAATAACAAATACTGAAAATGATATTGATGAGAAAGTAAAAGGCAAAAATAACGGTAATGAATTTCCATACCGGAAGATTCAGCATATTTTGAAATATACTTAACCTCCTGTAAAAAGGCATTCCTTCTTTAACCAGGTTATAGGTCCCATCTTTGTTCAGGAATCTTCCGCCGGTATCGTTGGTATTATTGGAAAAGCCGGTGTCATTGTTCTGGCGGGAAAAAGGATTGATCTTTTTATACTTCGACATTTGCTGAATATGATGCTAACAAAATTACAGTTAAATGATCAGTGGTACCAAAGGAACACGAGGATCAGAATAAAAAACCTAATCGAATACATGGAAAAGCTGTTTCGGAAGATGCGCCGTATTCAAATACAAGTGATAATTTATTGAACGGACTGAAATATATACCGCCTCCAAAACCAATATGCAGCTTTCCTGATTTTTCACCAGGCGCCCACACACGACCATCATCCAGGAAAGCAAACATGCCCAATTTACCACGGAAAATATAACCTTTTACATCGCTAAGCCGGATGCGCAATTCTGTGTTTTGATAGAAAGCTGTTCTTCCCGAAAAACGCATTGCCCTGAATCCCCGAAGATTTGTTTTAAATCCAAGTGTACTGGCATCATAAAAAGCGTACGTGCCGTTGTTGGTTTCAAAACCGGTTCGGTGGGCAATTACAATGGATTTATTAACGGGTATGTAAAAACTGAGTGCGGAACCAAACCGGAGAAATTTTTCCGGGTAAGCATTGTTGAGGGCTTTGGTATAACCAATGAAACTGTGTAAACGAATGCCATTTGTTGGATACAACTGGTTGTCGGCTTTATCAATAGTATGCTGCACATACAACGAAGCATAATGATGCCTTTTAAACAATTCTTTACTGATTCCTGATGCAGGATCCGACACAAATCGCTTTTGGTTTTCTTCCAATTCAACTGATTTATAGCCGGCGCCAATAGTAAGTTGCGGTATTTTTCCAATTGGCTTTGTCAGCGAAGGACTAAACACGTATTGTTCCGAACGGATACGGTTATACGATCTTTGCCTGCCGGGAAGTTTTGTTTCATTTCCGGTTCCGTAGTAGAAGAAAGTATAATTGGGTGCATGAATGGCGGCAAGGATATTGAGATCCCATTTCCCAACCAGTTGTTTAAAAATTCCTTTATAAACAACATTAAACGAAGAAGTGGAAAACGCATAATTGGCCATGATCGTTTGTTGCCAGCCGTATGGCTTTTTTCTCCATTGTTGTTTTCTAATGGTTCTGCCAATGCCGATAAAAATGCCATCGTCGGGATTATAGCCATAATAGGGCAACGGGCCATTCCAGTTGTATTGAAATGATCTTGGTGAATAACTGTTTATCGTGCTGTCTTTCGATAAATACAATTTCGTTTCGGCAGATGGATGCACAATGGTTTCCGGTGTATCATACACTTTTGTTTTTTTGGCAAGTCCACGAACGACGGAACTATCTGTGATACTATCTTTTCCGTTTCCGCCGATGATGCGGATCCTGATGGCTTTGCCTGTATTTCCGGTTAATTCAAATACATCATTATTGCCCATTCCATATAATCTTATTTCCTTTGTTTCACCTCCGTTAAATGTACGCTCGAAGAACAATCTGCCTTTGGCGCCCTCTTTATTGATATTATAAACCTTTACGTTGGTTTGGTTGTTGTTCAGCCTGGTTACTTCAAAAAATTCCCTGTCTTCCGTTCCGGTTACTTCTACTTCTTTATTAACAAACCGGTAGTACTGCAGCGCATATTTTTCCAGGTGATCTCTCCTGCTTTTAAGCCTTTCCGTTATTCTTTTGCCTGATAAGAGATAAATAACTTCAGGCATTTTCTTTAGGGACGAATCAATCACTTCATCAGTAAGATTTTTTTGCATCGCTCTTACACAGTTTATCCAATCTTCTTTTGTGAGTGCTGTTGTAAACAAACGATCCTGGTTTCTGCCCGTCCACATCAATCCGTTTACGTCCTTAATTGTTTTACCAAAATCCTGTGTTTGGCGCAAGGCGAATTTTCTTGTTGCAAGCCAGGGGATCAGTCCGTCCAGTTTAGCAAATGCCTGGTCACGGTCGCGGGGAACGGGCCGGTAAATGGTATGCTTACCTTCTTTAAAACTTGCCCATGTCCATTGGTCTTCGTGCCGGTCCCAATCGCCGATCAGCATGTCAAATATTCTTGCATTTAAATAAGCCTGCTGGTCCACACGGTGATCGTTATCCGAAAAATATTTTTTAAACATTTTGTCGGGCGTAACTACTTTTTCAGAAAACCCAACATCGGGATTATCACTTTGATTGCCCACAAGCCGGTTTTCAAAAAGGCAATATGTGTTTCCGAATTCTTCATTGAAATCGCCCAGTTGTTTGGAAAAAGGAATGTACACCAGTTTAGGGTTGCTGTGGTAAACGCCTGCTGCTTTTGCCAATGGCGCAACGGCAAGAGCCGCATAAGGATTGGCAGATGAAATCTGGTCTTTTACAATATCACTGGCAAATGTTCCTCTCAATTCGGGAGGCAGGGCTTTGTCGGGAGATTTATCGATCTGGCGCAACACGAATTCCTGCCCGTTTTTATTTTGAAAACGTAATGATTTAGTTTGTTTTCCCCCGCCACGTTTTGTTGGTTGTAATCCGTCCTCTGTTTTTGTTATGTCCAGCACCTCTACTTCTACCGGTGTTGCCCATTCTTTACGATAGTGTTTTCCCAATACAAAATTTTTGAAGTTACGGGCGGCATAACCGGTACTGGCTACAACCGTTATCTTTCCAACAGATAACAAAGAATCGTTTTGAGAAAATGATTGTGTGTTGTAATAAGCCGGGGCTAATTTTTTTTCATATACAATTTTCCCGGTTGAGTCGTTCCCTTTTGATTCAATGAATTTCAGATCAGATTCTTTGCCTGCATGTAAGGTTAGCTGAACAAATCCGTTCTGCGCAGCAGCAAATAAAGCATCTCCGTTTTTGCGAACATACGCCGATTTTGATCCGGCGCCACTGATGATATGATACTGACCGTCTTTTTGAAAAAATTCGAGGTTGTGTTCGTGGCCGCTAACATAAATAAGATTCTTATACGGCTTAAAAGCAATGGTTAAGGCTTCTTTCAGTTGCTGATATCTTGGATTCCTAACATCCTGGATGTTCTTACGGAGCAGAATATACGCAGTTCCGATCACCGGCATTGGTATCCACAATTTACTGTTCAGTTCTGTAAGCGGAAATAAGTGAAAGATGCCTGGAAATTTACTGCCGTGTATGCCATCGCTGTATAGCGGATGATGAGCAGCAACAATGATCTGTTTGTTTTTATTACGGAGCAATGCATATTTTAATTGCAGGATAAAATCTGCATCGTCCTGTATATCACATTCGGCACTACCGGGTTTATCATGTTGAAACAACCACCATTCTGTATCAATAACAATAAGTACAGCCTGGTCATTTAAAGGTATTTCAACCGGGCCGGGACATCCGCCATCGGGCAAAAAAACATTTCCTTTTTGCAGGTAGCCCTCAATATAGTTTTCCTGTCTTTGTAAATAGTCGGGGCCTTCAGCTCTTCCCTGTTTCCAATCGTGATTGCCGGGAATAAAAATGGTTTTCCCTTTGAAGTCTTTTACGATATCCATTTGTGAATTGATGGCATCTTCCGCATTTTTTCTTCCGGGCGAATTAAGGTCGGGCATACCAACAGGATAAATATTATCGCCCAGGAAAACAATAGCACTGCTGCTGTCGGATTGATCGAGATAATGTTTTACGATATCGAGTGTATTTCCTGAAGTTGATTCTTTCCCTGCATCACCAATAAAATAAAGCGTGAATGGTTTATCGGCAGTTGTTTGTTGCGCAGTTAATGTAACAGCAATAAAAAGAAATAAGATTGTTGTAATAATGCTACGGCTCATAAGTTCTCTGCTACCTTGCGATATAATTTTTTCGGAGGCACAAGGTAGATGCTTATTGTTCCAAAAAAACTTTCCCTGAGCCTGCTTTTAAAGATAACATCTTTTCTGCCGCTGGATGAATTGGTAAGATTATAAGAAAGGTTATGGATGCCTCCGAATTGTACGCCCGCCCAAACCCATCCTACAAGTTGCCTTTCAAGGCTGGTGGAATATTTTAAAGAAGAAGTATGCAGGTGTAACGATTGATAGGCAGATAAAGAAGCTTCGGTATTATCGAGGCGATAGGAACTTCCATCAACTTCAAGATTGTTGTACCAGAAAAAATTCTCATTGAATCCATACCGGAATTTTACAAACAAAGGCAGGATACTTTCGAGGCTCCAGCGGTTGTTGAAATTATAATTCACACCAAAAGTCGGAAATATCAATGGTCGTCCGAATGAATAACTATACGTGGCACCGAGTGCATAAATAAAATCGTCGTTCTTTCTCCACGCCAATGCCGGTGAAACAGAAAATTTGAGATAGTTTGTTTTGCTTACTGTTTTACTATTGTAATCACCATTAAAATTTCCTGCAAGTCTCAATATCCAGAACTTGTTACTCAACATCGGTTTTAGAATGGTAAGTGTAACGCCGATACTCCTGAGATCACGATCTTCCAGGCTTCTATATAACGGGTTGATGGCAGGCTGCGAAAATTTGTACTGTTCTTTATTGTAGCGAAATCCGGCAATGATGCTTAAGTAGGGTTTGTTAATGATGGGCACTTTTAACTTTGCCTCAATATGTGCATTGTTTTTTATAATCGACCGGGTGTTGTAGGGGGGATTAAAATTTCCGGATTTATCTGTTGTTGTTATTGAATACTGTGGATGAAATCCATACGTAAGTGAGAGAAATTTTCCACGGGGCAGGCCGTTAACGGTGCATTTGCAGTACACTTTTTTGGGACGGGCTTTGCCCGGATCCTGCGCCAAAGCGCTGTTGCTTATAGAATATCCTGTAAGAAATACTAAAACAAACAATAACCTGTGCATCTGGTAAAATTATTCGATCGCCGGAGTAAGTTCCGGATACCTGTTTAAAAACAAGAAACATGCAGATTTGTTGATACAGACTTGTGTGCTGAGAAAGGGTTGAAACAGGGAGAACAATATTGTCTTTATGCTATCAGTTCCAAAACAGCATCACTATAATACTGTTCTCCATGCCCGTTACTGTTATGATTTAAAAGGTATATTTTTTTGCAGCTATCAAATGATCTGCGATTCTTCGCCTGGCATCCTTACTGTTAAATGCGGCTGTTTTGGTAAAGCGTTTCAGCCCCAGTAACATCATTCTTTGTTCATCGCCTGTTGCAAAAGCATTCAATGCTTCTTTGCCTGCCTTGTTTAATTTATCTGCAGCATCATTGAGGTAGCAACGCATCATATCCGTTTCAATGGAAATGGCAGCTTCGCCCTGTGTTTCCGACATTTTAATAATTCGATGCAATGCACTTTCTGCATTAAAGGTAAGTATGGCCATATCAGCAATATTCATGATTATTTCCTGTTCGTTTTGCAGGCTCATCATCAGTTTTTTTACAGCGGCGCCGGCTGTCATTAATATTGCTTTTTTCATTTGAAGCACCTGTTTTTTTTCCGCAGCGAAAGCTGTTTCATCTTCACTGCCAAAATCAGGAATACTCATCAGTTCTTTTGATACGGCCATGGCAGGTGTCATCAGGTCTAACTTTCCTTTCATAGCACGTTTCAGCATCATGTCAACCGTAAGCAACCGGTTAATTTCATTGGTTCCTTCAAATATGCGGTTGATGCGGCTATCACGGTATGCCCTGCTCACCATGTATTCATCACTGAATCCATTGCCACCATGAATTTGCACCCCTTCATCAACAACAAGATCAAGCACTTCACTTCCATCTACTTTCAGCATCGCACATTCAATGGCATATTCTTCCGCAGCACCCAGTAATGCTTCACTGAAAGGTTTACCGGATTTCATGAGTTCAACTTCTTTATCGTCTATCAGTTTGCTGGTGCGGTACAATGCAGTTTCGCACACCCATGTACGTATAGCCATTTCGGCTATCTTATGTTTAATGGCGCCGAAGCTTGCAATTGGTACTTTAAATTGTTCTCTTGTATTTGCATAATTAATCGTGTCGGTGATAACCATTTTGGATGCGCCAACGGCAGCAGCACATAATTTCAACCGGCCGATATTTAAAATATTGAAAGCAATGATATGGCCTTTACCAACTTCCCCTAATAAATTTTCAACCGGTACTTTGCAATCCTGGAAATACAATTGAACAGTAGAGGAACCTTTTATTCCCATCTTATGTTCTTCTACTCCCTGTGTAAATCCTTCCATGCCACGCTCAACTATAAAAGCAGAAAATTTATCGCCGTCAATTTTGGCAAACACTGTATATACATCTGCAAATCCGCCATTCGTAATCCAGCATTTTTGTCCATTTAAAATATACTGTTTACCATCAGCAGATAAAGCCGCAGTTGTTTTTGCACTCAGTGCATCACTGCCACTATTCGGTTCCGTTAGTCCGTATGCACCTTTCCATTCCCCGCTGGCAAGTTTGGGTATGTATTTCTTTTTCTGATCCTCGGTTCCGAAATATAATATGGGTAAAGTGCCAATACCGGTGTGCGCAGCAATAGCCACACTGAATGAAAATCCTCCGCCAAGACCTTCATTGATCAGAGTAGAAGTAATAAAATCCTTTCCCAATCCACCCAGGTCTTCCGGTACAGATGCGCCGAGTAATCCCTGTTCTCCCGCTTTATCCATCAGTGATTGCATCAACCCCGGCTCTGCTTTATCTATGCGATCAATCACCGGTATTACTTCGGAAAGTAAAAACTGGTGACACATGTCTTTTACCATTTTTTGTTCTTCCGAAAAATCTTCCGGGGTGAACATGTTTTTTGCAACGCTTTCTTTAATCAGCCATTCACCACCTTTTAATGATTGGCCGGATGTAACGGAGGTATTCATAATTGATAATTTTTAATTGACTTTGGTTTGGTTATTATAAGCCGGAACTAACAGCAAACTGTAAACGATAAACCGGCTGCATTATTTCAGGTTCTCATACACTTGTTGCAACACTTCTTTGGCAATCTCTATCTGTGCCTGCGTAACACCGGATAGTGCTTCATTCAGTGTTTGATTGGCAATTTCCATCGTTTGCTCCTGCAGCAACTGCGCTTCAGGTGTAAGGTAAATCATATTGATCCTGCGATCATCCTTACTGGGCACCCGCTTCACCAACTTTAGCTTTTCCAGGTTATCTACCAAACGGGTTATGCTGGGCTTATCCCGAAATGTAGCATCACACAAGGCCTGCTGGCTCAACCCGTCTTCTTTCCATAAATGATACAACACACTCCATTGTTCAATGGTAATATCTACATTGCGCTGTTTGAAATTTTTCTGCAAACGCCTGGCAATAGCCGTACTGGCTTTCCCCGTAATAAAACTGTATAGTTCGCTTTTCTTAAATTGGTTGTTTGGCATATAGTTGTTTAAACAACTTTATAAAGGTATATGATCATTTCAGTTTCAAAAAATTATTTTTGTAAAAAGGGTATTGAAATAAACGCAGGTACACAAATTATTTATCGATGATGATTGCAGCGATTTGCTTTTTATTGTTCCTGGTTTATACAGGCCTGCTATTGTTCTATTGGAGTGCATGGAAAAGCATCCCGGATGCTGAAGCACCTCCTGATGAATATGAATTTGCTACAAAAGTAACCGTACTCGTCCCTGCCAGGAATGAAGCAAACAATATCCTTAACTGTATTCATTCTATACTTCGGCAATCCTACCCTGAATCTTTACTGGAAATATTGGTAATAGATGATCATTCTACAGATAACACGGCTGCACTGGTACAATCGTTCACCAACAATAATGTGAAACTGCTGTCTTTAAAGGAAACCGTACATAGCCAGGTAATTAATTCGTATAAAAAGAAAGCAATTGAAACAGGCATTGGTTTAAGTAAAGGAAATTTAATTGTTACTACAGATGCAGATTGCGTTGTGCCGGTTAACTGGTTAAAAACAATTGTTTATTACTACGAAAAAAAGAAGCCTGTTTTTATTGCGGCTCCGGTAGCCATTGATAATAAAAATAATTTCATTGAAATTTTCCAGTCACTCGACTTTCTCACGCTCCAGGGCATAACCGGCGCTTCTGTATTTAGAAAAATACATAGCATGTGTAATGGCGCCAACCTCGCTTATGAAAAGAAAGTATTTCATGAGGTGGGCGGCTTTAGTGGTATTGATGCAATTGCAAGTGGGGATGACATGATGCTTATGCATAAGATCTACAAAAAATATCCTGCAAAAGTTTCATTCCTTAAGGCCCGGGAAGCCATTGTGCAAACAAAAGCGCAGGAAACGCTTACTTCCTTTTTTCAGCAACGCATTCGTTGGGCAAGTAAGGCAGATAAATATGATGATAAAAGAATTTTTTTCGTGCTTTTGGTCGTGTACATGTTTAACGTATGCCTGATGATAATGCCGTTTATTGCTGCTGCCGGCAACTACAGCGTTTCAATGGGCGCATTTCAACTATCACTCTTTAATTTTTGGTTGTTGCTCTTGTGTTTTAAAACCATTATAGAATTGCTTTTTCTGATACCTGTTGCTATATTTTTTAACCGATTGTATTTACTATGGTGGTTTCCATTGATGCAACCATTTCATATTGTATATACTGTTGTTGCCGGATGGCTGGGAAAATTCGGTGCTTATCAATGGAAAGGGCGAAACGTAAAATAATGTACTTTACAGTATGCAGTCTGTTTCTCCTGACATCATCGCAAATACCTGGCGAAAGCTAAAGAAAAACAAACCAGCTTTAGCAGGACTGTTCATTATTACATTAACCTTTTTCATCGCCGTTTTTGGTTATGTAATTGCCCCGGATAATACTGCAAATGCCGATTTGCAAACGGTTGAGATCCAGGCGAAAAAACCAGGGTACAGGCAATTGTTTCTTACAATACCAGACGATAAGCGAATTTCATTAAACGCATGGAAAGTGTTTGTTGGTGGAACAATTTCACAATACCGTTATCTGCCGATAACATCCTATACAATTCTTGGAAAAAATATTGTAGTGCAGAAATTTGTTGACGAAGACACAAGCGTAGTTCAGCAATACGATATTAACACAATCACTGCAAACCACCCCGATCAGATCAACCGTTACATCGTTGAAAAAAAATACTGGTTAGGAACAGATGTATTTGGCAGAGATATTTTAAGCAGGTTGATCATAGGAACAAGAATCAGCCTTTCCGTAGGATTAATAGCCGTGATTATTTCTCTTTTGTTGGGAATAATTTTAGGCGCACTGGCTGGTTACTATCGTAAATGGGTAGACGATATTATTATGTGGCTGATCAATGTAACCTGGAGCATTCCCACTTTGCTATTAGTGTTTGCAGTAACCATAGCAATGGGTAAGGGTTTTTGGCAGATTTTTATTGCGGTTGGATTAACGATGTGGGTAAGTGTTGCCCGTTTGGTAAGGGGACAGGTGATGGTCATAAAAGAATTAGAATATGTACAAGCCGCTGAAACGCTGGGTTATTCCAATCTCCGTATTATCGTTCGCCATATACTCCCTAATATTTGGGGACCGTTAATGGTAATTGCAGCGGGTAATTTTGCAACTGCCATTATCATAGAAGCCGGACTGAGCTTTTTAGGAATCGGAGTGCAGCCGCCTGCGCCGAGTTGGGGATTGATGATCAAGGAAAATTACAATTTTATCATTACACATAATCCGTTGCTGGCGCTGATACCGGGCTTTGCCATGATGTTGCTGGTGCTGGCTTTTAATGTATTGGGAAATGGTTTGAGAGATGCTATTGATGTAAAACAATGATCATTCCGCCGGCGCAACCGGAACATTGCGGCAAAATCCTTCTTCGAGGGAAATAAATGTTTCTGTTCTTTCAATTCCTTTTATCTTTTGCAGTTCGTCGTGTAGCACGTAGCGGAGTTGGGTAATGTCTTTACAAACAATTTCAATAAACATGCTGTAGTTTCCGGTGATGTAATTGAGCCGGATGATCTCCGGAATTTTCATCAGGTCTTTTGCAACAGTATCGTATAATGAACTTTTTTCCAGGTAAATTCCAACAAACGCAGTAATGTCGTATCCTAATAATTTCAGATCAACATTCAACCTGGTACCTCTCACAATATTTAATTCCTGTAATTTTTTTATTCTTACATGTATTGTACCTCCGCTTACAAATAATTTTTTGCCTAATTCTGCATAAGAGATCTCTGCATTTTCCATCATTGCATGAATGATCTGGAGATCCAGTTTGTCAAGATTCAATTTGGCAGCCATTTTAATACAGGTTTTTGATTAAGTTTTAATATTAATAGCAAATATTTGGATTATTTCTATAATTTCAAAATATTTATTGAAATATTTTTAAGTTAAGTTTGGTTTCTTTAGTTTTGACTTATTAAAGTTCTTTAGCAATAAGCATTGCTATTACAATGTGGGGTGATGAAATTTTTTGGCAGACATGCCCTCTTGTCTCGGGGGTGAGGATAACAGGATAAACATAACATAGAGCCGTATGGGTAGCTTGCTACCGATACGACCGGGGTCGACCACCGAAAACTTTGTGTTATAGCTAACTGCCTCGTGAAGGTTCGAACCCTTCCCCTACAGCCAGGTTTTTCTATTAGTAGGAACCCTTGCAGGTAAAACTGTGAGGGTTTTTTCTTTTGCAGCATACCCATCAGAAAGATATTTTGGCAGCGACATTCTTATTTCATTTGCTAGGGTTTATTTACTAAAAAGTGCATTGCTTACGGCAATTCGCATTTATTTTTGCAGCCAAATGGCACAAAAAAAACTACAACGCTTCGCCGATTTCAAAAGCTTTCCTAATGCCTTCGAATACCCGAAACACATGAAAGGGAAATGGCATGAACACTTCAATAACCACCACCCGGTGATATTGGAGTTAGCGTGTGGCCGGGGAGAATATACAGTAGGGCTGGCAAAATTATTTCCCTTACAGAACTTCATCGGTGTTGATGTAAAAGGAAACCGGATGTATATCGGAGCCAAACAGGCGTTACAACAAAATCTTCAAAATGCAGCTTTTCTCAGAACTCAAATAGAAATGCTTCCCGATTATTTTAACAAGGATGAAGTTGATGAACTCTGGATTACCTTTCCTGATCCGCAGCTCAGAACTTCCAGAGCAAAAAAACGACTAACGCATCCAAGATTTTTACGATTGTATCAACAGGTGATGGCGAAAAACGGCATCATCCATCTTAAAACAGATTCCCCGGCTTTATATAATTTTACCCTGCTGGTAATTGATATGTACTCCCTTGAATTATTAGAATCATCAGGCGATGTATATTCAAATTCTGTAATCCCGGATATGCTCAAAATAAAAACACATTACGAATCACTGGATATTGCCAACAGTAAAAAAATTTTCTACCTCAAATTCAGGCTACCTGCCAGTATCCCGGATAAAGATGAGGCATTACAGGAATTACTTAAACAAACAGAACCGTCACTGGCTGACTAAAAAAATATGACGAACCGACTGGAAGAAGGAGAAGATTTTTATTTCGATGCACAGGGCCGCTTTGTATTCACAGAAAAATATCACCTCAAAAAAGGATTTTGCTGTGGAAACGGATGTAAACATTGTCCATACAATCATGAAGCTGTTCCCGAACCCAAAAGAACCGAACTCCGTTTAAGAAAAATCAATGAAAAAAAATAAAGCGACCATTCCGAAAAAAATAACTTTAAAGAAAGCTACAACCCCGGGCGTAAAGGAGTACAGTTTTTTTGAAGATGTTTTTGCTGTGGTGAGGCAAATTCCAAAAGGAAGAGTAACTTCTTATGGAGCCATAGCTGCTTACCTGGGTACAAAATTAAGTGCACGGATGGTTGGCTGGGCAATGAATGCAGCACATACTGCCACCCCAAAAGTACCGGCCCAACGAGTTGTAAACCGAAATGGCATGCTTAGCGGTCGTCATCACTTTTCCACTCCTACCATGATGGAAGAATTATTGAAAAAAGATGGTATAACGGTGAAAGACAACACGGTTGTCGATTTTCAAATAAGATTCTGGGATCCGGTTATTGAACTGGAATTGTAATCCGCAAAATTTAGCTATAATACGGATTGATCATCCAGTACACCAATACGCCGGTGATGGCAACATAGAACCAAATTGGCCAGGTTATCCGGGTAAGTTTTTTGTGAGCGGCATACTCGCCGGTAAGTGCCCGGTAAGCGGTAAATAAAATAAAAGGTAGTATGATACCCGCCAGGGGTATATGTGTAAACAAAATAATTCTGTACAAAGTTCTGCTACCTGCAACAGCCAATTTTTCCTCTTCAGAAACTAAACCATCGTGGTTGATATCTCCATACAGTGTTTCTCCACCTAAGAGGTGATGAGCAATGTAACTGAGTAGAAAAAACACAGATAATATGATTGCCAGCATCATAATCCGCTTGTGAAAAATATAGTTACCCTGTTTCACCAGTACCAGGCCGGCTACCAATAGAAATGCTACGGCCGAATTGATAACCGCATTGATCAGCGCAAACACATGTACATTAAAAGGTAGCTGCACTTCGAGCTTAACCCTGGACAACACCGCCACAGCTACAAACACAATTACAGAAACACTGTAAATAAAAAGTTTAGCTTTCGAATCATTTTTCTTTATGGATGGCGCTAACATTAGTTTCTTTTTCTCTTATTCGACATATAAGCCATGGCAAAAATTACAATCCCGATTCCGATGAATATTACCGGCAGGTAAGGAATAAATTCTCTTAATATAGATGGGCTTTTCCGATTTCTTTCCAGCAATAATGTAGGAATGTCTTCAACAAGTTGCTTTTGTTTTGCGGAATCAAATCCGTTGTACCATCCCCGAACCACATGGTTGGTATCTATCAGGAAAAAATTTTCGGTGTGAACAAATGCTGTATCCACATTTACATCCGCAATATTGGCCCTGATCTCATTCAGTGCAAAGTCATATATTTCCTTTCTGTCGCCGGTTAAAAACCACCAGCTATCATGATTCACATTAAACCTGTCTGCAAATTTCCGTAACTGATCAACACTGTCATGCACCGGATCAACCGTTATTGATACAAACTGAACAATGCTGTCGTTCTTGGTAAATGAATCCTGGAGCCGCTTCATATTTTTTGCGAGCCCCGGGCAGATACTCGGGCAACGGGTAAAGAAAAAATCCATCACAATGATCTTTCCATGCAAATCATCCAGGGAAACCTTTTTTCCAAACTGGTTGGTAAAGTTTATGCTCTTTATTTTATGCCATGTTGTATCCGGCTTCCCGTCGCTTACACCTACACTGTCGTAAAAATAATGCGGAGGAATTCTAACGGCATCTTTGCTATAATACTTCACGATCCAGTAACCTGTTAACGGCAGCAGTATCGCCAGCATGAATGATAAAATGGATCTCTTGTTCAATCAATAGAATTGAGGTTACAAAATGCGTTGCAAAAGTCGGCTATAAATTGCTATAAACAAAAACCATCGCCCTTAAATTGAGCGATGGTTATTATAAAAATGTTTCACTAATTTTTAATGACTGGTGCCTTCTTTAACGGGTGCATGCTGTACCTGCTCTGTGTTGGGTTTGCTTCCGGCATCAGTATTTCTCAAATTTCTCCAGGCGTTACCATCCCAAAGGAATGCAATTACAAACCAGATAAATAATGAAAGCGGAACTACAATGGTCATGATCATATTCCTGATCTCATCTCCAAGGTGCATGAAAATCGACACGATATAATATGCTTTAGCCAATGAAAGAATACAAACCATTCCTTTGAATGCAAGTACTAAGGTTTCATTTGGATTTGCACCTTTATGAATATTATAGATAGCCAAACCGATTGCAAGTTCAATGATGGTTACTACAGACAATAACCAGAATGTTCTCCAGATCCTCTTTGTATCACCTGAATGCTCGGGTGCGAAACTGATTTCCGGTGATATTACTTGATGCTGATTGCTCATAAAAATATTTGTATAAATTTTTTAATGCTGTTTAATTGATTAGATCAGGTAGAAGCAAAGGAATACGAATACCCAAACTAAATCTACAAAGTGCCAGTACAATCCGGTTTTCTCAATCATTTCATAGTGGCCACGTTGATCGAAATGTCCAAGCTTTGTTTTGATGTACATAATAATATTAATCACAACCCCGCTGAATACGTGGAAACCGTGGAATCCGGTGATACCGAAGAAGTAACCACCAAATGCGATAGGTCCCTGGTGCGTTGCGTGTAAACCTGCTGTGGTGATCTGGTTGATCAGGTCCTGGTTGCTCAAGGCGGCCAGTTCATGATGGGCTCCTGATTCAGCACCATGATGTAAAGTATTTGCGATTGCCACCAATTGTTCATGCGGTGTAACCTGTAATGCGGATAACATTTCAGCATGAGAAAGATCAGCACCCCATGGATTTGCTTTTACTGTTGTTGGCAGAATGCTTAATGAACCATCACTCATTAAAGCAACATGCTCGCCGGTTAATAAGTGCGTCCATTCCCAAGCCTGGCAACCAAGGAATGCCAGTCCACCCAGGATAGTCAGGAACATATACTTCTCAACTCCTTTACGATTCATGTGATGGCCTTCATGTACAGCCAGCACCATGGTAACTGAACTGAAGATGAGAATAAATGTCATCAAACTCACGAATGCCAGCGGAAGGTTTGCATGGCCCGCAAACGGGAAGGAATTAAACACGTGGTTGGGATCAGCCCAGTGATTCACACTGAAGCGAATGGTACCATAACTGATAAGAAACGCACCAAATGTAAAGGCATCGCTCATTAGGAAGTACCACATCATAACTTTTCCGTAACTGACGTTAAAAGGACTTCTGCCTCCATTCCACCATTTGGTTCCCGATGGTATTGCTGTTGTTGACATAAAGATTAAATTCTGATCTCTAAATATTTTTCAATTATCTGATTCCTGTTGTTTCTTCTTATCGGATCATCAATAAGAATATCAGCAGGTAAATCCAAAGTATATCTACAAAATGCCAGTAGGTACTAATAAGATCAACCGGCACTATACTGTAATTTCTTGTTTTGGTACTAAATGCTTTCAGCGACATCACTATCAGTGCAATTACGCCTCCTATTACGTGTGCTCCGTGTAATCCTACAATGATATATAGGAACGAAAACGAAACATTTGCTGTTAACGTAAGTCCATTGCTCCACAATTGTTTGAAGCCGATCACCTGTAACAGTAAAAAAAGAACACCAAGCGCCAGTGTAACTGCCATCAGCTTCCGGTAGTTGTTCATGGCTCTTTCCCGAAACGCTTTTGAAGCCAGGTACAGCGTAACGCTACTTAATACGATCGCCGCTGTACTATACCAAAAAGCAATAGGCAATTCAAACGTTACCCAGTTTGCCTGATTTCTCTTAACGATATAAGCGCTGGTTAAACCGGCAAACATCATTAATATACTTCCGATTCCCACCCATAAAGTAAATTTATGAGGGTGTATTTTATTTCTTTGTTCGATCGCCACAGTATTCATTCTTTATAATTATTATTTTTTCGTTTATGCTTTGTCGGCATATAAACTTAAAAATACAAGCATCAGGTAAAAATAAGAGCTGAACATTACCATCCTGGCCGCTTTCACATCCATTTTTAAAAACAACATCACGCTTACATACACCATGTACAGGTTACATCCGAGTACAATCCATAAACTCACAATTCCAGTCATATTGTTCAGGTAAGGAAGCAATCCAACCGGTACCATAATGATGCTATACAGGATCGCTTGTAATGCCGTAAACTTTGTTGGCCCTTCGTTGCTCGGTAACAGTTTAAAACCAGCCATACTGTAATCCTTGTGGGCTACCCATGCAATTGCCCAAAAATGCGGAAACTGCCATAAGAATTGTATTCCAAAAAGTATCCAGCCGCCAATCCAGTTTGCGTGCACTTCACCATGTCCGAAACCTGCAACCCAACCAATAAGGCAGGGTAGTGCACCGGGAATGGCGCCAACCAATACGGCAATGGAATTCACCTTTTTTAAAGGCGTGTACACAAATCCGTACAACAACAGGCTTCCGGCACTGATCAGTGCAGCTTCAACACTGAAGCTGTACATGATGTACAAACCAACGGCTGCAGCAATGAATACAAAAACCCAGGCCTCAATTACACTCATCCTGCCACTTGCCACGGGCCTTTTGGAAGTCCGTTTCATCATGGCATCGGTGTCGCGTTCAAGTATCTGGTTAATAGCATTAGCAGACCCTGTTACAAGCATTCCTCCGGCAAAAAGTAAAAGAACTTTTAGTAAGTTAAACGAAATTCCAGGCACAAGCAGGTAACTTACTACTGTACTGAACACCACCATAAAACTTAAAGTGAACTTGATCAATAAAAAATAATCTTTCACTTTACTTGCCAATGCAAACGATGTTGAATTGGATATGGTATTGTTCTCCTGCATGCGTCAACCCGTCTTTGATCAAACATCGAAACCGGGTAATTTATTTAAATGAACTTTATTTTTATCCGCTCCAGGGGCGATTAATGGCTATGACTTTCGTTAGCACCAATCGGTTCTGTTTGTGGAATAAAATCTCTTCCGTCTTTAGCATAGTCATAAGGCCAGCGATGAACTTCCGGAATCTCGCCAGGCCAGTTTCCGTGTCCCGGACTTACCGGTGTAGTCCACTCCAATGTATTTGACTCCCATGGATTCTGGCTGGTAACTTTTCTTCCTTTGAAAATACTCCAGAAGAAATTGAAAACGAATAACAACTGTACCGCAAATACCAGCATGGCAACTGTACTGATGAATTCGTTCAGAGGTCCGAACTGCCTGAATGAAACCCAGGTAGAATAATCATAATAACGACGTGGCATGCCCGCTAATCCTTCATAGTGCATTGGCCAGAAGATCAGGTAAGCGCCGACGATGGTTACCCAGAAGTGGATGTATGCCAATGTATTGTTCAGGTAACGACCAAACATTTTAGGGAACCAATGGTAGATACCGGCAAACATTCCGAAGAAGGATGCTACCCCCATTACGATATGGAAGTGAGCAATTACAAAATAAGTGTCGTGTAAATGAATATCGAGTGAAGAGTTTCCAAGAAAGATCCCGGTTAATCCTCCGCTAATGAACAAGCTAACAAAGCCGAGGGCGAACATCATTCCCGGCGTAAACCGGATGCTTCCCCTCCACAATGTGGTGAGCCAGTTAAACACTTTAATTGCTGAAGGAACGGCGATCAGTAATGTTAACAATACGAATACAGATCCGAGGAAAGGATTCAAACCGGTTACGAACATATGGTGCGCCCAAACCAGGAACGCCAGGATGGTGATAGCAAACATGGATCCCACCATCGCCATATATCCGAATATAGGTTTGCGACTGTTTACTGCGAGAATTTCAGACGACATTCCCATTGCCGGTAACAGAATGATGTATACTTCAGGGTGACCAAGGAACCAGAATAAATGCTGGAACAGGATGGCACTTCCTCCTTCATTAGGTAAAATTTTACCGGCAACTACGATATCACTCAGGTAAAAACTTGTTCCGAGGTTCCTGTCGAATAACAACAAGATGGCTCCTGACAATAATACCGGGAAAGAAAGTACACCTAATACTGCGGTGAAAAACAGCGCCCAACAGGTAAGTGGCATGCGTGTCATGCTCATCCCTTTTGTACGCATATTCAAAATGGTAGTGATATAATTCAAACCACCCAATAAAGATGAAACGATAAACATAGCCATAGACACGAGCCACAAGTCCATTCCGATCTTACTTCCCATTGATGCATCTCCGAGGGCGCTGAGCGGCGGATAAATTGTCCAACCACCACTCGCAGGTCCAGTTTGCACAAACAAAGAAGAAATCATAATAACTGACGCAAGGAAGAAAAACCAGTAACTAAGCATATTCAGCATTGGAGAAGCCATATCTCTTGCCCCGATTTGCAACGGGATTAGGAAGTTGGCAAATGTTCCGCTCAAACCTGCAGTCAATACAAAGAACACAAGTACAGTACCGTGCATGGTAACAAGCGCATAGTAAAATTCAGGTTGAATTTTACCTCCTTTTGCCCAATGGCCGAGAATATCTTCCAGCCATGGAAAAGTCTGATCGGGATAACCGAGTTGCAAACGGAACAATACCGAAAACAGCCCCCCGATTATTGCCCAGATGATCCCGGTAATCAGGAATTGCCTGGCGATCATTTTATGATCCTGGCTAAACACATATTTGGAAATAAATGTTTCGTGGTGATGGTGTTCATGGTGAGCATCATGACCTACATGTGCGTCGCTATGATGTAATGAAACTGCGCTACTCATATCTTTAAAATATTATGATATACTTATTGGTTATTAGATAATGCCGGTTGAATCATGGCCGTTGTTTTGGCTGTACTGTCTGTTTTTGGTGCAGTATCTTCAGCCTTTTTTACCAGGGTTGCATATTCAGCCTTTTGTCCACCCAGCCACTTTAGATAATCAGCTTCACTTTCAACAACGATAATTCCTTTCATGGAAAAGTGCCCCTGGCCGCACATCTGGTCGCAACTGATTTCGTAGGTAAAATCCGGGTTTCCGGTTCTTACTTTCATTTCTTCGGTTGTATATTTTGGTGTAAACCACATGGTAGTTGGAATTCCCGGAACCGCATCCATTTTCATACGGAAATGAGGTAATCCTACGTCATGAATTACATCCTGTGCATTTATCACCAGTTTTACCGGCCTTCCTACCGGTATGTGCATTTCTGTTGACACGTGGATATCGTCATGGCTTTCCGGATCATCAAAATCAACCCCCAGACTGTTTCCCATTGGTTTGTTATACAGTTTATGACTTTTCTTTCCAAGTACGCCATCTTTACCCGGATAACGCATTTCCCATCCAAACTGGTGGCCCGTAATTTCTACCAGTACAGCATCTTTTGGTGCATCACTGGTCATCTTAAACCAGTATTTCAAACCAAATACTACGAGTACAGTTAGAAATATTGCAGGTACTGTCGTCCATAACAATTCGAGTTTGTTATTGTGCGGAAAGAAATAAGCCTTTTTGCCATCCTTTTCCTGATATTTATAGCAGAACCAGAATAATAAAACCTGTGTAATGATGAATACAATACCGGTTACTGCAATGGTAATGTACAACATCAGGTCAATTTTTTCTCCTTGCACGGATGCCGACCCTTGTGGAAATAGCGTATGTTTAAAATACAACTCGTTGCAATACCATGCACCGAGCATCCCAAAAACCAGGAATGCGATCAATAAGAATCCATTGATTTTATTGTTTTGCTTGCGTGATTTTTCTTCGCCTTTCAGTACACTTACATATTCACTTGCTTTCGCAATCTGGAATATGACCACAAAAATCATTACACTAATTGCAACAAGAAAAAACTCCTTCATTGTATAATTTTTTATTTCTTATTAAACCTTGGTCCGGCTTCCGGTTTCTGTAATGTGCCTGTAAAATTACACTAAACAAAAAACGGAGATGAATTTGATTAATTTTTATGTGTGGTGAATCATACTTTCTTTGAGGAAAGGATGGTTCTTAGCCAATAATGAATGTTTGGATAAATAGTTACCTGTTCCCCACATGATCAATCCGATGAACAATGCAGCAACGCCAAATTCAAAAGGCATCAGTTCAGCATGTTCATGTAAAGTGCCCGGCATTACCATCTGGTAGAAATCAATCCAGTGACCAAAAATGATCAGGACTGCCATAAATGTCATTAAAGTCCAGTTACGCTTTGAGCTCTTCTTCATCAATATCAGCAATGGGCAAATAAAGTTTATAATCAGGTTAAAGAAGAAAATACCCCTGAATGGTCCTGACTTATCAACAGTACCGATCCTTTCAATAAAGTATTTTGTTTCTTCAGGTTGGTTACTATACCAGATCAGCATGTACTGAGAGAACCATAAGTACGTCCAGAATACAGAAAACGCAAACATGAACTTTCCAACATCATGTAAGTGTTCGTCAGTTACATATTCCAGTTGGCCGCGGTTTTTCAGGTAAATGATATACAGTGCCATTAAAGACAATCCGGATACAAACGTACTGGCGAATGTGTACCAGCTATACATTGTGCTGTACCAATGAGCATCAATGCTCATTAACCAAAGCCATGGAATGGTTGATGCAACTGTTAAACCAAAGAATACTGTAAACAGTGAAGCCCAAACGGTATTTTTCCATATCCATTTCTTGCCTGTTTCATAATCCATCTGAGCCTTATCAGTTTCGAGGCTCATGCTCCTCATTTTCTTTCCCAGTAACCACCATAGGGCTACGGTTAATACAGACCATATAGTGAAAAACTTAGCATTAAGGAAACCGCTTTTACCTGCGAGTATCGAATCATAGGATGGTGAAGCCGGATTGGTAACATTAGGATCGAGCCAATGATAAATATCTGTTCTGCCTCCCCAAACAATTGCCATTAAAATTACCAGGTTAAGTACGCCTAAGATCGGAACCACACTCGATATCGCTTCTGTAACCCTGCGAAATGCAATCTGCCATCCACCCATTGCCATAGTTGTAACACACAAAAAGAACATCGCTGCATTAACTACCAATAACCAGTACACACTGTTTTGCAGCAATACTGCCCAGAAACGTGTGCTATCGGTATCCTGGCCGTGATGCGCCGGGTGCGTAAACGGATGATACATGATAAAGCCATATAAAACTGCTGCTACACCGGCTATGATCAAGCCATACGTCCACTTTTTATAACTGCCCGGTAATTCGAAATTATGGTTCATCTACTCTTTATTTTGTGTGAATGCTTTTATTAATAATTCTTGTATTCCTGAATTAACCTTTAGGTGCAGCAGGTGTAGCTGCAGTTGAATCGGTTGATGCAGGTGCTGCTGCAACGGTTGGTTTTGGTTGTAATGTTCTGATGTATTTAACCAGCATCCAACGTTGCTTTCTGTCTAACTGTGACGCATAACTGCCCATGAGATTTCTTCCATAGGTGATAGAATGGAACATCGTTCCATCAGCCATTTTCACGTAACTATCCAGTGTGAGATTTGCAATACCGCCGATTTTCCCGGAAGAAGCAATAGGACCGTTTCCTTCAGCTTTGGCACCATGGCAAATGGCACAATTGATATTGAACAATCGTCCCGCTTCAGCAGAATCTGCAGCCGTAAATGAGGTTAACGGACTTTTAACCGTGGCGCTCAGTTTATAACCGGTTGTATCATTCGGCAATGTATAAGGAAGCTCTTCTCCTCTTTTCATTGTACCGGCAACAGGAGCCGCATTGTAAAATATCAATCCCCCTTTATTATTTTGATCAGCGGTAAATTTAGTAGAATCTCTTTCTGCATAAGTTTCATAAGCCCTGCTATAAGCCATATCAGGCATATACACTTTGCCTGGTTCGCGCTTGCTGCCGCAACTTGTAAACATGGCTGCAACTGTTACAATCGCTCCCGTTATAATTGCAATTTTTTTCATTTTGCTTGATCGCTTTATTTATTCAATTTTTTTCGCTCCCGTTCTTGCCTGCTATTAATACCCCTTTTCGTCGGCGTATAATTTTTGTTCTTTGTCGTATGTTCCAATCCACCAGCCTGTTTCTGCTACCTGCACATTTATTTCTTTAGCACCGGCATTTTGCAAAAAGTTCTGTACTTCGGCATCGTTCGTTTTATCTGTACACTCAATAGCCATTATAAACAGATCATCCGTTGCCCTGGGGTGAAAATGATGTTTCTTCACGAACGGAGATAACTGGCAGAGGTAACAAAATGTAAGCACCATTCCCACAGCAGAGAACAACACCGTTAACTCAAATGTAATAGGGATCCAGGCTGGTAAAGAGAAATGTGGTTTACCACCAATATTCAATGGCCAGTCTTTGGTAAGAATCCAGCTTATACATCCCAGTGCTGTGGTTGTACCGGTGATCGCATAAATAAATCCTGCTGTGTGCAGGCTTGTTTCCCTGATTCCCATTGCATGATCCAGTCCGTGGATAGGGAAGGGTGTGTACACATCATGAATCTTGTATCCTGCCTTACGAACATTCTTTACCGCAGGAAACAACACCTTCTCATCATCGAATGCTCCTACAACAAATTTTTTAATTCCTCCAGCCATAGTTTTTAGCTTTTAGCTATTAGCCGTAAGCTGCTAGCTTTTTAAAAATTATATAAATTCAAATCGTTTAATTCAACCTTCAAACCGCTCTTAATGAGCATGTGCATGTCCAACTTCTTCAATATAAAATTTCTCTGCATCTGCTTTTTCAATATCGGTCATCTTCATCTTATAATTTTCACCACTTGTTTTCAAAATAGATTTAATCTCAGCAACAGCGATTACCGGGAAATATTTTGCAAACAGGAAGAAGCAGGTAAAGAACAATCCGAATGTACCCAGGTAGAAACCGATCTCATAGATACTCGGGCTGTAATAAGTACTCCAGCTTGATGGTAAGAAATCACGGTAAGTTGAGGTAACAATGATTACAAAACGCTCATACCACATACCGATATTCACCACAATACTCATGAAGAATGTTACGGTGATGTTGCGGCGAAGTTTGCGGCTCCAGAACAACTGTGGTGAAACCACGTTACAGAACATCATCAACCAGTAACTCCAGCCATATGGCGAGAAAAGGTTTGCACGGTTTTGACTGAATGCGTACCATTCGTAAGGGTTCTGTCCATACCATGCGATGAATAATTCCGTGAGGTAAGCGCAACCTACGATGCTACCTGTTAACACGATCACTTTGTTCATCGCTTCGATGTGGCCAAGCGTGATATAGTCCTGCAGGTTCATTACTTTTCTTACTACGATCAATAGGGTTTGCACCATGGCAAATCCACTGAAGATCGCACCCGCAACGAAGTAAGGCGGGAAGATGGTAGTATGCCATCCAGGTATTACTGAAGTGGCGAAGTCGAATGATACGATTGTATGCACAGACAATACCAGTGGCGTACTTAAACCTGCCAGTACCAACGATAATGATTCATGTCTTTGCCAGTGTTTTGTACTTCCGGTCCAGCCAAATGAAGCAATACCATATAATTTTTTCCTGAGTTTTGTTTTGGCCCTGTCTCTAACTGTTGCCAGATCAGGTAATAAACCAGAATACCAGAATAATAATGAAACGGTGAAATACGTAGATATCGCAAATACATCCCAGAGCAATGGTGAGTTGAAGTTCACCCATAATGGTCCACGGGAATTTGGATAAGGTAATACGAAGAATGCCATCCATACACGACCCATGTGCCAGATCGGGGACTGGCCCGCACACATTACCGCAAATATTGTCATCGCTTCTGCCGCTCTGTTCACACCTGTTCTCCAACCCTGGCGAAACAACAACAAGATCGCAGAGATCAGTGTTCCGGCGTGACCGATACCTACCCACCATACGAAGTTGGTGATATCCCATCCCCAGCCGATTGTTTTATTAAGGTTCCACTGACCAATACCGTATGTTACCTCCCGGTACACACTGTACACCCCAAATAACAGCAGGGCAACACTAACATAGAAACCAATATACCAGAGTCTGCTTGGTTTCATTTCAATGGGACTAATGATATCTTCCGTTACCTGGTGATAATCCTTATTACCATCTACCAGCGGTTCCCTTTGTTGTGATTCGTATTTCAGTAATGACATATTTGTTAGCTTTTAGCCTTTAGCTGTTAGCTGTTAGCTTGTTTTTATTATATCCTGGCTTCTCTTTCCAGATTAGTTGCTGCTCAATTAAGCATGTGCTTTTTCTGCTGCCTTTCCTTCATGCTTTTCTTCTTTGCCTCCATGTCCTTCTTCTGCATGACCGATCTGCCTGTCGGTATTCCTGATCTTCGCCATATAACTAACATTAGGCAATACGTGCAGTTGTTCGAGCACATAGAAAGTACGATTTCCGTCACTTCTCAATTTAGAAACCTCGCTTTCTTTATCATTCACATTTCCAAATTCGATTGCGTTGGTTGGGCACGCCTGCATACAAGCTGTTTTAACATTGCGTACCAATGCTGGATCCTGGTGTTTCTTCGCTTCCAGTTTGCTTTCCTGTAAACGCTGAACACAGAAAGAACATTTTTCGATCACACCTCTTGAACGAACAGTAACATCAGGATTCAATACCATCCTGGTGAGATCATCATTCATCTGAAGGGTAACTTCATCCAAATCTACCCCGATCAATGGATTCTGGTTATCCGGGAAGCTGTCTGCTCCTGTATAATCCAGCCAGTTGAATCGGCGAACTTTATATGGACAGTTGTTGGCGCAATATCTTGTACCGATACAACGGTTATAGGTCATTTGATTTAATCCTTCCGAACTATGGTTGGTAGCGGCTACCGGGCAAACGTTTTCACATGGAGCGTTATCGCAATGCTGACAAAGCATTGGCTGGAAAATAACATCCGGGCTATCAACATCTCCTGTAAAATAACGATCGATGCGCAGCCAGTGCATTTCGTGTGCTCTTTGCACCTGCATTTTACCAACTACTGCCACATTGTTTTCTGCGGTACAGGCAACAACGCAGGCGCTGCAACCGGTACAGGTATTTAAGTCGATGCTCATTCCCCATTTAACTCCTGGTTTTGCAAAATCCGGATAAATGGTAGCATCTCTTCTGAAATCTGTTTTTCCTTCAGCCATCAAAACAGAACGCTCGTGTCTTGGCTCTTCCAAAACCGCTTCAGGATTTTCTTTGAAACTTTTAAGGTTTGTTTCAAAAATAATCGGCCTGTTTTCTGAAGAACCATGCACCTGTGTTTGAGCAAGCGGGTAAACTTCACTTGTTTTGCTTACTGTAGCTGTAGCTGTATTCTGGAAAGATGTTCCGTCGAACACAGATAACGGATAAGCATTCTGCCCTGCACCTGCAGCGGAGAACCCGATTCGGTCTTTTGTATTTTTTGCGTCTGCACTCTGCCTTCCATAACCAACCGCAACCGCGATGGTAGAAGCGTTCAATCCTGGAAGGATTAAAGCCGGCAGTGAAACAGACTGGTTGTTAACGGTAATTTTAATTACAGGTTTTTCCGGCGTTACTTCGTATGCATCGGCTTCTCTTTTACTACTCTTATTGGCAACATCAATTCCCAATAATGATTTAGCCAGTTCCGGGCCGATCATTGCGTAGTTGTCCCAGGTTACTTTTGAAACCGGGTCTGGCAATTCCTGTAACCATGGATTGTTGGCCTGTGCGCCATCGCCCATAGATACTTTCTGATATAATATAATTTCTTTGTCGCCTGATTTTACTGAACCTGCTTTTGAAGCAGCATCGGAAACAGACGCAGCGTTAAAAGTAGCCGCTGCTACCGGTGCCGGGTACTCGATTACTCCGTCTTGCAGTGCTTTTTCAAAAAGTTCAGTGGACCCGAGTTTTGAGGTCCAGTAATTTTTAACATAAGTGCCGTAGTCTGCAGCAGGCGCAACATTTACAGTTACCTGTGCCCTGGCTGTACTATCATTCGTAGCAATAGGTGCAGCAGATGCAACTGCTCCACCGCTCCATTTCATCAATGATGTCTGGAATTCCCTTGTCTTAAACATTGGAGCGATCAAAGGCTGAATGAGGCTGATATGGCCTGTTTTAGGCTCAGCATCACCCCAGCTTTCCAGCCAATGGTGAGCAGGGAGAATATATTTACACTGTTCTGCAGTTTCGTCTAAAGTTGTATTGAAAGAAACACTTACCGGAAGTTTTGAGATCGCTTCTCCCAGCTTTTTTCCATCAGGATAGGTATAAACAGGGTTGCAATCATATACGAGTAATCCACCAATTGCACCGGCACTGATTTCATCTGCCAGCTTTTTCATATCAGCATCTATACCTTTACGATAGTTGGATGTGATACCCCAGTTGATCGTATTTCCATTAGCGCCGATGGCTTCGTTGATAGCATTTACGATGATCTGAACATTTACATCATTGCTGCCGCAAACAACCAATGCTGCGCCCTTATTATCCGACAAGGACTTAGCCGCAGCCTGAATTCCGGCAGAAAGTTTCGCATCGGAAATAGATGGAGCAGAAACTGCACCTCCAAGCTTATTCAGCAATGCAAGCGCTACTGCACCCGTTTCTGATGGTTTGTGTGTGTACCTGTCGTCGGCATTGCTACCGGTAAGGCTCAGCATACTTTCAAACTGAATGTGACGGCTCAGTTCAGGGTTTTCACCCTTTACTTTACGATTAGTTGAATATTGTTTGTTGAATTCTACCGGGCTTAACCAGGTTCCGAGAAAATCAGCGCTTAAACTTACAATCACTTTTGCCTTATCGAAGTGGTAAGAAGGCAATGCTCTTTTTCCGTAGCAGGCTTCATTTGCCAACAACATTGCACTACTGCTTACTGCATCATACTGTACGTGGCGGCTGCCCGGATATTTATTTAAAAACTGGCTGATTACCTGGAGTGTGGAAGGAGAGTGGATAGTAGAAGTAAGAAGCACCACCGGCTTGCCGGCCAGGTTGTTCATAGCTTCACCCACCATTTTATCGAAAGCATCAAAACTGCTTACTTCTTTAAAATTGCCTCCATCTTTTTGCAAAGGATGACGCAATCTTGTGGTATCATATAAATCCAGAACAGAAGCCTGTGCCATTGCACTTGTTCCGCCTTTTGTTATTGAAGACAATTCATTTCCTTCGATCTTGATAGGACGGCCATCTCTTTGCTTCACCACTACACTAATCGCATCACCACCGTGTACATAGGTAGATGCATAATAATTGGCCACTCCCGGAATAACATTATCCGGCTTCTGTAAATACGGTACTGCCCTGCGAACAGGCATTTCGCAACTTGCTGCAACAGCAGCCGCGGCTGTACTAAACCCGAGATACTTTAAAAAATCCCTGCGAGGAGTTTTTCCGTCGAACATTCCTTCTTTCTTCAATTCTGCTATTGGAAGAAGTTCTTCTTTAAACTCATTTTCAGTTGATTGCTTAAAAGCATCAGACTGATTTAGTTCGCCAAAATTCTGCCAGTACTTTTTTTCCATATTACAATTTGAAAATTCTAAAATTTGAACCGATAACCTGTTATGTTATCCTGCTAATTAATAGTGACATTTCTGGCACTCTGTTCCACCAATTTTTTCTACAGTTACACTATCCAGTTTGTGTTCTTTAATATCGTTGTGGAACTTCTCATAAATACTGTAGAATTTGTTGCCTTCCCCGGTTTCTTTGTTGTAAAAATCAACCTTGGTTTCGCGGTGACAATTGATACACCAGCCCATGCTCAACTCAGAAAACTGGTACACTTCAGGCATTTCCTGGATATTTCCATGGCATGTCTGGCATTGTTGTTTACCTACTTTTACGTGTTGACTGTGATTGAAATAAACGTGATCAGGAAGGTTATGAATTTTTACCCATTTGATTGGTCTTGCACCGTCAGGAATGCCATCGCCATTATTATCCGGATTGTATTGTTTTGTATCTGCATTCCAACCAGCATAAGAATATAATTTTTGAATTTCTTCTGTACCATTAACCGCTCTGCCATCTTCCCTTACAAGCTTTTCTTCGCCTTTGTATTCTTTAATACCCATGTGACAGTTCATACATACGTTCACTGAAGGAATATTGGCGTGTTTGCTATCCTGGGCACCGCCGTGGCAATACAAACAACTGATCTGGTTTACGCCGGCGTGTACTTTATGTGAGTAGAAAATAGGTTGTTCGGGCTGGTAATTTTTCATTCTTCCCATTCCGATGGCTGCATTCATCGTCATATATCCACCAATGCCGAATAATACCAGGATAGCCATCATCAGGTATGTTTTGTTGCGGTAGAAAGGAACCGGTTCGCCGCGGTAAATCCCTTCTTTTTCGTCAGTAAGTTTGCGCAGGTTGCTGTTAACCTGTAACAATATAAAGGCAACTACTGCCAATACCAGTGTAAGTATTCCGTATAAAAGTGAATTATCTGTTTCCGGCGCTTCTCCACCCCCTGCAGGCCCTTGTTTTACCGGTGGCTTGTAATCATCCACATATTTCATGATCGCATCCACCTCTTCTTTCTTTAATTCAGGAAATGCGGTCATTACGATCGGCTTCCATTTATCGGCCAGTTTTTTCGCATACGGATCACTGGCGATCATCGTGGTTGGATTGGCAACCCACTTGTAAATAAATCCATCAGGTTGCCTGTCTTTCCAGCCTTGCAAAGCCGGCCCGGTATAATCTGCATCGGGCTTATGGCAATTAGCACACTTCGATTTGAAAAGCGCTTCACCATCAGCGGCCAGCGTTGTATTATTAAAAGAGAAAATAAGAACGAATAGAAAGCTTGAGAAAGCTTTTATAATGATTTTTTTATAGCGACTCATACAGTTATTTCGGGGCTAATGTGGAAAAAAATCCTTGTTTGGCTGCAAAAATAAGGGACGATATTGACATAATATCAACATTTGTTAAATTTTTTTTTCCTTATCTGGCGTGTGTTTCAAGGGATTGTGTGGGGTTTGATATGATGTTTGTCATGCATTTGTAAGCAAAATCTTTTCCTCTTTTCGTAGTAAAAAAAGCCGTTTTTATCGGGCTGTTTTATGCATTTTTGCAGCATGTTTAAAAAACTGCAGGCTAAATGGAAAGTGAGCGGATGGAATTTATTGCTAATAATTTCAACTTTTGCATTAGGAGGTAGCCTGTGCGGGTATGCAGGTAGAAAAATCCTTGGATTAAGCGGGCTTGAAAAAAATGTGCTGTGGGTTATTCTATATATAGTGCTCATTACGCTGCTCTGGCCCTTATGTGTATTGTTAATCAGTATTCCTTTAGGGCAATTTTCGTTTTTCAGAAAGTACATCGGCAAGATATGGAACAGGATAACAGGAAAAAAAGCCGTAACAGGTTGTACACGGATCGCCATTTTTGCAAGTGGCGCCGGAAGTAATGCTCAAAAGATCATTGAATACTTTAAAGATAGTTCACGGGTTCGTGTTGAGTTAATTGTTTGCAATAAACCTGGCGCAGGGGTGTTGAATATTGCGGCAGCTAATGGCATAGAATCGATGCTGGTAATTAAAACCGCAGATTATGGAACAGCGGCTTTTTTGGCTGAATTAAAAAGAAGAAAAATAGACCTGATCGTACTGGCGGGGTTCCTGCTTAAGATTCCGGTTACGTTGATAAAAGCCTATCCCAGGAAAATAATTAATATTCATCCGGCTATTTTACCGGGGTATGGTGGTAAGGGAATGTATGGTAAATATGTGCATGAGGCAGTTGTAAACAATAAAGACAAACAAAGTGGTATTACCATTCATTTTGTGGATGAAGTATATGATCACGGAGAAATTATTTTCCAGGCAACCTGCGATGTTGATGAACATGATACGGCAGATAGCCTGGCGAAAAAAATACATCAACTGGAACACAACTATTATCCGCAGGTAATTGAAAGTATATTATAAAAGGTAGTTAAATAAAATAACCAGGTTATTCGTTTTAAAATTCTTAACTAATATTACGCCCCAAAACCAATTCCTCTTTTGCGAACAGTTTTATTCATCCTGTTTCTTTTCATAATATCTTCAACCCAACTTCGGGCACAACTAACCGTTAGCGGAACGGTTTTCGACAGCAGCAAATTAAATTACGTAGAAAATGTAAAAGTGATCAGCACCTGCGGCGCATTTGCCATCACCGACAGCCTGGGTAAATACAGCGTAACCATCGCAGAAAACGACTCCCTTATTTTTTATTATAAAGATAAACCTACACAGAAGTTCTCTATAAAGTCGATGTCGGATCCGAACCATTTTGACATTTCACTTCATGTAAATGTGAAAAGCAAATACAGCATGCTGAAAGAAGTGATGGTTTTTTCGAAATCACATAAACAGGACTCCATCGAAAACCGCGAAACTTACCATGATATTTTTGGTTTCAGCAAGCCGGGGCTTAATCCTACTGTTTCAAATGGTGTTGCCGGTGCCGACCTGGATGAGTTGATCAATGTGTTCAGGTTCAGGAGAACCAAAAGACTAAAGGCATTTCAACATAGGCTCGAAAACGAGGAACAGGAAAAATACATTGATTACCGTTTTAGTAAAGTTCTGGTGAAACGGATTACCGGATTGCAGAGTCCTTATCTTGATACCTTCCTGGTATGGTACCGACCCGGTTACGAATTTGCACGCAATAGCGATGAGTTGAGTTTTAATCAATATGTTTTAAACGCCAGTTACCAGTTTCAGCGGATAATGGGTATCGGGCCTGCTAAAAAAGAAGAACCGGCTCAGTAATAGTATTGTTGACTAATCAATTGTTTCATCACCCGCGGTACTTCAACAATAACACAATGGCTTTGGTACATTGTTTACCTTTATACTTCAATTGTTTTTATGGAATACAACAAATTAACGCCCGAAGAAGAATATGTAATACTAAGGAAAGGGACCGAGATGCCTTACACCGGGGAGTACACCAATAATAAACTTACAGGAACGTATATATGCAGAAGGTGTGATGCTCCTTTGTATGAATCGAAAGATAAATTTGATTCACGTTGCGGCTGGCCAAGTTTCGATGATGAAATTCCAGGGGCAGTGAAACGAATACCGGATGCCGATGGCCATAGAACGGAAATTGTTTGCGCCAATTGCGGCGGTCACCTGGGTCATGTTTTTATTGGCGAACGATTCACCGAAAAAAACACCAGGCATTGTGTGAATTCCATTTCGATGAAATTTATTCCTGCAGAATAATATTATGCTGTATTAAAGCAGATATACAGAAACGCATAGAATTAATTCCTGTACATCTGCCTAGGTAAAAATTAATACGATAATAATTTTTGTACTGTTTCGCCTAACCGCGAGTACGCCATAAAATTCTTTTCCAGTTCAATACTAAATGGTACGGGAGTATCTAAGCTGGCGCAGCGCATTACCGGCGCATCTAATGATGCAAAGCAATGTTCTGAAATCCATGCAGCAATTTCACCTCCTATACCGCCAATCAAACAATCTTCGTGGAGGATCATCACTTTACCGGTTCTGTTTACTGCATTTCTTATTGCATCATAATCCAGCGGTAATAAGGTCCGGAGGTCGAGAATATCGATAGAAATATGCGGATGTTTTTGTGCAAACTCCATCGCCCAATGTACTCCGGAGCCATAGGTAATTACAGAAATATCATCTCCTTCCTGTACATGCTTAGCTTTACCGATGGCAATTTCGTAGTAATAATCCGGAACCGGGCCGTTGATACTGCGGTACAGCGCCTTGTGTTCAAAGAACATCACAGGATTGGGATCGTTGATGGCGGCGATCATTAATCCTTTCGCATCTGCAGGAGAGGAGGGATAAACAATTTTCAACCCTGGCGTGTGTACAAACCAGGCTTCGTTGCTCTGGCTGTGAAAAGGACCGGCACCAACACCGCCACCTGTTGGCATACGTATCACCACATCTGCGTTTTGGCCCCACCGGTAGTGTATCTTTGCCAGGTTGTTTATGATCTGGTTAAAACCTACCGTTACAAAATCGGCGAACTGCATTTCCATCACCGCTTTGTATCCTTCAAGGCTTAACCCGAGCGCTGCCCCAACGATAGCGCTTTCACAAAGTGGTGTATTTCGTATTCTTTCTTTGGAAAATCTGTCAACGAATCCTTCTGTTACTTTAAAGGCACCACCGTATTCTGCAATATCCTGTCCCATCAGTACGAGGTTTGGATATTTTTCGAGTGACTGGCTGAGCGCATCGCTTATGGCATTGATAAATTTCTTTTCGGTTCCCTGCGGATCCGAACCTGGCCTGCTGTTATCGATCAGCAACTCACGGTTAACTGTAGCCGGAGCATATACATCCTGCAACTCTTCATTTGTATCCGGAACAATTTTCTCTGCATTAAATCCTTCCTGCAATTCAGATTCTATATAATTTTTTGTTTCCCCTTTCATCGTAAGCACATCATCTGCAGAAATGATTTTTTCATCAATCAGCCATTGCTCATAATTTTTTATCGGGTCTTTCTGTTCCCATTCTTCAAATAAATGTTTGGGAACATATTTCACGCCACTGGCCTCCTCATGTCCACGCATACGAAACGTCATACATTCAACCAGGTAAGGCTTTTGATTTTTTATGCAGTAATCCCGTACGCCTTTGATTGTGTCGTAAACAGTAAGAATATTATTACCATCAATCTGCACTGCTTCTATTCCATAGCCAACGGCTTTATCTACCAAACTCCTGCAACGGTATTGCTCACTTGTTGGCGTACTCAATCCATAGCCATTATTTTCTATAATAAAAATTACGGGGAGATCCCACACGGCTGCTGTATTCAATGCTTCATGAAAATCGCCTTCGCTTGTTCCGCCATCGCCGGTAAATGCAATGGAAACCTTGTCTTCTTTTTTTAACTTATGTGCCAGTGCTACGCCGTCGGCAATGGCGAGTTGCGGCCCCAGGTGCGAGATCATGCCGCAGATATGATGTTCCCTGTTACCAAAATGGAAACTGCGTTCACGGCCTTTGCTATAACCATCTTTATTGCCCTGCCACTGTTTGAATAATTTGCTTAGCGGCATTTTACGTGAGGTGAAAACGCCGAGATTTCTATGAAGCGGCATTACCCATTCGTCTTCCTTCAATGCCATCGTGGCACCTACGGCAATGGCTTCCTGCCCGATTCCGCTAAACCATTTTGAGATTTTTCCCTGCCTGAGCAGCACCAGCATTTTTTCTTCAATCATGCGTGGCAACAACAGGGATTTATATAAGTTGATTAATTGTTCGTTGCTAAATTCTTTCTTTAAAAATTCCATGCTGCGAATTTCCACTTATTCGTTCAAACTAACAAACAGAGTATAAAAGCAATTAAATGCCTGGTTCTTTTACCGGACAAATATTTTATGAATGGATTTTCGACCGCCGGCACCGGTAATTACAAGCTGATAGTAACCTGCAGGAAGCTCTTTATTTAATCTTACCGGAACGGTTGTAATTGCAGTTGCTATGGAAATATCATCAGCAAACAATTGCTGGGCATTTTCGCCGAATAACTGAATACGGTATTTCCCGGTTGGTTGTGCAGTGAAATGTATCCAGGCCGTTTTGTTTTCTACCGGGTTCGGATAAATGCTGATGGATTCTTTTTGAATAACGGCAGTTGGTTGAACCGTTTCATCAGGGGCTGGTTTTGCCGTTTCTGCATAATGTGAACTCGTTAGTACCGGGATGCCAATACGTTTTTTAAATACAACATAAAACCTGTCTGCCGCAAGGGATAACGGATCATTGTTGATGCTAAAATCTACAAAACTACTGTCGCTTAAACTTAATTGCGTAGTTGTATGCAAATATTTATCTATGAGGTAAGCATTAAGCATGTTTGCATTCATATTCTTTGGTGCAAACCTTAACTGGTAAACATATTGCTGACGAAGATTGTTAAGCGAATAAAAAATAGTATCGTTTATCAGCACATTTTTACGTGCTTCCACAGACAGTGTTTTGCCACTTCTTGCAACCGCAAAATTTTCTCCGCTATTGTTCAGCTTTATTGCATCGTCTTTGTCTATTGCATTAGCAAAAACGTTATCGAACACTACTGCATTTCCATCAGCTACAATTCCGGTTTGTGTAAACAATCCTGCACGGAAATACTGACGATTGCTAAACGGAACAAATTTATTTACAAGTCTATCACTACTTTCTTTTGCCTGTTCATTGAAACTAACTGTTCCTGCCGATCCGGATGAGCGTACAAAAAATGCCTGGCCACTTTGAATGAAGGGAGAAGAAACACCCGAAGGATAATATGTTGTTCCTCCCGCTGTTGGTTCATAATTATTGGCAGCAGCTAATGTTTGATAACCGCCATATCCGTATGAACCGTACATCAGCGGATCCCAAACCACCACATCATTGTTCAGGTTTTGAAACAGGGTATTGTTCTTCATGTAATTGATATCGATGGCAGACGCATAAGGATTGCCAACAGCAGAAAATTTTCCTGCCGGTACTGTTGATGATGGCGGCGGATCATTGGGCTGATACAATGTTCCTTTAATACGCAATGTGGTTGTGTTGGCTGGAGATGATGATAATGTTATGGTTCTGTCGCCACGAACAAATATCATATAACCACGTTTGTCTTCAATTAATCCGGCTGTTGACGTAACCGGCGACCAATCTCCATTTACCCCGATAGCCGGATCAAAAAATTTCATAGAGGGTTGGGCTGTTGTAATATCAAAGCCGCTACCCGTTCCTGTTATAATAGTGCCGTAACCTGCAGGTGTTGCCCCGCCTTCCTGCCACGACTGGAAAATAGTTGCGCCCTTTGCAGGAGTGGAGAGGAACTGCCAGCCTTTACCGTGCTGCCCAATGCCGGTTCCTGTATTGATATATCTTTCAACCGATGCTTTACCGGAAATGCTATTGTTGTTAATGATCTTACCAACATTGGCTGTTCCGTTAATATTTGAAACCAATACAAGATTATCGTTAGTAGTTAAAACCTTATTGCTAACGGTGCCAAAGCCCAGTTCATTGTACACATTTACAGCTTCGCCCGCCACTGAGGAAATTTTCACATCATTGCTGATTGTAAAGTTCTTAACTGCGTTACTCACAAAAACGTTTCCTGCAATTGTTTGTTCGGTTAAACAGTTACCGTTTATTTCAACAGAACCTTCTGCAATACCTGACTGCAGATTATTAATCGAAGCAGGTGCGGCAGTAATGAAAGAACCGCTCAGTTTCAGTAACCCTTTATTGGTAAGGGTGGCGCCGCTTTCGATTAATACACTGGCTACCTGGTAAGTTTCTCCTGTTTGAATAACAGGCTGGGTTGCAGGAGGATTTTTTATCACAACATTTTCATCATCATTGTTTGGCACAATACCCGTACTCCAGTTTCCGCTATTATTCCAGTTGGCGTTTACGGCGCCGGTCCAGATCGTTTTTTTACTGAATTCATCCGCGCCGATATCTGTTACAAATGGCGCAACAATACTTCTTGCTTCGGAATCATAATCTGTTGCAAGCAATATTCCTGCGTTGTTGCCTTTGGCATTTGTTGCACAATTACCAGTTTCGTTCAGGTGCAGGTAGTCTGCGTCTGCACCATTAATACTTTTGAAGCCAGGCAATGCACTGGTTGAAAGATCATCTCTTGTACTAACCCTTGCCTGGTAAGCAGCCAATGTAATATCACTGTTCGTGCCATCGAAATAGATTAGGTTTTGTGCAGAGGCTGTTCCTGCATAGAAAAGATTATTGTTGGAAGCAGCATTATATAATGCAAGATCGCTGGTACTGCGCCAGTAGGCAACCGTTTTACCTGAGGCACCATGGAAAGAAACATTCGACAAAATATTATTCCTTAACACAACGGTGGTGGCCACATCAGCATAAATATCCGCTGAGGAGAATTGTGCAGAACCGGTTGCTGCATTTAAGTGAATGGTATTGTAATACACATTCGATTGTCCCTGGATTAGAAAAAGTTTAATGCCGGTAACCGCCTGGTCTGCTACTGTAGAATTGGGTGCACGAAGGTCGCCGATATAATTGTTAGTGTATGTATAGTTTCCTCTCAATGTTGGGTAGTTGATGATTCCATATACCCGACAACCTGTTGAGCTGGCCGATAAATCATAAATTTTATTGCTACTAACGGTAACGGTTGAACTGGAATGGCCGTTATCGAGGTATATGCCCGTTACAACAGCAATCGGGCTTGTGGAAGAAAAACTGTGAATAAGGTTGTTGTTAATATTGGTTTGAGTTGTATTCACTACGGTAGATATATACCCTGAAATACCATAAATAAATCCACCGGCTCCGGATGATACCACATTTGCTATGTTGTTATTGGCAACAGTAAATGTTCCGCTGCTGCCCCAGGCACTGATGCTCACGCCTTCAAAATCTCCCTGGCTGTTTATATTGGTGATGGTATTTCCCGAACAATTGGCCGTACCTGTCATGTCAGACATATCAATTGCCGTACTGCCGCCGTCGCCATAAGACCAGTTGCTGAATGTATTGCCAGTTATTGTTAACTGAATAGGGTTTGCCGTGAAATACGTATAAATACCAAACAGGTCTGATACCGAAGCAATGCTGGTACTGATGTTTGAAAAATTATTATTGCTGATATTCGCTACAGCACCCGCCACTGTATTCATGTTGCAATGAATCATCTGGTAAGCTGCATTTCCGGCACCTGTAAATGTTCCTGAAATGCTGTTGTTGTTTATCAGCAACTGGCCGGTTGATGCCAGTGTATATTGAGTGAAGATGAAGTACAATGTAGAGGCATTCGAAAATTTAATGGAAACATTATTGAAAGTATTTCCACTGATGCTGGTAACAGCATTGGCCGAAGAAGCACCTGTAACTCTCAGGAAAGATCCGCCTGCACAATTCTTTGTTCCGAATAAATTTCCGTTTACACTATTGTTAGTAAGGTTGTAAGTGGTTGCAAATGTATTGGTGATATTTAAGGTGTAGAAGAACTGATCAATATCCACCACCGAATTTATCCAGTTGGTAGCATTTGTTCCGAAAGAATTGTTGTTTGCATTAATAACAGGTGTTGAGCCCAGCAATGATCCCGAGCTTTCGATGGCGCTGATCGCTGTTGAGGCACAGGATAAATTCCATCCCCTGAAAATGTTGTTATTAAAGTTTATAGATGAAATGGCCCCAACACCTGCAGTGTACACAATGCCTTTGCAGTTTGCAGTGAGGCCCGTATTTACAGCCGACAATGTTCCGGCATTAGAAAGAAACCCTCCCGACACAGCATATCCAACATTGATATTATCTGCAGTGGCATTTCCAAAAGAATTGTTGCTCACATTGTAATTGGCAACAGAACCTATACTCACTCCAATAAAATTTACGGCAACAGCACTGCTGTTACCAGATACGATGATGCCACCCATAGTATTGTTTTGTATGGCAACATTTCCGGTAGCAGCACAGCGTATCCCCACAAAAGTGCCGCCAGTTCCCGAACTGGTTACATAAATTGAATTAACCCCTGAAGCAGAACCGATACTATTCCCGGCATTTGCCCCTATATTCACTGTTCCGCTTTCTACATAAATACCGCCTACGATGCCATAATTGGCCGCCGTGTTGCTCGAGGTATAAACCGCTATTCCGGAAATCGTGTTCCCATCAACGTTAGTAGCTGTTCCTGCGGCAGCCGCAACGCCGATTCCCAGGAATCGAATGGTAACGGGCGTTCCTATTGCACTGTATGCTGTTGGGAAGCCGATAAGCGGAACGCTGTTGCCAATCATCGTCATTGTGCCTGTTCCGGAAGCGTTGGCAAATCCTATTGTATTATTTCTTATTGTATAACCATTCCCGGCATTTACATAAATACCAAACTGGCTGCAGGTGCTGGTGTACAATCTTTCGGTAGTCTGATAAATCCGGTTGTTCGAGATCGTCCATGTACTACTGTTACTCAACACATATATTCCAAACGAATTTCCGATAGCGTTATAAAAGTTATAGATATTATTATTTGAGATCGTGATGTTGTCGTTTTCTCTTCCGGCTATTCCGGCTGAGAATACCCCGACACTTGAATTACCACCGGATGCGTCAGCAATGTCATTGAATTCGATCGTATTATTGTCGTTACCCGTTCCTGCTGCAGATGCGCCAAATGTGATGGTACCGCTGGCAGTGCTTATTCTCCTGCCTAATACGTTGCAATAGCTTACTATATTATTTTGTGCTTCATTTATGAAATTGATAGCGATTGCTGTTGATGTATTTGTAATGGTAAGAGAGCGATTGGTTCCTGCGCCGGCATTGCGCCCGTCTATACGAATATATTTTGCACCGTCCAGGTTAATGGTTTGCGTGGTGGTTGTTCCGGTAATTACCGGTGTTGCTGTTGCAGACGGGCGAATGGTAAGGGTATTTATATTGCTTGCGTCTGCGTGGTTGTTGATGGTAATGGGAAAGGTTTCGGAAGGGTAGGTATTATCAATCAATTCAAACACTACCGGTCCGGTTAACGAACAGGCATTGTTATAGGCAGATACGGCCGCTGTTAATGTGGTAAAATTACCGCCCACACCTACTGTATAGGTTCCATTAAGGGTATATTTGAGTGTATAACTGTTAGGCGTAACCGGAATAGTGATAACATTGTTCACACCGGTTGCCCCAACTGCAGATGGATTTGAACCTGTATTTGTAATGTACGTTATGTCTTGTGCAACGATATAGTAGTAAACCACATCACTGCCGCTTACCCCACCCATATCCGTTTCTACAATGGTAAAACTCCAGGTGCTGTTGGTAGCAGATCCACCGGTATTGGTACCGGGACTAGAAAACCAGCTACCGGTATTTTTCTTATAATAAATTCTCGGCACATTGGGGCCGGAAAGCGGAATGCCTGTTGCGTCTGTAATCGTAACACCGGTAATCGTCATGCCGGAATATGTACAAGCCGGGCTTGAGATTGCTGTATAGGTAATTACAGGTGGGTCGTGTTCTACATAAGTTGCTTCCACTTCGTCTGCACCAATATCGGGAGCTGTGCCCGCTCCGGTGTATCCTGCATTTCCCTGGCGGATATCGCCATCATAATCATCTGTATATCCTGCAATATTTACAGCGCCGCTTTCAACCTGAGTTGGAATAGTAGGATCAATATGCAAAAAGGTTGAGGATGATCCTACTATACTTAAGAATGGCGGCAGCTCTGTTAATGAATTTGATTCCCTGATGGCGCCCATTCTTGTTTTAAATGCTGTAAGGGTAATATCACTATTGCTGGCATCATAATAAATCAGCCTGGTGGAGGAAGGCGCTCCTGCATAGTAAATATTATTGTTGGAACTTGTACTGTAATTATTGATACTTGTATTTGTAAAAGAACGTCTATTCACTGCCGTTACCCCGGCACCATTAGGTGTTGAGGTATTTACAAAGATATTGTTCCGCAATACCGCATTCCCTGTTGTTGCTGTTACGTCACCTAAAAGGAATAACGCTGCTGTACCAAAATCAGTTCCTGTAGAACTGGCATTGATATAAACGGTGTTGTAATATATATTAAAGGTTGCATTTGTTGCTGTTGAAGCAATGCTGATACCCCTTATCGCTAAGCCATTACTGGTGATCCCTGCTGTTAAATTGCCAATATAATTGCCGGTGATATTGGTAATGGATGATGCGCCAACGGGGGTAATATCAATTCCATATACAAGACAGCCGGCATTGTTACCGCTTATATCATAAATTTTGTTTTTGGTAATATTGTTGGTACTGGTGGGATCTAAAACTGAAGGAGCACGTGCTTTAACTTTTATGGCTTCTGTTAGTGCAGCGCCTGCCGACATAAGCCCGGAAATAGTATTTCCTGTAATAGTTGAAGTTCCATAACTAGTGCCTGATCCTTCTGCAATGCCCAATACTGTATTACCAGAAGAATTTATATTGGCAATAGTATTATTAGATATTGAGAAACCAAGGGTGTAGGCTTGAATTGTTTCATATTGAATTGTAGTGATAGCGCCTGATGCGGATATGTTCTGGATACTATTACCGGTAATGGCAGTACCATTACCTCCACCCGCAACCTGCAATGCGATTACGCTGGAGGAACCACAGTTCCAGTTTTGGAAAATATTATTGCTGATTGTTTTTTGGGCTGCATAGATGGAGGGAGATGTATAATAATCGCGATTAGACCAGCCCGCCATTGTACTGCCTACTAAATTAATATTAGAAAAGTTGTTCCCGGTTTGAACCATGAAACCTCCACCCATACCCGAATCAGTTGGTGCATTGTATAAATAAACAATCCCACCCGCGGCAGTTTTATTAAAACTACCTACTATAGAATTATTATTACAGTTTTCTGTTACATTCACTCCAGAACCAGAAATTCCTGTCCTGGATATAAACCAAACAGAGCCTGTGGTATTAGCAGTAATATTTGTAAATGTATTACCATTGATGTTATCGGTTAATCCGGCGGTACTCTTGTTGTGGGTAATCTGAATAAATACTATTGCACCGGACCCGGTAACGCTATGAACAAAACCCTGGAAATTATTATTGCTTACTGATATTGACGCTGTAGCGGCTGCTGTGCTGTTTATTCCAGCCATACCACCGCTGGAAGCCGCTGAAAAGCTAAAGGCATTCCCGGTACCATCACCAATACTGTTAGCGTTTATATTTACTGTTGTGGTAACTGCTCCTCCATTAAATATTGCAGTAAAACCACCCGGACCCGTTGAGGCGGAACTATTATTTCTGAAAATATTACTATTAATATTTAAAACACCACAGGCAGATGTATTATTGATACCGGTAATGTTAACTGTAGATGAACTGTTATTGATGATTGAATTACCGTTAATATTTACAGTAGCCGTGGTTAGTGCTGTAATCTGTTCACTAAAAATACAATCGAAATTTCCGCTTGCATTATTATTTGTAAGAGATACCGTGTTATTTGAAATGGTAACAGAAAATGTTCCCGTAGGTGCTGCTGATGCATATCTGTTATGGATCCCTCTTACGGTGGTGGTGGTTCCGCTGATGGCGGCGCTCGTAACAGTATTGTAGGAAATATTAACGTCCTTCTGATGGTTCATAAAAACACCATGAAAAACACCCGAGTTTCCGAAATAAGCTCCAATGGCTGCTGTAGCTCCACCCCAGTTTGTGATAGAATTACCGGTAGCAGCAGAAGAACCTCCGATATCATTTCCCACATCCATATTGGCGGCATTACCGGCACCTATAAACGAGATTCCCATATTTACATTACTGATGGTATTGCCATACACTTTATTATTATTATTGGGGCCGGAAGTACTGTTTGTAACATCAACATTGGTGGTTACGGTAGTGGGGGCATGCCTTGTATTACTATAAATGGCGAAACTATTCTGGTAGCTCCTGTTCAATGAAATCGTGTTATTCTGAATCGTGTTGTTCTGCGCTCCGTCTGTAGTGGATTTATATAACAGTGCCACGGCCCATTCCGTCATATTATTGGAAGCCGCAGTAAATGTTGCATTAGATGCATTTTCCTGCATTACAAAATTCTGGATGGTGATGTAATCGGCGCCAATCAGTTTGAAAATTCCATCGTATAAACGTCCGGAGGTTTGAGGTGTAAATGCAGTAATGGTATTATTGCTTCCTGTAAAAGTAATGGGGCTCGCTGCAGTATTACTAATTGTTGTAAACTGGATAATGTAGCCGCCTGCAGGTGCTGTTTGCGGGTTGCCAGGATTTAATGTGATCGTAACAGGTCCGCTGATTGCGGTTATAGCATTCAACGCTGTTATAGCAGCAGCGAGGCTGCCATACGTAGCGGCCAGGTTAGGAGTAGTATTCGTGTTATTGGTAACAGATACAACCTGTGCTTCTGTACTAAATACAGAAAGCAACAGGCAAAAAATGCATATACACAAAAAGCTGAAACGCCTCATCAATAAATTTTTAATTAGTCAATCGGGCTTTTCCGGAATTGGTGCGGATATAGGTTATTTATTGGGAATGAACGGGAATTGCAGATTGGACGGGAAGCAATAACCTCTTTACAGCTTTCCTACAGTTTCATCGGAAATCAGAGAGTAAAAATATAGTTTTTTTTGATATCTCGGGTCCTTTTGTTCCCCGGTGCCGCATTTATAAAAATTGGTATCGCCTGTTTAAAAGTTGCAATTGTTAATTAAACCTCAAAAGCAATTCATCCATCAATCCGGGTTGTGAAATAATTCGAATAACTGCATCTGGTTGCTAAACAAACCAACTTGTATGAACGCATTCTTTAAACCAACCGTTGTACTTATTTCATCTATTTTCCTGGGGTCTGTTATTGCATTAACCATCCCTGTATTACAAAACAATCGCCCTGTTCCAATTGTTGAACCATCAACGAAGCCGGCAGGCAACGCTAAAATTCAGGCTGCTATATTGCTGGATGTAAGCAATAGTATGGATGGCTTGATCGACCAGGCAAAGGCCCAGCTCTGGAATATGGTAAATACAATGGGCAAAGCTACCTGTGATGGGAATACGCCGATGATCGAAATAGCCTTATACGAATACGGCCGTCCTTCAAACGACATAAAGAACGGGTTTGTAAAACAGATTTCCCCTTTTACCAGCAACCTTGATGAGCTTTCCAGAAAACTGTTCAGCCTTACCACGAACGGAGGTGATGAATTTTGCGGACAAGTGATGTTTAATTCGCTGAATGAATTGAACTGGGATACGTTAACCGCCAGTTACAAAGTGATTTTTATTGCCGGGAATGAAGATTTCTTACAGGGAAAACTGCCTTATACGAAAGCATGTGCCCTCGCCAAACAAAAATCGGTTATCATCAACAGCATTTACTGCGGAGATAAATCAGAAGGGATCAGGGAACACTGGAATATTACAGGTGAATGCGGCACGGGAAGTTATACCAATATAGATCAGAACCAGAAAATAGAAGAAATTCCCACACCGTATGATGATGTACTGCTCACTTTAAACGAACAACTAAATGGCACTTATATAGGCTATGGCTATGCCGGGTTTGCAGCAAGCGAAACACAAAAGAAAATGGATTCTGCAAATTTCAGGCTCAGTAAAACAGTTGCGGTAAAAAGAGCCGAGGTAAAAGGGAATAAGGGATTGTATCAAAACGAAAGCTGGGATATGGTGGATGCCAGTACAAAAGATGAAAAGTTTGTTGACAAGCTCGATCGCAAATCGCTGCCCGATAGTTTGAAAAACAAATCCACGAAAGAGCTGAAACAGATTATTGACCAGAAAAAAGAAAAAAGAGAAGCGCTTCAGGCTGAGATCGGCAAAACTGCGGCTAAGCGGGATAATTATATTGCTGCCGAAAAAACAAAATCTGCAGTAAAAAATCAATCAACCCTGGAAACCGAAATTGAAAAGATCATCCGCAAACAAGCAGGAAGATATAATATGAAAATCCGGTAATGCTGGTTTATTAATATTCGTTGTAGGTTTATTGTATGTTTGAATAAACCTAGAACTATTTTTCATTCACTCCTGCCTGGCTTTTTAGTGCTAAAAAGATGCTTCCTGTTAATATACCACCAGTTCATAAAACTTTTCGGGCTGCAGGTATTTGTTGGCCAGTGCCTGCAATTCATCGGCTGTTACGGTTTTAATTTCATTTACCGAATCGTAAAAATAATTGGCATCGAGATTATTGAGGATGATATTTTTCCATTTGGCCATGATCTGGAATGGCCCGTTTAATTCACCCAGTATTCCGCCAATCATATAGTTGCGCACCAGCAGCAATTCATCATCAGTTATTTTTTCATCCCTTAATCTTTGCATCTCTTTATAGATTTCACGGATAGCCGCTTCACTTACATCTTTGCCCGCTTCTGTGCTGATAAACCAGCCTGTTTGCTGTATATGATTCTGTATATAACTGTGAATACCGTAAGTATATCCTTTGTCTTCCCGGATATTGCTCATCAATCTTGATCCGAAGAATCCGCCAAACACATTATTCAGCACCACTACTTTCTTAAAATCGGGATGATGCCGGTTTGGAAACGGTGTGGCCAGCCGTATGGCGCCCTGCACGGCAGCAGGATCGTTTTCCACACGATATATCCGTTCTTTTGCAGGAGATGTTTTGTTGTTTGGTAAACTGTTTGTTGGTTTACTAACGGCGAGCTTTCCGAACATAGCATTCAGCAACTGCTTAAGATTCGCAGGAATATTTCCTGCGGCAAAAATGATGCACTGTCCGTTGAGATAATACTTACGGTAAAAATTTCGGATATTTTCAACCGTTAGATTATCCAGGTTTTCAGGGATAGTGTAGGTTCCATAAGGATGTTGTTCGCCATATACATAACTATCAATTAACCGGCCTGCAACAAATTCTGCTTTCTGCAGGTTCACTTTCAGGCGCTGCTTCGAATTTTGTTTATACGTATCCAGTTCATCTTCCGGAAATGTTGCATCGGTTAACATCTCCTGAATTACCGGCAATAGTTTTTCTATATGCCTGGTTAGGGTATGCAAAGAAATTACTGCTGTTTCGTTGTAACAGGAACGGTTGCAATAAGCGCCGTAATATTCAAAAGATTCATTGAGTTCAAAAGCATTGTGTTTTGTTGTGCCATTCTTCAATAAAAAATTGGTTGCAGCCGCAATGCCTTTCTGTTGTTCATAGCAATTGCCTGCAAAAAACACGAACTCCAGTTGAATTACCTCCTGTGCACCGGCATGTATGGTGTACACCGGGATATTATTATCGAGGGAATATAATTCATAGGGTTTCAATTCCAGTGTGTAGTCGATTGCATCTTTTATGGGTGGTGCAATTTTTCTGTCGATCATCTGTTTATTATTTTTCTTACGCGTTAGTGTTGATGTTGATTAGTTCTGCTGGCTGTTGTCTGACAGATAGTACATCGTACTGCAATTATTTTCATCGAATATGATGCGGGCTTCTTCCAGTATTTGTTCGGCAGTAACGGATTGATATTTTGATAACTCGGAATTAATGAGGTCTGCATCGCCGAGCAATTCATACATGGCAATGCTTTGTGCCCGGTTCATTACACTCATGTCTTCAAAAGCCATTGCACTTTCTGTTTTGTTTTTTACTTTCTCGAGTTCTGCTGCACTGATGCCATCGCGTTTCAGTTTTATAATTTCCGCTTCAACCGCTTTATCGGCTTCCCTGATGTCAACGCCTTTCACAAGTTTTCCGTCAATCGTAATTATTCCGGCGTCTGTACTTCCGAGGTGGTAACAATCGATGCTGCTGAATAATTTTTTTTCTTTCACCAGGCTTTGAAACAACCGTGAAGATCCGCCGCCGCTCATGATATCAGTGATCAGGTCGGCGATATAATATCTCGGGTCTGTTCTCGGGTAAATATGCCAGGCTTTGTACAATGCATCCAACGGAACATTGGCTTTTACTTCTGCAAAGCGAGGTGCTGTTTGTTTGGGTTCTTCCGGCAGGTTGCGGTTGTACTTTTCACCGGCGGGTATGGAACCAAACCATTTTTCTGCAAGTAATTTTATGTTGGCCGTTTCTACATTTCCGGCAACAACAAGTATCGCATTGCTCGGTGTATAATGTTTAAAGAAAAAATCTTTTACATCCTGTAGTTCTGCATCTTCAATGTGTTTTAATGAAGCGCCGATGGTCATCCACTTATAAGGATGTGTTGTGTACACCAGTGCTCTTAATTTGTGCCATACATCGCCGTAAGGTTTGTTGATGTAATGCTCTTTAAATTCTTCGCTTACTACTTTGCGTTGTACCTCCAGGCTTTTTTTGCTGAAAGCCAGGCTAAGCATACGATCACTTTCGAGCCAGAATGCTGTTTCAATATTTTCGGCAGGTAGCTGGCAATAATAATTCGTCAGATCATTTGTTGTGTAGGCATTATTTTCTCCGCCGGCAACCTGTAAAGGTTCGTCGTAAACCGGTATATTTTTACTGCCTCCGAACATGAGGTGTTCAAACAAATGGGCGAATCCTGTTTTCTCCGGGTGTTCATCTCTTGCGCCAACATCGTACAAAACATTTACTACGGCCATCGGGGTACTTTTGTCTTCATGAACGAGTACACGCAGGCCATTGTTCAGTGTGAATTTTTCAAATTTAATCATCGGGCAAAGGTAGGAGAAAGCTTTGAGCTGTGCGCTTGCTTCGGTGGGCAATCAAACCGGTTTTGCCATTCTACCAGTTAGTTGTTACCTGTTCAAAAGCGGCCGTTTATAAAATGCTTGTTGTTTTCAACAGCTTTGTTTCCAGCGCTGCATTCCTTTTAATGATTACCTGAATTCTTGCATTGGGTTCCTGCAAAAGATCCTTGTATTGCTGAATGTTGTTTGAGAAATTTTTGCCAACGCTTATGATCTCATCGCCCACTAAAAATCCTGCTTTTTCAGCGGGAGAGTCTTTGATCACATCATCTACCACAATTTTACCATTCACATAATAAATACTAAAGCCCGTGTAGCCGTATTCAAACGTTTCATTGTAATGCGAATTGGGAATGATATGAATTTCCCGGGAAGGATAGTTGATGATGAGGTTGAATCTTTTTAAAAGATCGTTTCCCACCAGTCCGCCGGTAAACGGATAGTTGGTTACCTTAAAAATATCCTGGTATAGATAGGTAGGTACGTGATTAAATGTATAAGGCCCGAGTTTTACTTCTTTCACCACGGTTAATCGCATACGCATTTTGCCGCCCATTCCCTCTGCCTGGGTAATTACCGGGTTTCTTTTACTTAATAAAATGCCGCTATCCTGTATAAACTGGTCGCTCATTAAAAAACAGAGGCCTGCGCCTGTATCAAAGTAAAAATTGGAGGCAACTTTTCTCCTGTCTTTTACACTCATGTATTGTGCGGGCAAAAAAGTAAATACGGGGTGTAGGGTTGTTCCTCCTTTAGGATATTTGATTTTCCCGGGGGAATACACTTCTACCTGCAGGCTGTCGAAATTTATTTTTACAATATAACGGCTGAAGAAACTGTAGCCGATAATGCCATCAATTCTTTCACCATATACACTGCTCAGCACACTGTAATCACTTACATGAAAATTCAGGTTTTCCAGTTTCAAACCCGGAAAATTGATGCTTTTATTAAATACGAAAGATACTTTTTGTGCCCCGGCTATCCCGGTAAGCGTGGTATCGGTTTGAGTTGGATTGATATTGAATTCGGAACAGGTTGCCGAATCCAGTGAAATGCCGCCGCTACCTGTATCCAGTATAAAATTAAAACTGTCTTTTTTATTCTCGTAACAGGCTTTGATGATCATCACACCTCCACTGTACATTTTAAATGGAAATTTTGTGATAAAGTTTGCCGAAGGCATCGTTTTCTGTGCCGGTGCAACAACAGGAATCAACAGCAGCAATAAAAAGATATTTTTAACCGTGTTCATATATTTTCAACTTCAATTTACGGTGCAATGCGTGTAATTTTGCCATTGGCCTGAAAACCGGTAATTGTATGTTACAGTGCCGCTGACAAGGATCAGGTTTTAAAGTATGAATGTAAATGATTTGTATTCAAAAGCGATGGCCTTTGAATTTCTTACTGTAGAAGAAGGCGTTTATTTATTTGAAAATGCTGCATTAACGGAACTAATGTTCGTAGCAGATGAGTTGAGAAAGAAACAAGTACCTCATGGACGGGTTACCTGGCAGATAGACCGTAATGTGAACACCACCAATGTATGCATTGCCAATTGTAAGTTTTGTAATTTTTACCGTGTGCCGGGTCATGCGGAAGCGTATATTACCGATATTGACACGTACAAAAGGAAAATAGAAGAAACCATTCGTTACGGTGGCGATCAGTTATTACTGCAGGGTGGGCATCATCCCGAACTGGGATTGTCATTTTATGTAAACCTGTTTAAGGAATTAAAGTCGTTGTATCCCAATATTAAATTACACACGCTTGGTCCACCGGAAATTGCACACATCACCAAACTCGAAAAAAGCAAGCCTACCGGACAGGCAGTCACTCACCGGGAAGTACTAATGGCTTTACGTGATGCCGGGATGGACAGTTTACCCGGCGCCGGAGCAGAGATACTAACGGATAGGGTTAGGCGATTGATTAGTAAGGGAAAATGCGGTGCGCAGGAATGGCTCGATATTATGCATGAAGCCCATAAGCTGCACATCACCACTTCGGCCACCATGATGTTTGGCCATGTGGAAACGCTGCAGGAACGTTTTGAACACCTGGTAAAAATAAGAGAGGTTCAAAGCCGCAAACCAGCGGATGCAAAAGGCTTTCTTGCCTTTATCCCGTGGACATTCCAGGATGCCGATACCTTACTGGCAAAAATCAGGGGCGTACACAACCTCACAACACCGGAAGAATATATCCGCATGATTGCAATGAGCAGGATCATGTTGCCGAACGTAATTAATATACAGGCAAGCTGGCTTACCGTTGGAAAACAGGTTGCACAGCTATGTTTAAATGCCGGGGCTAACGATTTTGGCAGCATTATGATAGAAGAAAATGTGGTGAGTGCTGCCGGGGCGCCGCATCGCTTTACGAGCAAATCTATCCAGGAGTCTATTTTGGAAGCCGGGTTCAAACCACAATTGAGAAACCAGCAGTATGAATGGAGGGAGTTGCCAGAGATGGTAGAACAGGTGATTGATTATTGAGTGTTGCAGAAATTGTAATCCGCTTTATAATCGAAGAAACCAAGGTTACCAGTATTCCCTGGTACACAATATTCATAGTCAGAAGTCGTTATACCTGTTGTCAAAATCCTGATTATGAATAACCATACCCAATCATCGGCTAACATTCACCCGGTAATACAATTAATAAGAAGTTTCATCAATAAACTTCGTCAGAACCCGGATGTATATCCCATCAAATATTATAAGAAAGGACACCACCGTTCCCGCAGGGTAATGAAATATCCTATGGTGAAATAACTGATTTCATGCGGAATTTACTATTTCCATAATTCAGCAATTCCCCTATTGATTTAGCATTCATGCGGTTGTACTTTTGAATCACCGTTTAAATCCAAATTTTATGAAAAAAAATCAACCACAAAACGTAACTGTCATGTCCTCTGTAATCAAAGCGATTTCTACAGCGCTCAGTAATCTGTTCTTTTCGAACAACAACAAAGATTTTGAACGCCTGAAAAATTTTATAACGTCCTAAAACTAGCAGCTTTATTAAAAAACAAAATTCCCTTGTATAAAGGGAATTTTTGTTTTTAGAACTTATTGTAATTGTTTAGCTGAACAGGTATTCTACATCAGCCTTGGTTAGTGATTTTACAAACGTTGCATCATCAGCGATCAGTTCTTTCGCCAACGCTTTTTTACGCTCCTGTAATTGTAAAATCTTGTCTTCGATCGTGTCTATACAAATCATGCGGTAGGCAAAAATATTTTTCGTTTGCCCGATACGGTGCGTACGATCGATCGCCTGTTGCTCCACTGCCGGGTTCCACCAGGGATCTACGATATACACATAATCTGCAGCCGTAAGGTTTAAACCCACACCACCCGCTTTCAATGAAATGAGGAATACCCTGCACTCATCATTTTGCTGGAAGTTCTGTATGGCTCTTTCTCTTTCCGCAGGCGAAGTGCTTCCATCAAAATATTCGAACTGTATATTCTGTTCTTTAAGTTTCGATTTAATCAATGACAGCATGCCGAGGAACTGGGAAAAGATCAGCGCTTTGTGTTCCCCGATATTCTCTTCAATCTCCCTTGCCAGTTCTTCCAGTTTAATGGAATGATTCGGATATTTCTCTTCTTCATTCAAAATAGCAGGGCTATCGCAGATCTGGCGGAGTTTCATCAACCCCTGCAAAATCGTTAACTGCGATTTATCAATACCCTGCTGATCGATGGTTCCTAATATTTTATCGCGATAACTGTTGCGGTAGGCATCATATATTCTTCTTTGCTCTTTTTCCATTTCGCAAAACAAAATGGTTTCGGTTTTTTCCGGGAGATCTTTCGCAACCTGTTCCTTGGTGCGGCGAAGTATGAATGGATAAAGCAACTTGCGCAGGTGTTCTTTTTGTTCCTGCTCGCCGAATTTGTCGATAGGTGTTGCGAATTCATTCCTGAAAAATTCCATACTGCCCAGCAAACCCGGGTTGAGGAAATTCATCTGGGCAAAAATATCGAACGTATTATTCTGCAACGGAGTACCGCTCATGCATAAACGATTTTTAGCCGTAAGCAGGGATGCCGCTTTAGTAACTTTTGAACCTGGATTTTTTATCGCCTGGCTTTCATCCAAAATGATATAATCAAAAAATATCTTCAGCAACAAATGAATATCACTCCTGAGCGTACCATAAGTTGTAATGATGATATTGTGTTTCTGCAGTTCTTCCGCATCTCTCGACCTGGCGTTACCATGATGAATATGGTAATTGAGTGCAGGTGTAAATTTCTTTACTTCATTTTGCCAGTTGTAGATAAGCGTAGTTGGACAAACAACAATTGCTTTTAAACTTCCCTGTTCATTTTTATAATGCTCCAGCATTGTAAGTGCCTGAACGGTTTTACCCAAACCCATATCATCTGCCAGGATGCCTCCCCAACCAACATCATTCAGGTAGCCCAGCCATTGATAGCCGGCCAACTGGTAAGGTCTTAATATGGGCTCCAGTGTTACGGGTGGTTTTATTTCTGGTATGTTTTTGAATTCCCGTAGTCGTTCAAACTTTTCATCGAGGGCAAAACTCAGTTCTGTTTCATCACGGTTTTCATACAATTCATCAATAACACTCATGTGGTATCTCGACAAACGTAATTTATCACTCTTACCGTCGCCTACTTTAAATAGCAGCGCATACCGCTTCAGCCATTCATCCGGTAAAATGCCCAGTGTGCCGTCGCCCAGTTGCACAAAAGATTGTTTACCTGCCAATGCTTTTTTAATATCGGCAATGCCCACACGTTGTTCGCCGAATTCAATTTCTACTTTTGCATCAAACCAATCGAGGCCACTGCTTACGTGTATATGTGTATTCGGGCGTGCCGTGTTGAAACGGAAATTCTTCAATGCTTCAAATCCGTACACCGGCACCTTCATTTCCTTCATCGCATCCACAAAAAGGAAGAACCAGTTGTTGCGTAAAACATCGGCCCCTTTCAGCACCAGGCTGTTGGTTTCGGGTTGATTTACAAAAGAGGAGTGTAAACCCTGTAGTTTATTCATGAATACATCCTCTGCTTCCTTGTTCCTGTGGATGATCAGGATTTTATCCGCATCAGGAATGGTGATGGTTAATTTATCGGAAGCTTTTGTATCAATGCCATTATAGGTAAAGATGGGTTGAAATACGAGGTAATCCCCTTTTTCCAGCAACTGTAATTTAACCTCCGGTGTACTGGATTTAATTTCTTTTATCAATGATTTATCAAACTCAACATGATATTCTTTTGTGAGTGGAAGCACTACCTGTTGCATGGTAGCAGCCCAGTTCGATTTGCTGAGTTTTATATTACCTTGTCTTAGAAATTTTTCGGCTTGTAAAATATCCTCCGGTTTTTGCCAGGTATATACAATGCTGTCGTATAAAAAAACCAGGCTGCTGTCGGTTTCGTTTTTTGTTAAAGGAACCGTTTCTCCATTTACTTTTACCAGGCAGGTAATTTCAAAGTGATCATTTACCGGAATTACTTTAAAAAGCGGATGTATAAAATGATCGCTTAACTCAATTTCCGCAAGGCTGGCCGTTTTAAAGGTTTTGTTTTTAGGCAATGAAAAAATAAAATTGTTCAATGCCTGTTCTATAAACAACTTTTTAAGTTTCGGATGAAGGTATTCTGCAATCAGGGATTTTGTTTCCTCGGGAAGGTCTTCTCCGTCGGTATGAATGATGTTCTCCCAGATTCCACTGAAGGGCGAATTGCGGTTCAGGTATTTATTGATCTCGCTATCCTGCAGCTTCCTTATCAATTGAAAAAGTTGTTTGTCTTCTTCGCTGAATGATTCTGTATTTACAAATTTTGTGAGATCAAGCGCTTCCACTTTGTTGATGTATTTTTTTACATCATCATCTGCATCACCCTGTATCGCATCGAGTGTAAAACCGGGGTATTGCTTTGAATTAAAATTGAAAACGATGCCCAGTTTCTTTAATGCAGGTTCCGGCGCTGTCAATTCTTCTGTCATTGCTGCCGGTGCATTAACCGGAACAACGGGTTTCATGGTCACGCTTGAAGGAGCTGGTGCGCCTGTAGATGCAACGCGTTTGATACTCGTGTCCAGCAATTTCAAAAATGGTTTACCATCTTTATAGGTGAATTCAAATTTTCCTTCAAGGTTATCGGTAAGGCTATACCCGTAAATCTGTAATAGTTTATTTTTTTCTTTGTCCCAATTGCGGATGCTGTCGAAATAATTCGGACCGAATGCATTCAGCAACTGGAGAAACAACAGCGCCTTGTGTTCACATAACGGATGTGATGTTTCGGCACAGGTACAGGAAGTATCAAAATTCCGTTCTTCGTTTTTTTGTATAACCAGCGGATAGGTTTGACCGTTATATACCAATTCTGCTTCCACTCTTTCATCTTCTGCTTTAAGGATGGTAGCTCTTGTTGTACGCAGGATTTTTTCAGCTTCATCATAAATTTCCGGAGACGCAAGCATTTTGATCGTTTTAAGATCAATGAATTTCATCTTGGCTACCGTGTGATACTGGTTGTACTGGATATCAGATCCGCTCAGCATATTTTTATCAACCATATCCTGCAACCTGAACAATGCTGCAGCTTCATGGCGGCAGATATCTCCGAGGTTATACGGGCAACTGCAACGCAAAGTCATCAGTTTCGGGTCGGCATATTTCTGTATATATACTTTATAAAATATGCTATAGCTATCGTCTTTTACACGAAATACAATACCACCCATGAGTTCGTCATGCTCAACCAATTCAACATATCCCAATGCATGAATTTTCTTTCCTCTGCGGATTACCTCATCAGTACCATTATTGTAGATGTGCTTTATTATGTGTGTTAATGCCAAACCGGGGTTTCTTTAAGTTAACGAAATTGATACATTGCGAGCAAGCTTTGCTGTTGGGTGGCCCGTTCAGAAAAGAGCAATTTGCAAAAGTAAAGGAAAATAGCTGACGTGGAAAAAGGTTTCAGCAGGTTTTTGCTAAAAAGAAACTAAAAACATTCAGTGGCATCACATCAATGCTCCCGGTTTGTAATATTATAAAGGCTGATCCTGTGGAGAGGCGATGGATATTCCCGCTTTTTTGATAAGCTTGCCATCAGCATATATGGGCAACACGTTTGCCGTATTTGCAGTAAGGCAGAAGCGAATGTCTTTTTCCAGGCCAAATGAGATTAATCTTTTATAGTGAGATGCTTCTTTACGCTTCATAAATTCATACAAATCATCCTGCGCATTTTCATATAATGTATCTGCAATCTGGGATGCATCGCAGTTAATTGAAAAATGATTTTTTACCTGCCGAATAACTGCGCCGGCAAACAAACTATCTTCTATATTAACCCTGTCTTTCCAGGCTGCACATGCAAGCAACACCGGTTTACCCTTTTTAATGAGATAATTACAAACGGTATCAAGATTGCAAAACGAACCAATGATAATTTCTTTTGCGCCTTTATCGAGCGCCATGTGTAATAATCTTGTGCCATTGGTAGTGGTGAGCACAAGTGTTTTATTGTTGATGAATGATTCTGGATATTCAAAGGGAGAATTTCCGTATTGTAGCCCTTCTGCAATTTTTCCATCTCTTTCGCCGGCGGTGATGGCAGCAATTTGTTTTCCAATGCGGATACATTCGGCAACACTATCAACAGGTATGATTGATTTGGCGCCATTTTTCAGTGCCGTTGTGATAGTAGAAGTTGCACGTAAAATATCAATGATCACAACAATGCTGTCGCTGATATCATACAAATTCAACAGCGCCGGTGATAAGCAGGTGTATAATGCAGGTTTCTTTTTGTCCATCTTAATTATGCGAACGGGATCTTAACAACTGTTGCTTTCAATAAGGTATTGCGTATTTTGATATAAATCTCTGTTCCAATGGCAGCGTGTTTGGCATCCACATAGCCAAGTCCAATGGCTTTACCCAGGCTTGGCGACTGTGTACCCGATGTTACTCTTCCAATCGTATTTCCTTCGAAATCTTTTATTTCATAATCGTGGCGGGCGATACCTTTTTCAATCATTTCAAAACCCACCAGCTTCTTTTTGAGTCCATCCGCTTTTTGTTTTTCAAATATTTCTTTTGAAATAAAATCCTTGTTGAATTTAGTGATCCATCCAAGGCCGGCTTCAAGGGGAGATGTGGTATCATCGATATCATTTCCATATAAACAAAAGCCCATTTCCAGGCGCAATGTATCTCTTGCACCGAGGCCGATTGGCTTAATACCTGATGCGGCGCCTGCTTCAAAAATAGCGTTCCATATTTTGTTGGCAGCATCGTTGTTGTCTTCAAAATAAATTTCCACGCCACCTGCTCCGGTATAACCGGTTGCGCTGATCAACACATTATCTATTCCGGCGAATTTGCCTTTTTCAAAAGTGTAGTATTTTAAATTGAGTATATCGATATCCGTTAGTTTCTGTAATATCCTGGTTGCATTTGGTCCCTGGATGGCCAGTAAACAGGTTTTGTCGGAAATGTTATGCATTTCGGCATTGTTGATATTCTGTTCGGAAATCCAGTTCCAGTCTTTATCAATATTGCCCGCATTTACAACCAGCATGTACACATTGTTTTCCTCTATACAATATACCAGCAGGTCATCAACAATGCCGCCATTTTTGTTCGGCATACAACTGTATTGTGCTTTACCAACGGTAAGTTTTGCCGCGTCGTTTGTGGTAACACGTTGAATTAAATCGAGCGCATGGGGCCCTTTAATGATGAATTCTCCCATGTGGCTCACATCAAATACACCTGCATTGTTTCTTACGGCTGCGTGTTCTTCGTTAATACCGGTATAGGAAATCGGCATATTAAATCCGGCGAATGCTGCCATCTTAGCACCCAGTGCAATGTGTTTTTCCGTGAAGGGAGTGTTCTTCATTTTTAAATTTTTAGTTTGCAAATGTAAATTAAATTCATTGCAGAAACTATTTATGTATATAACCGGCTTTAAGTTGAAGTGGAAACTTTACCGGTTTGGTTTCCCCCGGCGTCCAGTTCCGATGAATTTTTTCCATCACTTGTTTTAATGGATTATATTTTTCGGCCTGTATGAATTTATGCAATCCACTCCAGGTATCCAGGTAGCCTTCGAGGTCTTCGGGCGTCCAGTTTAATTCAATGGTAAAATCGGGTGCATCTATTATTGTAAATGGAAAGGGGAGGGTTGAATAACCGGCTATTACATGCGCCCGCTCTTTATCCCAATATTTTCCAATTATATTAAAATGTAGATCGTGAATGAGAGCGTCTGTTTCTTGGTCAACTTGTATGAGGTTATAAGTCCAGGCGGCAATGATTCCCTCCGGAGCAGCAACACGTTTTACTTCAGCATAAAACGTATCTGTATCAAACCAGTGAAGAGACTGGGAGATGCAAACCAGATCAACGGTTCCTGGCTGTACTGTTGTATGCTCTGCCGGTTCCTGTACATATAAAATGTTATCCTTTATTATCGCATTACTGAGTTGTTTGCTGCTGATATCATTTGCATATACTTTTTTAAAATAACGGGAAAGCACAGCCGCAGTTTGTCCGTTGCCTGTTCCACAGTCCCACGCAAGATTTCTGCCCGGAACATAATTGAGGAGAAAATCAAAAAGTTGCTGCGGATAATCGGGGCGGTACCGGGCATATTTGTCCGACCCGGCTGAAAAATTATCTTTCATCCTGTAAAATTAAATCAATGACAGATTTATGGTAATAAAAAGGATCCTGCCAAACAGCAGGACCCCAGGCTTCAACTTTACTTCAACTCAACTATTGAAACATCGTTTAGTACATTACAAGCAGCGGGTTGTATGCAGGTAAAGTATATGCAATCATCTGGTCACGGCGTTCATTATATACTTTATCCGCTTTTTGTGTGGCTGTATTCTTGTTCAATGAATCTTTTTTGTTTTGTTCTGACTTGTCTTTTTCCATTTTTTGTTTTGCAGATGAATCTGCCTGTTGTGGTGCCAGCATTTTATTTTCGTTGTACCGATAACCACCGCCTTTACCTGAATCGTAATTTCTATTGTTGTTATCATTGCCGTCTTCATCCGTATCATCATTCCATTCAGGATGTTTCCAGCTTGCGGCGGGTTTACCGTTTAAATCATATAAACCGTCGGCTTTCATGATATAATCTACATCATGTTGCCAGCCTTCTTCCTGGTCGCGGTAACCCAATCTCCAGTCGTCGTTTTCAAAGCCGAAACTGATGCGGCCATTTTCCCATCCGATATTTTCATCAATTCTTATTTGCTTACCTACCGGAACATACACCATCAGTACGATACCCTGGTTACGGAATTTTTCTTTTCTTGTAATGGCAATTCCCTCATCTGTAACCAGCAAACTGTCTCTTTGTTCTACTTTGAAATTCATCTTTGCTGCCATTTGATCCGCTTCTGTTTTTGTTGCGCCATTTACCAGTTTCAGCATGGTAACCCTGAAGCTGTCGTTGGGAGATTTAAAAATGTGAACAGATATATTATTATATATAGCCGTGTCTTCATCATAAGTTCTGAAAGGTTCTAATCTAAACCATTTACTCCTGTAAAATTTCTGATCAGGTGATTCTGATGTTAATTCCAGTTTATTGATCGTTGGATTGGTTAATACTATTTCTTCTTCATGCAGGTTATTGCTTCTTCTGAAATCCTGTCCTAAAGAAACGATCAGTGAAATGAAACATACCCAACCAATGATCCACAGGCCTGTGAATGACAAGCGCATCGTTTTACGGTTCGTTTTAATTTTTGCGATCTTTCTAACGATCCAGGTAATTATACCAATAATGGGAACGGCGATGAAAAATATTAATGTACCGTATGCAAAAACGTTTTGCCATCCGTCTCGCAATACAAAATCTTTTAAAGGAAATAAACCCACAGAAGTAACGGCAAGTGCAAACAATCCCACAACCACTCCAAAACCAATACAACCGAGGATGAAATAAGCGAAAATCTTAAAGATCAATACAATTACATCACCCAGGGATCTTCCTCCCCGTCTTGCTGCAGAACCTGCTTCCGTAGCAAATTGTTTTCCTTTTTCCTGTGCAGAAAATGCAGCTTCTTTTGCCAAACGTCCGGCTCTTTGCTGAACACCTTTCATTTCTTCTACTACAGAATTCTTAATTGAGTTCATATCTACTTTCTCTCCTTTCATCTCCAGTTTTTCGGCAGTAGAAAACGCTTCCGGGATCACCAGCCAGAGAATGATATATACGATCATTGAACCGGGGCTGAATCCAAGTCGAATGAATTCGGTAAAATCATGGTTCCACCTTGTTAAAAAACCAAGGAACGGGATCAGGAACAACACACGGGGAATCCAGGCGTTGATGCCAAAATAATTTCCCAGGCCGGAACAAACACCGGCAATAATTTTATCATCACTATCGCGGTATAATTTTTTTCTTACACTTCCTATTACAGCAGTTGCAGAGCTGGGAACGGCAACCCATAATACCAGGTATGAAATTATCCCAAACCCGAAAGAAACACCCAGGATTACAAATATGATCCGAACAACTACCACATCTATATTAAAGTAATTGGCCAGGCCACTGCACACACCACCAAACACTTTATTATTTTCATCCCTGAATAAGCGTTTATCCGTTGCTGTTGTATTTGCAGCAGAAGCAGCTTCCGCAGTTGAGCTATACGATTGATTGGTTTCTGTAAATCTCTGTGAACCGATGTTCTCATCTGTTTCAAAATCTTCAGGACGACCCATACTGCTGATAATGGCATTGATATCTTCATCAGTGATGCAGGTAGAACCCGCTTTTAATCTTTCCTGGAAAAGTTCACCGATCCTGCTTTCAATGTCGTTGATGATCTCTTCTTTTCCTTCCTCGTTTGCAAAATAACGCCCCAGGCTTTCCGTGTACGCCTTTAGCATTTCAAAAGCAGTAACTTCAATTGGCACTACTCTACCGTGGAAGTTGATATTTATTACTTGTTTCATGGCGAAAAAATTTCAATGTTTGCCGGTTAATTAGTGAATTATATCCGGACTTTAATTTTGTTTCTCTAGTTGATTCTGTCGAAAAAACATGGCTATACTTTAACGACAGTGAAGTTTGGTTATAGTTTGTTGTTGGTGATGGAATGTACTGCATTGGCCAGTTCGTTCCAGGTTGCCTCCAGTTCCTTATAAAACTCAGCTCCCTTTTCTGTCAGGCTGAAATATTTTCGCGGAGGACCGCTGTTACTTTCCACCCAACGATATGTAAGTAATTCTGCGTTCTTGAGCCTTGTCAGCAAAGGGTAAAGGGTTCCTTCAAAAATGCTGAGGTTGGCTGCTTTCATTTTATCGATGATATCAGACGGATAGGCTTCTCCTTGTTTTATCACCGAAAGGATACAGAATTCAAGCACCCCTTTTCGCATCTGGCTCGCTGTGTTATCAATGTTCATGGCATTACAGTTTAAAAATTCATGGCTATACTTTTCGTCCCGCCGACGGCATCAATGTCCGGAACATTGCTGTTATCAACTTGACAATACAAATATAGATAAACTTTAGTACTATGCAACACATACTACCATTTATTTTAAAGTAGCTTGCTGTGTTTAGCACACAGTTTTGACTTTATGATATTGATAATCAGGTTAATACGATACCCCGGCCGGGGCAAATATTTTTTTCATTTTAATCTGAGCGGTGAAAAATGAATGTTGAGCGGTAAGAAAAGGCGCCGGTTTTATCTGTTAATGAAAGATCAATTATAAGGTAAACCATGGTTGCCAATAAACCCAATTGATAATGTTAGTCAAACCAGCATAAATTTATACAACATGAGAACACTTATACAAACACTGCTAATTGCCCTTGTTCTGATTTCCTGTGCCGGCAGTAAAAATTACCTGGAGCGGTCTAACAGCGATAAGGCATTGCAGGATGCAGTAAAAAAACTAAACAAAGATGCATCTGATGAGAACGCCGTACAAGCGTTACCGTTACTTTATAAAACCATTTCAGATAATCATCTTGAAAAAATAAATGCATTGGCATCTACCAATGATTTATCGAAGTGGGATAAGATGATTTCAGAATACGAATACCTGCAGGATGCGTATGATGCCATTATGAACAGCGATGCTGCATTTAAACTGGTTACGCCACAGAGCTACCAAACCAATTTGCTAGAAACGAAAGCAGCAGCAGCGGAAGCCTACTATAATTATGCGACTGAGTTTTATGTGAAGGCAGGCAGAGATAATGCAAAAAAAGCTTATTTGAATTTTAAAAAAGCTGATGGTTACGTTCCGGGATTTAAAGATGCCAGCGTAAACATGAACCAGGCTTACCAAAATGCTATTGTAAATGTTGTTGTAAATCCCGTTCAGGATAATTCTTATTTCTTCAACAGCGGGTGGGGAAACACCGGTTACAATTATAGCAATGAATATTTTCAGCAAAACCTGGTAAGAGATCTGAGCAATAACGGTAACCGGTATGCAGCAAAATTTTATACCGACTGGGAAGCGAGGAGAGATAATATACGACCAGACTGGGTGGTTGATCTCACACTTCGCAATATGGATATTCCCTATCCGGTTACCAATTATTATACAAGGAACGTGAACAACCGGGTGCAATCCGGAACCGATACTTCGGGCAACCCTGTTTATACAACGGTATATGCAACACTTAATATTACCCGCCAGAGTTTTACTGCCAGGGCAAATATGGAACTTACTGTTAAAGATATTTCAACAGGTAAAAACATTACGTACCGGAGTTTCAGAGACGATTATCGCTGGGAACAGGAACGGGGATCCTATACAGGAGACAGCAGGGCATTGTCGGCCCGCGACTGGCAATTGATCAATGGAAATAATTATCCTGCGCCACGCAAGGAAGAAGTATTAAATGAACTGTATCGCAAAATTTATCCGCAGGTGAAGAATGAAATCGGCTATGCGGCAGACTGGTAAAATTTTTTATTTAAACAGCACATACACCAGTAAACTCATGCAATAAGCAAGACCCGTCATGTAGGCAAGTTGTACGAGCGGCCATTTCCAGCTTTTTGTTTCACGCTTAACAATAGCGATTGTACTCATACACTGCATGGCGAAAACATAAAAAATCAATAACGATAAACCGGTGGCCAGTGTGTACACCTTTGTTCCATCCTGCCGAACAGCAGATGACATTTTTTGCCGAAGTGTACTATCTGTTTCATCTGCGCCTTCGCCAACACTATACAAGGTTGCCATGGTGCCCACAAATACTTCTCTTGCCGCAAATGAAGTTACCAGTGCAATGCCGATCTTCCAGTCGAAACCCAATGGCGCAATTACCGGTTCAATGGCTTTACCTAAAGTGCCGGCGAAGGAAGTTTGCAGCAAGGCCGCTTTTTTCTGCCTGGTTAATTCAGCAGATTTATCCGGCTGCTGAAGGATCTGCGCATCATAGCTGTTTGTTACTGCACGCATCTTTTCCGGCGGACCGTAGTTGCTCAATCCCCATAACAAAAGACTGATGATCATGATCACCTTTCCTGCCTGGAAGACAAAGATCTTTGCCTTTTCTATCATGGTGTACAGTACATTCTTCCATCTTGGGTTCCTGTACACCGGGAGTTCAAGAATAAAATAGCTGCGTTCAACAGATTTGATAAACCATTTCATCACCCAGGCCACCACGAGAGCCATTACTGTTCCCAGCAGGTACAATAACATCATCACCAGCCCCTGCAGGCTTAAAAAACCAAAATATATTTTTGAAGGAATTACCAATGCAATTAAAATGGTGTACACCGGCAGCCTTGCACTACAGCTCATCAATGGCGTTACCATAATGGTGAGCAACCGTTCTTTTTTATTTTCAATATTCCTTGCGGACATAATTGCAGGCACTGCACACGCAAAACCACTGATCATGGGCATTACGCTTTTACCATTCAACCCAACTTTTCGCATAAGCTTATCTGTTAGGAAGCTGATCCTGGCCATATACCCTGTATCTTCCAGCAGTGTAATAATTCCGAACAGGATCATGATCTGCGGGATAAACACAACAATCCCGCTTAATCCCGCCACGATTCCATTCAGTAACAGATCGCTCCACCAGGTTGCTGGTAAGATGCCCGACAACCAGCCACTGAATGTTCCAAAGCCCCAGTCTATAAAATCCATCGGGTATTTGGCAATCCAGAAAACACTTTGGAACAAAATGAATAATACCGCCAGTAAAATAATGTATCCCCAGCGGCGATGTAATAAAATATTATCGAGTCTTTCTGTGAATAAACTTTTTTGCAAAGGGTCGCTCTCCACTACTGTTTGCTGCATAATGTGTTTTATGCGTGCATACCGTTGCATGATCTCTTCTGCCTGTGTGCGTGTGGGATTGAAATTATTTTTTCGTTCTGTTTCTTCTATCTGTTCCTGTAAACGTTCATCCAGTAAAAAGTTTTCATGGTTTATCAGGAAATGAATAGCAGTATAGTTGCTCACCGCTGGTAACATATTTTTTACTTCGGCAACTGCGGAGGGAGCAAGCTGTTCTGCATCAATAAAATCTCTCGCCTGCACCTGCTGCCCATTTTCTACGGATATTTCAATTGCTTTTTTGAGTGCAGTTATTCCACGATTCTTTCTTGGGTTAATGGATACAATAGGAACGCCCAGTTCACGCTCCAGTCCGGGAATATCTATTTGCGTGCCTTTGCTTTTGGCAAGATCCATCATTGATAATGCCACTACAACCGGTATCTTAAGATCTATGATCTGTGAACAGAATAAAAGATTTCTTTTCAGGTTACTGGCATCTGCAACCAATAGGATCATATCCGGTTTAATGGATTCGTCTTGTTGCAGCAACACTTTATAGGCCACCCATTCATCTGCCCGCTTAGGATATAAACTGTATGTACCGGGAAGGTCGATGAAGTTTGCAGTAATGTTTTCGCTGATGGTGCTGGTGCCGGTCTTTTTATCTACCGTTACACCCGGAAAATTTCCTACTTTCTGGTTAAGACCGGTTAATACATTAAACAAGGAACTCTTTCCGCTGTTGGGATTTCCCACTAATGCAATATTGATGCGCCTGCTCAATCCGGATGCTTTTAAAAATGTCAGCAAAAATAGTATTAACTGGCTATGTGAACTTACGAATTAAAGAAAGTTGGATACGATAACGGGAATATAAATATTGGCATCACAAACGAGGGTTGTTTACATTTGCATTTCAATGACCACAGATATGAGAAAAATACTATTCGGATTCCTGCTTGTTGTTCAACAGGCATCTGCACAAACACCGGATGCAGATAAAAAAACATTGGCTAACCTGCAAAATTCAATTGGTTACCTGGCAGATGATAAACTTGAAGGAAGAAGAACAGGAACAGCGGGAGAAAAACTGGCTTATGAATTTATTATTGATCAGTTTAAAAAATCGGGTTTGAAACCGATGGGCGATAAAAAAACTTTTTTACAGGCATTTGATGTAAAAGACGGGCGTGAAATAAAAGAGGAAACGGCACTCAGCATTTCTGGAACTAAACTTACAGTAAAAGATGACTTTTTTCCACTGGCTTATTCCGGAAATACTTCCATGATAAAATTTCCAAATGCATCGGCGGCTTCCATCAAATATTTTGATATTTCCAAAGCTGTGGAAGACAATGCAACCAACCCACATTTTGATTTAAAAGAATTTATTTACAGTGCTGCTAAATCTGCACAAACAGAAGGAAAGAAAATATTTATCGTTTATAATCCATCTTCAAAAAATGATGTTGTATTTGATTCGAAAGATAAAGCAGAACGCTTGAAAATACCGGTATTGTTTTATAATAATATTTCACCCATACCCTCTGATTTCACCGTTACGGTAAACATTGAAGAAAAAATCCGTACAGGGCATAATGTTGTTGGTTACATTAACAATGCTGCAACCAATACCATTGTCATCGGCGCACATTACGATCATCTTGGTTACGGTGAAGACCACAATTCTTTGTATGCAGGAAAAGATAAAGAAGTACACAACGGTGCAGATGATAATGCCAGTGGCGTAGCAGCCCTGCTCGAACTGGGTAATTGGCTTTCTACCTCTTCGCTTAAAAAATATAATTATTGCATTGTTGCGTTTTCAGGTGAAGAACTGGGACTGTATGGTTCAAAATATTTTGCAGACAATAGTCCTGTTGATTTAAAAACAGTAAACTACATGCTGAACATGGATATGGTTGGACGACTGAACGACAGCACGCACGGATTGAATGTTGGCGGATACGGCACTTCTCCCTCATGGGCCGACATCATTAAAAAAGAAGTTCCGGGATTGAAAATTAAAACCGACAGCAGCGGCACCGGGCCCAGCGATCATACTTCTTTTTACAAAAAAGATATTCCTGTATTGTATTTCTTCACAGGGTCACACAGCGACTATCACAAACCAACCGATGATGCCAATAAAATAAATTATACGGGAGAAGTGGCTGTGATCAATTATATAAAAGATGTACTCACGGCAACAGACAAAAAAGAAAAACTATCCTTTTTAAAAACCAGGGATGCGGCTTCTACAAAAAATACATTTAAGGTTTCGATCGGCATCATGCCCGATTATACTTTTGATGGTGATGGGGTGAAAGTGGATGCGGTGATCGACAACAGGCCGGCACAAAAAGCCGGAGTAATGGCCGGTGATGTGTTGTTCCAATTGGGTGATTATCCATTTCATGATGTGGAAACGTATATGCAGGCATTGAATAAATTCAACAAAGGAGACGGAACCAAACTAAAGTTAAGAAGAGGAAAAGAGGAGTTGGTTGTTGAGGTTGTTTTTTAAAACACAGTACATTTGTTTTGCAATGAATGTTTTAATTCGATTGAATCTATTTTGTACTTAATCCAATGGCAGTAAAATTAAAAATAGACAATGAAACCCTTGCCGAAGAATTTTTCGAAGGCACGCGGCTGCTGGGCATTGTTGCTCCTATAAAAGATTACCAGTTTACCTGGAACATTAACCAGTATATGGGTTTCGAATTCAGGATCAATAACAGCCTGGAGATACAACTCAATAAAAAATCCCGCAATTATTTTTTTTCCATTTATGATTATGAAGTGCCGGGCTGTTGCCTGGTGCATTACCTGTACCACAATCAATACGATGGAGAATATCTTCTACCGGAATTTAAACACCTCGATTTTTTATGGCTTACAAAGGGAGAGGATGTAAGCAATGAAGAAATAAACCTGCTTCAGCAATCCATTAAACTGTTACCTTCTGTTCAACTGGTTAATGAGATGACGCACGAAAAAATTAAAAATAAACAACACCTTATCTTTTAATTTTTCACCAGTACTGTCTTTTCCGTTTTAGCAACAAATCTGCCGATGGGTTCGATGTACTGCTGCAGGCCTTTTTGTTGCAACAATGCAATGATCCCGCCTGCCGCCGTTTCTTTTACACTGAATAAAATGCCGCCGTTGGTTTGGGGATCCGGTAATAAACTAAAGGCTTCCATAACATTAACGCCTTTTTCAAAACTTACTTTAGTGCTGTAGCTGTTCCAGTTTCTGAAAGTTGCGTCCGGAACAATGTGTTGGGAAAGGTATTCACGCACACCATCTGCTACCTGAATTTTTGAATAATATAATTCCGCAGATAAAGATGCGCCTTCGGCCATTTCAATCAGGTGTCCCATCAATCCGAAACCGGTTACATCTGTCATGGCGGTTACTGTATTCATGGTGCCGAGTAATTCCCCTATGCTGTTTAGTGCCGCCATCTGATCAATCATTGCGGGAATGTGCTCACTATTTATAACGCCACGTTTTTGTGCGGTGGATAAAATGCCAACCCCAATCGGTTTGGTTAAGAATAACAGGTCGCCTTCTTCTGCCGTATTGTTCTTTTTTAAATGTTCAATTTCAATTAAGCCAGTAACTGCCAATCCGAATATAGGCTCCGCACTGTCAATACTGTGTCCTCCCGCCAATGGAATGCCTGCTGCTGCGCAGATTGCCCTGGCTCCGTTGAGTACCTGCTGTGCAAGCGCAACCGGTAGTTTTTCAACCGGCCATCCAAGCACTGCAATCGCCATTAACGGTTTTCCGCCCATCGCATACACGTCACTGATAGCATTGGCGGAAGCGATCCTTCCAAAATCAAATGCATCATCTACGATCGGCATAAAAAAATCAGTAGTAGAAATTACGGCCCGGCCGTTTCCTATATCATACACTGCCGCATCATCATTAGTACTGTTACCTACCAGTAAATTTTTATCTGCAATAACCTGCACATTGTTTTGCAATATTTCTTCCAGCACTTTGGGTGCAATCTTACAACCACAACCTGCGCCCCGTGAGTATTGCGTTAATTTTATTGTATCGGTTAAAGAATTTTCGTTTGTCATTAATTCTTTCGTCTTTTTAAAATTACAGATGCGTTTTTCTGCAGGTCGCCGCTGAAACGAACCTCGTATGTATCTTTTCCGTCTTTTACCATTAACAGGCCGGTATTGGGTGGAATGGTTCCCAGGCTTTCTGCATACATGATCAGTTCAATTGTATCTGTTTCTGCCGGGATATGAATCGTTTTGCGAATAGCCGTTGTACTCAATCCCTGTTTTGGCATGATAATAACGCCGTTCATTAAAACACTCACGGTATCGCCATCTACTTCTCCGTTGTCGTATAAAGTAAGCACAAGACTATCGGTTTTAAAATACATGGTTTCCTGAACAATGTTTTTTCTCAACAATACATCAGCAGCCGCTTCATTTGATTGTACAATTTTTGATTTGGCCGGCGGAAGCCTGGTGGGTTCAACAACAATTTTTTTAGGTTCTGATGTTTTGGCCACCGGCTCCTTTGTTGTTGCTTTTATTTCGGGAACTGCCGCTTGTGCAACATCAGAAACTTTGCTCAATGATTTTTCTTCTTCTGCCTGGCGCAATTCATTGTCTTTTGCAACAAACGATAATTCGTTATCCATTTTTAGTTCCTGTAAATGCGGAATCAGGTCGGATTGTTTTCTGAAATCATTTTTGCGTTGCAGTTTCACCATTCCCGTTACGGGCGCATAGGTTTTTGTTCTGTTGGTTGAAAATGGTCCTTCCAGCCTGAGTATGGAATCCTGCACATACAGTTCGAGCACATGCAAACGCTTTACACCCTTTGGTGCTTTTTCAGGATAATTTTTTGTTACGATGTCAACATCTTCAATAATGATCTTTCCGTCATCTCGTTTTACTTTTACTTTTTTTACAACAAAATAATTTCTGTCGCTGTCGTTGTACATCGTGTACGAATAGCCGAACATTTTGTTTTTTTCTTCGCTGATGCCAATCTCGTATTTGTAATACTGGTGTGTGCTGTCGTTATACAAAGATCCTTTCCACAAACCGGTGATGTCGGTTTCCTGTGGCTTTTCCTGTGCCGGTAAGAGTGCCGGTAAAAAAAGAAGGAATACAATCAGGAATGTACTGTTACGCATGAAAGTAGTTTTTCTGTATTTGATATTGCATGTACTTTTTCGCAATGTAATGTTGTTATAAGTGTTGAGGCATTTTCCCTGTTGTGCAATCCTTTCAGGTAGGCTTTGTCGTAATATTTTAAAAGAATTTCAAAACAGGATCGGTAATCTTCTTCAATTAAAAATCCAACGGCTGTTTTTGTTTCGAGCGGGCCCAGGCGTTTTTTAATTCTTACCATTGAATTGATGAGCTTCTCTTTGTTTTTAAGCCCATAGGTTTTTAAAATATAATCCAGCCTTTGTTCAAACGGGATGTCTAAAAAATAAACCCGTTTACTGCGCATCGTTTTCCAGAATGCCGGAGGTATGTTCAGATCACCAATGCGCTGGCTTTCATCTTCCAGCCAGGTATGCCGGCTTTTGTGGTGAAACAATTCCTGGGCAAGCTTGTTTTCAAACATTTCCTGGGTGGGTTGCATTCCATTGTTTCCGAATGCCGATCCTTTATGATTGGCTAATTGCTCCAGGTCAATAACCGCATGATCTAACTGCCGCAATTGAGCAATTAATTCTGTTTTACCACTTCCCGTATAGCCGCCAATTACCGATAACTCATACGGTTGCTCAAATTGTTTCAACACCCAGTTGCGGTAAGCTTTGTATCCACCAACAATCGTGTACACATCAAATCCATATAAGTCGAGCAGCCAGGCCACGCCTGCACTGCGCATGCCCCCACGCCAGCAATGAACTACAATGCTGTTGTGTTGCTCTGATGTTGCGGAATGCATGGATGCATGTTCTGTTACCATTGCTTCAGCCTGTTCAACCATTGCTTTCATTTTCACTCCAAAAAAATCCAGGCCGTGTTTTATCGCTTTTTGTTTTCCGATTTGTTTATACGCTGTACCCACAATTTTTCGTTCTTCATCGCTGAATAACGGTAAGCTGTATGCGCCGGGTATATGTGCATGATTGTATTCGCCCGGGCTGCGTACATCGAACACAGGCAGGTGTACAGGAAAATCTGCAAATTGTTGTATGGTAATTTTCTTTATTGCCATAAGGCTTTGCTAAGTTAGTGCCTGTTTATAAAAAATAAAAACCGTCTTACCGACGGTTCTTATTGTATGTAGCGTTTATTAGTGTTGTATGTTGATTATCCGTTCATGGATGTAAGGAATTCTACATTGTCTTTTGTGCCTTTCATATTCTTCAGCAAAGTGTTGATTGCTTCTTCAGGATTCATATCTGCCATGTGTTTACGAAGGATCCACATGCGGCCGAGTGTGTCTTTATCCAGTAACAGGTCGTCGCGGCGTGTTGAAGAAGAAACGATATCAATTGCCGGGTAAATGCGTCGGTTCGACAATTTACGTTCGAGCTGCAACTCCATATTACCGGTTCCTTTAAATTCTTCGAAAATCACTTCATCCATTTTACTTCCTGTTTCTACAAGGGCTGTTGCAATGATGGTAAGTGAACCGCCATTTTCTATTTTACGGGCAGCACCGAAAAACTGTTTTGGTTTCTGCATCGCATTGGCTTCCACACCACCCGATAGTACTTTACCGGATGAAGGCGCAACCGTATTGTGTGCTCTTGCCAAACGTGTGATGGAATCCAGCAATATCACCACATCATGTCCGCATTCTACCAGCCGTTTTGCTTTTTGTAAAGCGATGGTACTTACTTTCACGTGCTTCTCTGCCGGTTCATCGAATGTGGAAGCGATCACTTCTGCCCGTACGCTTCTTTCCATATCGGTTACCTCTTCCGGCCTTTCATCTACCAGTACAACCATCAGGTAACATTCCGGGTGGTTTTCGGCGATTGCATTGGCCAGCTCTTTCAGCAACATTGTTTTACCGGTTTTCGGCTGTGCAACGATCAGTCCACGCTGTCCTTTACCAATGGGTGTGAACAGGTCCATGATACGAGTGCTGTAATTATCTGCTTTTGTGGTAAGATTTAATTTTTCGAAAGGGAATAACGGTGTCAGGTAGTCGAAGGGAACACGGTCTCTTACTTCTTCGGGGCTTTTACCATTGATCGTTTCTACTTTTAATAAGGCAAAGTATTTTTCTCCTTCTTTGGGCGGACGAACAGAGCCGTACACCGTATCGCCGGTTTTTAGTCCGAATAATTTTATCTGTGAAGGAGAAACATAGATATCATCCGGTGAGGAAAGATAGTTATAGTCGCTGCTGCGTAAGAAACCATATCCGTCGGGCATCATTTCCAGTACGCCTTCGCCGAGTACAACACCATCAAATTCGATATTAAATGCAGGAGGTTCTTTTTTAAATTGCTGGTAAGGGCGATTATCTTTTCCCGTAACTACCGGTTCTTCAATTGTTACTTCCGGTTGCTGAATATCTTCTTCATGCAACATTTGTGCAATAGCCGGCGGAATGGTTGTTTCAGAATCTGATATCGGCAGGATCTCTCCTTCTTCATCGGTGTCTGCTGAATCGTCCATATCAGATTTATATTTTTTCATCGGAACTTTCTTCTCCGGTTCCGCTTTTCTCGCCCTGTTAGGGTGTATGTCTTTTTTTGTTTCTTCTTTTTCTGTAGCAGCTTCTTTAGGAGTGGCGCCTGCTTCTGATTTCAAAATTCTTTTGCGCTTTGGTTTTTCACCACCAGGCGTTTTACTGTCTGATTTCATATTGGTTTGTTTGTCCAGGATGGTTTTGATAAGGTCCTGTTTCGTGAGTTTTTTGGGATTTGGAATATCTAATTCTTCTGCGATATCCAGCAATTCCGGAACGAGCAGGTCGTTCAGTTGCGATAGGTTGTACATAAAATATAAGCAAATGCGTTTTTCAAAAATTCCGCTCTAAATGATGTGATTACTGTAGTTGAAAATTAATGCTGATGGAAGAGACTGTATTACTGAAGCAATTAGATAAGGGTTATCTACCCAGCCGTTTCCGTTGCAATAATACACAGATTTTGGTAAATAAAAGAATTTTTCTTGCCGGGTGCTTTTCATCATACACCTGTTCAATTCTCCTCTGTTAATCCAATATATCATCAATGGAAGCAACCTGTTTTTTGCCGGATGCTTTCATAAATGGCGGTACAATTCCGGTAATGGAAGCATACAGGTTATCCAGTAATTTTTTTCTTGGAAAATTTTTCATTGTTACCAGGCTTACTTCCCTCACTGGTTTTGGGTCAGCAAACTGCTGCAGTTGTTGTTGCTGTGCCGGTTTTAATAATAAGGTTGCCAGGTAGGGAACAATGGTGATGCCGTGGCTGTTGTCTACAAGATTGATCAGTGTTTCAATACTTCCGGCTTCATAATGCAATTTATCTGAATGAATATCTTTCTTTTTCAGTTCGCATAAATTAAACACCTGGTTGCGCATACAATGTCCTTCTTCAAGTAACCAGAGCTGATTCAGGTCAATTTCCTTTGGAAGCAACAGTTTATTTTTTTTCTGTTTCCCGGTTGATCCGTATGCATAAAACTCTTCATAATATAATACACGTTCTTCCAGTGTATGATCGGATAAAGGCGTTGCGAGCAATCCCACATCCAGTTCACCGCTTTTTAATTTGCTGATGATATCGCCGGTAAGCATTTCCTTAATATATACTTTCAGATCGGGATAGGCTTCGGTAAACTTCATTAAAAACATCGGCAGCAGATACGGTGCAATGGTTGGTATAACGCCGAGGTGCAATTCACCGGCTGTTTCCACTTTCAGGTGCATGGCATATTCCTTCAGCGATTCGGCTTTTAACAACAGCTCTTTTGCCCTTTCTATTACTTCTGCTCCTTCTTTGGTTGGTTGAACAGGCTTTTTATTGCGGTCGAATATTTTTAATTCCAGCTCTTCTTCCAGTTTTTGAATCATCATGCTAAGGGTTGGTTGTGTAACATAGCAATGCTCCGCCGCCTTGGCAAAATGACGGTATTTGTCTACCGCAATTACATATTCCAGTTGCTGAAGATTCATGTGTGTGGCTACAAAGATATCGGCTATTCAACCATAATACTATGCTACTGCTATGATACATATCAGTTATTTACCATACACGATCATTACCTCCGCTAACTTCAACTATTGCCGCGGCGGGTATCCTGTGCTGTTATATTGATGAATGTGCAGCGAATGATTATGCTTCCATTTACCGAAATTGCAGTTAAAGTTGTAAAGGATATGAACCTGTTTAGTGAACATGCCGATGCCGGTTTCAACCTACTGCCTGCAGATGGCATTGTTAACTATTACGGCGCCGTGTGCAGCCGGCAACAGGCAGATCATTATTTTAAAACGCTGCTCAATACCATTGAATGGAAAAATGATGAGGCGTTTATTTTCGGCAAACATTACATTACCAAAAGAAAAGTAGCCTGGTATGCCGATCGTTCGATTGAATACAGTTATTCAAACATTACCAGGTCTTCTTTACCATGGACTGCAACCTTACTTGAACTAAAAAAAATAGCGGAGGAAAAAACAATGGAAACATACAATTCCTGCCTCCTGAATTTATACCATACCGGCGATGAAGGAATGGCCTGGCATAGCGACGATGAACCTTCTCTTGAACCACACGGCGCCATTGCATCGCTTAGTTTTGGTGCCGAAAGAATTTTTAAGTTCAAACACAAGCAAACCAACGAAGTGGTTTCAACATTTCTCGAACATGGAAGTTTACTGGTAATGAAAGGCGCCACACAGGAAAACTGGCTGCATCGTCTTCCTAAAACAACTAAAGTAAATTCACCAAGAATAAATCTTACTTTCAGGAAGATGCTGAGCTGAAAACAATTTGCTGCACTGTTGTATTTGCATTTTACCGGCATTCAACAGCAAGTTTTTATAGTACTCTGAGACTGAATTTTTATCTTTGCCCACTTAAAATACAGGTATGTTTAATAAAAGAATTAAAGTAAAGGAATTGTTGCTGTCGGATAAAACGAACTATGAAGCAACCGTAATGGGATGGGTGCGTACCTTCCGCAACAACCAGTTTATTGCGTTGAACGATGGCAGTACCAATAATAATATACAGGTGGTGGCAGAGTTGGGAAAATTTGATGATGCCATACTCAAAAGAATTACCACCGGCGCCTGTATTAAGGCTACCGGCGAAATAATTGCTTCGTTGGGCAAGGGGCAAAAAGTAGAACTAAAAGCAACTTCCATAGAAATTCTGGGCGACAGCGATGCAGAGAAATTTCCACTGCAACCTAAAAAGCACAGTCTTGAATTTTTACGTGAGATCGCACACATGCGCTTTCGCACCAACACATTCGGCGCTGTATTTCGTGTTAGACACACGCTGGCCTTTGCCGTGCATAAATTTTTTCACGATCGTGGCTTTGTGTATATGCATACGCCCATCATTACAGCCAGCGATGCAGAAGGTGCCGGTGAGATGTTCCGGGTAACCACATTGCCATTGGATGGTACGGCACCAAAACTTGAAGACGGCAGCATCAATTTCAAAGAAGATTTTTTTGGAAGAAGTACCAACCTTACGGTGAGCGGACAACTCGAAGGTGAATTAGCGGCTATGGCTTTCAGTGATATCTACACTTTTGGGCCAACCTTTCGTGCAGAAAACAGCAATACCACCAGGCACCTGGCTGAATTCTGGATGATAGAACCGGAAGTAGCTTTCAATGATCTTGAAGACAACATGAATCTTGCAGAAGATTTTATAAAATTTATTATCCGCTTTGCTATAGACAATAACAAGGAAGATCTTGAATTCCTTGCACAAAGACTGGAAGAAGAAGAAAAACAAAAACCACAGGCAGAAAGAAGTGAAATGGGCCTGATGGAAAAACTGTTGTTTGTTGTAAACAACGATTTTGAAAGACTTACTTATACTGAGGCTATCGACATACTGAAAGAAAGCAATCACAATAAGAAAAAGAAATTCCAGTACATCGTAGATAAATGGGGTGTTGATCTTCAAAGCGAACACGAGCGTTACCTGGTAGAAAAACATTTTAAGAAACCGGTGATTCTTACCAATTATCCGAAAGAAATAAAAGCATTTTATATGCGGCAGAATGATGATGGTAAAACGGTGGCTGCCATGGATATACTGGCTCCCGGTATTGGCGAAATCGTTGGTGGTTCGCAGCGGGAAGAACGCCAGGATAAATTATTGGAGAGAATGAAGGAAATACACATTCCTGCTGAAGAATTAGATTGGTACTTAGATACCAGGAGATTTGGCGCCTGCCCACATGCCGGCTTTGGTTTGGGCTTTGAAAGGCTGGTGCAGTTTGTAACCGGGATGACAAACATTCGGGATGTAATACCATTCCCCCGTTACCCGAAAAGCGCATCGTTTTAAATTCATTGATCAGTGTTTGGTGTTAATGATTGTGTTAACACCAAACATTAATATTCCGCCATTCGTTTTAAGAAATCGTCTTTCCTTCTCGTAGATACTTCCAGTTCTGTACCGTCGTTTAAAATCACAGAACCCCCTTTTCCTTTATTATAACTTTTAATGTAGGCCAGGTTTATCAGTTCGGAATTGTGTACACGGAAAAAATTGTGTTCGGTTAACAGTTCTTCAAATTCTTTCAGCGTTTTGGCCACAACAATTTTCTGTTTGTCGCTTTTAAAAATGGTGGTATAGTTAATATCGCTGTGGCAGCGAACAATCTCATCAATATCCAGGAAGATAAGTTCATTCCCAGACGGAATGGTTATCTTTTTCTTTTTGGATTGCGTGTTGCGGTTGTGTTCTATTACAGCGGCCATTGCTTTCGTATCGGTTATGGAAGTATGATTTAATTTAGCAATCGCTTCTTTCAGATCATCTTCATCAATTGGCTTAAGTAAATAACCGATGGCGCTGAACTTAATGGCCTGTATGGCAAATTTGTCGTAGGCGGTAGTAAAGATCACTTTAAAGTTTACGTCTCCGCATTCCCGCAGTAAGTCGAAACCCGTGCGGTCGTGTATCTGTACGTCAAGAAAAATCAGTTCCGGATTTTGATCTTTTATCAAACGAATGCCATCCTTCACTGTTTGTGCCGCACCTGCGATATGAATTTCTGATGCATGATTATTTGCAAGCAGGTTGTTCAGCCTGTCGATACAATGTTGTTCGTCATCTACTATAATTGCCCTGATCATATTTCGTTGCTTGTAATTAATGGAAGGGTTACTGTTACTCTTAGTCCCGGTTCAAGATCTGTGAAAGTTATACCGGCGTTTGCATTTTTGGTTTTATTTAAAACATCAATTCGTGCCTGTGTAATTTTCATTCCCAGTGATGATTTTCCTGTAGTGGTTGTATTGTTTTTTTCTGCCGATTTTTTTCTGCCCACGCCATCGTCTTCTACAATACAATGCATCCGTTCGCCGGCTTCTTTTTGAATACGAATAGTTATTTTTCCATTGCCTTCTTTACCGGCAATGCCATGCCATATTGCATTTTCTACAAATGGTTGTAATATCAATGGCGGAACCAATGTTGTTTCCGGGTTTATGGTTTCATCAACGATTATTGAATGGGTAAACTTATGTTTCATCCGCAACGATTCGAGCATCATATATAATTCAAGTGCCCTCAGATCATCTTTTAACGGAATTTCTTTTTTCTCTGAGTTCTCCAGGATCAGCCGCATCAGTTTTGCAAATTTTGAAAGATAGCGATCTGCCTCCGGAATGTTATTCTTCGAAATATAATCACTGATAGAATTCAGTGAATTGAAAATAAAATGCGGATTCATTTGTGCCCGAAGTGCTTTCATTTCTGTTTCGGTTACTTCAGTTTTAAATTCAGCTTCCTGTTGCTTTTCTACCGCATCTCTTTTTCGTTTGTAAAAAAGAAAGCTGGTGATTGCAGCGATAAAGAATATGGCACTTGCAATAATGGTTGCCGTTTTAATGGTGCTTTGTCTTTTTATTTCAGCAGAAGCGGCCAATGCCATTTGTTCATTTTCAGACCTGATGGAATCTTCTTTCTTGGAAAAAGCGTAACTCATTTCCAGGGTTGCCACTTCCTGGTTTTTCTCATCATTAAAAATAATGTCTTTAAAAAAAGTGAACTGTTTGTATGATTCATAGGCTGATTTAAAATTGTTTTGTGCAGAATCAAGTAATGACCGCAGCATCCATACTTCACCCTGGCCGGAAGGATCTTCCATCTCTAAATACAATGCATAACTTGAATCGAGGTAGTTTTTTGTATAAGCATATCTTTTTGTAAGATCCAGTTTCTTTTCGGAGAAGAAAGTCGGGGTTGCGTGTAGCATCACATCTGCAATGGATTTATAAATAACAGCAATATGCCTTTTAATACCTGTCTTGCGGTAAAATTCCAATCCCTCCAGTAAATAACCGTAAGCTTCACTAAAATTTTTTTTCGTTGTTAATGCAATGCCCATGTTGGTTGTATTGCTGGCCACGTTCCGGTTGTACCCTATTCTCCTGCTGATCTCCAGCGCTTTTTTATAATAATAGAGTGCAGTATCCGACATCAGGATATTGTCGTACAGGTTTCCAAAATTGGTATAGTTGTCGGCAACAGCTTTTTCATCACCGAGTTGTATATTGATCTGAATCGCTTTTCGGTAATACTGAATGGCCTTATCATTTTTTTCGAGATTGGCATAACACAAGGCAATGTTGCCATACATTTTTGCCACCTGTTTTAAGTCGCCCATTTTTTCAAATCCTTTTAAACATTCCCAGTAAAGATCCAGTGCCTTTGAGTAATCAGAAGAACTGTAATACACTACACCCAATCTTCCCAATACGATGATGCATTCTCTTTCAAAATGATATTGCTTATAAATTGCTCCTGCCTTTTGGTATGTTTTAATTGCGGTGTCGTATTCCCCAATTGCCCAGTGGTTTAATGCTTTATTCGTTAATGCTTCTGCTTCGTGTTTAGGTACTTTAATTTTTTTAGCGAGCTGCATTTCCTGTTCGGCGTATTTAAATCCCAAATCGGGATCAATATCACTATAATAAAAGGAGAGGTTACTCAATATGGTAAGTTTCGAGCTGTCGTCGGCCGGGTGGTTCTTTAATGCATTTTCCAAAGAATCGATTACCGGTTGCTGACCAAGAACGGGTACCATTAAAAATAATAATACTATAATGAAAAAAGCACCCCGCATACCTTGTATTTTTTTTAAATATCAATATACATCAATATGATTTAAGGAGCCTGATATAACACAAAAAATAATCGAAAGAACACAAATAATAAATGTGGTTTGATTCTCCTGGCAGCGTCGTTTATTTTACAACCGGTTAATTTCCATGCAGCATGAAAGCAGCTACCACCATAGTAACGATCCTGTTTTTTATCACAATCCTTTTTGTGATGACGGGTTGTAAAAAATCGGCGGATACCCGACTGAGCCAGATGGAAACAATTGTTACCAAATGGGAGAACAGGATCGGGGATCGTTCGGTGGAGTTCGACGACCTGGTTATGATACAGGAAGAATTAACGGTGTATGATGTTGATCAGAAAAACTTTGAACACAACTATGGCTCTTTAAATTCTGCAGGACAAACGAGATTAACCGCTATCAGGAACAGGCTAAAGGCACTGATGCGCAAAAGGAACTGATTATTTTTTACAGTTAATACTATCATCATGAAAAAAAAATTATTGAGTGTACTGTATTGTACAACCTGCCTCTTGTTGTTATCCATGGTTAGCCGGGGTAATATCTGGCGGGTAAACAACAACTCCAACTACGACGGTACAAATAATTTCGGGGAAAACTACGGGGGTACAGCATTACGACCCGTGTACAAACAACTGGGGCAGGCAACTGCGCTGTCAAATACAAAAGTTCAGAACGGGGATACCATTCATCTCGAAGGTAGTCCGCTTACTTATTCTAATCCAGGCAATATCTCCAAGAATCTGGTTATAATTGGTGCCGGTTATTTTTTATCGGAAAATCCCAATACCTCAAGCGATAATTATCCTTCCAGGGTTACCAATATGAACTTTGCTGCCGGCTCTGGCGGAAGTAAAATTATGGGCGTATGGGCAAATATTATAGACGTGTCTACCAGTAACATCTCTATCAGCCGGTGCAGGATAGATATACACGCTCAATTGGCCAATGGAATTTCCGATGTATTTATAATAGGTAATTATTTCAGCGACTCTATCGCTCCCGCTTCATCTTGTATCGTGATGGGCACCACGGGTGCACCTGCCGGATTAATCGTTAAAAACAACATTATTAAAAAGCCGCTCATCTTGCAAAGTGTTTCCGGGTCGGGAACAATTACCGGTATCATCAGTGATTGTTCAAATAATGTTTTTGATTGCCTGCCGGGTAATAATATCATTTTCGACGTTGCGGAATGTCATAATAATATTATCAGGTCTGCAGGTTTAATCGTGCAGGTTTCCACCAGTAATCCTTCTGGCATTTCACATAATTCAAGCAATAATTCCAGCGACTTATTGGGGGAGGCACTCAATAATAACATACAGGTTGATATGAATACTTTGTTTGTTGCCAATGGTTCGAGCGACGGCAGGTACAAGCTCAACGCCGGATCGGCAGCAGGAAATGACGGAACAGAAAGAGGCGTTTTCGGAAGTGCGTCTATAGCCAGCCGTTATTCTTTATCCGGACTTGCGCCTATCCCGGTTATCTATAATCTACAGGCAACCGGAGATGGTGGTCCATCTGGAATTCAGGTAAACATCAATGCAAGAATAATTAATTGAAGATTATGAAAAAGATATTGAAAGTCATTATTGCAATTACTGTTCATATAAATTGTTACAGCCAGGCAATTGTAAGAGGAGAATATTTTTTCGATACAGATCCCGGGTTCGATTCAGCAACGGCATTTATCCCGGGAAGCGGAAATATTTTTAATACAAGCGGACTTTCGGAGGGGTATCATTTCTTATATACCAGGATAAAAGATTCAGACAGTTCCTGGAGTTTAACCAGGCGTAAAATGATTGAAGTGTTTACGCCGCTTGAAAACCTGTATGCTGTTGAATATTTTTTCAATGAAGATAACGGGTTTGGAAATTGCCAGGGAAGTGTATTCCCGGTTCAGTTACCAGATGGTTTGTTTACTATTAATATACCTCTCAGCGATATTCCATCCGATCATGATACATTGTTTGTTCGGGTAAAAGGTAATTCATTAGATAAATGGTCTCATACAAAAATCGCACAGGTATTTGTGGTTGTTCCGCTTACACTGGTAGATTTTACGGGAATAAGAAAGGATAAAAATACAGCGTTGTTACAATGGCAAACGCAACAGGAAATATACATACACCACTTTAATATCCAAAGAAGTATTGATGGCGCCTCTTTCACAACCATTTCAAGTAAACCAGCATTGGGAAAACCATATAATAACTATGCAATCACCGATGACATAAGCAGAATATACCAGGATAAAATATTCTATCGCCTGGAATATGTTACGGATGGAGATATAAAACAGTATAGTAAAATAATAGAAATATCACCGCAGCCGGCAGATAATGGTATCGTTATATATCCCAATCCGGCAAAGGAATATATTACTGTGTACGGGCTTACGCAACCGGGTTCTTATACGATTTATTCTATCGACGGAAATAAAATAATGACCGGTTTTATTAATCACCATATACTCATCAACATCAGCAGTTTACCCACTGGTATGTATGTGATGCAGCTTGTGCAGGCGGGGCAAACAAGCTTTAAAAGGTTTATTGTCAAAAAATAAGTTCAGTCCAACGAATAATAAACCACGGTTGCATCAGCCTGTAGGTAATCCTAATTTCAACCTATAATTAAAAAACATCATTATGAAAAAGATAGTACGCTTTATTGTTGCTGCACAATTATTATTCCTTGTTATCTCCGTTTCTTCCTGTAAAAAAGTGGTGCCATCAAATGTTACCGGTAGCGTTTATTATATGAAATATAAAGTTGACGGTGTACAAAAAGAATACAGCATTTCGGGTGGAAAAACTATTGATACCTTGATCTCGGGCGTTGCTTATGGCGCTACCGTTGCCGGCAGCCCGAATGACGGTTCCGAATCGATGGGATTACTGCTGTACAGCACCACAGTCATCAGCAATCCTCAAACATTTGATGACGATAATATCCCGGGATATGTTTTACCCGAAGGCAGCCTGGATTATGTAACCAACAGTGGCGGTCTTAGTTATAGTTCCATGGAACTAACCAGTCCGAATGTTGAAATTAAAATAACAGAGATCACCTCTGCCTACATTAAAGGCACATTTAAAGGAAAGCTGAAAGAAATTGACGGCAGCAATGTTGTTAACGTTACCGATGGAGAATTTTATGCAGTACGCCAGCCTTAGAATAAAAAATAAATAGATAATTTTTGATATTCGTTTTTTATTAGCTTTGATCAGCTCTGCAAAAACATTTTTTATACATATAAAAATTTAATTACCATGACGCTCTTACTTATCCTCATTGTTGTACTGGTTCTCGTTGTAATATCCGGTTACAATAATTTGCAAAAGCTGTCTCAACCTGTAAAACAAATGGCTTCCAATGTGCAGGTGATCATCAGCAAAAAAATAAACATGCTCAACCAACTGGTGGAAGTTGTAAAGAATTACCAGGAAGCAGAACAATTTACCCAGTTAAAAATTGCGCAGGATAATAATGATACTGCCGCTTTGATTGCAAGCTATCAGCAATCCGGAAGCCTGCTTACTTCTATACAAGGTGTTGCAGATCGTTTTCCCAATCTTAAATCCAGCGATCAATACCAAACGCTGATGCACAAAATCGCAGATTGTGAAACGGATGTACAAACGGCAAGACTGGCATTCAACGAAGCGGTTAAGCGATACAATGAAAAGCGATCTTCTATTCCTACTGTTTTTATCGCACAGTTTATGGGATTTTCCGAAGCCCGTTATCTTGAGTTTGATATTGCCGGAAACGGAGGTGGAAATATTTTACAGGGTTTTAAAACAGACGATGGTGAGCGTTTGAACAAATTATTGAAATCGGCTGGAGACAAAATCGGCAGTGCCGGTAAGCAACTGGCAAACCAGGCAGAATCTGCAGGAAAAATGCTGAGCGACAAAATAAAAGATATGCAAACCACCCAGTTTTATTATATGGTTCCGGGTGGTGTACCCAAAGGACCATTGCCTTTAAAAGAAATTGAAAAGCAAATCAGCGAAGGTTCCATTTCTCCCGATATTAAAGTAGCAGAAAAAGGTTCGGAAGAGTGGAAAGAATTTGCTGCGCTAAAAGAGATGGAATAAAAATTATTTTTACCGAATAAAACCGCAATTAACCTGCGGTTTTTTTTATTGCTGTACAATTGGGATATTTAGATTCAAGAAATTATGTTCATGAAAAGAAGCAGAAAGTACCTCGATTATATTTTAAACCCGCTTGATATTCTCCGTACTAAAAAAGTATTGCAGGTAAACCCAACCATTGCACCTAAACGGGAGGAGCCGCAAAATATCCGGATCACCGTTTATGAATTTGATAAACAGAAATCGGAGTGTTTTGAATTTACCCAGGCAAAGGATTGTTTAAAATTTATCAGTTCCGCATCAAATGTATGGATCAATGTTGATGGATTAAAAAAAGAAGAAGTGGAACTGATCTGTAATCATTTCAACATTCACATGCTGGTTACAGAAGACATATTGAGTATTGGCCAGCGACCCAAAATGGATGAGATCAACAACACGGTTTTTTGCTTATTGTATATGCTGTACTTTAATAGCGATCAGTCGTCTGTTGAAACTGAACAGATAAGCATTGTGCTGGGAAAAAACTGGGTTATCAGTTTCCAGGAAGATCCGAAACGGGATGTGTTTAATGCGCTAAGAGATAAGCTCAGGTTAAACAGCAGTAAGGTTCGTCAAAACGGCGCCGACTTTCTATTTTATTCGCTCATCGATCTGATCGTTGATAATTTTTACGTGGTGATGGAAAAGCTGGGAGAAAAGATTGAACTGTTAGAAGAAGATGTGTTGCGCCATCCCGATTCGAGGAGCCTGGTGAGAATTTCGATGCTGCGAAAAGAAATGATCGTACTTAAAAGAAATATTGCACCGGTAAGGGAAATTGTTGGCGGAATATTAAGAGGCGATAGTGAGTTGATTGAAGAAAGAACAGAAAAGTATTTTAAAGATGTGTATGATCACGTGGTGCAGGCAAATGACCTTGCTGAAAACTATCGTGATGTAATGATGAACATGCAGGATCTTTACCTGAATACCGTAAACCTGAAACTGAATGAAGTGATGAAAGTGATGGCCATCGTAACCTGTTTACTGGCGCCCGCCACCGTTATTGGCGGCATTTTCGGAATGAACTTCGAATCCGTTCCACTGTTACACAACCATTGGGGATTTTTTATTTCTGTTGGGTTGATGTTGCTGATACCGGTATGGATGATCGTAGTTTTTAAAAAACGGGGCTGGTTTTAAATGTCGCTTTCCTTTGCTTTTTTAAATACCGGTACGGTACTACATGGCTCTCCATACATTATACTTTTTACAACCGGGCGTAAAATAGCGGTGATCTGAACATACGCTTCTTCCGGTATGGGTTGTTCGCCACAACCTTTAATTACCACCCGCTTATCTGCATATTCACGGGCATCAATATGGCTGATGTTTTGTAACAATACTTTCTTTTTTACTTCTTCCTCATTTCCAAAGATAATTGCAGCGGCTACTGGTTGCAGTAAGGTGGCCACCAGCATATATGCCCACATGGGTATGATGGCGTCTGCGGTACAGGTGATGGCCACAATTTTATTGTTGTAAGCCGATATGTCAAGTGTTTTTAGCGCTTCCCTGAAATCTTTTTCTTTCAGGATCAGGCCCATGAATAAATATTCTTTCAGATCAAAAACGGCAATGGGTTGGGCAGGAAAATAATTTTCCAGGTCGATAGTAAGGATACCGCTTTCTGCAACTTTGTTTTTAAACAGATCACTCATGTTGCAAAATTAGATCAATTTATGGTTGTGTTTCTGTGGCCTGTTGTCGATATTGGTAATTAAATAGCCCTTAAAAAAACAACCGGCCCAATGGAGCCGGCTGTTAAAATCTAATATGTGGATCTGATGATCTTAAAAATATTTACTGCGTTTGTCTTCGATTTCTGCAGGCTTTTTCAAACCTTCAAACCAATTATTAACCTGGCTGCGCAATGTTGCTTTTCTTGAATTAGCCTGTGTTTCCATTGCATCGGCAGTATCGGCTGGTTTGCTTTGTACGCTGTTAACTTTAATAAAATAAACGGCACTTGTTCCTGCGATAGGCGGAGATACTTTATTCTGATAGTCTTTATTGAATGCTGCACCAATAACTTTTGATTCCTGTCCGAGGCCGTTGATGATCTGTGAGGTCATTGTAAGTGATGAATCCAGTCCGGCCTGTTGTACTTGTTTGTTGTTTGCTGTTGCCAGTGCTTCCAGTGAAGAAACTGCGCCGGCTTTCTTAATAATCAGTTCAGCTTTTTTCCTGTTCCTGATGATCGCTTCACAACCCGATCTTGCTGTAGCGGCATCCTGTGTGCCCTTTTTAAGAATTTTATCAACCTGTGCCACTACGAATTTATCACCAATATTAAAGGGTTCACTTACATCTCCTTTTTTGGCTTCAAACACCCAGCGTACTAACTGGCGTGCATCCTGGAATTCATTGAACTGGTAATCGTTTTCTTTTATCAATTGCGGAACCTGCGTTAATTGCAGCCCGTTCTTTGAAACATACTTCGCCAATTCAGCAGCCGTTTTTTGTGAAGCAGCTCTTGTTGCTTCGAGGCTTGCTTTGTTAATGGTTGCTTCGCTGGAACTGATTTCTTTGGCCATATAAGCCATTTTATAAGCAGGCTTAAAATCTTTCTGGCTTAACAGGTCAATAACGTGATACCCGAATTGCGTTAATACCACTCCTTTTGAACCTGCAGGTTTTGTAAAACAGAATTCGTTGAATTCCGGTACCATTACGCCATAATTAAAAGTTCCGAGATCGCCACCTTTAGCGCTGTTGCTTTTATCTGAAGAATATTGCAAAGCGAGTGCGGCAAAGTCAGCCCCGGCATTTACGGCGTTCAGGATACTGTCGGCCAATGCTTTTGCAGCAGAATCTGTTCTGATCATTTTTCCCGATTGATCCTGCAGGGGTATTAATATATGTCTTGCATGTACACTATCCGGCAATTCTTTAATGGCTATCTTTTTTGCCAGCACAAAACTGTTTTTATCAACATACGGTCCGTACACTGCACCAACCGGCAGTTTGCTTAAAGTATCTGCTACTGTTGCATTAAGTTTAGATTTTGGAACAAACTCATCAGAATATTCAATGCTTGAAGTATTTTTTGCCAGGAATGCTTTTGGAGTAGAGTCTGCTGCGAATGGCTGGGCAAGATCATCAACCACTTTTTTAATTCTTGCACTGTCTTCTCCGTTTGCCAACTGGCTGAATGCTACATAAGAAATATTGCGTCCTTCTTCCTGCTTAAACATGTCTTTATGTTTGCTCACATATTCTTCTACATCTTTATCGGTTACGGTTATGGTGCTGTCAGCAATATCTGAATAAGGCAGACTAACATAAGATATGCTTGCAAAATTTTTCGCTTCTGCTGTTTCTTTTTGTTGCATCCATGAAGGATAATATACACTTGCATTGAGCATACCTGTATATTTTGCAACGGTTTGGGTAATTTTCAGCGGATCGATGATTTGTGCTTCCACCATTTCTCTTTGTTCACCCTTAAATTTTTTAATATTAGCAAGTGCGGCCTGTGCTTTACTTACGTCAAGTTTTTGAGTAGCAGAGTCTGTTAAGCCTGGTTCTTTAAGGAAAGGATTATTAGGATCATTGCTTAATAATATATCTCTTAATTCATTAGAGGTAAATGCAATGCCCAGTTTTTCTGTTTCGGCAAAGAAAATTTTCTCAGCTACGATCTGGTTCCACATATTATCTCTCAGTTGCAGGGTTTGGGTTCCGCCCGGGCGTTGACCTGAACGTTGTTCCTGCATATCTTCCGACTGCTTTACTCTTTTATTGAACTCACCTAATTCAATGGCTTCTCCGTTTACTTCACCGATTTTTGATGACATTGAACTGAACAAGTGGTTACTTCCCTGTTTGGCATCCATCAGGATAAATCCAATCAAACTCAATGCGATGATAACAATCACAATGGCAGCACCCTTATCACGAATACTTTGAATAATTTGCATACTACTATTAATTAAATTTAAGGACGGCAAAAATAGGGTAAAAAAGGATATTAACATTTAAAATTCAGGGCCGAAAGACCTTTACAATAGCCGTAACCATTGGATTTCAGGATTTTTTTGCATCAAAACAGAAGGGTCGTGAAAAAATATTATCCACATCCGGTTTGTTTATAAAAGTTGTTTTAGGTGAATAACCATAGTTTTCCTTCTTTCCGGATATTGAAAAACGGGGTATAAAAAATCCGGGAAGCCGTTTTACAAAAATCGCTGTGCGTAATCCCCGGTTTATTCCATCGCTGCTAACAGGTGTTTTATAAAATAATACCCGGAATTTTTCCACGGCCTGTTTTATTAACAACTGTTGGTTAACAGGAAACGAAAGTTTTAAAATAAAGGCTTGTAGCTTATGAAAATCAGAAATGGTGCTATTTTACTCAAATGTTAACTACCTGTGGATGGAAGTGGATAAACTAATAGTTTTAATTTTACATCATCTCTTATAAAATATATATCCACTTATTAACAGCCCTAATAGTAATAAGTGATTATATAAATAAATAGTATTAATACATATTATGGCAGATATTAACAATGAAAAAATCAGGAATGAAATTGTTTCCAACAAAGGATTCCTGGATATTGAAATTGATGTGACGCTTGATTTATTTGCAGAAATTGAAAAACTGAAAAAAGAAAAAAAAGCGGTGATCCTGGCGCATTATTACCAGGAGCCCGATATACAGGATGTTGCCGACTTTATTGGTGATAGCCTGGGTCTGTCTCAAAAAGCTGCAAGTACTGATGCGGATATGATTGTTTTTGCCGGTGTTCATTTTATGGCTGAAACCGCAAAAATTCTGAATCCCAACAAAAAGGTATTACTCCCCGATTTAAATGCAGGATGCTCATTGAGTGATTCTGCACCTCCTGCTTTGTTCAAATTATTCAGGGATAAGCATCCGGATCATATTGTGATAACATATATTAATTGTAGTGCCGGAATGAAAGCATTAAGCGATATCATTTGTACTTCATCCAATGCACAAAAGATTGTTGAAAGTTTACCGGCGGATCAGAAGATCATATTTGCACCCGATAAAAACCTGGGTGCGTATATAAATAAACAAACAGGCAGAGATATGCTGCTGTGGAATGGATCCTGTATGGTTCACGAGATTTTTAGCCTGGAAAAGATAACCAAACTTAAAATTCGGCATCCAAAAGCGAAGTTTATCGCTCACCCCGAGTGCGAAGCGCCGGTTTTGGCTTTAGCAGATTATATAGGAAGCACCACCGGACTTTTAAAGTACACGCAGCAAAGTGATGCGAAAGAATTTATCGTGGCAACAGAGACCGGAATTTTACACCAGATGCAAAAGGCTTCTCCGGATAAAACTTTTATTCCTGCACCCCCTAATAATACCTGTGCGTGTAACGATTGTCCGTATATGAAATTAAATACACTTGAAAAATTATACCTGTGTATGAAATATGAGTTGCCGGAGATTACTATGGATGAACCACTTAGGCTTGCAGCAAAAAAGCCGATTGATCGTATGCTGGAGATCAGTGCTCAGTTTGGATTATAATGCTGAATGCGTGTTTTCACATTTTCTCTTATGTTCATATAAAAGAGATTAATATCACCTACATGGTAGTTTGGATTTCGTAGAAATATCTTTCCGAAAAAGTCCGGTTTACTGGTCCATAAAATATTTCCATGTACCTGCGCACTCACTACATGAGGTACTATTTTATTGAAATTTTTGAGCACACCGCCTTTATTGAATTTTTTTGCTACCGATTCTTCATTTGTATTCCAGGTAAGGGGATTAACAACGATCGCTTTAAATTTTTCTTCTTTTACATAATCGGGTTCATATCCGGTTTTAAAAGTGCGCCAGCTTATAATGCAACCTGTAGAGGTAGAGTCGCTACAGGGTTGTAGTTCACTGAAATAATTTACAGGTACCGGCATACCGATGATATATGCACATATTAGTTGATGTTGTAATGGTTTACCATCGAAATATTCTTTTAAGAGCCTGGCGGCATGAACAGTGCCCTGGCTATGTGATGCAATGATAATAGGCCGTCCTTTGTTATAGTGTGCTAAATAATATTCGAAAGCATTTTTTACATCTTCATAAGCCAGGTCAAAGTAAGGCTGTGCTTTTTCTGCGGGTATAAAAAAGCATCGGATATGCGCTTGTCGATATCTCGGTGCATATACTGAACACGATTCATTAAATACGGTAGCCTGGTAGAGGATGCTGGAGTAATCTGTTTTATTGTTTAAAGTCCAATCGTTAATAGCTGCATTGTATGCGGTATCACTGCTATTAGTAAACGAAGTTGGATAAATAAAAAATACATCTGCACTGGTATTGTAATTTTTGTTTTTCGATAAAGGTGCCGGTAAACTATCTGATGGGTCATTTTTAAATGGTGAAGCTGCCCAGTAATCTGCATTAGAATAATCGGGTATTGTTGAATAGGATATTACATTTTTATTGGGAACTTTTACCGGGTAATTATTTTTTGAGCAGGAAACAAGTGAAAAAAGAAAAACAAATGCTTCAATGATGAGTAATTCAATTCCATAAAAATATCTTTTGCAAATTTTCATAATCAAATCTACATTCGTTGCCGTAAAACATGAAATGATTATGGCAATACCTTCGGTTGATCTGGCAGATTTTTTAAGTAATGATGAAAAAAGAAAAGCGGCATTTGTTGAGCAGTTGGGTGCAGCTTATGAAGAAACAGGGTTTGTGGCGGTTAGTAATCATGGAATAACAGATGAACTGACAGATGCGCTATATAAAAATGTTCAGCAGTTTTTTTCTTTACCACTGGAGCAAAAAAGAAAATATGAAATACCCGGAATGGCCGGGCAAAGAGGATATACAAGTTTTGGAACGGAACATGCCAAAGGAAGCGAAGCACCGGATTTAAAAGAATTTTTTCAGTACGGGCAGGTAAGTGATACCACTGCAGATGGGATAACTTATGCGCCAAATGTTTTAGTTGAACAATTGGAAACTTTCAATTCAACATTTGATCGTGCCTTTGCTGCGTTTGAACATTCGGGTACAAATTTATTAAGAGCGATAGCATTGTATTTGCATTTAGATGAAAATTATTTCGACCCTTTTATACAGAACGGTAATTCAATTTTAAGAGCAATACATTATCCGCCGATAACACAGGAACCTGCTTCAGCAATAAGGGCTGAGCAACATGAAGATATCAACCTTATAACCTTGTTGATCGGTGCTTCAGCTGATGGCCTGGAGATTTTATCAAAGAATGGTGAGTGGGTTCCGGTAACTTCATTGCCGGGCCAGATTGTGGTTAATGTAGGTGATATGTTACAAAGGCTAACGAATAATAAATTAAGAAGCACTACCCATCGTGTTGTTAATCCCGACAGATCATTGTGGCATACCAGCAGATTTTCAATACCATTTTTTCTTCATCCGAAAGCAACAATGAGTTTACGTTGCCTTGATGGTTGTATAGATGAACAACATCCCAAAATGTATATTGATGCTACAGCCGGTGAATACCTTGATGAAAGATTACGTGAAATAGGTTTAAAAAAATAAAAAGATTAATTTTATTAGAAGCCATTTTTTAATGGCTTGTTTTTTATTTGAAATTGTTGCGCCACATACCGTTTCTGAAAACAGTGTTGTTATATACACTCACAGCTTTCGGTGGCCCCCAGGGCCATTTAGGAATGATGCTGAAAACATTTGTACATAAACGGCGAGACATCACAGAAGAAGAGTTAATAGAATACAATTCTTTTTGCCAGTTATTACCGGGTGCATCCAGTACACAGGTACTTACATTGGTAGGATATAAGCGAGGCGGTGTTTTACTGGCAGTAATTACATTATTAATCTGGATTACGCCCGCCTGTATTTTAATGGGTTTACTTTCTTTTTTGTTAACGCATACTACCGATAAAAATCTAACGGAAAGTATTTTTAGGTTTGTTCAGCCGATGGTTATTGGTTTTTTAGCTTATGCAGCCGTTAAAGCTTTTTCTATCTCAGTAAAAAATATTATTACCCAGGTGATCATGTTGGTTGCCATGTTGGTTACATACCTATTGATTAAAACGCCCTGGATTTTTCCGATTTTAATTATTGGTGGTGGTGTGGCTACTAATTTTAGCGATAAGCGAATACCGAAGCAGGCTGAAATTAAACCACGGCAGATTCGGTGGACGAATATTTGGTTATTTCTTGTACTATTCGGGATTGCTGGTATATTAAGTGAAACGGCCAGGAAACAAAATTGGCCGGACAGGAAAGCATATAATTTGTTTGAGAATTTTTACCGTTTTGGCAGTTTTGTTTTTGGTGGGGGAGATGTGTTGTTGCCGATGATGTTAGATCAATATGTGGCAAGGCCTAACTCGCCCAAAGTGCAGGAGCGAAATCCGAACGCCATACGGATTGAAAAGAAAGATCTTCTTACAGGGTATGGAATGGTACGGGCTATTCCGGGACCGGTATTTTCTGTTGCTTCGTTTGCAGGCGGTATGGCGCTTGAAAAAGAAGGAACAAGAATGCAATTGTTAGGATGTGTACTAGGTTCTATAGCTATTTTTTTACCCAGTGCTTTACTTGTTTTATTTTTTTTCCCGGTATGGCAGTATCTTAAAAAATTTGTTGTTGTATTTAGAGCACTGGAAGGTATAAACGCAGTTGTTGTAGGTGTAATGTGGGCTGCTACATTATATCTTTTAGGAGGTATTCATCTCAGCGTTTTAAATGCTGAAACTTTTATCAGTTTGTCTGTAATTATGATATCGTTTTTATTACTTACCTATACCCGGGTTCCCGCACCGGTAATTGTGTTAGGGTGTTTATTTCTTGGATGGATTTTCCAATGATGAAAGATAATAATGATTAGCATCAATTACTTCTTTAACATTGTCGGGTACAAGGTAACGAATCGATTTTCTTTCTGCAATTAGCTTACGTATATGTGTAGACGAAATTTCCAGTAACGGAGCTTCTGTTATTGTAATATTGGCTTTCATTGGATTGTTTATTTCAAAACCTGGTCTTTTGTAAATACAAATTTCATAGTCGCGTGCAATGAGCGCAGCATTTTTCCAATTTGGAAAATTCTGAAAACTGTCGCTACCCATAATAACCGTAAAATGATGCTCAGGGTATTTTTCTTTTAACCAGGTGAGTGTGTTTATGGTGTAGGAAGGCCTAGGTAATTTAAATTCTACGTTGCTTGCTTTTAATTTAGTTTCTCCTTCAATGGCTGTTCGTACCAGATTGAGCCGATGGTTTTCATTTAAAAGACTGTTTCCGGTTTTGAATGGATTTTGTGGAGAAACGATAAACCACAATTCGGATATATCTGTGTTATTGACTATATGATTGGCGATAATCAAATGACCAATGTGCACCGGATTAAATGATCCAAAATAAAGTCCGATTTTCATATATAAATTTAAATATATATTTATTAGGCTATTTCTTCAACAATTATATTTTCTGCCTCATTCAATCTAAGGCTCAACTGATAACCAGCCACCATTATTGAAATTGGATCTTTGAATGGAGAAACCTGGTTTACCGTTACTACTTCCCCGGGAACACATCCCATCTCCATTAGTTTTAGAAAAATCTCATCGTTTTCAAATGCTTTGATGATTACTTTTTTCCCGATTTTAATTTCCGATAATCTTTTTTCCATTTTGGTTCTGTTGACGTAAAATTAACCCGATCTTAAAACGATCTAATTTCGATATTAGAAATTAATAAGTATGGCAGTTAGATTTCATTTTCATAATGTTAGAAGAATAAAAGGTCTTAATAAACTTAAATCATTTATACCGGTTTTATTTTTAAAAGAAAGAAAACTACCCGGGGAATTGAATGTAGTTGTTTGCGATGATGAGTATTTGCTGGATATTAATAAGAGATTTTTAAATCATAACTATTATACAGATATCATCACATTCGACATGGGTGATCCAGAAAGCAATGTTGTGTCAGGAGAGATTTATATCAGTATCGATAGAGTAAATGAGAATGCTCTATTACATTCAGTTGAGGCAAGCCTGGAGTTTGAAAGGGTGCTTTTTCACGGAGCGCTACATCTCTGTGGATATAAGGATAAGTCAAAGAACGATAGTGCATTGATGCGTAAAAAGGAAAATTATTATCTAAGGTTGTTCCACGTGGAACAATGAGAATTTGGTTTCACGTGGAACAGCGGTTTAAATTTGCAGCATGTTTTTACAATATGATATTATAGTGGTTGGGGCGGGGCATGCAGGTTGCGAAGCTGCCGCCGCTGCTGCCAATATGGGAAGTAAAGTCTTATTGGTGACAATGAATATGCAAACTATAGCTCAAATGAGTTGTAATCCAGCTATGGGTGGTATTGCGAAAGGACAGATCGTAAAAGAAATTGATGCGCTTGGAGGATATAGCGGAATAGTTACCAATAGGAGTATGATTCAATTTAGGATGCTCAACCGTTCTAAAGGACCGGCGATGTGGAGTCCAAGAGCACAAAGCGACCGAATGTTGTTTGCTTCAACCTGGAGAGAAATGTTGGAAAATACCCCCAATGTTGACTTTTACCAGGATACGGTGAAAGAACTGATTGTTAAAGGCAATACAGTTTGTGGGGTAGTAACCGGCTTAGGCCACCAGATAAGTTCAAAGGCGGTTGTATTAACCAACGGCACTTTTTTGAATGGTGTTATACATATTGGCGAAAAAAACTTTGGTGGTGGAAGGGTGGCTGAAAAGGCCGCTACAGGTTTAACTGAACAATTGATATATCTGGGTTTCGAATCTTCCAGATTGAAAACAGGTACACCACCTCGTATAGATGGTAGAAGTTTAGATTATTCTAAAATGGAGGAGCAGCGAGGAGATGATGAAATCGTAGGGTTTAGTTACCTGGAAGGGCCAACCCTAAGTGCCAACAAACAAAGAAGTTGCTGGATTACATACACCAACGAAGCGGTTCATGAAATATTAAAGTCTGGATTTGAATCGAGCCCAATGTTCAAAGGAAGAATCCAGGGAACCGGACCAAGATACTGTCCTAGTATAGAGGATAAAATCAATCGGTTTGCAGAAAGAGACCGGCATCAACTGTTTGTTGAACCAGAGGGGTGGAATACAGTTGAAATCTATGTAAATGGCTTTTCAACCTCGCTTGCCGAAGAGATCCAGATGAAGGCCCTCAGGCTTGTTCCCGGATTTGAAAACTGTAAAATGTTTCGACCGGGGTATGCTATCGAATACGATTACTTTCCTCCAACTCAATTGAAATTTAGCCTCGAAACAAAATTGATTAATAACCTGTTTTTTGCAGGTCAGATCAATGGAACCACTGGGTATGAGGAAGCCGCCTGCCAGGGTTTAATGGCAGGGATAAATGCTCACCAAAAGTGTATTGAAGCTGCACCGCTGGTATTAAAGCGCAGCGAAGCTTATATCGGTGTGTTGATTGATGATCTAATTAATAAAGGTACCGATGAGCCATACCGGATGTTTACCAGTAGGGCTGAGTTCAGAACACTCCTGAGGCAGGATAATGCAGATATGCGCTTAACCGAACTAAGTTATAAATTGGGTTTGGCAAGTGAGGAGCGTATGAGCCTTTTACAAAAGAAGATTAAAAAGGTTGAAGATGTGAAAACATTGTTGCAACAGGTAAATGTGGAACCTGAAGATGCAAACAGGTATCTGGAAAGCGTTTATTCATCACCGTTAGTGTTAAAACAAAAGGCTGCACAACTTTTACTACGCCCCGGAATTAGTCTTCATGCAATGATTGAGCATATTTCTGCGTTAAAGGAAAAATTTTCTGACTACGATAAGGAAGTGTTGGAAGAAGCCGAGATCCAGATGAAATATGATGTTTATATAGAAAAGGAAAAAGAGCTGGTGAACAAAATGAGTCAGTTGGAAAATCTTTCTATTCCCGATAGTTTTGATTATGATAAGCTGGTGTCGTTAAGTACTGAGGCCAGGCAGAAATTTATTAAGATAAGACCACGAACATTAGGTCAGGCGTCGAGAATATCCGGTGTAAATCCAAGTGACGTACAAATCCTGATGGTTTATATGGGCAGATAACAATATCGATATTTATGATAAACAAAGAATCTGTTTTTTCAGAAGTTAAACAATACCTCAACAACCAACAGCTTTCTGTAAGTACTGTAGACATGAACAGACCCTGGGGAGGATTTTATGTAATAGAAGAAAGTGATTCCGGAAGGTTTATAGACCATTTTTTTCCAGAGCTGGATAAGACATCTTTGCTTAAAGGAAAACTAAGCCCTAAAATGCTATTAGTAGCACCTCACAATAAATTAAGCTGGCAATATCATCACAGGCGCTCCGAAGTATGGAAACTTGTAAAAGGTGAAGCCGCTGTTGTTACCAGCGACACAGATGTGGAATCCAAAACAACTAATTTAAAACTGGGTGATATCATCACCTTAAAAAAAGGTGAGCGGCACAGGCTTGTAGGCTTAAACGATTGGGGAATTGTAGCTGAAATCTGGATTCATACTGATCCGGGCCATCCTAGCGACGAAGATGATATCGTTAGACTTCAGGATGATTTTGGACGTTAATCCGTGTTTTGTAACACGGGAATTTTAAGACTTGCCTGCACCCACCGAATTTCAGAGTAGGAGGCAAAAGGCATTTGATCCTTTAACGCTCTCATGCTTTTTTGCCCGGAATCCCGGATGACCGTAGAAATCTGCTGAAATTTTTCCTGATCTATCAGTAAGTGAACATCGAGACTCCCGTTTTCAATGAATGCAGACAGGTGTCCCTCCACTGTTGAAACCGCTAATTTTCTCTCTTCAGCAATTGCAGCAATCGACTTTCCTGCTTTGAAAAGCTCGAAACTTATCTTATTAGTTTTATGGCGATTGCCCTGAGGCGGCATTTTTGCTGATTTTCGCTTAATGACGTTGGTATCAAAAACTTCATTGGCCTGGCCGATATTATTCAACTCACAATAGGCATTAATCAATTCCAAAAAAGTATTTCCATACTGGCGGATTTTGGCTGCACCCAGGCCATTGATCAACTTAAGCTGATCTGCTGTTCGCGGCAATAAATGACACATTTCTTCCAGCGCCTGCGTTTTACAAATTAAAAACACCGCAATACCTTTCTGATCGGCCATTTCATTTCGCTTTAACTTCAATTGACTGAACAGTTCGGGATGAGTAATATTTTTAGGAACATACTCCGATTGTGCTGCGTGAGCGTTGATAGTAAAAGGCGGCTTCGTAAAAGATGATTTCTGACTGGAATATATCTCTATTGAAAACCCGCTCCTGTATGCTGAAAATAAATGTGATTTATAGGCGGCTTCGGTAAATATTTTCTGAAGTCGGGCATTGTAGTCTTTTGCCTGCTGCTTATTGTCGGTAATGCCCGGCGACAGTTTTAACGCTTCCTGAAATTTTTCAAAAGCAGTAAAATACCATTCGGCGGCTTTTTTAAATCGGTCGAGGAATGCTACATGCGCTGAAGGGTTGGGTTCATCTTCAAAGAAAGTATTGAGCTCAACCGAAAACTTTTTTCCATGCTCTGCAAATTGAAATATCTTTTGTACAAAAGAATCTATCCAGGGAATAACAGGTTGCCCAAAAAAATTATTCAACTGAAGCCAGTCCCGGAACTCCTCTAATAAAAATTCCAACTGTGAAAAATCAAGAGCATCCCGTACAATCTGAATTTCATATTCCTTCGATGCGCCACGCAATAAAGCTTCCTTTTCCTGTATGTTCACCTGGCTGGCAGCAAAATCAACTATTCGCTGATCACTAATCAGGCTTTTGAAGTTTATTTTACTATGCAAAACAATTCCTTCTAAGGATGTACAACGGCTTAACGCAACATATACCTGGCCGGGCGCAAAAGCTCCGGCAGCATCTATGATCGCTTTTTGGAAAGTAAGTCCCTGGCTTTTATGTATGGTTATTGCCCATGCAAGCCTCAGGGGAAACTGTGTAAATGAACCCAGCGTTTCTTCCTCAATTTGCTTAGTTGTATGATTTAAACTATACCTGATGTTTTGCCAGGTTTCTCTTTTTACCTCAATTAACTGTTTGTTATTATGCTGTAAACATTCAACCCAGATTTTATCATCGTCAATTTGTTGTACAACGCCTATCTTACCATTGTAAAAGCGTTTAACTTTCTCCATATCATTTTTCAGGAACATAACCTGTGCGCCGGGTTTCAGGAGCAACACTTCATCTGCAGGAAAAGAACCTTCCCGGAAAGAACCATCTATACCTGCTTTAAAAGATACCTGTTTGTGAGGTATTAACCGCAGCGCCTTTGAGTTAATTGCCTCCGCTTTATGATTGTGCGTGGTAAGGGTGATAAAATTATCATCGTTACCAGGTGTAAACTCAGGCATGAACCTGCTATGCAACAATGAATAACCAGCATCATCCATTTCATTATTTCTTACCTGGTTGAGCAAACGAATAAAATTTTCGTCTGTTTGCCGGTACACTTTCTGCAATTCAACATACACAGGCAACTGTTCCTGTATTACCTGGCTTCCAAAGAAGAAAGGACTACTATACACTTCCGATAAAATTTTCCATTCCTCTTCTTTTACAACAGGAGGCAATTGGTACATATCACCAATATATAAAACCTGCACTCCGCCAAATGGTTTTGAATACTGCTTTCTAACCTGTCTTAATACTGTGTCTATTGCATCCAGTACATCGCATCGAACCATGCTCACTTCATCAATGATAAGAAGTTCGAGCTGCTGCATGATCTCCTTCCGTTCATTCGATAGTTTCATATCAGCCATCAAACTGCTTTTGTTTGAAACAGCAGACTGTCCCCATTTTCTTTGAGTAGGTAAAAACGGACCAAAAGGCAATTGAAAAAAAGAATGAATGGTTGTTCCTCCGGCGTTTATGGCTGCAACACCCGTTGGCGCAACAATAGCCGTTTGTTTAACGCAATTTTCTTTTATGTACCTGAGAAAAGTTGTTTTCCCTGTTCCTGCTTTCCCGGTAAGAAAAACAGGGTGATTGCTATTGCGAATAAAACCAGCGGCTATATTAAAAATTTTATTTTCTGCATCAGGTTTCTGCATCAGGCAATGTATAAAATATACTTCAGTAAAAAAATATCATGGGGAGCCGCAACTCTTGCTTTGCATTACTTTCGGTAATTACATCTTCGCCTACCCGGTAACTAACCAACCCGGCTCCCACATGATATAACAGTTTATGCTTTGTCTTTTCCGCCCAGCATCAGCAAATCATTCAACTGTATTTCGGTAATGTATTTTTTGTTGCCTTCTTTATCATTGTAATTGCGGGTGATCAACCGGCCTTCAACAGCAATCTCAGTACCCTTCTGCAGATATTTTTCTGCTATCTCTGCCAGTTTACCCCAGGCAATTACATTGTGCCATTGGGTTTCTTTTACTTTTTCTCCCCTGGAGTTGTTGTACACTTCATTTGTGGCTACGGAAAATCTTACCAGTTTTTTTCCTGATTCTGTGTTGCGAACCTCCGGTGCATTACCGAGGTTACCAATGAGCTGAACTTTATTTCTTAGTGCGTTCATTGTCTTAAAGTTTAATTGTTCTTAATGTTTTTTATTTCAGTCGCAAAGCAGCGCCGCATTTTTGACGGAACAAAGATGTAGTTAACAACATCCATTTAGCGGATTTTAAACATTTATAGTTGTATATAATCACTTGTAAACGTTTGCAGCCTCAATTACCTTGTAGCTAAAAAAATAAATTATGATCGTTGCAGAAAAAAAATGTCTTCATTGTCAGAAAACAGTGAAAGGACGAACAGACAAAAAATTTTGTGATGATTTTTGTCGCAACAATTTCAACAATCAATTAAATGCGAACAGTAACAACCTCGTTCGTAACATTAATCATGCTCTTGGAAAAAACAGGCGTATTCTTGAAAGCCTGATTCCTGTTAACGAGGAAATGGCGAAAGTTCCTAAAGAAAAATTACTCCGGGAGGGATTCCGGTTTAACTATCACACTCATTTATATAAAAACAAAAAGGGAACAACGTATTATTTCTGTTATGACGTTGGTTACCTGCTACTGGAAAACGACTGGTACTTGTTGGTTAAAAGAAAAGAAGAGTGAATAATATTTATGCTGATAATTTTAATGGCTTTAAAAGCTTAACAGGCTTTGATGTAAATTCAGTTGTTTTGGCATTTGTAAAATCATCATCCTGTAATTCTATTCTCCTGGTAATATCCGAAAGTGACGTGATACGCTGTACGGTGTATGGAATGGTATCTAAACCGGAAACGAATTTCAGTATATAATTATAAATACCAATAAGGTTTCCGGCAAGCATGGTTGTACCAAAACTCTTATAGGAAATCAGCAGCGACAAGCCAATTACCAGCATTACCATCAATTCAATAGCGCCGAAATTAAAAGCCTCCCGGTCAGAAATTTTTATCTGCCATTTCCTGAGTTTATTATAATGGGTTTGGATGTATTCCGGATCTCCGTTTGCAATAATATCCACCTGCTTTTCGAGCTCATTGTTTTTTAATTGGGTAAGCCGTCGCATCTTCTTCCCGTAAAAATAACTGATAGCAATTACGGGTATTAAGATGGCAAAGCATATCAATACTACCGAAGCATCATAAAAATATAAAAGCACGAGCGATCCCAATAAATTATACACCGCTTCAATAATATAAGCAAGATCGAATTCTAGAAAGTCTACAAATTCCCTCGACAATGTAGAGTGGGCGCTTAATTTTGACACATCCGTTGTGTGATATCTTCTCGAAAGAAATTGTGTTACGAGGGAAGTATAAATGGCGGAAAAAGTTCTTGTGTCGTACATATGTCTAACGGTACCGATTAGCAGCCACGCAACATGCACAGCAGATAATACTATCAATCCGTGATAAGAACCTTTTACCAGGTCGTTTACGGCTACCCCTAAAAAAAACGGGCGCAATAAAGATCCCAGCATTTCCAGGCTAAAAAGGAAATAGGTAACCAGCAGTCTTCCCCGATATTTTTGCACCAGTTTTTTTAAAATTTCAAATCGCGACATACATCTTCATTTAAGTGAATAGAGTAATTGTGCCTGCAAACACAGGCGAGCCTAATGGGGTTAGTAAGACGGGGGAACTGGCCGACGGTTTAACCGACGATTTTTATTTCTCTTTCCGTAACGGAGTTACCGGGAATTCCTGTGATATATCCTTTGCAATTTTCACTTCCGCATGAACATTGAAAAGGTTCCATGTGTTCATCTAAAAAAGAGGCGTAATCGAGCGTTAGTTCTTCGCCTTTTTGTATATCACGAAGGGCATAAACATTTAATCCTTTATATGCTGTGTTGGCATTGCAACTATGGTTTTGCGGAGCCCAGCCGGCCGGATTTTCATCCCACAGCAAAAATACTTCATTGCTCAGAGGATAAGCGTACTTTTTGAAATTTTCCTGTTCCTTAACATCCCAGTTTTTATTCACATAAGCACGGGTTGCTATTCGTTGCGATTTTTCTTCGCCTTTAAATATGATATCGTTTTTATTTATGTTGCAATTTGCATATATCCCAAATCCTGCAATTGCATTTCCCTTCATTATATATTTCTTTTGCTTTCTTTTATAACGGGCAATTCCTTCATTAACGATCATTTGTAAGAATCCTTCCTGGCCAATGCCATCTACTTTTAATATATAATCGGCCGATCCTTCATAGCCGTTGGTATAAAAAACAGAACAGGTAAAATTTATTTCAAGAAAAAACAATTGTCCTTTGTTATTCATTCTGAAATCAAGCCTTGCATAACCTACTCCTCCAAAACCCTTGAAAATATCTTCGGCAGCTTGTTGCAGTTGAGTACAAAGTTTTTCATCTGTTACCGGAATATTACATTCCGGATGCAATTCAGATGTTTTAAGTGCGTACGTTTTAAATGTTCTTCCTTTTGGAAAAATATATTCAACCGGGGTAAACACATTTACTTTTTTCGAATCAAAGGCGTCGGCAATCAGCATTACCGTAAACTCACGGCCTTCTATATATTCTTCTATCAGCAACGGACCATATTCCTCAATGATGGAGGATGCTTTTGTATATAAATCGGATTCATTGTTTACCAATGAATGTTCATCAATACCTAAACTATCACCAGCTTTTGCCGGTTTAACAAACAAGGGGTATTGCAGGTGTTTACATGCATTGGTGATGTCATCCACACATTCAATGATTGCGTAAGCCGGTGTGGAAACGCCCTGCGTATAGGCCACGTATTTCATCAGGTCTTTTGGCGGATCGTATAATAAGGAAGTGGGGCCCGTAAAGGGAAGGTCGAGCAACTCCAGGAAGTAGATCACATCAATAGACGGTATTTCCCATTCAAGATATCCTTCGCAGAGATTTACAAATACATCATATTTCTTTTTCGATAATTCTTTTAACTGCCGGTAGGTTGTGAGTTTATTGAGAAAAACGTGATCAACAACTGCACCCGGCATCAATGCCGATAAATTCCTGGGCGGATCATAATTTTTATAATCTACGGATGTGGTTGAATAATCGGGTTGCAGTACACAAATTTTCATAACCACATATTTCTTCCTGCTAAGCAGTTTGAATGTAAAACCATAAATTGCCGGTGAGCCATGAATGCTAAATTTTCCGATTTCCTGTAAGGGTAACAGGTAAATGAATAAGAAGATTTATCGGGAATAAAGTTAGTAGTTAAGTTTACAATTAAGCAATCTTTCTTCTTGTTTTTGTTTCTTTTTTCTTTTGAGCTATTTTCATTTCATAACGAACGAAAGCATCGTTTAAAATTTCTATGATCAGTTGAGAAAAGCTTCTTCCTTCAAATCTTAATATGGCGCCGATGGAAGTATAATTTTCATCTTCACTGATGCCGCATTGTGCATTTACTTCCAGTACATATAATTTCCCGGTTTCGTTGTCCATCCTGATATCTACCCTGGTGTAACCTTTTCCTTTGGTGGCGCAATAGGCGTCCCAGCTTATTTGTTTAATTGCTGCTGCAAGTGATGCATCTGCAACCGGCCGGTATTCATAAAAATTCTCTTCGCCCGGCATCGCCGTTTCTTCTTCATAGATTTCCCATAACCTGTCGAAGGATAGAAATTTTTCTTTGTCGGGAAGCGAATGATGGAAAACTCTTTCCACGGGAGCATATATATATGCCTGCCCGGGATTGTCATAAGACCCGCTGATCAATACTGTAAACTCAGGTCCGGTAATGAATCTTTCTGCAATGATTCCATCTGCAGTAAGGTTCCAGCCCCTGTACCCTTCAAACATTTGTTTTAATAAGGCATACAGATCCTTTCTTGTTTCAACAATATTTTTTATACCTACACCCATGCTACCGCCGGATACAGCGGGTTTTATGATCACTGGTTTTCCAAGTTCTTTAAAAAGATTATTACAATTGGTTGTATCGTTGGGGATGCTTTTCCACGGAGCGTTGGGAACACCTGCATCATCAAAAGCAATTTTCATCGGCACTTTTGATGTGGTGATGTTGTAAAAGAATTCATCTGCACCGGTATGAATGATATCTTTTTCTTCTAACAATTTTACTACTGAAACACCGGGTGTGCCATTTACTTCATCTCCATCACAAAGATTTAAAACAACAGGAACATTGTTTCCCTGCTTTTCGGCTTCAATGTTTTCAATTACCTGTTGAAAGGTTGCCATCGTAACGGGCTGCCATTGCCAGTTCAATTTCAATTCTTCAAAAACTTTCGTGTATTCGGCAATGCTTTGTGTAAAATCGTAGTAGTAATCAATGTTCTCATCTGCACTCTGGATAGCCGGTGACAGCACCCAGACTTTTATTTTTTGAGAACGGGTTTGTTTAAACAATAGAGGGGTTAGTATCATTCGTTAAAGCTATAAAGAATTTTTCAACTGTTCTTTTATAAAGTCGGTAAGCTTATACTTACCGATGATTTCAGATGGAATATATTTAGCGCCTTTTATGTTTTGAAGACAATCTTTACTTCCGCAATAACAAAGAAAAGGTTGCGCCATGTTTAATTCAGTTGAGGGGTAGAAGAAACAAAGCTCTTCGTTGGGTTCGATATCTTTTAATGCAATCACCTGCATCAACGTTGTATCGAAAAATATATTGGGATTGCAGCTATGGTTACTATACTGCAGGAACTCCGGTTGTAATGTAATGTGTTTATCAACGCCAACCTGCACCGTTAGGTAATTAGGGGTTTCAAAAATTTCGCCCGCAAAAAAGTTACAGATTGTTTGTCCTTTTTGCAATGGAATCAATGCATGTAATGATTTCTGTCCCGTAATACTGTTTTCGATTACTTCGGCAAAAGAGTGCGTACTTACTACGCTTGTTGCGGATGATGGAGCTGCGTTAATCATACGATGTTGATGATAATGGTTTAGAATAATTAACTATTGTAATTATTATAGAAAGGTAAATAGGTTAACATATTAAATACATAAAAACTTATACCAAAGTTTTCAACAAAAACAAACATGATTATTCATTGAATCACCGGTTGAATGATATGACCGTTAGTTGTGTTGATTCGTTTAATCAGCAATGGAAACAATAAAAAAGCCGGTGAGTAATTTCACCGGCCTTACCTACTGTAACTGTATATAAAATCCTAAGACTCATAGCGTGGTTATCCTGAATGTTTCTTTACCATTTTTACTTTGAACAATGATGAAGTAAGTTCCTTTGGCAATACCGGATAAATTAATAGAATGAATATTAATTCCGGTTACCGCCTGTTGTATTTCTGTACGCAATTTTCTACCACTAACATCTGTAACCATAAATATGTAACCGGTGCTTTCTTTTGAAGAGAATCTTACATTGGCTACATCAGTAACAGGGTTCGGGTAAACAGTTGTTGGAATATCATCTGCGTTCAATATTGTTTCTCCTGCTTTACCTGTACAGCTTTTTGTTACTTTAAATGATCTCGATCCGGAAACACCACATGCATTCACAGATTTCACTGCAATCGTTCCTGCTGTTGATCCCCATAAAAAATTGATCACATTACCGGTTGCAGATCCCTGGATGGTTGCGCCGGAAGGAACAGTCCATGCGTATGATGTAGCGCCTGCAACTGCTGTTGCGGTATAGGTGCCGGTTTGCCCGTTGCACATCGTTGACGGACCGCTAATGGCCGCCGGTGAAGCAAGTGTATTTTTTGCAATGGTTAATGTACGTGGGCTACTGGTTCCGCAACTGTTTGCCGTAACACTTAATACACCGTTGGCTGTAAAATTCGGCGTAAACGTGATACTGATAGTAGCAGTTCCCTGTCCGCTGGTAATGTTTCCTCCAGCCGGAGCAGTCCAGTTATAGGTCATACCCGCTACGGCAGAAACGGAATAAGTTCTTGTATCTCCGGAGCAAACCTTTGCTGTTCCTCCTGCTACAGTAATAGCGCCTGGTCTTGCCGGTACGGTTCCCGTTCCAATGGCAATCGTTAATGCTCTGGCTGTACTACTACCGCATCCATTGTTTGCTTTTACAGAAATGATTCCGCCTGTTGTGCCGGCAGTAACGGTGATTGAATTAGTAGTTGAAGATCCTGTCCAGCCTGTTGGTAATGTCCATGTATAACTACTTGCCCCGCTAACGGCTGCAACGGAATAGGTTTGAGCAGAGGAAGAGCAAACGGTTGTATTGCCACTTATTCCTCCGGGTTGTGCAGGAGCTGCCGCGGTGATGCTTACCGTTAATGTCCTGGCTGATCCGCTTCCACAGGTATTGTTTGCTTTTACGGAAATGGTTCCGCCTGCAGATCCGGATGTTGTATTGATGGAATTAGTGGATGAAGATCCTGTCCAGCCGGATGGTAATGTCCAGGTATAACTCGTAGCACCTGCCACAGATGTTACCGAATACGTTTGCGTGGTTGAAGGACACACAGCCGCGTTCCCTGAAATGGTTGCCGGTTGTGCCGGAGCTGATGAAACGGAAACTGCAAGTGAACGGGATGTGCCGGAACCACAACTATTGGATGCAGCAACGGAGATACTTCCCGATGTTGATCCGATGGTTACGGTGATGGAGTTGGTAGTGGAAGAACCAGTCCAGCCTGAAGGTAACGTCCATGTGTACCCGGTGGCGCCGGCAATTGCTGTTACTGAATACGTTTGTGCAGTTGAAGCGCAAACCGATGTACTTCCTGTAATAGCGGATGGCTGATCGGGGGTTGTACAACCAGTGCTGCAATTGGTAAGACAGCTTGCATTATTTACATTATTAACGATAAGTGTTTTAGGTTGCGGACCAAAGCCATTGTTGAAATTAATGCCAACACCGGAAAGAAGGTGACAATAGCTCATGATTGTTCCGCCCCCGGCAGGATTGCCCGGGTTGGCGCAAGTGCCGGATGTGTAACCTGCGTTGTCGCCACAACCATCAATCTTTGTATTGTTACCATTCCATACACAATCATGGGTATGGCGGGAGCCCAGCAGGTGTCCCTGTTCGTGAGTGATCACTTCTACCGTCCATGAATAAGTAGGTACATTCTGGAAACTGTTGTTGATACCGCAATACGCCATTTTATATTTTGCCTGGCTATTGCATAAGCCATTGATCCAGGCAATACCTCCACCACCTTGTAAACCGATGAGTGTTGCAAGGTCGCCATCGAAACTGGTGCGGTTTACGCCAAACTGATCGAGATAATTGCTGGTAGAAGTTCCGGTATATGGATCAACAGTATCCCATACGAATAATGTTTTAAGCGTAATGCTCACACCATCGTTTGCATATAATGTTGCAACCTGGTTAAATACGCCTTGTAAATAAGAAGTAACAGCGGCTACACTTCCTTTGCTCACAAATAAATCGTAATCGGTTTCCCAATACCAGTTTACGCATTTGGTAGTTAATGCTGAGGTAGATTCATTTCCTCTGAGGTAAGTTCCTTCCGTAAGCGGAATAGAAGTGTTGGCACGGCAATCAAAGGAGGCATTCATTCTTAAGTCGCGATCATTGTAAATAATATGCGTAGCAGTTTGATTGTTTAGTTTGCCAATTACATAATTACCATTGCGGTTGCTGATAAAGCCCATCACTTCTCCATTGCTGAAACTGAATGCAGCAAGAGAATTAAGATCGCCATCGATACATCCTTTGTAATGTACCATATCGGGCGATTCATTATGCTTACCATCGCTGGTGAGCAACGTAAATCCATTAGGTGAAATAGATTCTTTATATAATAATATACGGAGTGATTGTTGTCCGTTTGCAACAGGCACTGTGAAGCGAAGAAAAGATGGTTTACCCGACAGGATACCTGCGGAAGGATTAACATCAATTAATGTAGCTGTTTTTACAGACCTGCTGATATCATCCTGTAATTTTTTATCCGGGTTAACAGCAACTGTAAATAAAGTGGTTTCCTGCACAAAGGAACCCCGTTGTTTAAAGGCCATTACTTTCTCTGCAATTTTTCCTGCCTGTGCTGCGGCATTAAAAGAAATAAAGCTGATAGAAAAAAAGGCAATGAGGAATACAACTGCCTTTGCAGTGTTGTGGTTTTTCATCGGAGAGGTTATTTTAAATAGGTTACAATAGTATGATGAAAATTTCATCATCGGGATCCAAAATACAACATTGCTGTTTTCATTTTTGTATGAATGATTCCTTAATTGCTGTAGTACAAGTATTACATAGTTTTCAGGCAACGAAGAGAGGTGATATTTATTATAAAACCAGCTAACAAAAAATTGAAGAACCTTTGTTCTTTATATAGGACTTAAAAAGTGTTTAATTTATCCGGGAAACCGGAGTCAGTAAATAATAAAGTTGTTATTCACATAAGAAGGGTTTGGTTCGTTGTATTGGAAGTATCCTCTTTCTTAAGGAAAAAATGGTGAAAAAATTTTTTACCGCAGACGGGTGCAGAATTAAAACGCAGAAAGTGTAGAAAGGAGCGTTTTTGTTTGAAAGCATTTTATTCGAATGGCACAGATGAGTTTCGCAGTATTTTGTTGAAAGAGTAAACTTTTTAGAAGAGTAGAAATGG
>JAFDXE010000008.1 GCA_018268085.1 Bacteroidota bacterium
GCTCACCAGTTCTAATGGTTGTGATTCCATCGCTACGCTCGTACTAACGGTAAACAATGCCAGCACCAGCAACAGTAGTGCAACAATCTGTAATACACAATTACCATACAATTGGAACGGCCAGAGTTATACAACGGCAGGTGCGCATGTAGTTACATTGGTGAATAGCCATGGTTGCGATTCTATAGCCACACTCAACCTTATCATAAACCAATCCACTACAAGCAATACACCGGTGAGCATTTGCAGCACCGCATTGCCTTATAGTTGGAATGGCCAGAGTTATACTACCGCAGGATTACACAGCGTTACATTGGTGAATGCTGTTGGTTGTGATTCCATTGCAACACTCAATCTTACCATTCTGCAAACAACAACGAGCACAACGCCGGCCAGTACCTGCAGTGATCAATTGCCATATACCTGGAATGGTCAGAATTATACCACAGCAGGATTACATACTATTACACTGGTAAATGCTGCAGGATGCGATTCTATCGCTACATTAAACCTAACGATAAACCAGGTTACCAGCAGCAATAGTAATGCAACAACCTGCAGTAATCAATTGCCCTATTCATGGAACGGACAATCCTATTCAGATGGCGGAACCTATTCCGTTACACTTACCAGTTCAACAGGATGTGATTCTATTGCAACATTGCACCTTGCTGTAAATTCCATAAGCATAAGCAGTACGGATATTACGATTTGCTCTTCTGAATTGCCTTATACCTGGAATGGTCAATCATGGTCAACAGGTGGTACTCATGTGGTAAACCTGGTAAATAATACAGGATGTGATTCTATTGCAACACTTCACCTAACGGTGAACCCTACCCCGGGATTAGCTGCAGTAACTTCTCCTGTAAATTACTGTCAGTATGCTGCTACATCCGTATTATCTGCAAGTACTACCACAACAGGAAGCCAGCTATTATGGTACAGTTCGGCAACGGGAGGTACCGGATCTGCAACAGTTCCTGTACCATCATCTTCTACTGCTGGAACAACGACCTATTATGTAAGCCAGTTAAACAATGGATGTGAGGGGCCAAGAGCAGCGATAACAGTAACGGTTAACCCAACACCGCAATTCCCGGATCAGCCGTTGAGAATTTGTACAGGTCAGCATGCTAACATTGCAAACCTTTACAATACAACAGGATTAACAAGTAACTGGACGATCAATCAACAACCGGTAACAGATCCAACTGCTGTTGATTCAGCCGGCACCTACCAGTTGATTACAACAACTGCTGCAGGATGTTCAGATACGGCCATTGTAAACCTGGGTATTAATCCGCCAGTTGTTGCAAATGCAGGTAATGACGATAATGCTGAATACGGAGCACCTTATCAGCTAAACGGAAGTGGTGGTGTACAATATCAATGGTCTCCTTCAACAGATCTGAATAATCCTTATATCGCCAATCCAACAGCTACACTCAATCATGACCAGGAATTTGTTTTAATGGTGATGGATGATATTGGTTGCTTTGATTTGGATACGGTAAAACTCCGGGTACTGGAAGGACCAACATTCTACGTACCATCTGCGTTTACGCCTAATGGTGATGGATTGAATGACATTTTCCGTCCTACAGCAGTAGGCATCGCAAAACTTGAATACTTCAGCATCTTTAACCGATGGGGAGAACTCGTTTATGAAACGCATGATATTAACCAGGGATGGGATGGTATATACAAAGGGGTGAAACAACCAATAGGAAACTATGTATGGAAATTAAAAGGTACCGATCGCAAGGGTGTTCTTAAAGTGATGAAGGGAAATGTGGTATTGATCCGTTAGCGTTAATAATCATATTGCTTCGCTATTAAAAGTGTAAAGCCGGGTAAGTATTAAACACTACCCGGCTTTTTATTCCAGGCATATAATCAACATATCACAATTATTACATGAATTCAACAACTAACCTGTAACCCGAAATTATGTTTCTGCATTTAACTTTTGATTTATCTACCTTTATTCCATCTTTTTCAATTTCATCCTCTAACCGTGAATTCTATTTAATTGAGCAAATCTTCACAGAACAATAAAATGAAGCGACGATTTAAGAAGGTTTTTATTCGGTTACGTTTTTTCGGCAAAAAATTATTTGAGCGGGTAGGTAGCGAAAAAATAAAAATTAATATCCTCCAGGCTTTTCCTTTCTGGGTAGCCTCATTGCTTACAGGTCTTATAGCTGTTGGATACTCAAAATTATTTTTCATTGCAGAAGCATCTCTTTCAAAAATCCTGCATTGGCATTTGTGGTTAATTTTTATTGTAGCGCCGGTGTCTTTTGGGCTGGCATGTTTAACCGTTCAACTAATGGCACCGAATGCAAAGGGAAGCGGTATTCCCCAGGTGATGGCAGCAATAGAATTATCCGGGCCGGTTCATGAACGTAGTGTAAACAGGCTGCTGAATCTTAAGATAATAATCGTAAAAATAATTTCCAGTATCCTGATGATCTTTGGTGGTGGTGCTGTAGGACGTGAAGGCCCTACCATTCAAATTGCAGGATCTGTTTTCAGATTGGTGAATAAATGGATCCCCGCTTCATGGCCTAAACTTTCCAGGCAGAGTTTTGTTCTTACTGGTGCTGCAGCAGGACTTGCCGCAGCATTTAATACACCATTGGGAGGTGTTGTATTTGCAATGGAAGAACTGGCAAGAATTCATATCCGGTTTTTCCGTACCGCCCTGTTTACAGCGGTGATAATTGCAGGGCTAACGGCGCAGGGACTATTGGGTCCTTACCTGTACCTGGGTTACCCTGATGTAAAAAATGTAGGTTTTAACATCCTGGCTACTGTTGCGTTAACTGCATTGATTTCCGGAATGCTTGGCGCACTGATGTCGGTTGTAATTCTAAAAATCATCAGACTATTTAAAAATCTCAACTTCTGGAAATCAATAGTTGTAGCGATCACTGCAGGATTTATTACAGCGGCATTTACTTATTTCATCAATCCGGAAATAATTGGATCAGGAAAAGACCTGATGAATTCTTTATTGTTTACAGATAATAAATCAGCAGAGATACATACGGTAATTGCAAGGATTGCAGGACCAGCCGTATCATTCAACGCAGGAGGTGCAGGTGGAATATTTGCACCGTCATTAGCCGCAGGCGCAACCGTTGGCGCTTACTTATCAATGTTATTTCATTATGTAGCAGCAAATGCGAATATTCTTATCCTAAGTGGTATGGTTGGTTTTTTAACGGGTGTTACCCGCACTCCTTTTACATCAGCTATTTTAGTGCTTGAAATGACTGACCGCCATAGTGTGATTTTTCACCTGTTGCTTGCCGCAATGATTTCAAATTTAGCTGCACTGTTCATTGATAAGCATTCGTTGTATGAACGACTGAAGAAAAACTATCTTGAAAAAAATTAATCAGCTTATATAGTTTTTTATGTTGGCGTATTTCGGTTTTGTTAATATCCAGGAATACCCAAACTTATCTTCCAATAAACCTACCATTGCGCCCCAGTTATTTACTTTGAGTGCAGATGTAATTTTCCCACCATCCGATAACCGATCAAAACAATATTTAATTTCCCTTTTGTTTGAACAGGTTAACACTATTGAAATGCTCCCGCTGTTTCGGCATTCACAAAAATCATCAATATCAGTGCCCATCAATGCAAAATGTTCCAGCTTTAATGCTGCGTGTAGAATCTTTTTTTTCATATCAGGCGGCGCTTTCCTGCTCCTGGTGTTACCCAATTCCTGGAAGTATAATTTTCCGCCAAGGCACTGATGATAAAATTCCATTGCCTGCCGGCAGTTACCCCTGAACGTTATATACGGACAAATTGCTTTCAACCCTTTTCAATATTCAACTAACAATGTACTCAATGCTGTTCTGCTGTTAATTTTACTTATTCATAAAATTAAACATCCATCTTACGCCATATTTATCTTTACAACAACCCCAGTAACCCCAAAACTCCTGACGCATGTTGGCAATATCTGATCCGTTTTCCGAAAGTGCCGCAAACAACCTGTCTGTTTCTTCTTTTGAATCGGGTTCAAGGTTAATCGTAACATTATTTCCTTCTACCAGTTTATGTCCCATACTTTCCAGCATATCCGTTCCCATTATTTGTGTACCACCTAAAATGGGTAATGCCACATGCATCACAGCATTTTTTTCTTTACCAGATAAGGGAGGCATTCCTTCCTGCGGCATATCTTTTACATAAGCTACAGGTCTTGAAAATTCAGTATTAAATACGGACTTGTAGAAGTTAAATGCTTCTTCAGTTGTTCCCATGAAGTTCAGGTAGATGGATACAGTAGCCATTTGAATTATTTTTTATGATGAATAATTTATCGCACAAATTTCACGTACAATCTACATTCTTCAAATGGGGTATCCTGCCATTTTACAGGTTGATTCCGCCAAAAGAAATTTTACATTTGTAATACAAGTAAACAACATGAAAAGAATTTCTGTATATGTACCCGAGTGTGCAGTTATTGAAGCCATCACGCCGGCATATCGCTTATTTAAAACAGCCAACGATTTCCTGGTTGCAGCAGGTAAGGCTCCGATGTTTGATGTTGAATATGTAGGTTTACAAAAAGAAATTTACAGTAATGATGGCGAGTATGTTATTAAAGTGAACAGGCTTATTGGTAGTGTTGCTAAAACAGATCTCGTAATCATACCGGCGCTCTATGGAGATATTGAATGCGCACTAGAGAAAAATGCGAAAGCTGTTAAATGGTTGCAGCAGGTTTACCACAAAGGAAGTGAACTGGCAAGTTTGTGCATAGGTGCATTTTTACTTGCAGAAACGGGATTGCTGGAAGGAAAAAAATGTTCAACACACTGGGCTTCCTATCAAATATTCAGAGAGCGGTTTCCGGGAGTGGAAATGGTAGAAGGCGCTGTGATCACTGACGAAGGCAGGCTTTATTCGAGTGGCGGTGCCAATTCATTATGGAACTTGTTACTATACCTGTTGGAAAAATATACAAACAGAGACATGGCAATTTCTTTATCAAAGTATTTTGCCATTGACATCGACCGCAACAGCCAGGCGGCGTTTACCATTTTTACAGGTCAAAAAGATCACCGCGATAATGAAATTTTACAGGCTCAGTTGATGATAGAAAAAATTTACACAGAGAAAATTACTGTAAATGAACTGGCGGATAAAGTAAATATCAGTCGCCGGAGTTTCGAGAGAAGATTTAAACAGGCCACCAACAACACACCAATTGAGTATATGCAACGGGTACGCATAGAAGCTGCTAAGAGAAGTTTTGAAGGCAGCAGAAAAAATGTTTCAGAAGTAATGTATGATGTTGGTTACACAGATACAAAAGCTTTCAGGGATGTATTTAAACGAATTACCGGGCTCACACCGGTTGAATACAGGAACAAATACAGTAAAATAGGTATGGAAGATGTATAACCTGCTTCATTTACCACCAGGGTTGTTCAAACCATGTTCATGCACGTATGCATTTTGCGATCATTGAAACTGGTGCATTCTCTTTTAATAAGCAGTATTTCTTCCCCGAACCTTCGAGTGATTCCCTTAATTCGTGTCTTCAAGCCATCAAAAAACCCAACTATTCTCCACTTCCTCTAAATTTGTTCAAAAATCGTTATGGACTTACATCAACTGGTACTGGAAGCCTGGAACAACCGGGAATTAACCAAAGAAGAACTGCACCGGGAAGCGATCCGTTCTGTAATTGAGCAGGTAGATAAAGGCAGACTGCGTACAGCCGAACCTGTTATGAACGATAATGAAACAGAATGGAAAGTGAATGAATGGGTAAAGCAGGCGATCCTGTTGTATTTTGGTATTCAACCGATGCAAACATTTTCCTTACCGCCCTTTGAGTTTTATGATAAGATGAAGCTGAAAAGCAATTATAAAGACCTGGGTGTAAGAGCTGTTCCACATGCAGTAGCAAGGTATGGCGCTTACCTGGCAAAAAATGTGGTGTTGATGCCCTCGTATGTAAACATCGGTGCTTATGTAGATGAAGGAACAATGGTGGATACCTGGGCAACAGTGGGAAGCTGCGCACAGATCGGAAAAAATGTACACCTGAGCGGAGGTGTTGGAATAGGCGGCGTACTCGAACCCCTGCAGGCAAGTCCGGTAATCATTGAAGACGGATGTTTTATCGGCAGCCGAAGCATCGTGGTAGAAGGTGTTCGGGTACAGAAAGAAGCGGTACTGGGCGCCAATGTAGTACTAACTCAATCCACTAAAATAATTGATGTAAGCGGCAGCAGCCCGGTAGAAATGAAAGGCGTAGTACCGGCAAGAAGCGTTGTGATACCCGGAACCTATACAAAAATGTTCCCGGCCGGAGAATACGGCGTAAGCTGTGCATTGATCATCGGCAAAAGAAAAGAAAGCACTGATCTGAAAACAAGCCTTAATGATGCCTTGCGTGAATTCAATATTTCTGTGTAAGATTTTTTTAGATCAATTTTGAATTATACATTTGCCGTCCTGAATAAGAAACCGTTCGAAACAGTTTACAGTCTGCCCAGGTGGCGAAATTGGTAGACGCACTGTGTTCAGGTCGCAGCGTTCGCAAGGATGTGCTGGTTCGAATCCAGTCCTGGGCACAAAGTCTCCGATACAATCGGGGGCTTTTTTTATTTGACGGCGTTGCAAACTTGTTTGCAAAAGCGGGCAAATAAAAAAGACCGGCTGCGATAGCAGCGGGACTTTGAGTACGCCCCTCGCAGGAGTAACTGGATCAGGCGACTAATCCAGTCCTCCAACCGAAATGCCTGATATCACGAGGTATATTTATTTGACGGCGCTGCAAACTTGTTTGCAAAAGCGGGCAAATAAAAAAGCCCGGCTGCGATAGCAGCGGGACTTTGAGTACGCCCCTCGCAGGAGTATCCGGATCAGGCGACTAATCCAGTCCTGAACATGAATCCCCGATACTATCGGGAATTTTTTATTTGAATGTATTGCAACATTTTTTGTCTGAAACCTGGCAGCACCTACCCGATTTCCTCTTTTTGGCAATTTATCTTTTCCCGCTATACCTTTGCAGCCATGCAGAAATTCCTCATCATACAAACCGCATTTATCGGCGATGTAGTGCTGGCAACAGCGCTGGTTGAAAAACTGCATACCCATTTCCCCGGCGCAACCATAGATTTTATGCTCCGGAAAGGCAATGAAGCACTGCTGGCCGCTCACCCGTTTATACACGAGGTTATTATTTGGGACAAGAAAAAAGATAAGAACAAAAACCTGCTTGCCATCCTTAAACAAATAAGAAAAACGAAATACGACAAGGTCATCAACCTGCAACGGTATTTTTCTACGGGTTTATTAACTGCGTTTTCTGGTGCTGCTGAAAAGATCGGGTTCGATAAAAATCCTTTGAGTTTTCTCTTTACAAAAAAAGTAAAACACGAATTTGCCACTACCCCTACCCGTCATGAAGTAGAACGTAATAATGATCTCATCGCCTCCTTTACCGATAATCAATTTACAAAACCTGCACTGTATCCTGCCGCAACAGATTATGCTGCTGTTGAAAAATATGCAACAGGGTCGTATGTAACGATGACGCCATCGAGTGTATGGTTTACAAAAAAATACCCGGTAGAAAAATGGATCGACCTTATTAACCGGTTCGACCCTGCTGTAAAAATTTACCTCCTGGGTGGAAAAGACAACCTGGAAGAATGCAATTACATCGCAAGCCGGTGTGATAATAAAAATACGATGGTATTAGCGGGCAAACTCAGCTTTCTACAATCTGCAGCATTGATGAAAAATGCGTTAATGAATTATACGAACGACAGTGCGCCGCTACATTTTGCTTCTGCGATGAATGCTCCGGTTACGGCAATATATTGTTCTACCGTACCTGCATTTGGTTATACACCACTTTCGGATGTATCTTTCATTGTAGAAACAACGGAAAAACTTGCGTGCCGCCCCTGTGGGTTGCATGGTTACAAAGAATGTCCGTTGAAACATTTCAACTGTGCACATACCATAAAAACAGAACAAATCCTGGAAACAATTGTTGTACATCCATGAAAATGAAAAACGATATCGACGCCTGCCTGAATGTATTGCGTAGCGGAGGATTAATACTGTATCCTACAGATACTGTTTGGGGAATCGGATGTGATGCCACCAACCCTGAAGCTGTAGCGAAAATTTACAAGCTGAAGAACCGCAATGAAGAAAAAAGTATGATCATTTTACTGGCAGATGAAAAAGACATCATTAACTACACCGACCAGGAAGAACTGAAGATCTTCGATTATATCAAGGGCATTACAAAACCTGTTACCGTTATTTACAGTCATGCAAAATATTTAGCCGATAATGTGATAAACAAAGACGGCAGCATCGGCATCCGGGTGGTAAAGGATGAATTTTGCCGGCAATTGATCCGTGCTTTCGGTAAACCCATCGTTTCTACTTCTTCTAACGTTTCCGGGTATCCGCCACCGGCCTATTTTAATGATATTGATATTAAAATTAAAAACGGGGTTGATTATGTGGTGCAGCACCGCCAGGATGAAGACATACCCGGGGTGCCCAGTACTGTGATAAGGCTGAATGAAGATGGCAGTTATATAATTGTAAGGCCATAAGGGGCAGCGATAAGCAATCCCAAAAGTTTTGCATTCACCAATATGAACAACGCCGGTTTTACAAATTGTTTCATTGTACTGCAGTTAAATAAACAGGATTTGTTTTTCTGATAAAAGGTTCATTACCCAGTGTAAAAAAATTTCCATTACCGTTTGTATCGATTTCAGTTTTTAACCATTTACGCCTGCCCATCCAATTGATCACATTAAATGATCCCTGTGAAACATCACCATTACCAATCTCTATTGTAAATTTTCCGCTGTCGTTTGTGTCCACTTCCTGTGTTTCCCTGTACAGCAAGGTTCCATCCGGTGCACCATCCAGTATGCTCACCTGCAGGATCATCCTTTTTTTCCCTATAGCATTTCCCTCTCCGTTTACCGCAAAGGATTCATAGGTGAGCCCTTTGGGTGAATAAGCAAATATTATTGAACACAGCAGTATTGTCTTCGCAACAAACAATACATTTTTCATCCGCAGTAAATTTTTCATTGTACCTGTTTTCCTTATAGCTTCAGTATAATAACTGTATGTAATGGCAAAACGGTTGGGTTAGTTCAACTATTAAAGCATAAAAAAAAGCGCAAATCATTTGCGCCCTTATTGTGTGTATGTATGTAAAATTTTTACAGGATAGCATAGCCCAATCCGAGATGGATGGTTTGGCTTTTCCATTTACCGTCAGAATACAGATTGCTGTTTGTTACGTCATTTATATCGTTTAATCCAACAATGTATCTTCCGATAATTCTGAACCTTGAAATCTTTACTTGCAAACCACCCAGTAAACTAAAGTCCCCGTTTTTGAAAGTATTATTTACGTTTCCTGTTCCTGAAATACTTTTGTTAATAAGCGCTCCAAACTGTGGCCCTAACTGTAACGCTACATTTTTATTGAAATATACATTAACAAGAACAGGAATATTGAGGTAACTCATTTTTGCTTTGCTGATCCTGTTTGCATTAAAAAAAGATTGTCCATCACTGCCTTTCTCTGCATTCACCTGGCTGAAATAGATTTCGGGCTGAATACCGATCTTATTCACTTTTACTTCTGCGAATGCCCCGATATGATAACCGGCTTTATATTCTTCATCAAAAGATTTTCCGGTAATTTTATTCAGATCTGCTCCTGCCTTTACGCCCACGCTCAGCTTCTGAGCATGAACAGATCCAAACATCAATAATAAAAATACACTGCTTAAAAATGTTGCTTTCATACATGTTAGGTTTAATGAATTCATTTGTTCAGATGGTAATAAGCAACAAAAATAATACATTAAAATGCATACGATATGCTAAATGAATAGATCGCAGAAAATTTTTGGGATGTGGTATTGTGCAGGTAATAATCCAGGTACACCTGGGGTTGAAACATCCATCTTCCCAGGCCATAACTTACATTTATCATACAGGCCAGCGATTGCAAAGAGAAACGTTCCTTATACCGGCCATCTCCATACGCAGCTTTTAGTAAATTCTGTACCACTGGTCTTCTTCGCCCAAGACTACCCGAATGATTGATTACAATTTTCTGGTTGCTACCATTTAATAAAAATGCAGGCTGAAGTTCGAGTTCATCATGTTTAACCAACAGGTTCCTGAAACTCCATGTATGCGATACAGAAAGGTTTAATGAAAATGAACTAAGTGTTGTAGTGATCGTATCCCTGATCGTTATCGTTCTGGGAATTTGTGTGAAGGTTACCACAGAATCGAAATATTCTTTATACCTGCCAATAGAATATCCAACTGCCAGCATCGGTTTCAGCCAGGGCTTTCGTAAACTGACGCTTCCATAAAAATCATTCTTAAACGGATTAACCTCAAAGCCTGTATTCGCTCCCGTTATATAGCGTGTGTACGACACAGCCCAGTTTATTTTTTTTGAAGTATAACTATATGAAGGGGTAAATGCATACTGAAAAACCTTTAGCCCGCCATCATCATTGGCAATATAACAACTGGCAGAAATACCCACACCACTCTTGTGAAAATAACTAATACCCGGTGTGTAATACAATTTACTGGTTGTTGCCTGCTCTGCATTCAGCGTATTGTTCTTTACACTAAAAACTGCATTACTTACACCTACAGACAGCTCCACATAACTACTGTCGGCCTGCTCATTCATTGCTTTGAAAAATGCATCATTTGCAAACATCGAATCCAATGCAGCCTTCTCTTCTTTGGTGAGATTAGGGACCTGTGCATACAAAACCGAAAACAAAAAGGAAAAATAAACAAGCAGCAGTGGTTTCCGCATATACATATAATTTGGCCGGGCTTCGACTATAAAATTAAAATTTTGTTTAACCCTTACAGAAATTTACCGGTTATATTATCAATTTCTTCCAGATAAACTATGCCGTTCGGGAATTAAAGCTTACATTTGCGCCGTTTATTGATAACATGGAATTACATGACATGTTCAGTAGCCGTTGACAACAGGCATACAAATTATCTTTTCTTTTAAGATCATTTCTCTCCCAACGGCCAGTAGCATTACATGTGACCATCAAATTAATTTGACCACATGTAGTTTGCTAACGGCAATCTAGCGGTCTTCATTTTAAAAAATTATACATGACAAATGCATTTGAAGCATTAGGACTCAAAGAGGAAATCGTACGTTCGGTAACAGACCTCGGATTTACTAACCCAACACCCATACAGGAGCAAGCCATACCTGTATTGATTTCCGGAACAATGGATTTTGTAGGATTGGCTCAAACCGGTACCGGAAAAACAGCCGCTTTTGGTTTACCATTATTGCAACTCATTAATGCTGCAGATAAATTTCCGCAGGCATTGATTGTTTGCCCAACAAGAGAATTGTGTTTACAGATCACCAGCGATCTGCATGATTTTAAAAAACACCTTAAAGGCGTGAATACAGAAGCTGTATATGGTGGCGCTTCTATCAGTATGCAGATCAGGAACCTTCGCCAGGGTGTACAAATTGTTGTAGCAACGCCGGGAAGATTGATCGACCTGATTGAACGCAAAGCGATCGACCTGCAAAAAGTAAAATATGTTGTACTCGATGAAGCAGATGAAATGCTGAACATGGGTTTCAGAGACGATATAGATTTTGTATTGAAAAATACAGTTAACCGCGAAAGCATCTGGTTATTCAGTGCAACGATGCCGCCGGAAGTAAGGGCGATTTCTAAAAACTTCATGACCAGCCCGAAGGAAATCACAGTGGGGAAAAAGAACAGCGGTAACGTAAACATCGACCACCAGTACTTTGTTGCACCAGCCACTAAACGTTATGAAACATTAAAACGTTTGATCGATTTCAACCCGGGAATGTATGGCATCATCTTCACCCGTACGAAAGCAGATGCGCAGGAAATTTCTGAGCGTTTGTCGAAAGCCGGATATGATATTGAAGCTTTACACGGCGATCTTACCCAGCAGCAACGCGATAAAGTGATGGGCCGCTTCCGCGATAAAACATTACAACTCCTGATTGCAACCGACGTAGCTGCAAGAGGCATTGACGTAGATGGCATCACACACGTGATCAATTTCGAATTACCGGATGATATGGAAGTGTACACTCACCGCAGTGGCCGTACCGCACGTGCCGGCAAAAGCGGTATTTGTATTTCTATTTGTCACTCTAAAGAAACCTTTAAGATCAGGCAACTGGAGAAGATGATCAACTCAACTTTTCATAAGCTTGATATACCGGGTGGAAAAGATGTTTGCCGTAAGCAGTTCTTCCATTTTATGGACAGGCTGATACAGGCTGACATATCTAACGGTGACTATGAAACGTATTTACCGGACCTGATGACGAAATTTGAACATGTATCAAAAGAAGAAGTACTGCAACGGGTAGCCGCACTTGAATTCAACCACTTCTTAAAATATTATGAAAATGCGGAAGACCTGAATGCAAGAATAGATACCCGCCGGGATATGGGAAGAGACAGGGACAATAACAACGGCGCCCGCAGAAGCGAACGGAATTACAATGTAAGAGACAATGGCTATACCAGGCTGTTTGTAAACCTCGGAACAAAGGATGGTTTTTACAAAGCCAGTTTCCTTCAGTTTATCCTGGATGAAAGCAACCTCAAAAAAGAAGTATTGGGTAAAGTAGATCTCCGTGAAATGAATACCTGGCTAGAAGTTGACAGGGCAAATGCTGCTAAAATGATTAAAGCACTTGATGGTAAACGTTATAATAACCGTACCGTGCGGATGAATGAAGCAGATGGCGGATTTAAAAGACCCAGTGACGAGGGAAGAGGACAAAGAAAAAGAACACCGGTTTCGAGGGAAAGAAGAACGTTTTAAATCATTTTATTGAAAATATATAAGGCCCGTTTATTAACGGGCCTTTGCTTTTGCCGCAATTGTTCCTGCGCATTGGTTCCTGCCTAACGAACCACTCATTCACGAACCAACCTCCTCATCATATCAACTCAATCACCGTTATTTCCGCCAATATCCTCTGCGCATTGGTTCGTGCCTCACGAACAAACATCAACAAACCACCGCATTGATTCCTGCCTCACGAACCACTCATTCACGAACCAACCTCCTCATCACATCAACTCAATCACCGTTATCTCCGCCAATATCCTCTGCGCATTGGTTCGTGCCTCACGAACAAACATCAACAAACCACCGCATTGATTCCTGCCTCACGAACCACTCATTCACGAACCAACCTCCTCATCACATCAACTCAATCACCGTTATCTCCGCCAATATCCCCACTCTCCCGGGGTAACCAATAAAACCAAATCCCCTGTTTACATATAATTTCTGTTTTCCTTCTTCATACAATCCCGCCCATTCTTTATACATGTACTGTACCGGGCTCCATTTAAATCCGGGTATTTCCACTCCGAATTGCATACCATGTGTATGTCCGCTCAATGTGAGATCAATATCTGTGTACTGGGGCCGCACCTGCGCATCCCAATGGCTGGGATCATGACTCATCAATATTTTAAAAGGATATTTTTCAGTGCCTGCATACGCAAGGTCCATTCTTCCATGTTTCGGAAATCTCGCTTTGGCACTCCAGTTTTCAATACCTATTAAGGCAATTTTTTCACCTTCTTTTTCCAGGGCTACATGCTCATTCATTAATAAACGCCAGCCTAAATCAGTATGTACCTGTTTTATCGCTTCCAGGTTTTGCGCTTTGGTTACACCTTCTGAAGGCCATTCTACATAATCGCCATAATCATGATTGCCCAGTGTTGAATATACACCCATTGGCGCCCGCAACTTTCCAAACACATCCATATACTCTTTCATTTCCGTAGCCCGGTCGTTAACCAGATCGCCGGTAAATAAAATGATATCCGGCTTCTCTTGTAATATCTGATCAACGCCATGACTCACCGCCGCTTTGTTTAAAAAACTACCACTGTGTATGTCGCTGATCTGAACAATTTTAGTTCCTTTGAAAGATGCCGGCAGGTTATCATATTTAAGCTGAATTTTCCTTACCTGGTATTTGTATTTATTCGAAAAACCATACAACAGGCTACCAAAAATGCCCGAGCCCGCCGTGATGCCCATCCAGCTTAAAAATGCAGAGCGACTGATGCCTTCATCGCCAATCTTTTCTACCTCCGTATTATTAAAAAATAATTTGCCTGCAATCCATTGAATTCCGCGGCGCAGGTCATCAGCAACAAAAAATATGAGCGCAGTAATTTTCGCCAGGAACAAACCAATGATGGTAGCGAACAGGTAGGTACGTACTTTCTTCCCTAAAAATCCCGGTTCACTGTACACAAACAACAAAAAGCCGATGATGGCCAGGATTGTTATCGCCCAGTAGATACTATACACAATCAATTTTACCTTGGGTGATGCAGACTGGGAAACCGTTTTTACTGCCTGGAAAAAATAAGTATCCAAAATCAGCATAAAAGCCAGGAACATTAAAACCCCGATGGGTGAACGCATAGTGTGAGTTTAAAAATCAAAAATAGTTAAATAAGGGAATGGATAGAGTTGGGAGCTGCGAGCCGTCGGTCGATAGCAGAATCTTATTAAACCCCTGAAACCTTATCCTCATCCCTTTGGAACCTTAGTCAAAAAACCCGACTTTTGCAGCTTAAACCAATAAGCCGATTTTGAGCCGGGCCAACCTATCAAAAAAGACGTTATTGATCCGTTTATATTTTAATTTAAAAAGTTTAGTTTCATTACGGGGGAAAAAATTATGGCAAGAACCATCGGGATTGCAAATCAGAAAGGAGGAGTAGGTAAAACAACTACAGCCATTAACCTGGCGGCCAGTTTTGCTATTCTTGAATACAAAACATTGTTGGTGGATGCCGATCCCCAGGCAAACAGTACAACCGGCGTTGGATTCGACCTGCACAATGTTACCAAGAGCTTATACGATTGCATGGTGAACGAAACAGGGGCAAAAGATGTAATATTAAAAACAGCGATCCCCTATCTCGACCTGATACCGTCTCATATTGATCTCGTTGGAGCCGAAATTGAAATGATCGACTCTCCCAACAGGGAAACCATACTCAAAAAAATACTGGAGCCGGTAAAAAATGACTACGATTTTATTGTGATCGATTGTTCACCTTCACTCGGTTTAATAACAGTAAATGCACTCACCGCAGCAGATAGCGTGGTGGTTCCGGTACAAACAGAATTCTTTGCCCTTGAAGGTTTGGGTAAATTATTGAATACAGTGAAAATCGTTCAGAACCGTTTGAACACTGACCTTAAGATCGAAGGTATTCTGATGACGATGTACGATGGAAGACTTCGGTTGTGCAACCAGGTGGTAAGCGAAGTGCGCCGCCATTTCGATGATATGGTATTCAACAGCATCATTCACCGTAATACAAAACTCAGCGAAGCGCCCAGCTTTGGTAAGCCGGTAATATTGTATGATTCAGACAGCAAGGGAGCCGTAAACTATCTCAACCTGGCGAAAGAAATTCTGCAGAAGAACAATATGACCAAAATAAAAAACGAAGACAAAATAATTAATTAAAGCCATTAGCTTTTAGCCGGTAGCTTTTAGTTCAGTACTAAGTGGCATGGCTAATAACTAATAGCTCACAGCTAATAGCTTAACAATGAGTACTTCTCAAAAAAAAGACGCCCTCGGAAAAGGTATCAGGAGCCTTTTACAGAATATTGACGCAGACCTGAAAACAACAACCGGCAATTTAAAAACCGAAGTTGTTGAAAAATCAACCGGTGTATTAAATGTAGCGTTAGACCTTATTGATACCAATCCAAATCAGCCGAGAAAAGATTTTGATGAAACTGCATTAAGTGAACTGGCTGCATCTATAAGAACTCACCATATTATTCAGCCACTAACGGTATCGCCTATAGGCAATGGAAGATATCGCCTGGTTGCAGGTGAAAGAAGATATCGTGCTTCAAAGATCGCCGGGCTGAAAGAAGTGCCGGTATATATCCGCCAGGCCAATGAAGATAATATTCTTGAACTGGCTTTACTTGAAAACCTCCAGCGTGAAAATTTAAATGCGATGGAAATTGCATTGAGCTATAAACGACTGATGGATGATCTTGGCTATACACAGGAACAGGTAGCCGAAAGAATGGGTAAAGAAAGAAGTACGGTTACCAATTACATCCGTTTACTAAAATTACCACCGGATATACAAGTGGCGGTAAGAAACGGGGTGATATCAATGGGCCATGCACGGGCGCTCATTAATGTTGATGTGGTAGATAAACAATTGTATATTTTTTCAGAAATAAAAAACCGTGGATTATCGGTAAGGCAAACAGAAGACCTCGTTAGAAAGATGTACACGAGTACACCGTCTGTTAAATCATCTGTAAAAACCAATTTGCCACCCGCCTTTAAAAAGATAGAAGATAATTTAGCATCACAATTCAGCACCAAGGTAAAACTCACCCATAACAAAAAGGGTTATGGAAGCATTATGTTTGAATATTATTCATTAGAAGAATTAAATGGATTGCTGGAAAAACTGAATGTGAATGTAAGTTGATGAACGTTGCCGGCTTTTTAAACAGGAAACGCTGGTTTAATAATCACATCAACCGATCAACTACACGTAATCATGTTAGGTAAAGCCTGTAAAATTTTTATTGCACTCTTAATTTCTCTTTGCTCCAGGGAGCTGAAAGCACAGGCACCTGCTGACTCCATTATTTTCACGCCAGGTGGAAATGTTATAGGAAAACAGGCTGTAAAAAAAATAAAGGATACATCGGTTCATTATAACCCGAACAAAGCGGTAATTCGTTCGGCCATAGTTCCGGGATGGGGCCAAATCACCAACAAAAAATACTGGAAGCTGCCATTGGTATATGGGGCATTGGGCGTTACAGCCGGTATTCTTGTGCACAACATTAAACAATACAGGGGTGCTAAAAAAGCCTATGCGTTAGCGGTAGATGGTGATGCTTCAAATGATTACCTGATAGAACAACCTTATTACAGTGTAAAAGATCAACCGGAAAGAATACGCACATTCCGAAACCAGGTGAGGCAAAATGTAGATTACTCCGTTTTGTTTTTCCTGATATTCTGGGGATTGAATGTGGCAGATGCCGCCGTAGATGCCCATTTAAAAACATTTGATGTAAGTGATAATCTTGGTTTGCAGATAAAGCCGGGCTATAGCCCGATGGCAAATACGAACGGCCTGAGTTTACTGTTAACGATAAAGTGAGGAAGTCTTTGAGCTTTTAGCCATAGCCATTCATTATGCCATTCTATCATCATCCGGCATCCGGCATTCAGCATTCAGCATTCAGCATTCATCATTCAGCATTCATCATTCAGCATTCATAATTCACCATTCATAATTCAGCATTCATAATTCACCATTCATAATTCATCATTCATCATTCATCATTCATAATTCACTCACTATGCATCTTGCCCTCATCGGATACGGTAAAATGGGAAAAGCAATAGAAGAAATTGCTATTGCAAAAGGACATACAATCGTATTAAAAATAAATTCTTCCAATGTAGCGGAGTTTACGGCGGAAAACCTGGCGAAAGCGGATGTTGCCATAGAGTTTACCAATCCGCATTCGGCAGTAGATAATATCATGGCTTGTTTACAGGCAGGAATACCGGTTGTAAGCGGTAGTACGGGATGGCTTGATAAATGGGCCGGCGTGGAAGCAGCATGCAAAGCTGTAAATGGCAGCCTGTTGTACGCCAGCAATTTTAGCGTAGGCGTAAATATTTTTTTTGAGCTCAATAAAAAACTGGCTTCGCTGATGGCATTACGACCTGAATACGCTGTGTCCGTAGAAGAGATACATCATACACAGAAAAAAGATGCACCCAGCGGAACAGCCATTACCATTGCAGAAGGGATCATGCACACGATGCCGCATAAAACATCCTGGGTAAACAAGCAGGCGGAAAAAGATGAGGAGCTAACGATCATCAGTAAACGCATTGATCCGGCGCCCGGAACGCACACGGTAAAATACAGTTCTGATGTAGATGATATAGAAATTACCCATACTGCTCATAACCGTAAAGGATTTGCCGGCGGTGCCGTACTGGCAGCAGAATTTTTAAAGGGAAAGAAAGGGATATTTACGATGAAAGAGGTGTTGGGGTTGTGAGGGAGGAGCGATGAGCTGTGAGCGGTGAGCGGTGAGCGGTGAGTTTTTAGTTGTTAGTTTTTAGTTTTTAGTTTTTAGTTTTTAGTTTTTAGTGGGATGATTTTGAAAAATAAAAAAGGCTGCACGTATAGATGGGCAGCCCTTTTAATAAATAAGATCAGGGATTATTTTTTGCCGATCATGTAACCAACGGTTAAACAAACGCCGCGGTTTCTGTAAGTTCCATTAGACACAGGGTCTATATCTGTCAAACCGTGTGTATAACTGATCTTTCCAAACAATCCCATAGAAAATTGGTATCCGGCTAATACGTTTATTCCAACATCAAGCCTTTTCAGATGCACATTATCCGCATTATTCGCATTAGCATCATCATCAAATTTTACGGTTCTGTCATGACCTGATGCATTTTTATCCTTGCCGAATAAACCCGCTGCAAATGAAGGACCAGCACCAAAGAAAAAACGGTTTTTGCTGCTGCCAAATCCCATTTTGTAAACGATATTCAATGGTAGTTCAAAATAATTTAGTGTTCGTTTAGAATCTCCTCCATAGTAGTATGTACCAATTACATAACCGCCGGCTTTATTCCCTTTTTGTATAAAATTCAATTCAGGCCTGAATGAGAATTTATTAATGATATGAATTTCTGCAACAGCTCCTAACGCCAGGCCCACTTTGGGATCATTTGTGATTGCAGTATAACCAACGCCGCCACCATTTTGCCCCATGCCAAGGTTTACGCCTATTTGTCCGCCAAATGAAAGCTGGGCTTTGGATTGAATACCGGTAATAACAATAATTGCAACAAGAAGAATTCTTTTCATGATACGTTTTTTAGTTAAAGATGAAATACAGTTACTTCAATTTTTTCCTGTACTTAAATTGCGCTGCAAAAATAATGGCTTTTGGGAAATCTGTACACATTTAACGTTTTCGAATTTACCATTGCAGAAAAAACTTCATCATTACATTAACGGCGCTTTCGAGTGCTGTTATTGATTGGGCCGCCGCCAAAACAAAATCCAAATTTTACAGACAAATAAGAATTTTTCGAAACTTCATCTACCTGCCTGCCCAGGTAATAATCGTAGTAAGGTGTTTTGGTCTTTCCAACAAAATTGTATTCAATGGCCATCCGGAAATGTTTTATTTCCATACCAGCCCGAAAAAAACCGCCACCGGTAACCTTTGTTGAACCTCCATCATCTGAAGTTGAATAATCAAAATCAGTATTGTCGATATTTACTAACTGCACACCACCGCCTATTCCTGCAAATGGCCGGAGATTATAATCGTTCGTAAAATAATAATCGGCAGTTACGTTTAAAGATGAATAGGTTTTGATACGCAGATTTGAATAGCTACTATAGGGATCATTTATCGTATAGTCTTTGAACTGCAGCACAGTCTGGCTACGCAATCCCAGCGACAACTGATCTACAACCACCCAATGCGGTTCAAGCGCTACGGTAAAACCATTTTTAATTTCTGAAGCAGGGAAATAGTCGTATCCGAGGCTTACTTCACCTTTAAATTTTTTGAACATCCTTTCACTACTTTGTGCTTCTGCCCTGTTTGAAATGTTAGCCAGCAAAGCAATTAGTAAGCATTTTTTCATTTTAGTAAACGGGTTCTATGAAACAATCAGTTAGTTTGTCTTTTCAATTATTTATAAAAAAAATGCGAAGAATGATCTCCGCATTTCATTTTTTATCCCCTGTGTCTTCTTTTTCTTTCTTTCGGTCCGCCGCCAAAACAAACGCCGGCTTTAATACCGATGTAGGAATTTTTAATTACATCCGTACGCACTATATAGTTTCCGTTATTATCCACATCGTCATAATTTGCTTTGATATTTGGTATCAGGTTATACTCAACAGCAAAACGAAAGTGAGTTACTTCCACTCCAATCCTGGCTAGTCCACCAAATTTCACTTTGGTAGCACTGCCATCAGTAGTATTGTAATCGTGTTCTGAATTTGCAGCCGCCACCAGGAATACGCCTCCGCCTACACCGGCGAACGGACGCACTTTATAATTTTTAGTAAAATAGTATTCTGCACCAACATTAAAAGATTCATATATTTTCAATTTAACTTCATCGCTTGTATAACCGTAAGCATCTGTAGTTGTGTATTCTTTAAACAACAGGTTTGTTTCAAATCTTCCAAACAAAGCCAGTTCATCCATAATAAGAAACTTTGGCTCCAATGCGAATATGAACCCGCTCTTAATACTTGAATTGCCGGGGAAGGTTGCGAAGCCTAAGCTGATCTCACCTTTAAATTTTTGAAACTGTCGTTCACCACCCTGCGCAAAGGATAGCGTTGCAAAAGCAAACAGCATTGTTGTAAGGGATACAATTTTTTTCATGAGTAGATTATGTGTTTTGGTTAAATATGAAATGCAAGATAATAAAAATGGTAATGTGTTAGAAGCTGCCTGTTATGCCTACCAAACCAAATGCGCCGCCGATATAACCAAGCTCTGCACAAATGCCCCAATGTTGAAATGGAAAATATTTTATTCCTAGCTGGCCGTTCGGTTCAAAAGTATTGGGCACTTTACTATTGTAATTGCCAATAGTATGTTCATCCAGGTTTTTATACGTTGACTTGCTGATGCCTAAACCAATGCCTGCATAGGGATCAATTTTCCGTGTGGTAAAAAAATGATAATCAGCCCGGAGAATAACAGAATAAAAACTGATCTGGTCGGCAATCTGGAAACGTTCCGCCTTGCCCCTCGCCCTGGAATAACTCAATGCAATGCCGCTGCTGATGTGATTGGTAAAACCATATTCATACAGCAGGGAAAAAGGCCCGAGTGAACTTACCTTGTAGCCCGGAATTTCAATGGCTTTGTCTAAAAAAACCGTCCAGAAATTACCAATACCATAACCTGCCGTAACCTGTGAATTGTATGCATGATATGCTTTGTCATTGGTTCGCTGGGCCAGTACATTCAATGCAATAGCAAACAGCATGGAAAATAAAACAAGCTTTTTCATAATACGGTTTTAATTACATCATCAGCTCATCAGCTAATTATCCCATCGGCTTCACATTTGCCAACATATCCTTCGTCATCTCACTTAAATCATACTCTTCCTTCCAGCCCCAGTCTTTTCTCGCTACCGCATCATCAATACTTTGCGGCCAGCTATCGGCTATGGCCTGCCGGTAGTCTTCTTTATAGCTAATGGAAAATTCAGGAATATGCTTTTTAATTTCTGCTGCAATTTCTGTTGGTGAAAAACTCATCCCGGAAATATTGTAAGAAGTACGAACAGAAATTTTTGATTCATCAGCTTCCATCAGTTCAATGGTTGCCCGTATCGCATCGGGCATGTACATCATGGGCAGGTAGGTATCTTTTCTTAAGAAACATTCATACTTTTTTTCTTCCAGTGCTTCATGAAAAATTTCCACTGCATAATCTGTGGTTCCTCCACCCGGTGCACTTTTATAACTGATCAACCCGGGATAACGCAAACTCCTTACATCAATACCATATCGATGGTTATAATAATTGCACCAGAACTCTCCGGCATATTTACTGATACCATAAACGGTTACGGGTTCAATAACGGTTTGTTGCGGACAATTGATTTTTGGAGAAGTTGGTCCGAATACAGCAATAGAAGAAGGCCAGTAAACCTTGTGCAGTTTTTCTTCCCTTGCAATATCGAGTACGTTGAGCAGGCTTTGCATATTTAAACTCCAGGCGAGGTTGGGATTTTTTTCGCCGGTAGCAGAGAGGATGGCTGCCAGTAAATAGATCTGTGTAATGCCCTGCCGGATCACCTGTACATGCAGCATTTCTTTGTTCATTACATCGAGGCTAACATAAGGGCCGGTTCCTTTGAGCAAAGCATTTTCTTCTCTCAGGTCGGAAGCAATAACATTGGCATCACCGTATATTTTTCTGAGCGCTAGTGTGAGTTCCACTCCTATTTGTCCGGATGCACCGATCACTAATATTCTTTCTTTTACCATGGCAGCTATTTATATGCAAATGTAAAGGATCAGGTAAATTTTTAACCAGTACATCGTATTTACTTTTCTGCCGCCGGCTAACCCGTTTAAGGCAATGGCTCAATTTGCATTGGAGCCAGTGAAAAAATTCATTGATTTTATAATCAAATTAAAAAACAATGAAAAAACTTCCACTCTTTTTCTTCTTTTTTTGCCTTTGCTCATTTTCCAAAGCAAATTCGGTAACCATCAAATTATTCAACAACTCTAACAGTACCATAATAGCATTTGCCAGTGATATTCACAACGGATCATTCCTGGTAAAAGATCATGGACTAAGTGTAGATAAAACAGAATGCCCTTCCGGAGAAGTAGTGATTTTCAAAACAGGTGCTGCAGATATTTTTTGTGGCACCGATGGTTATATAGAATTCCAGGTAAAGTTCGAAAATAAAATATACCAGATACATATTTCATTTGACAACCCGTTTATTGGCAGTAATGAATTTTACGGCTCTGCTTCTTCTCCGTTTATCATCAAATATTTAAGTGGAGGAAATGGCAGCGATGCTGTTGTAAGTTATGAACTAACAGGAGGCCCCACAGCCACACCTCCTCCGCCTCCGGTGCAACTACCTGTAACTGGTAACCGAACTGTAAGCGGCTATTTAACCTGGGATATCACTGAAACAGGCTTGCCCAAAAATGAAAACCTAACTACCGCATTTTCCATTACGGTAAAAGCACCAACAGCATTAAGCCGCACAAAAGACGGAACAGGTAATGACAGTTACCAGGAATACAATGGCTATTTTAATGAATTCAGTGTACTAAAAAATGCCCGTATCCAATTTACAGATCCACTTACTGAACCAACCAGGAATGAAAAATACAAAACAAATATCCTGTCGAAAAAAAGAACGGTGAGGTATAGTATCAGTAATCTGCCGGAAGGAATTCCACTCGATATAAAAATTATACCTACTTCAAATAACTGGAACCCGGGCAGCAATACAGTTACTGCACCTGCAAACAACGCCAAAGCCAGGTGGACAATATTCGTTCTTGAAAAAAGCAGAACAGCCAATGGAATCCTGTACGATGTATTTGGTGGATGGTTAAACCCCGATGGATCTTACGGCGGCAATGTTAGCGCAGGCCTGAAAAAAGAATTCAGTGATGCACTGCGCAAAAATATTAAATCAGATTTTTTATTTAAACAGGATGTATTGAAAACCAATTTAAAAATAAAACAACAATCTGTAACAACCCCACAGGCAGATTTCAGAAAAAAAGTGGCTCCTGCCGTTGTAAAACCATCTTCAAACTAAAATTCAAAACTGTTAGCATGAAAAAATATTTCTCCATTGCCGTTACCATTTTATTATGCGGCAGCAGTTGGGCACAACAAAAACGTGCAACATCAATGACACCTTCAGTAAAAACCGGGACACCGGTTGTGAAGGCACCAATGAATTCGCCAACACAAGGGCGTTTTTCATCAAGGGCAAAAGCAGTAAACATCTATTCTACCAATACAGACTATACATTGGAAGATGGCACGACCATAAAACAATCCTTCAATTTCAATACCGGGCAAAAAGCATTTGTAAAATCACCTTCCACCAATTCTGTAAAACGTCTTGAAAGAAATGAAAAAGACCTGGCTGCCGAAAGGGAAAATAACGGCTGGAAGAACTGTAGTACAAAAGAAGTAAGAATTACAGCCAGCAACATGACAGACATGTATATAGATAATTCGGCACAGATGTCGAATATAAAACCCGGATTGCTGTACAAATATGAAGACTACATCAAAGGAAACTGGAAAACGATCAACGATAATAAGCATCCGATCACATTGATTACAGATGTTAAAAATACCAATGGTGCACCTAGTATTGAAGTTCCAAACCCGAATGAAACAAATATTTCAAATGCCATAAACACTTTGTTCAGCCGGCATACCAATGTGGCTTCAGAAACCTCTTCACAGGGCTTTATTTATAAATGCTCAGAAATAGAAAGCCAGTCAGATTTACTGATTAAAGTTGGCGCATCAGGATATGGTTTTGGATTCAGCGCTTCAGCCCTGTTTTCTTCAAAGAAAAGTGAAAAACATCGTTACCTGCTCATTGATGCAACCAAATCGATGTTCAGCATTAAAACATCAGTAGGTGCCAATGGCATCATTGATCCGGCTTATGCAACACGTGATATGATGTACATCAGCAATGTAAGCTATGGTGCACGGGTATTAGCTGTTGCAGAACTGGAAACGTATGATGCAGAATCAAATGCTAAAGCAGAGGCAGGTATCGATTACGCTGTAGCAGGCGGCAGTGCCAACTTCGAATATTTTTCCAAACAGTTTAATTCAAAAGCGGTAATAAAAATGTATGTAGTGGGTGGCCAGAGCGACCAGGTTACAACCGTATATACTTTTGATGATGTAAAAAAAGTATGTGCAAATATTTTAAGAACATTGAACTATAAAAATGCACAGCCTATAAAATACCAGTTCAGTAATGTAAACAACGACCTGGTTTTATCCAACAGCGCAACAGACTATTTTATTACGCAAAGTTGCGTGTACACAGCAGATGCGGCTAAACCGGCCGATCGTGTTTTTACTGCATCCATTTCTTCTATCATGCCGATTAATATCAGCGAAACGGATCTTGAAATATATGGCCAGGTATGGGCGCAGGCTTTTGATGGAAAAAACAGGGAAGTATTTCCTGAGAACAGGCGTGATCGTTTGTTGGACATCAAACAAAATCAACACCTCAATGCAGGCGATATCAAACGATCCTACTCGCCAAACATTGAAGCCAGTTTTAAAATTCCGGGCGATGCATTGGCAGGCGCTAAGATAATTGTGTACTACTATTTATGGGACTACGATGTAAAACCTAATCCCGATGATTTTTTAAGTATGCGGAACGGCGTAAAAAAAATATACAGCGGCAATAAAGCTGATTTCTATGTTCATGAATTTTATCTGAATGCAGCAGCCAATGGTCCGCAATTAAAAACAGGTGAATTTGTAGATGAAGATGGTGACAGCGGAATAAAACTGACTACACAGGTAGAAGTTGATAACAACAAGTAGCAGTTCAACATATCCATCACCAATCATACATAAGGATCATGAAAAAAATATTTGTAACCATCACATTTTTTGTGGCTGCAGTGCAATTAAAAGCAGACAACTGTAATATCATTGTATATATTCATAACCTTTCAATCAGTGATGTAAACCTTTTATCTGGAAGCGGCGATAAATTATTTGGCTATCCTTACCTGATTAAACCTGGTGCCACCGTAAAATTTAATTCGCATAATGATGAGGGTCTTTTCGCAGGTGGAGTTGAAGGGTCCGCGTTAATTGGCCTGGCTGAAAACAATTATGCTGATCGGGTAACATTCTCTTTCAGCAATCCCTGGGTTGGAATGAGTCATTATTTTGTAAGTTACCAGGGATGTTTCCAGGGCCGTATCACCAGCATTTACAGAAGCAGGGATCCGCAGGAAATTTCTATTGAAATTACAGGTGGAAGAAATAAACCGCCTGTAACACCAGGACCCCGGACATTTAATTTTCCTTTGGGCGGAACAACAGGACGCATTCATGCCTATTTACGTTGGAATTTTGCAACCGGTCAGCCAACAGGTAAACTTGCAGACGCTTTAAAAATTCAAGCATGGGTTCCAACAAAATTTACAGAAAATGCATCAGGGTCGGATACCTATAAAAATATTAAAGGAAATTTCAGTCACTATGAATTGGTAAAAACATCTATCACTTTCAAAAGAATGAATGATTCCGATTCCGGCTTCGTGTACCAATGTACGATAGATGGTATCCCCTACGATGAATCTTCAACAGGCAATCCATTACTGTTTGAACTTACCTCTCTTCCCGTTTTATGGAATCAGGGCGAAGGCGTACCACTCGTTCCACCCAGGAAAGGATGCGTGTACACTGCTATATGCGTTCCCGATAACCAGGAACAATATGCAAAAGCCATCGTTACCCATTACCAGGTATTCAATTTCTCCTGCTATGGTGCATGGGTAGATCCAACAACCGGGGATATCCTCGGAGAAAACGCCGGCTCATTGAACGCACTGCTCAAAAAATTAAAGAATACCGACAAACTTTCATTGAGCGGCGCCCAGATCCTTAAATACAACATGCAACAAACCGCTATTCAGAACAAAAATATACAGGAACTAAAACTGGAAAAAAAACAGGATAGGAATAAAGAAACACTCCATTCAGGTGAACTGAAAATTAACAGGCCAAATAAACCTATAGCCAAACCAATTAACAAACAATAATTAAACAACGTAAAAAAATGAACATGAAAAAATACCTGGTGATCTTTTGTTTGCTGCATAGCATTTTAATAAGCTGCAGCGCACAGTTGAGAAAAACAGATCTCAATAAAACAAATCGTATCCGGGAAAAATCCGGCAGCACCGAACTTCCTTCAAGACCATCGATGGCCAAAGTAACTTTTGCCGACGGCAGAACATTATATGCCAATGTTATTACTCAATCCGCTTCAGACATCCGGATTAAACTTGTAAACAACGATACCTATTATACTATCGACAAAAAAGGAATGATCAAAAGCAGTAATGGTAAATATCAAACAGGTAGTAAAGTACAAAGTGTGCTGTTGAAAAAAGCAGGCAACAGTATTTACAATGATATCAACCAGTCGAATTTTGATTACGGTATTCTGGGATTTGAATTCCCGGATGGAAAAGTTCAGTATGCAAAAGCAAATACGATCAACAGTAGTTTCCTTTCTATAACGATGACGCATTCTTCCTTTAATTATTACCTGTATTATAAAAACGGAGAATGGTCGATAGATATGCAGGGCGGAGAATATCAGAATGGTACAGTGATCAAAGACATTTTTGTACTGGATCAGAAATTCAAAAGATTTTATTGATAAAAAAATAATGAAATGAAACACACTATTAAATTCCTGCTGCTGTGCTCTCTGTTGGTTGTACGGTTTAATGTACATGGCCAATCAAAAATGGCAACAGACATAAACAGCAAAATAAATGAGGTAAACAATGCCACTAATGAAACAGGAGCTACCATCGAAAATGCAACCAAAACACTTGAAAATGCAAAAACTCTTTTTAAAGAACTCGCCGGTAAAACAACCACTGATAAAAACAAAATGACCATTGTTGTTTCAGGGATACATTTCAACGACAGTAATCTTGAACTACTTGAGTCGGCCATTATAAAACTAAAAGGCACAAAAAAAGTTTCAAAAACACTGCAGTCGGGCATCATCACGATTTCACTAAAGTACAGGCAGGATGCAAACCACTTATGGAATAAACTCCCTGCAGAAACAAGGAAATTATTTAAACCCGTAGAAGTTGTAGAAAAGACACTGCTGCTTAATTATATAAAACAAAGAAAAAAATAGTACTGACCAACATTACATGCAACTGTTTTTTTACCGCATTTTAAATCCAGCAAATAGAATAACTTTAAATCTCACCAGATCAATTAAAATAACAACAATGAAAAAATTTTGTGCCGGGTTTTTAACCCTGTTTTGCTTACTCAATGCCAAGGCCCAATATCAATACCCTGCAACAAAAACAGTTGACAGCAGCGATACCTGGCACAACATCACTATAAAAGATCCGTACCGCTGGATGGAAGATCTTAAAAGTGAAACAACCAATAACTGGTTTAAAGCACAGAATGATTATACAAAAAGCATTATGGATAAATTACCGCTTACCAATGAAATCTACAATGAGTTTTTGATGCTCGACTCCATTCAGCCGGATAAGATCGGAAAAGTAAGACAGGTGGGCAATACATTATTTTACTTCAACCTGAAAATTGGCGATGCCAAACCAACAATTTACAAACGTAACGGAGAAAATGGAAAAGAAGAACTGGTGGCCAATAATTTGATGTGGAGTGCCAACCACAACCTGAGTGATTATGAAATTGATCCTTACCAGCAATACATGGCGGTTACTGCAGGCGAAGGCGGAAAAGAAATTACAGCAGTAACAAAATTCTACAATATCGCACAGGGAAAATTTATGAGCGACAGTATTCCGGGAAGGTTTGCCGGTTTTGCACCAGGAGAAGGAAATGTATATTATATGCAACAACCTACCTGGGATGTACATCAAATCGTTGAAGATAAAGACCGCACGTTTAAAATACACAAGCTGGGAACAGACACAGTACAGGATAAAACAATGCTCTCCTACCAGCTTAACCCGGAACTATACGATCTAACCAACACAAAACAACTATGGCCGGCATGGCTGTGTAAAGATTGCAACTATGAAATCGTTTACGCTTCAAGCGTTTCCCCCTTCATAGAAATATATTACCGGAAAATAAACAGCGGAGACAAATGGAAGAAAATCATTTCAGAAACAGATGAAGTAACTACGCTCAATGCATTTGCAGATAAACTATTCCTGGTAAGCAAAAAAAATGCACCCAACGGTAAACTCATGCTTATGAACATGAACAACCAGGATATATCCAAAGCCGTTTTAATTGCAGCAGAAAAAAATATTCCACTCAACTACGGCGACGGACTTACACAAACAAAAAATTTCCTGATCGTTCCATATATGAGTAACGGCGTGCAGTTATTTCATTACACCGTAGATATGCGCAACAATACCTTCGCAAAAATTCCTTTTGCCGAAAATACCAACCTGATGTACCTCACACCATTTAATAAAAGCAATGATGATGTTCATATTGTAAGAAGCGGTTGGACTACCCCCATCACATTTACCTACAGCAATCTCGATAAACCATTTGCCAAAGAAAAAACACTGGCATTCCGTACCAGTCCATCCTATCCTTATACCAACGAAACAATCGTAGAGGAAATTGAAATTCCCGGTCATGACGGTGTGATGATTCCTGTATCAATTATTCGCAATAAGCAAACAAAATTAAACGGAGAAAACACAGCGTATGTGTATAGTTATGGTGCGTATGGCATCAGTTCGAGCGCAGTATTTTTTCCGAATTTTCTTTTACTGGCACATAAGGGAGTTGTGATCGCAGTAGCACACGTTCGTGGAGGCGGTGAAAAAGGCGAAAACTGGCACCTTAGCGGATTTAAACAAAGTAAACCCAATACCTGGAAAGACCTGAACAGTACAGCAGAATACCTGGTCAGCAAAGGATATACTTCACCCAAACATCTTGCCTGTGAAGGTGGAAGTGCTGGAGGAATACTGATTGGTAGGGCTGTTACCGAGCGACCCGATCTTTGGGCATGCGCTGTACCACAGGTAGGTTGCCTGAGTATGGTGAGACAGGAATTCTCTCCTAACGGTTCCGTGAATACGCCGGAATTCGGCTCAGTAAAAAATATCAACGAATTTTTCTCATTAATGGAAATGGATGCTTTACTCCACGTGGAAAACGGAACAAAGTATCCTGCCATGCTGATCACAACCGGATGGAATGATCCAAGAGTGATTAGCTGGCAGCCAGCCAAATTTGCTGCAGCCGTACAAGCTGCAAACGCATCCGATAAACCCATTTTACTGCAGGTAGATTACAATGCAGGGCATGGTGACAGTGAGGATAAATTTGCCGCCTTTAAAAAAGAAGCAGCGAAATGGGCATTCATCCTCCAACAAACCGGTTACAAAAAATAAATAAACCTTTATACGCTTAGTGCTAAAAATATTGCTTACTTCACCAGTGATTATCTTATCAATTGTACGGGAAGAAATACCAGGAACTTAGAGATTGATATCGTAACCGGGATAATCAATTACAAAATGCAATGTGGGGTATGAAAAAAAATGCATGGATATTAATTTACTGCTGTTTCTTTTTCATACAACAGAATTATGCACAGCACTTTCCTGATTTAAAATTTTCATTACTGCCGGAAATATCGGGCCTGCCCGCTAAAAGCATCACGTGCATGTTGAAAGATAAAAAAGGACTTGTATGGATGGGCACAGAAAATGACGGACTTATCCGCTATGATGGAAGAAAAGTGAAATCATATCTAAGTATAGACGGCTCACCGGGCATTGAAGCAAATTACATTGCAAGGATCTGTGAAGACGATTCAGGATGGTTATGGATCAGTACAATCATTGGATTATATCATTTAAACCCGGAAACTGAAAAATCTGAATTGTTTCAACACAACGACGCCGACCCCTCATCTATTGCCAGTAATGAAAAAACCTCGCCCTATACAGACAGCAGAAAACGATTATGGATTTTAAGTTCAGCAGGGCTTCAATTGTATAACCCGGTTACAAAAAAATTCATCCGGTATGCAACGCCAATGATCAATAATCCCGGTTGGCAAAAACATGCAAAAGGTGTTCTACAGTTACTTGAAGATGCACAACATCAATTGTGGGTGAGCAGCGCTTATGGACTTTATCTTGTTGACACAGTAAACAAAAACTGCAAACCATATTTTACCGGGAAATACTGTTGGATAACAAACGTTTTCCAGGATAATAAACAACAAATGTGGGTGAGCTTTTGGGGAAACGGACTTACAAAATTTTTTCCGGCAACAGGTAAATATGAACCATGGCCTGCTCCAGGCACCATCATCAACTTTCTCAATGAATGGAATGATGAACATGGTAAATCATGGTTAACTTGTTCTGCTGATAACGGACTTACATTATCAGATCCGGCAACAGGAGCTTATAAAAGTTATCCGCCCGATATCACATTGCCGGGCTCTGTAAAAGGACTTGAAGTAAGGTTCATTTATAAAGACAATGAAAAACGTTTTTGGATTTTTACAGACCAGGGAATAAATATCATTGATCCTGCATGGCAACATTTTAACAGCTTCTATCTTTCAGGCGAAAAAACAGGAATGGATATATTAACGACCAGTTATCCTGCCGACTTATTAAAAACAGGTACAGGTTATGAATTCATAAACTGGCCTTACGGATATTTATACACTTGCAATAACAAATGGGAAATTGAACACTGCATGAAAGAGGTGAACATCCATAACAAGTTGTACCCGGTAAATATTTCAACCATACAGCAAACAGATAACAATGAAACCTGGCTTGGTACAACTGAAGGTTTTTTAAAAAGGATTGAAGGAAATTCCTTTCAGCAGTACAAACCCACTGATTCTTTTCCGGATATAGACCTGCAATATTCAGCAACCCGTATGAAGAAACGACCCGATGGACTTTACTGGGCAATGTTTGAAGACAGAGGTCTTTATGTATTTGATCCATCAGAAGGAAAATTTTTAAAGAACTACCGTCGTGATTATAAAGGAATGTTATCAAGCCTTGAATATGACCGGAATGGAAATGTATGGATCGGCACTTCCACCGGGTTATACCTGTACGATAAACAAACAGATTCTTTTATCCGATTCCCGATAGATTGCGGAGACAATAAAAAAAACGGGCTTTACAATCATATTAACCAGCTATATTTTGATAAGAACAATATGGGATGGATTGCAACCTATAAAGGCCTTGTACAATTTTCTCCCGTTGAAAAAAAATACTGGTTCATAAAAGATCCGGAAAAATCAATTTCCTTTTCGGCAAAAAAAATACTGGAAGACACTACCGGGATAATATGGACTATGGCTGATTATTTTATCCAGGCTTACAATAAACACACAAAAGAATTTCATTATTATGATGATGCTGACGGATTACCTGCAGGGTTTACCGGCTTCAAAGGAGTATTCAAATGGATAAATGATAGCTGTATTGCTGCAGGAAGTGTGCATACGATCATTACATTCAATCCGTATGAATTATTACAACATAAAAAAGAAGCACCATTAATTTTTACTGATGTGGATATTGATGGGAACAGGTACACCCCCATAACAAATGGAGTTAACCAATTGCAACTGATCGCACCGGCCGGAACAAGAAATATAAATATTCAATTTGCACTGCTTAACTATACAGCTTCAGAGAAGAACGTACTTTTTTACAGGCTCGCAACCTACAAAAACAGTAAATGGATTGAAGCTAAAGATGGCATCATCAACCTGACGGCATTACCACACGGCGAATATCTATTGCAGGTAAAGGGAAATTCAACCAATAGCACTTCAGTATATTCAACAACAGAAATGCTTATAATCGTACGTCCCCATTGGTATCAGTCTATACTATTCCAGGTTTTCTCCGTAATGTTAACCGCACTGTTCATTTTCCTGTTTACCAGGTGGCGGGTAAAATCAATTCGAAAATCGGCTAACCTTAAACAACTGGTAACAGAAACAGAAATAGCTGCGCTTAAAGCACAACTAAATCCTCATTTTATATTCAATTGTATTAATAACATCGATTCTTTCATTCACAGCAACGACAAATACAATGCAACATTATACCTGAATAAATTTGCAAAACTCCTGCGCAATATCCTGGAGAGCAGTAAGCAAAATACATTGGGATTTTCAAAAGACATTGAAACACTCAGGTTGTATATAGAACTGGAAGAATTAAGGAACGACAATAAATTCAAAACAAAAATTTCGATTGACAAAGAGTTATTGGAAAGTGATTATAAAGTACCTCCGCTCATTATTCAGCCTTTCGTAGAAAATGCCATACAACATGGATTAAAGAATAAGGATGGCAATGATGGATTATTGGAAATATCCGTTACAAAAAAAGATGATAAAATAATGTACAGCATCAGGGATAACGGCATTGGTCGTGAAGCAGCAGGCCGTATTGCACAAAACAAAGAACATTCGTATGGCATGCAATTAAGTTTCGACAGGATAAGGTTGTTTAATAAGGAAGCACAACCTTCCGTTCACATTACCGATTTGTACAACGATAAAAAACCGTTAGGTACACTCATTCTTGTAACATTAAAAATAACCTGATATGATTACGGCAATTATTATTGATGATGAGGCAAGAGGACGGCAGGCTTTGAAACAAAAGCTTCAGAGTTATTGTACGGATGTAGAAATTCTTGCGGAAGCTGCAGACGGCCTTGAAGCGATTGATGCGATCAGCAAATACAATCCGCAATTGATATTCCTTGATATTGAAATGCCAAAGATGAATGGCTTTGAAATGCTGAATGCCATTAAAGAAAAAAATTTCCACATCATTTTTACAACAGCCTACGATCAATATGCAATTAAAGCCATTAAATATGCAGCATTCGATTACCTGCTCAAACCAATAGATATAGAAGAACTGAAAACAACCGTTGCCAATATTATTCATAAAGAAAACCATCAAACTAAAAAACAGGCAGAACTGCTTCAACAGAATATCCTGCATCCGAAAAAATCATTCAATAAACTGGCAGTGCCAACGCTGGAAGGATTGTTATTTTTTGACATACAGGATATTATTCGCCTGGAAGCAAGTAGTAATTATACCAACATCTGCTTATTGAACAACAATAAAATAATCGCCTCAAAAACGCTGAAAGAATTTGAAGAATTGTTACCCGCAGATTTATTTTTCCGCATCCATCATTCGCATATTATCAACCTTCATTTTCTTAAGAGATATATTAAAGGAGACGGGGGCCAGGTTGAAATGCAGAATGGCGATTTTGTAGATGTGGCCAGGAGGAAAAAAGAAGAATTCCTGAAAATAATCGGGCATTAACCCGTACAGCAGGCTGCAATTGTTGCTGTATGGCCGTATTCTCACAACATCTCCTGCACATTATACCTGCGCTATGAATGCCTTTAAGTATGATTAATTTAATTCGTTACGGGAATTAAGGAGAAGTGTGACAAAATATTGTACGCTTTTTTCCCCCCGATTGATACAGCTTCTTTGTAATTTTGCGCCATGAACAACAATCTGCAGGAACTATTCAAAAAACAGCACTACAATAAAAATAATTTCTTCCTAATTGCCGGCCCATGCGTGGTGGAGAATGACCAGATGCCATTCGACATTGCCGAAAAAGTTTCGGGCATTTGTAAAAAGCTCCAGATACCTTACATCTTTAAAGCATCTTATCGCAAAGCCAACCGTACCAGCGCCGGTTCATTTACAGGTATCGGCGATGAAAAAGCATTGGAATTGATCCGTGCAGTGGGAGAAAAATTTAACCTGCCCGTAACCACCGACATTCATACCGCCCAGGAAGCAGCTATTGCTGCCAATTATGTAGACATATTACAGATACCGGCGTTCCTCTGCAGGCAAACAGACTTGTTACAAGCCGCTGCTGCTACCGGTAAAATTGTAAACGTAAAAAAGGGCCAGTTTGTAAGCGGTCCATCTATGAAATTTGCTGTAGATAAAATTAAACTGGCAGGCAATGATTTTGTGTGGCTAACGGAAAGGGGTAACAGCTTTGGTTACCAGGATCTAATTGTAGATTATCGCAACATCACCTGGATGAAAGAACACTTTGTTCCGGTGGTGATGGATTGTACACATTCACTGCAGCAACCAAACCAAACAACAGGCGTTACCGGAGGCAATCCTCAACTGATAGAAACCATCGCCAAAGCGGCCATAGCCACCGGTGCCGATGGATTGTTCATAGAAACACATCCCAATCCCGCTGTTGCAAAAAGTGATGGCGCCAATATGCTTCAACTCGATTTGCTTGAACCCCTACTTGAAAAACTGGTGAAGCTGCGTGCGGCTGTTAGCTGATTCCAAACTTTTAAATGATACCATTGAACGAATCTTCTTCTTCCTGGTTTAATGAACTGGTGAAAAATCGCCGGTCAGTTTTTCCAAAACAATTTATTCCGGGTAAACCCGTAGCTGATGAAATGATCAGGCAGGTGTTAACCAATGCCTGCTGGGCGCCTAATCATGGCAAAACAGAACCCTGGCAATTCACCGTTTTCTCCGGGAAAGGATTGGAAAAATTCGCTTCTTTTCAAAGTGAATTGTATAAACAAAAAGCCGGGGAAAAATTCAAAGAAGAAACGTATTCGAAAATGCAATCGAACCCGCTGCTGGCTTCACATATTATCGCCATCGGCATGAAGCGAACCACTACTAAAAATATTCCGGAGATAGAAGATATAGAAGCGGTGGCCTGCGCCGTACAAAACATGTATTTGACCGTTACGGCGTATGGTATCGGCGGTTACTGGACAACCGGTGGCATTACCTATTATCCGGAAGCAAAATCATTTTTCGGACTGGGGGAAGAAGATAAATTGCTGGGCTTTTTCTACATCGGGCATATCGCCGTTCCTTCAGGAAACGCAACACGATTACCATTGGAAGAGAAAGTAAAATGGGTAAACGAATAGGTTACAGGAGAGAGAGACACGAATTACAATAGTCATAAACTTAGCAGACGCTCCTGGTTGATAGTTTATAGTTCATAGTTTATAGCTCACAGCTCATAGCTCATAGCTCATAGCTCACCTCTCACAAATACCTCACCGGATTTCTCCGGGCATTTAATATATACCGCTTAATGTTCATCCAGAATGCCACAAAAAAATAAACGATCAATGGGGAACCCATAGTAAGAAAAGAAATGTAAATAAAATACTTGCGGATGGTAGCGGTGGCGATACCCATTTTTTCTCCAATTGCAGTGCAAACGCCGAACACATGCCACTCTACAAAATGTTTGAACCTGTTCATACGAAGAGATTAATTTCAGGGAATAAAATTACTTATTTTTTTGCCCAAATCCTTCCTTCATTTTAAGTAATTTTGCAAACTGATAGGAAGCATGGCAATTTGATACAAATAAATACGTTTACTCAGCGCATTTTATTTTTATTAATCCATCAAAAATTTATTAAACCAGCCTGGCAACGAACAGGAACTAAACTTATTCTATGGCATTCGACATTGAAATGATTAAGAAGCTTTATGCTAATTTCCCGATCGGCGTTCACAACGCACGCAAACTTCTTGGTAAACCGCTTACCCTCACCGAAAAAATCCTGTATGCACATTTGTGGGGTGAGGTACCGGCCAAACCTTATGAAAGAGGAATTTCTTATGTTGATTTTGCCCCGGATCGTGTAGCCATGCAGGATGCTACCGCTCAAATGGCTTTATTGCAATTCATGCAATCCGGCCGGAATAAGGTTGCCGTTCCCAGTACTGTTCATTGTGATCACCTCATTGAAGCCAAAGTAGATAGCAAAACGGATCTTTCCCGTGCCGTAAGCGAAAGCAGTGAAGTGTACGATTTCCTCGCATCTGTTTCCAACAAATACGGAATCGGATTCTGGAAACCCGGCGCCGGTATCATTCACCAGGTTGTACTGGAAAACTATGCATTCCCGGGTGGAATGATGATTGGAACAGATAGTCATACGGTAAATGCAGGTGGCCTCGGCATGATCGCCATTGGCGTGGGCGGTGCAGATGCCTGCGACGTAATGGCCGGTTTACCATGGGAATTAAAAATGCCGAAACTGATCGGCGTTAAACTAACGGGAAAGCTTAACGGCTGGACTGCCCCTAAAGATGTAATCTTAAAAGTTGCCGGTATCCTCACTGTAAAAGGCGGAACCGGTGCTGTTGTGGAATATTTTGGCGAAGGCGCTACAAGCCTTAGCTGTACCGGTAAAGGCACCATTTGTAATATGGGCGCTGAAGTAGGTGCTACTACTTCAACATTCGGATATGATGAAAGTATGAGCCGTTACCTGAAAGCAACCGGAAGAGCAGACATCGCTCAAATGGCTGATGTAATTGCTGAACATTTAACCGGCGATCCGGAAGTATATGCTAATCCCCAGCAATACTTCGACCAGGTAATTGAAATTAATCTTAGTGAACTGGAACCACATTTAAACGGACCATTCACACCAGACCTGGCCACCCCGATTTCAAAAATGAAAGAAGCTGCAGCCGCCAATAACTGGCCTACCAAAATTGAAGTAGGTTTGATCGGAAGTTGTACCAACTCTTCTTATGAAGATATCAGCAGGGCGGTTAGTCTTGCACGCCAGGTTAAAGACAAAGGATTAAAACTACATGCAGAATTCACCATTACCCCGGGTTCTGAACAGGTAAGATATACAGTGGAAAGAGATGGCTACCTGGATGTATTCAATAATATCGGCGCAACCGTTTTTGCCAACGCATGCGGACCCTGCATTGGAATGTGGGCACGTGTAGGCGCAGAAAAAGCAGAACGAAATACCATTGTTCATAGCTTCAACAGGAACTTTGCAAAACGTGCAGATGGCAATCCGAATACTTTTGCATTTGTAGGTTCCCCGGAAATTGTAACGGCCATGGCTATTGCGGGAACATTGGATTTTAATCCGCTCACAGATACATTGATCAATGATAAAGGCGAAGCTGTAAAATTAGATCCGCCATCAGGAGATGAATTACCAAAAAAAGGATTTGCTGTTGATGATCCCGGTTACCAGGCACCTGCGGCAGATGGCAGCGGGGTACAGGTGATTGTTTCTCCTACCAGCCAGCGTTTGCAATTACTCGATCCGTTTGCAGCATGGGAAGGTGATGATCTGAAAGATTTGAAATTATTGATTAAGGCAAAAGGCAAATGCACCACTGATCATATTTCAATGGCTGGCCCATGGTTGAAATTCCGTGGTCACCTCGATAACATCAGCAACAACATGCTTATTGGTGCCGTAAATTTTTTCAACGATAAAACTGATCATGTAAAAAATCAACTTACCGGAGAATACGGGCCTGTTCCGAAAACGCAACGAGCCTATAAAGCGGCTGGCATCGGATCCATTGTTGTGGGAGATGAAAACTATGGTGAAGGTTCTTCAAGAGAACATGCCGCAATGGAACCCCGTCACCTTGGCGTAAGAGCAGTACTGGTAAAATCTTTTGCAAGGATTCATGAAACCAACCTGAAAAAACAGGGAATGCTGGCATTAACATTCGACAATAAAAATGATTACGATAAGATACAGGAAGATGATACCATTGATATTATTCGTTTAAAAACTTTTGCACCAGGCAAACAATTAAAACTGGTGTTGAAGCATAAAGACGGTACAAAAGATGAGATCATGGTAAATCATTCATACAATAAACAACAGATTGAATGGTTTAAAGCAGGAGGGGCATTGAATATTATCAGGCAGGAGTTTGCGAAGAAATGATGATGAATTCTGAATGATGAATTATGAATGATGAATGATGAATTCTGAATGAGGGGATTGAGCGTGGCGTTTTTTTCTGTTGAAGATTTCATTTAAAAATTTATATCAGTGAATCAGTGGCATTATTTATCGCCACTGATTCACTGATTTTTTTTGTCCACAGCAAATTATTTACGCAATGGCCATATTAACAATCAAACTGCAATCAATACTATTAGTGTAACTAGATCTGGTATCCTGTGCCTTGTATCCATCATCCCGTTCACTCTGCCTCAAACCACACCCGCTTCCCATCATTCCAATCTCCGTTATAGTTTATTGTCAGCTCCTCTCCTTTTTTAACATCGCTTACCGTTTTTATCATGATCGTATCATCATCAAAATCCATAAAATATTCGCAGTTGCTGGTATAACTATGGTTATACATCGGAACCAAACCAAGTGCCATCGCACATTTATCTTTTTGTTTACCCCATTCAAAAATATAATCGTGCAGCAGGGTTTTGTCGAGATGCAGGCGATCTTCGGCAGACATAACAATAACCGGTGCAATTTCTATCACTGTATTTGCCGGGATATTTTTATTGGTGAATACCGCTTTTCCTTTAAGAGATGTTTGTTCAACGAACAGGAATGATTTGATCATAGTGCTTTTATTTTGCAGGTAACGCCGCAAACGAAATTATCATCAATAAGGCATTATACATGGAAGTGGAAACAATTTTTTAATACTAAATAAAGTAAATTGCAACTACTTTACAAAGGCTATAATTTTTTAACAGGATGCAATTGGAAAACGAAGAAATAACATTGCAGCAGAGATTTGAAGAGGTGATTGCATCCGAAGATAAACTGGCCATCCAGGAATTCCTCAATCACCAGAACATTAGTGATGTAGCCACGCTCATCAATGAGAATGAAGAGTATGAAACGCAGATCATTTCTCATTTATCTATTCACCGGGCCACCAGCGTATTTAAAATTCTTGCACTGGGCGAACAAAAGCGGATCATCAAAGATTTGCCCGCCTTTAAAGCTGCAGAGCTCCTCAACGAATTACCGGCAGATGACCGTGTATCCTTCCTGGAAGAATTGCCCAAAAGCATGGTGAGGGAATTGATCAAAACACTCGATCCCGAAGAAAGAAAAGTTACGCTTGAACTGCTCGGCTATCCCGATAACAGTGTGGGTCGTTTGATGACACCCGACTATGTATATGTGTACGAATCCAATACCGTTGAGCAGGTGTTGGCAACCATCCGGCGTTTCGGCACCAATACAGAAACGATTGATGTGATCTATGTGATCAATAGCAAAGGGGAACTGATTGATGATATCCGTATCCGTGATTTTATCCTGGCTGCTCCTGATACAAAAGTGGAAGACCTGATGGATGGCCGTTATATTTCTTTAAAAGCAACCGACGACCAGGAACTGGCCCAACAGGCATTTAAAATGAATAATCGGGTAGCCTTACCTGTTACCGACGACCAGGATATACTGCTCGGCATTGTTACCATTGATGATGTACTGTGGGTGGCAGAAGAAGAATTCAGTGAAGACATTCAAAAGATCGGTGGTACGGAAGCATTTGATGAACCGTATCTCGATATCAGCATCATAAAACTCGTTAAGAAAAGAGCTGGCTGGTTGGTATTGTTATTCCTGGGAGAAATGCTCACCGCAACGGCTATGCAGTATTTTCAAAAGGAAATTGAAGCGGCTACCGTTTTAGCATTGTTCATACCGCTGATCATGAGCAGTGGTGGTAACAGTGGCTCGCAGGCATCTACACTGATCATTCAGGCGATGGCCCTGGGCGAACTTACTCTCGCCGACTGGTGGCGGGTAATGCGGCGGGAGATCATATCAGGCTTGATGCTGGGTATTATATTGGGCAGTATTGGTGTGCTAAGAATTGTACTTTGGCAAAACCTGCACATATTTGATTATGGTGTGTACTGGAAACTGGTAGCAACTACTATATTCTTCTCCCTGATCGGGATTGTATTGTGGGGTAGTTTAATGGGATCAATGCTGCCCCTGATCTTAAAAAGAATGAAACTCGATCCGGCGGCATCTTCGGCGCCATTTGTAGCCACTTTGGTAGATGTTACGGGAATCGTGATTTATTTTTCGGTGGCGTATTTCTTCCTGAGGGGAATTTTGTTGTAAACCGGAAACGCATATTGCCACAAAGACCCGAAGGCACGAAGTAACACAAAGGATAAACAGCGCCTTTACAACTCCCCGGTTAATCCTACATTGCCATTGCCAACAAATTCAGTAATTTGCGCCACAATAATGCCCCTTGCTGAAACGTTTATGCAGGTTTAAAAATCTACTGTACAAGTGTGCGACGCCACTGAAGCTCCACATAGGTAAACAGCCGGGTCAAACAAAAACAATCTAAAACAAAAATCTATGTGCGGAATAGTTGGTTATACAGGTCCCAGACAAGCCTATCCACTGATCATTAAAGGTTTAAAAAGACTCGAATACAGGGGTTACGACAGCAGCGGTGTTGCACTGCTGAATGGAACGGGTTTGAAAGTATTTAAAAAGAAAGGACGCGTAACTGACCTGGAAGAAGCAGTGATCGGCAAAAACCTGGAAGCCAATATCGGCATTGGCCATACCCGCTGGGCAACCCATGGTGAACCAAGCGATCGCAATGCACATCCGCATTCATCGGCAAGTGGCAAACTCGCCATCATTCACAACGGTATCATTGAAAACTACGCACAGATAAAACAGGAACTGGTTAAAAAAGGATACAGCTTTACCAGTGATACCGATACTGAAGTACTGCTCAATTTTATTGAAGACATTCAGAAAAATAATTCCTGCACCCTGGAAGAAGCGCTGCGTATTGCGTTAAAAAGAGTAAGCGGCGCTTATTGTATTTTATTGATCGACCAGGATGATCCCACCACCATTGTTGCTGCAAGAAAAGGTAGTCCGCTGGTAATCGGCATTGGCAAAGGAGAACATTTCCTGGCCAGCGATGCATCGCCCATCATTGAATACACCAAAGAAGTAGTGTATGTAAATGACTATGAACTGGCCATTGTAAAACCAGACGAACTGATCCTGAAAAACCTGGGGAACGAAAAAGTAACCCCGTATATCACGAAACTGGATATGGAACTTGCTGCCATTGAAAAAGGCGGTTACGACCATTTCATGATCAAAGAAATATTTGAACAGCCCAGCACCATTTACGATTGCTTACGTGGACGTTTAGACGCAGAAGCCGGTGCCATCCGAATGAGTGGCATTGAAAAAAATATTGAACAACTGAAGAATGCAAACCGTATCATGATCATTGCCTGCGGTACAAGCTGGCATGCAGGATTGGTGGCAGAATACATCATCGAAGAATTATGCCGCATACCGGTAGAAGTAGAATATGCTTCTGAGTTCAGGTATCGCAACCCGATCGTAAACAAGGGAGATGTGATCATTGCTATTTCTCAAAGCGGTGAAACAGCCGATACCCTCGTGGCGCTGGAAAAAGCAAAAGAAAACGGCGCATTCATCTTCGGAATTGTAAACGTGGTAGGATCATCCATTGCACGTATCTCTCATGCCGGCGCTTATACGCATGCAGGCCCCGAGATCGGCGTAGCTTCTACCAAAGCCTTTACCGGGCAGTTGGCGGTGTTGTTCATGGTTGCATTAAAAATTGCACAGGAAAAAGGAACGATCAGCACCGAACGTTTCAACAACCTGGTAAACGAATTGTCAGAAATTCCGGAGAAAGTAGATGCCATTTTAAAGAATGCAGAAGAAGTGAAGAAGATTGCTGAAGTATATAAAAATGCATCCGACTTCCTGTTCCTGGGCAGGGGGTACAATTTCCCTGTAGCGCTGGAAGGTGCATTGAAACTGAAAGAGATTTCCTACATACATGCAGAAGGGTATCCGGCAGCAGAAATGAAGCACGGTCCAATCGCATTGGTTGATGATACCTTACCTGTTGTATTCATCGCAACAAAAGATACCTACCACGAAAAGATCGTAAGCAACATGCAGGAAATTAAAGCCAGGAGAGGTAAAATTATTTCCATCGTAACCGAAGGAGATGAAGTGAGCCCCGGCTTAAGCGATCATTATTTTTCCATTCCGCCAGCGGATGAATTAATAGCACCTATCTTAACAGTGATTCCTTTACAACTGCTTTCTTATTATGTAGGAACAGCGAAAGGAATTGATGTAGATAAGCCACGCAACCTTGCTAAAAGCGTAACCGTAGAATAATTATCAGTTATCAATTAGCAATTGGCAATGAAATTGTATTAAATTCGGTAAATGTTATTTACCGGGCAATTGTTAATCATACATTGAATATTGCCCATTATCAATTGCTGATTGCTTCATGAACATCATTACCACGCATCCCGTAAAAGAACTCGGCTATAATTTCATAGACAAGAAATTTATTCCCAAAGGAAAAGATGAATATCACCTGCGCTACTTTCAAAGTGGTAAGGCAAAAAAATACCGTGCGCTAACTACGCTGGAGATAGATATACTCGTACACAACCGGAATGAATCTGATAACTGGGGAAATGTTTTGGTCACCAATGGATTCAACCCAAGCCTGGTGAGAAACTGTAAATTCTTCGGGCTTATTCGCATCGGCAGCCTTCAACCGGTTTTCCGGGAGTTCCATAATTTTCGCATGGCCGTTGGATTATACAACAGCACCATCATCAGTTGCGACCTGGGCGATAATGTATGCATCGATAACGTTCACTATCTCTCCCATTTCATCATTGATAATGACGTAATGATTGCCAATGTAAATGAGATTGCTACTACCAACCACTCAAAATTCGGCAATGGAATTTTAAAAGACGGTGAAGATGAAAAGCAGCGGATGGTGATTGAAGTATGCAATGAAAACGGGGGCAGGCCAATCATACCCTTTAACGGGATGCTCGCCGGCGATGTATATATGTGGAGCAAATACCGGGACGATGATGAACTGTTGGATAAATTCAAAGCGTTTACAGAAAATAGTTTCGACAAACAAAGAGGTTATTATGGCACCATCGGTGAAAGAACCGTTATTAAAAATTGTGGCATTTTAAAGGATGTGTGTATTGGAACGGATGCCTATATCAAAGGCGCCAATAAGATAAAGAATGTAACGATTAACAGCGATGCCGACAGAACTTCACAGATTGGTGAAGGATGTGAATTGGTGAATGGCATTGTGGGTTATGGTTGCCGTATTTTTTACGGTGTGAAAGCCGTTCGCTTTATTACTGCCTCTCACTCGCAATTGAAATATGGAGCAAGGCTGATCAATTCTTACCTGGGAAATAATTCAACCATCTCCTGCTGCGAAGTATTGAATACATTAATTTTCCCCTCTCACGAACAGCATCATAACAATTCTTTTTTGTGTGCATCGCTGATCATGGGACAAAGTAATATAGCTGCAGGTGCAACCATTGGCAGCAATCATAACAGCCGCAGTGCCGATGGTGAAATTGTAGCCGGCCGTGGATTCTGGCCAGGACTATGTGTGAGTTTAAAACACAATTCAAAGTTTGCTTCGTTTACCATTATTGCCAAAGGAGATTTTCCTGCCGAATTAAATATTCCGATACCGTTTTGCCTGGTGAGTAACGATGTTACAAATAACCGGCTGCTGGTGATGCCTGCTTATTGGTTCATGTACAATATGTATGCGCTTGCACGCAATGCATGGAAATATGTGGATCGTGATAAGAGACTTCTGAAAACGCAGTACATCGAATACGATTACCTGGCACCGGATACCATTAACGATATGTTTGATGCATTGCAGATACTGAAATCTGCAACACTAAATGAAAAAGGAGAAGCTATCGTTTCTGGTTGGGAAAATGCGCAACGGGAAACAGTAATTGTAAAAGTTGAAGCTGCTATTGCTGTGTACACCGACATGATACAGGTTCACGGTTGCCTGCAGTTGCTGCATCATATACAAGCCAATAAGTTTGAAAATTTTGATGCATTTAAGAAATCTTTATCCGCTAAAGTATCCCGTACAAAATGGTTGAATATTGGCGGACAATTAATCATTGATACTGAAGTTCAGCAACTAAAAAATGCTATTAAAAAAGGAAAAATAAAAAGCTGGCAGCAGGTGCATGATTTTTACCAGTTGCAGGGAAAAAAATACAGTACGGATAAATTGCATCATGCCTACACAAGCCTGCTGGAGTTGTTGAATATTACACCGAAACAATTTACCGCAACCTTGTTCAAAGAGTTGTTGCAAAAAATGCTCATCAGCAAAGAATGGATGACCAAAGGTATTTACAATGCAAGAGCAAAAGATTATACCAACCCTTACAGGAAAATGGTTTATGATAACAATGAAGAAATGCTGAAAGTGATTGGCAAACTGGAAGACAATAGTTTTATACAAGACCAGTTGGCACAGTTGGATGGTTTAAAAAAGAATGTAAAAGGATTACTGAAAAAATGGAAGTTATAAAAAATAACGCACCGCAAGTTCATACCCCTTTAACCCTAAACCACTGATGATACCAACGGCTTTGCCGGATACATGCGACAACTTCCTGAAGTCTTCCCTACCGAAAATATTTGAAATGTGTACTTCAATAACCTTTGCTGTTACTGCAGCAATCGCATCACCGATAGCAACTGACGTATGCGTGTAGCCGCCGGGATTGATGATAATAGCATCATAGCTGAATCCTACCCGTTGTATTTCATTGATGAGTTCTCCTTCCACATTGCTTTGAAAAAATGAAAATTCTATTCCCGGAAAACTTGATACAAGTGTTTTGAAATAGTCATCAAATGATTCACCGCCATAAATATCTACCTCTCTCTTTCCGATGAGATTCAGGTTGGGACCGTTGATGATTGCGATTTTCATAACATGAAATTTTTGAACCACGAATTGTATTTGAGCAGTTCGCAGTTAGCTATGTATCATTTCAATGAATTGATCAAACAAATACCTGCTGTCGTGTGGTCCTGGTGTTGCTTCAGGATGATATTGTACCGAGAAAGCTTTTTTATTTTTCATGCGAATGCCTTCAATGCTGTTATCATTCAGGTTCACGTGTGTGATCTCAATATTCTTATTGGCTTTCACTGCTTCAGGATCAACACCAAAACCATGATTCTGCGTAGTGATTTCGGATTTCCCCGTAATGATATTTTTCACAGGATGGTTTAATCCCCTGTGGCCATGATGCATTTTGAAGGTTGGAATATCGTTTGCCAGGGCGAGCAGTTGATGTCCAAGACAAATTCCAAACAAAGGTTTGCCTGTTTCCAGGATTTGCTTCACTGTTTTTACTGCATAATCCATGGGCGCCGGATCTCCGGGACCATTGCTGATAAAATAACCCGAAGGATTAAATTCCTGCAGTGTGGCAAAATCTGTTTTGGCATTGTACACTTTTACGTGTGCGCCTCTTTCAACGAGGCAGTTCAGTATATTTTTTTTCACACCAAAATCGAGTACAGCAATTTTTACTTTGCTGTTTGGATCTCCCAATTCGTAGGTATCTGCTGTACTAACAACAGAGGCCAATTCCAGTCCATCCATGGAAGGCACTTCCTTCAGTTTCTTTTTCAATACATCCACATCCAGTTCATCACTTGATACAATACAATTCATGGCTCCTTTGGTTCTGATGTGCGCTACTAACGCTCTTGTATCCACGCAGTCGATAGCAACAATGTTTTGTTCTTCGAGGTATTCATGTAATGAGCCTCCGGCCATAAAGCGGCTGAATTTTTCCTCCAGGTTTCTGCCGATAATTGCTTTCACTTTTACACCACCGCTTTCCACATCTACATCCTTCACTCCATAGTTACCAATATGAGCATTGTTCATGATCAGTACCTGGCCATAATAACTGGGATCTGTAAATACTTCCTGGTAGCCCGTCATACCGGTATTAAAACAAATTTCCCCGGTAGCGATGCCCTTTTTTCCGAATGAATGGCCGTAAATGGTGGTTCCGTCTTCGAGAAGTAGTATTGCTTTGTTAGGAGTAGTGCTTGCCATTATAGAAACGTTTTGCAAAGAAACAGAATGGATGCTTAATTAAGCTGTTTTTTTTATGGATGTAGATAAGTATGTGCATTTTTCACTGGTCTTCGCATCTTTTGATGTGATGGCGGGTAATTTTCATTCAACGCAACTGCGATTCCTGCTCCTTTTTTTAGGAAGCAATTTCCCACCGCATGATTTCAAATCAGCTCAATTGTTTAGGTATCCTCAAAAAAAAGCCCCGGCAGCAAGTACCGGGGCAAGTTATTTTCTGATGATATATTTTATCCTTCCGTTGTCGTTTCTGTTTCGGTTGTATCAGCAGCAGTTGCATCTGTGCCAGCCGCTTTCTTCTTACCACCTGAACGACGTGTTTTCTTAACCGGTTCTGCAGCAGCAGAAGTACCCTTACCGTAAATTTCGTTGAAATCAACCAACTCAATCATTGCCATTTCTGCATTATCACCCACACGTGCTCCTAATTTAATGATACGTGTATAACCACCCGGGCGAGCTGCAACTTTCGGCGCTATAACGGTGAATAATTCTTTCACAGCATCTTTATCATTCAGGTAACTGAATACAATACGGTGATTGTGCATGATCGCTTCTTTAGAAGAAGTGTTCTTTGTTTTAGTGATGATTGGCTCTACATACGTACGTAATGCCTTTGCTTTTGCTAAAGTAGTAGTGATCCTTTTGTGCGTGATCAACTGGCTACCCAGGTTGGCCATCAATGCTCTCCTGTGAGAAGCTGTTCTGCTGAGATTGTTCTTTTTGTTACCGTGATTCATTTGACTTGTTGTTTTGTACACTGTACCGTGTCAGGAATTACAGTGTTTGTTTTATAAAAATGTAGCCATTCAAAAATCAGCTTACTGGTTAAGCAGCTAATTTTCAAATCAATTATTCGTCATCCAATTTCAACTTACTCAAATCCATTCCAAAGCTCAAACCTCTTTCGTGCAATACCTGGTCGATTTCGCTCAAAGACTTCTGACCAAAGTTTCTGAACTTCATCAGGTCTTCCTGTTCGTATTGTACCAGTTCGCTCAATGAATTGATCTTTGCAGCTTTTAAGCAGTTGAACGCACGTACAGAAAGATCAAGGTCTTCCAATGGTGTTTTCAACATCTTGCGCAGTTGCAAAGTTTGTTCATCAACGAGGTCTTCTTTTTTATCTTCTTTGGTATCGAACGTGATGTTCTCGTCAGTAATGATCATCAGGTGCTGAATCAGGATACGACTTGCCTGTTTTACAGCTTCTTCCGGATGAATGGTACCATCGGTAACCACTTCCATGATCAGTTTTTCGAAATCTGTGCGCTGTTCTACCCTTGTATTTTCAATCAGGTATTTTACGTTTTTGATTGGGGTATAGATAGCATCAACAGGAATATATCCAAAGTGTGAACTCTTGTCTTTATGATCTTCGGCAGGAACGTATCCACGACCGCGGCCAATCGTAATTTCGATATCAAGTTTTGCACTGCTGTCCATTGTACAAATCAGCAGATCCGGGTTCATCACTTCAAAAGCAGGTGATGCTTCACCGATCATACCGGCAGTAAACTCGGTTTTGTTTTTAATAGAAAGGGTAACCTTCTCTGTATTTACTTCGTGGTCAACCTTTGCTTTAAAACGAACCTGTTTGAGGTTAAGGATAATTTCGGTTACGTCTTCTGTAATTCCTTTCAATGTTGCAAACTCATGGTCAGCACCGGCAATGTTGATACCAACAATTGCATAACCCTCCAGAGAATTAAGCAATACCCTGCGCAATGCGTTACCAATAGTTACACCATATCCTGGTTCCAGCGGACGGAACTCAAACTGTGCTTCAAAATCTGTTGCTTTCTGAAGTACAATTTTATCTGGTTTAACAAAATTAAAAATGGCCATTTTATTTTGTGTTTAAATTTTTGTCTGATAAATGAAGTCAAAAGTAAAAATTCAAAACCGTTACTGCAGAAGCAAATTTTTTGGTTTTTACTTTTTAATTTTTACTTACTATATAATTCCACGATCAACTGCTCCTTAATATTCTCAGGAACACTTTCTCTCTCCGGATACGCAACGAAAGTTCCTTTCAGGTTTGTTTCGCTCCAATCCAGCCAGTTGAATTTTGCATTCTTTCCACGAACTGCAGCGCTGATAGCAGTGTTTCCTGCGCTCTTCGCTTTCAAACCAATTACATCACCTGGTTTGCAACTGTATGACGGAATGTTTACCACTTCATCATTAACAGTAATGTGCTTATGACTAACCATCTGGCGTGCACTCTGACGGCTCGGTGCAATACCTAACCTGAACACAGTGTTGTCCAAACGGGCTTCTAATAATTTGATAAGGTTTTCACCGGTAACCCCTTTTCTACGGGCAGCTTCTTCAAAAGTCTTACGGAATTGTTTCTCCAATACACCGTAAGTATATTTTGCTTTCTGTTTTTCTTTTAACTGAACACCATACTCGCTAAGTGTTTTACGCTTTTTGTTTGCGCCATGCTGACCGGGAGGGTTGCTGTTTTTTGTTAACCACTTACCATTACCTGTGATGGGTTCACCGAACCTGCGGGAAATTTTTGTTTTGGGGCCTGTATAACGTGCCATATTGTGTGTGATTTTTTTAGTGTCGGTGCATCATTATAAAAAATCGTAAAATCAATGATACACCCGTTAATAATAATTATGAATTAAGAATTATAAATTATGAATTTGAAATTATGAGCTGGAAAAACCAATTCAGCATTCAACATTCATCATTCACAATTCACTATACTCTTCTCTTTTTAGGAGGACGACATCCGTTGTGTGGTAATGGAGTAACATCTTTGATCATGGATACTTCCAAACCACTTTGCGACAATGAACGGATAGCACCTTCACGGCCACTTCCTGGTCCTTTTACATATACGTCTACTCTTTTCAAACCTGCATCAATTGCAGTTTTTGCTGCATCAGCGCCAGCCATCTGGGCTGCATAAGGCGTATTTTTCTTACTTCCTTTGAATCCCATTTTACCGGCAGAAGACCATGAAATAACCTGGCCGTTCTTGTTGGTTAAACTGATGATGATGTTGTTGAAACTTGCAACGATGTGAGCATCTCCGTAGCTGTCTACTTTTACAACTCTTTTCTTCGCTGCTGCTTTTGCGCTGGGGGCTTTGCCCTGTGCTTTTGCCATAACTTAAATAATAGGTAATCGTTTAAAAAATGTATCCCGAGTACGGGACTGAATCAACCCTCCTGCTGACTTCCGCGATCCGGCGCTGATTCAAAAGAACAAGTCAATATAAAAAGCTAAAAGCCAATAGCTGTTAGCTATTAGCTTACTTCTTAGCAACTTTTTTCTTACCGGCAACCGTTTTACGCTTACCTTTTCTTGTACGGCTGTTGGTACGGGTACGCTGGCCACGAACAGGTAATCCTTTACGATGACGAAGACCACGGTAGCAGGCGATATCCAGCAAACGTTTGATGTTCATCTGCGTTTCACTACGTAATGCACCTTCGGTTTTAATTTCACCGGAGATGATATTACGAATGGCAGTTTGTTCATCATCATTCCACTGAACAACTTTCTTGTTTACATCAATTCCTGCTTTTTCCAGGATGTATTTTGCTGTTGAACGTCCGATACCATAGATATAGGTCAGACCGATCTCGCCTCTTTTATTTTTTGGGATGTCAATACCGGCAATACGAGCCATAGTAAAATATGAATTATAAATTATGAATTAAATAGTGATTATCCTTGCTTTTGCTTAAAACGAGGATTCTTTTTGTTGATCACATACAGCCTTCCTTTTCTTCTCACGATCTTGCAATCTGCGCTGCGCTTTTTGATAGAAGCTCTAACCTTCATTTTGTTTGTTTTTATCTATTTGATAATAGCCAACAGTTAGTACCGGTGGCTTTTTTTATTTATACCTGAAGATGATCCTTCCTCTCGTAAGATCGTACGGACTCATCTCTACCCCAACCTTATCTCCAGGAAGAATACGGATGTAGTGCATACGCATTTTACCGGAAATGGTAGCCAGGATCTCATGCCCATTCTCTAACTTAACCTTGAACATAGCGTTGCTAAGCGCTTCTATGATCGTTCCGTCTTGCTTAATGAGTGCCTGTTTAGCCATAATTTTGGGAGCGCAAAGATAAGAGGAAATATTTAATTATTTACCAAAAAATACAGATATTACGCAATAAAACTAAAACTCAATATGAAAAAGCTATTTTTTGTCTTGTTATGCGGCGCTGCTGCCCTGGTTTCCTGTAAAAAGGATAATAACAACGACCCCGTCGCCCCAACCAACCAGCCTTACAGCAATGGCAACGCCGGAACCAACTGGGTTTATGAGGTTAAAACCCAGAACCCTACCACCCTCGACACCACAACTGTGCTTGACACCAGCCGTGTAACCGGATCAGATACCAGCATCGGTTCAAAACAATATTATATAGTTGCGCATAACAATGGCACGCATTCTTATTATAATGTTACCGGTAACGATTACTACCAGTTCCAGAATATATCTATCCCTTCCGTGATTGATACGGCACTGGAAATTCTTTATTTAAAAGACAACGGATCTGTAGGAACTTCCTGGAACCAGGTTTTACCGGTTTCTGTAGACCTCGGGTTACCCTTGCCGGTAACAGTTAACGTAACCTTTACCTCAACTATCCAGGGAACGGGTTTAAGCAGGCTGGTAAATGGCACTACCTACAATGATGTTATTTATGTAAAAACAACGCTCTCTGCCCCCGGAATTACCATTACATCAGACATCAGCAATTACTACGCAAGAAATATCGGTTTAATTGAAGGCGGATATGATGTAGACATTTCAGGATTTGGCGGCATACATACCGCAACAAAATTAAAATATAGCGATCCGCATTAATCACCAACCGGAAAAATTCATTCAGGAGGCTCTAACAGGCCTCTTTTTTATTGCACATAATTTCAGCATATTTCCCCTTCTACCCTGTTTTCAGCTTCAAATATTAACTGGAACAGAAGACAAAAAAAGGCCTGCAATTTCCTGCAGGCTCCAACTTCCTAATTTGTAATTATTAATTTCTTATGTCAACTTCTAGTTGAGTATGGTAACTTCCGTTCTCCTGTTTTGCGCTCTTCCGGCTTCTGTTTTATTGTCGGCCACCGGAACTGTCATTCCATATCCTTTTGCCGTAATTCTCGACGCATCAATTCCTTTGGATATCAGGTAATCTCTAACTGCATTGGCCCTGTCCTGCGATAATACCATATTTGCCGCCGGCTTTCCCACATTATCGGTATGACCACCCACTTCTATCTTATCGTCTTCTTTTCTTTGCATATATGACACCAGGTCATCCAACACCGCATACGACTCTGGTTGCAGCGTAGCTTTACCGGTTTCAAAATTACAGCCTTCCAGTTCCCAGTTTTTAGAAGGCATGAACTGGAATGATAACGTAAACGGCTTTTTATAATAGGCATTTTTATCTGCAGGGGCAGGAATGTCCAGCACATCATAACTGGTAGAATCCTTAAAACCCAGGATAAAAATATCATACTTATCTCCATGTGGCAAACGGATGGAAAATTTACCATTGTCATCTGTTAAACCCTGGTATTCTTTGTTATAATTTTTACTTCTGAACACCATGATCTCATGCGGCAATGCATTATTCTTAAAATCGGTTACGGTTACATCCACCTGTGCATCTTTAGGAATACTTCCATTCTGAACCTGGCTGAATGACAGAGCAGGAATGAATAGCAACAATGAAATCAGGAAATAAATCGGTTTCATATTATATGTTTAATTGGGGCGTTAAAGATATTCAGATTTTCCAATTTTTTATACATACTGAACAGGGTTTTTAGTTTTATAGCTTTTGTTGTAAGCGGATCAGCATGTCTGCTTTCCATGATTTAAAATCACCCAGGATAATATGTTCTCTCGCCTGTTTCACCAGCCAAAGGTAGAAGGCAAGGTTATGTACGCTGGCAATGGTTAACCCAAGATATTCTTTCGCTTTAAACAGGTGCCGCAGGTAAGCCTTACTGTAAGTATTGCTCATTTCGCAATCAATACCATCGTCTATCACTGAAAAATCTTTCTCCCATTTCCTGTTGTCGATATTCACAATTCCATGAGAAGTAAATAGCATCGCATTCCGGCCGTTACGGGTTGGCATTACACAATCAAACATGTCAACACCCATTTCTATACATTCCAGTATATTCCACGGAGTACCTACCCCCATCAGGTATCTTGGTTTATGCTGGGGAAGATGATCGCAGCAAAAATCACATATCTCGTACATTTTTTCAATTGGTTCTCCAACGCTCAATCCGCCGATGGCGTTGCCGGTTGCGTTTTTACTGCTGATATACTCGCAGGAAATCTTTCTCAGTTCATGATGTACGCCACCCTGTACAATCGGGAACAGGTTCTGCGTGTACCCGTACCTGTCAGGTGTTTCATTAAAACGCTGTATGCAGCGATCGAGCCAGCGATGCGTTAATTCCATCGATTTCTTTGCGTAGGCATATTCGCTGCCACCGGGCGGACATTCATCAAATGCCATCATGATGTCACCACCGATGATGCGCTGGGTATCCATAACATTTTCAGGTGTGAACAAATGCCGGCTTCCATCAATATGCGACTGAAAGGTTACGCCTTCCTCCTTAATTTTTCTTGTTCCTGCCAATGAAAAAACCTGGAATCCGCCGCTATCGGTAAGTATGGGCCTGTCCCAGCCATTAAACCGGTGCAAGCCGCCGGCTGTTTCCAGCACTTCCAGCCCGGGGCGCAGGTACAGGTGATAGGTATTTCCTAAAATGATCTGCGCTTTTACTTCCTGTTTCAGTTGTTGTTGTGTAACGGCTTTTACCGTTCCCACCGTACCTACCGGCATAAAAATCGGCGTAAGTATTTCACCATGATCGGTAGTTATTTTTCCCGCCCTTGCTTTTGAGGAAGTATCTGTGCGATGAAGTTCAAACTGCAGCGAAGCCATACGGTTATTATTAAAATGGGCCGCAAATATAACCTGAAAAAATCCTTTTCTACGGGAAGATCAGGTTCCTATAGCTTATTTTTGCGGCGATGAATTTACCAAACCTGACTGCCCACTGGCAATTGATCATCTTTATCGCATTCTGTGTACTGAGCTTTATCCAGTTATTTTATTACCTGTTCTTTTTTTCAAGGCTTAGTTTTTACAAAGCAAAATCATCATCTACTTCACAAACACACCCGGTAAGCGTGGTGATCTGTGCGAGGGACGAAGCCCGCAATATTTCCGAACATTTACCCACCGTACTGGAGCAGGACTATCCTTTTACACATGAAGTATTGGTAGTAGACGACAACTCTTATGATGAAACAAAATACATTCTTGAAGACCTGAAAAAGACGCACAAGCAATTACAGGTGATCACCTTAACACAGGAAGCAAAAGTAGTTCCCGGAAAAAAATTTCCGTTAAGCATCGGGATAAAATCTGCAAAGCATGAAATTGTTTTGCTTACGGATGCGGATTGCTCACCGGTAAGCAAGAAATGGATCGACAGTATGCAGCATGTGTACGACGAAAAAACAGAAATCGTTTTGGGATATGGCAGTTTTCAGAAAAAAAGTGGAATGCTGAATAAACTGATACGATGGGAAACATTTCATTCTGCTCTGCAATACTTCAGCTATGCGTTAGCAGGTGTTCCTTACATGGGCGTTGGAAGAAACCTTAGTTATACCAAAACAATTTTTTTCAGGAACAAAGGATTTGCATCACACAATAATATTCCGGGTGGTGATGATGATTTATTTATAAACAACGCAGCTACAAAACACAATACCAGAATTAATATTGATAAAGATAGTTTTACTGTAAGTAAACCTGCTTCAACCTGGGCGCAATGGCGTATCCAGAAAAGAAGACATTACACAACAAGTAAATACTATAAAAAATCACACAAATTTCTATTGGGATTATATTCACTGTCACATTTCTTTTACTATCCATTGTTCATTGCTGCCTGTTTATGGTATAACTGGCAATATGCACTGGCAATATTTGGAGTGCGGCTGCTGATCCAGTTATTTGTGTATGCAAAATGCCTGGCAAAACTTAACGAGAAAGACCTGCTACCTTATTTCCTTTTCTTCGACATTTGGATGTTCATTTATTATTTGCTGTTTGCACCTGCACTATTGCGGAAGCCAACATCTACATGGAAATAATTTTGTTATTCTATTATAATATTGTTCTGTAAACCAATCAAAACAACCAGATGAATATCATTCAAAAATATTTTACAGACTTTACGCCAAAACAACAGGAACAATTTGCTGCACTTAAAGATTTATATAGCAACTGGAATGAAAAGATAAATGTGATCAGCCGGAAGGATATGGATAATTTCTACCTGCACCATGTATTGCATTCATTGAGCATTGCGGCCCAATTCAACCTCAGTAAACTCAATGTAATAGATCTTGGCACCGGCGGTGGATTTCCCGGAATTCCATTGGCCATTTTTTTCCCGGATGCTACATTTCATCTGGTAGACAGCATTAATAAAAAGCTAACGGTGGTAAAAGAGATTGCTGCTGCTATTGATTTAAAAAACGTATCTACTCAACATGTAAGGGTGGAAGAAATTAAAAACCGTCAATGTGATGTGGTGGTTTCCCGTGCAGTTGCTCCTTTAAAAGATCTTTGGCAATGGAGTAAACCACTCATCCGTAAAAATAAAAATGCAGAAGATGATGTTCCGAATGGTCTCGTATGTTTAAAAGGTGGTGATCTTTCAAAGGAAATTTTTGAAAGCGGTTGTAAACCTTTTGTGTGGGAGGTTCACAAAATCTTCCCGGAAGAATATTTCCGGGAGAAATTCCTCCTCTACCAGCGGAAGTAAGCAATGGAAGGTTTACATCTCTTTAAGAGATGTAATCTTTTTCATTACCAATTCAGTTCCAACACATTATTCTTGCGTTCCACGTCGGCCATTCTTTTCGACGGATCTAATTCCACTTTCTTCAGATCCGTTAAACGGTGATTAAATTCTACAACATAAGTTGGATGCGTCCACCTCCATTCTTCGTGATCCATGCGCTTTTGTGAAGGATTTTCATTGGGCTTATTTCCAAACATCAGGTTCAATGGTATATAATGCATTTCGTTGCTGCCGTCTTTAAAAGTTAATTGAAGGTCTATGGGCATTGGCAGTTGACCAATTCTTTTTAACCTGATTTTAGAAATACCATTTTCCTCCCACAAACTATCAATGCTGTAATTGATGGTTTTAGTAGTGTATGTCCAGTATTCTTTGTACCAGTCCAGTTTAATTCCACTTACATTTTCAGCAACTCTTATAAAATCCGAAGCATTCGGATGTTTGTATTTCCATAACCGGTAATACTCTAGTAAAATTTTATCTCTTACCGGCGCACCTACCACATAACCGAGTTGTTCCATAAAAACTTCTCCCTTTGAATACGCATCAATGCTATAGGCAAAGTTGGTATTGTAATGATCGGCATGTGTTGTCATGGGTTCTTCCAGCCCGCTTTTTACAAGGGCAAAATATCCCTGGTAAGCATCTGAATGGTCGTCCGGCAATGACTCGATCAGTTGTTTGAGATTCTCGTTATCCGGTTGTTTTGCCAATGCATCTTTAAAATCATCTATAGATGAACGTTTGTTATAGAATTTTGTAACCAGGTTTTCTGCATAACTGGTAAAGCCTTCATCCATCCACGCGTACATACTTTCATTTGTTCCCAGCATCATTTGGTACCAGCTATGCATCCATTCATGAAATACAGTTCCTAAAGAAGGCCCATTGATCAGGGTTGCCATTGGGTATTCCATGCCCCCGTCTCCTCCCTGTATAAATGAATATTGAGGATAAGGATATTTCCCGAAGTGAGTTTCTATGAAGGGCAAAACGGTTACGGCTGCATCGGCAACTTTTTCCCACAGGCTGTCATTCTTTGCATTGTTGGGTTTGTAATTGTATATCACGTGAAGATAGGGGCCATTGCCCGGCATTTTTCTAACAAGATGTTTATAATCAGGATCTGCGGCCCACACAAAATCATGTACATTTTCTGCTGTAAAATGCCAGCTTCGTTTAGCCGATGCCGTTGGTTTTAAATCGCTGCCACTTTTATCGTATCCCCAACCGATTTCTGATGCATTTACCAAAACGCCTGTGCCGCCGATTTTATAAGATTTATCGATGTTTATGGTTACGTCAAAATCTCCCCACACCCCATAAAATTCCCGGGCAACATAAGGTGTAGGATGCCAGCCTTCGTAATCATACTCGCACATTTTAGGATACCACTGGCTCATACTATACCGCACGCCGGTGTTGGGATTATCACGTCCGCTGCGCCTCACCTGCAATGGAACCTGTGCTTCAAATTCCATATCAAATACAACTTTGGATTTAGGAAGTATTGGCGTGGTAAGTTTTACTTCCAGAATGGTTTCATGGTAAGTAAACGGCTGAGGAACGCCATTCATTTTTAAAGAGATAATTTTCTGGTAACCGATTTCATTCTCTTTGAGATTAAGGATCCTGTCTTTTACCCTTCCGTCCCAATCGGGCCGGCCGTTTACCTGCGTTTTACCCAATTCCCGGCTACGAACATCCATGCTGCTGTTGGGTTGAAATGCATTCCAGTACAAATGATAAAATACTTTGTCCAGTTTTTCAGGAGCATTATTGCTGTACTCCAGTTTTTGTTTGCCGGTAAACCTGTTGGTCAATGTATCTACATCTATGTGCATATTATATTTCACCCGTTGCTGCCAGCGATCGGGTTGTGCTGCTGCTGCCAGGAATAAAAAAAAGGAAACAAGGATTAAAGGAATGCGTTTGTTCATTGTAGAAAAATTTGGCCCGTAAAATTCGTTGAATGAGCGTTAGAAAAAAAACAATTTTGTATAAGTGGGTTATTCTTTACCGGCTACTACAATCACAATCTCACCTTTAACCGGTTTGGCATTGAAATAATCATGCACTTCCTGTAATGTACCTCTTTTATTTTCTTCAAACTTCTTGGTGAGTTCCCTGCTTACACAACATTGCCTGTCGGCTCCGAAATATACAATAAAGTCGTGTAATGTTTTTACCAGCCGCATCGGACTTTCGTAAAAAACCATGGTGCGTTCTTCTTCTGCCATGCGTTTCAAAAACGTTTGCCTGCCTTTTTTTAATGGAAGAAAACCCTCGAAACAAAAACTATTTATCGGCAATCCACTATTTACCAAAGCGGGAACAAATGCCGTTGCACCCGGTAAACATTCTACTTTTATATCCTGCTGAACACAAGCCCTCACCAGCAGGAATGCAGGGTCGCTGATGCCCGGGGTACCGGCATCCGTTAATAATGCAATTGTTTTGCCTGTTGATAATTGTTCAACCAGGTGTGTTGCAATTTTGTGTTCATTGTGCTGGTGATAGGGAGAAACCGGTTTACTGATTCCATAATGATGCAGCAATACAGATGAAGTTCGGGTATCTTCTGCAAGAATAAGATCTACAGATTTTAATACATCAACGGCTCGAAAAGTAATATCTGCAAGATTGCCAATCGGGGAAGGAACAATATATAGCATGCCGGTAAAATAATTTGAGCATTAGCTGATCAGCCAATCAAATACAGTAAATTAAAAATTGCAAATTGCATTTACGCATTAGTTTTCCATTTCATATTCTCTTTACTACAATCACATTACCACATCAGCTTTTTAAATAGTTACTTCAAAAACTTCCATCACCGGGTTTGCCAATAATTTTTTTGCAGCATCTGAAGCAATAGAGATGGCTTCTTCCTTACTGGATGCTTCAACCTGCAGGTCGATATGTTTACCTACCCTTACATCCGACACTGCATCAACACCTAAATTTTTTAATCCACCTAACACTGCTTTACCCTGCGGATCCAGGAGATCTTTTAAAGGCATCACTTTTATTTGGGCTGTATATATCATTGCATTTGCTTTTTAAAGATCAAAGATAAAATAATGTAGGCGACAAAGATAACGGGCACACTTAACCAGTGCAGGAAAATCGCAGCAACAATTGCTGTTATCAGCATTATTATTTTGGGAAGATTTTTATTAAGGGATCGATCCTTAAATTTCATTGCCATCATTGGTATTTCACTCACCATTAACCACGATACCAGGAGGATGAAACCATACAACACCCATTTGTTCAACAGTACATCCACTATTGCCTTATTGTCGGTATGCCAGTATATCAATGGAAGAGAAGCGACCAGTAATCCAACTGCAGGTGTGGGTATGCCCAGGAAACCGAACTGCTGGCGGGTATCCAGGTTAAATTTTGCCAACCGATAGGCCGAAGCTGCAGCAATGATAAATGCAGGGAACAATAAAAACATGGATGCATCTATTCCATCTTCTTCCTTTGCAACAGCGAGGCGTAAAAACTGGTACACGATCATTGATGGCGCTACACCAAAACTCACTACATCAGCAAGTGAATCCAGTTGCTTACCCATTTCAGAAGATGCTTTAAATAATCTTGCCACGAATCCATCCAGGAAATCTACTACCGCAGCAAGGCCGATGCAAACGGAAGCCATCCATATTTTCTCAGGGAAATCTATGTATTGTCCACCTTCCCCATTGTATTGAATGGTTATTCCATTTTGCAATACAGCAACAATGGCAAAGCATCCAAAAATTAAATTCAACAGTGTAAAAAGATTAGGAATCTGCTTCATTAAGTAGAATTTATACAGCGGCGGTTTTAGCTATCAACTGCCGGTTTCGAACCTGGTATTATATATTTTCAATTATTAGTCGGCCCTGAGAATGAATTTCATCTCCATGACAATGGCATGTATGAAACCATGTAAATGAGTTTACGATCAACGTTTCATCAATGCTTCAATCTCTTCCACTTCAATCGGGATATTTTTCATCAGGTCTTTATTCCCATTTCTTGTGATCCAGAAATTATTCTCTATACGTATTCCCATGTTCTCTTCTTCAATATAAATACCCGGTTCAATGGTGAAAAGCATGCCTGCTTTTACAGGTTCCGTTCTTGTTCCAAGATCATGCACATCTATTCCCAAATGATGAGAAATGCCATGGTATAAATATTTGCGGTAAGCCCTGTTAGACGGATCCTCGTTTTTGATATCAGATTTTTTCAGCAATCCTATTTTTTGAAAAACCACTGTTGCTTCATCTCCTACTTTTTCTGTATAATCAACTATCGAAATGCCCGGCTTGAGAATGCTGGCAGCATACCGGTGTAAATGCAGGCAGGCATTATACACAGTTTTTTGTCGCCTGCTGAATTTGCCACTAACCGGTACCGTTCGGGTAAGATCTGCACAGTAGTTTCCATATTCGGCACCAAAATCCATCAGCAATAATTCTCCTTCCTTACACTCCTGGTTATTTTCCACATAGTGTAAAGTGCGTGCCCTGTCGCCGCTGGCAATAATGGATCCATAAGCCGGACCAGTAGCTCTTTGCGACAGGAATGAATGGTAAATTTCAGCTTCAATTTCATATTCCATAATACCAGGCTTTATTTTGCCGAGTAATTTCCTGAATGTTGCTTCTGTAATATCTATGGCTTTTTGAACAACTTCCACTTCCAGCGCCGTTTTTACCGCACGCAGGTCTTTCAGTATTTTTGCACTACGCCTGTAATTGTGTAACGGATAACGTTCACGCATAGATGCAGCGAAACGATAGTCTCTTACAGGTACAAGATTGGCCTTCCTGTCGTTTTCATTTGTATTCAGGTATATGGTATCTGCAAGGTGAATCCATGCCTGCAATAATCCCTCCAGCGAATCGAGCCACACAATCTGGGTAATGCCGGATATGGCTGTAGCTTCATGCACCCTTAAACGGTGTCCGTCCCATTTTTCTTTTAACTCATTCGGTCTTACCAATACGAGCACTTCCCTGAATTTTACATCAGGGTTACCCGGGAATAATACCAGCATGCTGTCTTCCTGTTCAATTCCTGTTAACCAGTATAAATCCGAATTCTGTTTAAACCTGTGCAACGCATCACCATTGGTAGGCAGTTCATCGTTACTATTGAATATTGCGATGGAATTTTTTTCCATCCGGTCAACAAATCTTTTTCGGTTTTGAATAAAAATTTCAGGATTGAGTGGAAGATATTTCATCAAGGATGATTTTATAGAAGTGAAATGTTTCTTTTTAAAATATTGGATCACAATATACGGCGAATAAATTTTTGGAATTAAAAGCTGAGGAATATCAACAAAAAAATAAAAATAAACACCATTCAAGATTATCGGATTTTAGCCAACTTCAATATAAAAATTGCAATGGATTTTGAATAATAACCAACAAAAGCAGATTTCTTTAAACAATCATCAATTGACCCGTAAATGCCTGTTGTTCTTTTTGAAATAATGAAATATTACCTTTGTAACCTTAACTAAAAGATTACTTGCTATGTCAATTACAACCATGACCGAAGCGCCGCTTAGCGCTTTGGAAAAGCTCGGTTTACATCCCACAAAAACCGTTCATTACCAACTAACACCAGCAGAATTAACTGAACAGGCAATTCAAAGAAAAGAAGGCGTTTTAAACGACACCGGTGCATTGTTGATCAATACCGGCGAGTTCACAGGACGTAGTCCGAAAGATAAGTTCACCGTTAAAGATGAGCTTACTGCCAATACCGTTCACTGGAATGATTTTAATATCCCTATTGAACCAAAGTATTTCGACCAGATGTTTGAAAAGGTTACCAAACATATGAGTCAGAGGGAATTTTGGGTTAGAGATTGTTATGCCTGCGCAGATCCGAACTATCGTTTAAACATCCGCGTGATAAATGAATTACCAGCTAATAACCTGTTTGCTTACAATATGTTTTTACGGCCAACAGAAGAAGAACTGGAAAATTTCGTACCGGAGTGGCACATTATACAAGCTCCCAGTTTAAGAGCCGATCCGGCAACAGATGGAACAAGGCAACATAATTTTGCCATGGTAAACTTCACCAGGAAAATGATTTTAATTGGTGGTACAGGCTATACCGGTGAAATGAAAAAAGGAATTTTCACTATTCTGAATTATATCCTGCCGCATGATAAAAATGTGTTGAGCATGCACTGTTCTGCCAATATGGGTAAAGATGGTGACACGGCTATCTTCTTTGGTTTGAGTGGTACCGGTAAAACAACCTTAAGTGCAGATCCAAACCGCAGTTTAATTGGTGATGATGAACATGGCTGGACCGATAGCACCGTGTTTAACTTTGAAGGGGGTTGTTATGCAAAAACAATTGACCTTAGTGCAGAAAAAGAACCTGAAATTTATAATGCGATCAGACCGGGTGCGTTGGTTGAAAACGTAACCTTCATTGACGGAACCAATAAAATTGATTTCGCCAGTAAAAAAATTACGGAGAATACAAGGGTTAGTTACCCACTTTCTTATATCAGTAATGCATTGGAACCATCGATTGGTAAAACTCCAAAAAATATTTTCTTTCTAACGGCAGATGCCTATGGAATTCTGCCACCGGTAAGTAAACTTACTGCAGGGCAAGCCATGTACCAGTTCATCAGTGGTTATACTGCGAAAGTTGCCGGAACTGAAGCTGGTGTTACTGAACCTAAATCTACATTCAGCGCTTGTTTTGGTGCCCCGTTCCTTCCATTGCACCCGGGCCAGTATGCAGAAATGCTGGGTAAGAAAATGACTGAACATAATGTGAACGTGTGGATGATCAACACGGGCTGGAGCGGAGGCCCTTACGGAGTAGGAAGCAGGATGAAATTACCTTATACCAGGGCAATGATCACTGCTGCACTGGAGGGTAAACTTGATAATGTTGCCTATGAAGCACATCCTGTATTTGGAATGCTGATGCCGAAAGAATGTCCGGGTGTTCCTTCAGAAATATTGAATCCTCGCAATACGTGGTCAGATAAAGATGCGTATGATGCGAAAGCAAAAGATCTTGCACAACAGTTTATTAAGAATTTTGAAAAATATGCCAGTGGTGTGAGCGCAGAAATTCTTGCTGCAGCACCAAAGATCTGACTTAAGATCGGGTAAAATTTAAAGGGATAAAGCTTTTGGCCTTATCCCTTTTTTATTGCAATGAACTTTTTGAAAAAACTCACAATGACATCTCCGGTATATCGCCTTCCACGATGAGCTTACCTGCTGTTTTTTGTTGTATTTCTTCTACCGACACCCCCGGGGCTCTCTCCAGTAGTTTAAAAGAACCGTTTACCAGCTCCAGCACGGCAAGTTCAGTAACGATCTTCTTTACACAGCGTTTACCCGTAAGCGGTAGTGTGCATTCCGGAAGCAGTTTACTTTCTCCTTTCGGGTTGGTATGCATCATGGCAACGATGATATTTTTTGCACTCGCAACCAGGTCCATAGCGCCGCCCATGCCTTTAACCATCTTTCCGGGGATTTTCCAGTTAGCGATATCGCCATTCTCACTTACCTCCATGGCGCCTAATACAGTAAGATCAACTTTACCCGAGCGAATCATTCCAAAGCTCATGGCACTGTCGAAAAAGGCAGAACCCGGTAATGTAGTGATCGTTTGCTTTCCTGCATTAATCAAATCAGCATCCTCTTCTCCTTCAAAAGGAAACGGTCCCATCCCCAGCAATCCATTCTCACTTTGCAACACCACGTTCATTCCCTTCGGAATGTAATTCGCCACCAATGTGGGAATACCGATTCCAAGATTTACATAATATCCGTCTTGTAATTCGTTTGATATACGTTGAGCTATCTGGTATTTATCGAGTGCCATAATTGATTTGAATTTTTAATTACTGAAACCTGTGTGATCATTATTATTTTTTCCGTACCGTACGCTGTTCAATTCTTTTTTCATAATTAACTCCTTTAAAAATGCGGTGAACATAAATACCCGGCGTATGGATATTGTTTGGATCCAGTTCCCCCGCAGGTACCAGTTCTTCCACTTCTGCTATGGTGATCTTACCAGCCATCGCCATCAATGGATTAAAATTCCTGGCCGTGTCTTTATAAACCAGGTTTCCGTGCTCATCTCCTTTCCATGCTTTCACAATGGCAAAGTCTGCATCAAAGGCCATTTCCAGCAGGTAGTCTTTACCGTTAAAGTTCCTGATTTCTTTTCCCTCGGCCACTTCAGTACCTACTCCGGCGGGTGTATAGATTGCAGGCATTCCATACCCGGAAGCCATGCATCTTGTTGCAAGCGTTCCCTGGGGCACCAGTTCAACTTCCAGTTCTCCACTTAAGAGTTGTCTTTCAAACTCAGCATTTTCTCCCACGTATGAGGAGATCATTTTTTTAACCTGCTTTTGTTGCAACATCAGCCCGATTCCAAAATCATCTACACCGGCATTATTGGAAATGCACACGAGGTTCTTAGTTCCTTTTTTCACCAGTGCTGCAATACAATTTTCAGGTATGCCACACAACCCAAATCCACCGAGCATTAATGTACTTCCATCTTTTATATCAGCTACAGCCTCTTCTGCATTTTTATAAATCTTATTCATATTCTGGTTGTTTAACGCCTGTATTTAACGGCTTGTGAAAGTTTGGCCTCTTTGAATTATTTAATTGCTGCTGCAATTTAATGCGGTTTTGCTTTGAAATCATGCTATCCATCAGTGGATCCATGATTTCAGGATGATCGATGTAATAATTATAACTCTTATAAAATTCTTCCCTGGTGATTTTGTAAAAACTGAATACTTTGTTTTGCAAACGGATATTCTCGAGTGTGTCGTTAATTTTATTTACCGTATCCTTTTTTACAAAGTCATTGGAATAAACATCTGCACGGATATAATCCCACAAAACAAGCTGCATTTTTTTTGGTTCGATGATGCCTTTGGGAAGGTTCTTTTTTCCACTGCAGGAAACGAATAACAGGAGAAAGAATGCAAATACGTTTCTCATTTTAACAGGTCGTCGTATTTGTTTGCATTGGTAATGTCCAGTCTTTTCAGCAATTCCATCGCATGAGATTTGTCTTGCGGTGCTGCTTTCGCAAATATATTCCCAAGCTCGGTGAATCTGCCCTGGAAAAAAAACTGGTTGATCATAGTGTTAGGATTGTCTTTATTGAAATTGTCTAATATGTTCAGTACATTCATCATCTCAGACCTTGCCTTAGTTTCATCTTCATATAATTTATCCATTCCCAACCGGTAATAATTATAGTACACATCATGCATTACACTATACCGGGAGTTCGACATGTTCTCCATCAGCCAATACCTGTTCCTGATTCCGTCAAAAGGTTTCCAACCAGAAATATAGCGGCCATCCGGAGCATTGTTAACAATATTCTGTGCTTTTTGGAAATAGGCATCCCCACCGTGCGGTGAAAAAGATGCATAATCAAACCCAATTATTACATTGGCATAGTAAGCAAATACGGCAGTTAAATTCGATGCAAGTGCATCCGTACCGGTTACCCTTTTGTCGTTAAAATCCAGTTGCTGAAACTCAATGTATTTAAATGCTACATCATCATCTTTATAATTTACAATTGGCGATACGTAAGAAGTATTGAATACCGGGCGTGCAGCCTGTACCGTTAGTGACCCTTTGTAAACATTCTGATCATCGGTTGATTCAAGGTTCAGCAAAAAATTGCAGTCTATCTTTTCAACCGACTGGTAACTTTCATTCGTCCATTTCCGGTTATTGAGAAAATTGTTGAGCGCCGTTTGTAGCGTGGTGAACACATTCCTGTTTACATTGTTACCTACTCTTGTAGTAACGATGGATACCCTCGCATTTAATTCCTGCGCATTACTGAATTGTGCAAACAGCAAAAAAACCAGGATGAACTTTATTTTAACCATTTGAATATTTGATGATGGTATTAATAATATCTGAGGCTACCTCTTTTTTGGATTTTGTTTCGAACTGAAATTCGCTTCCCCGATTATCAAAAATAACGATTTTGTTAGTGTCGTAACCAAAACCTGCACCGGGATCATTAAGCGAATTCAACACAATCATATCAGCATTTTTTTCATGTAACTTTTTTAATGCATGCGCTTTTTCGTTGTTGGTTTCAAGTGCGAAGCCAATTAATAACTGGCGTTCATTTTTTGTTACACCCAATGCTTTTAGAATGTCTTTTGTTTTTTGAAGATGCAGCGTTAAACTATCGCCGTTTTTTTTGATTTTTTGTGAAGAAGGTTCTTCCACCGTATAATCTGCCACCGCTGCACTCATAACCGCAATATCTACTGAAGGAAAAACATCCATGCAGGCGTTGTACATTTCTGATGCCGATTTTACTTTAACCAGGCTGATGCTGCTATTTACCGGTGTTGTAACGGGGCCGCATACCAGTGTAACGTCGGCTCCCCGCCGCTTACATTCTTCAGCAATAGCAATTCCCATTTTTCCGGATGAATGATTGCCAATAAAACGAACGGGATCAATGGCTTCATAGGTAGGGCCTGCTGTTACCAACACTTTTTTTCCTTTTAGCTCGCCCGACCTAAAAAAAAAATCGTTGATAAACTGTAAGATTTGTTCCGGCTCAGCCATTCTTCCCTCACCTTTTAATCCACTGGCCAGTTCACCGTTTTCAACCGGGATAACCTGGTTACCGTAGGATTGAATTTGCCTGATATTGTTTTTTGTTGATGGATGCAGCCACATATCTTCATCCATTGCCGGCGCAACAATTACCGGGCAGGTGGCCGATAAATAAACAGCCATTAATAAATTATCACAAAGACCTGCAGACATTTTCGCCAGTGTATTACAACTTAATGGTGCAATCAGCATAATATCGGCCCAACGTCCCAACAGTACGTGGTTTGCCCAGGTATTTTCGCTGGAAAGTTCACTTAAAACTTCATTTTTAGACAGGGTAGATAATGTGAGCGGCGCAATGAAGGTTGTTGCAGATGGAGTCATTACAACTTTTACCTCGGCGCCGGCTTTTATAAGCAATCGTACCAGGCTGGCAGATTTATATGCGGCAATACTGCCCGATATACCCAATAATATTTTCTTTCCTTTCAACATAAAAGTCCCGCTTGTTGCGGGACTAAATTTATAACTTAAACGCTAAAGAGCGACACAAAAATTAGTTGTTATTAGCTGAACAGGTCTTCATCATTTTTACGGAAGTACACTTTGTCTTCTGAAAATTCTGTAGTTGCCAATAAAGCCGGGTTTGGCATACGTTCGTATGCACGGGAAATTTCGATCTGCTCTTTATTTTCATGAATTTCTTCAAGGCTATCGGTATGACTCGCAAATTCTTCGAGTTTATTATGTAACTCTTCTTTAATGGTAATATTGATCTGGTTAGCTCTTTTTGCAATGATCGCAATTGACTCGTATAAATTACCGGTTCTGTCTTTAAGGTCAGAAAGTTTCTTTGGCTCAACAGAACTGCTGGTATTAGCGCTTAGCTGACGGCGAAGTTTGCTCATTTTGTATTTCTTTAATTTTGTTTTGACTTAAATTACTATAATTTTCAGCATCTTTTAACCACTTACTTTGTGGATAACGATCTGCGAAATCCTGGTATTCTTCTGTTACTTTCTCAAATCGTTCTAACTGTTTTTCCGTGATACTCATTTTGGCAAACCTGTAATAGGATTTTACTACCATGTATTTATATTCTTCGCCCCTGGCAGATTCCGGAAAGGAATTGAGTATCGTTCCAAACGCAATGGCAGATGCCCTGTATTGACCAAGATCATAATAAAGCTTTGCCGTTCTATAGTCTTTTTGTTCTAATTTCTCTCTCGACTTATCTATAATTTCAGTTGCATCTTTCACTCTCGCTGATCCCGGGTGCGTATTGATAAAGGTTTGCATCATTGCCATTGCCTTGATCGTATTCACCTGCTCCAGTTCCAGTTTTGGCGATTGCTTGTAAAAACAAAATGCCCGCATATAATCTGCCTCTTCCGCTTTTGAGCTATTAGGGAAAACCTCTAAAAAACCTTTAAACAGGTTTTCTGCTTCCCTGTATTCTCCCAGGTAATAATAACAATAGCACCATTTGTAATACAATTCTTCAAAGCGATCCGTTCCTTTCATTAAAGGAAACAATTGCTCATATAACTGTTGTGCGTTACGATATTTTTTCTTGCCGTAATATTCTTCAGCCTTTTGGTATTTGTATTCAGGATCTTTGCTTTTCTCAACCTTACTGAACTTATTGCAGGAAGTAAAAACAAATAACGAAATGATTACGGGAACAAGAATTCTGGTCAATCTCATAAAGAAGTGCAAAATTAAAGGATTTTGATCAAAAATGCCTGTAAATATAGAATTAACCAAAATTCAGTTGTTAAGCCTTTTATAAAGCGAAACGAATATAAAAAGCCCTCCCAAAAGGGAGGGCTTCATCATTGAGCAAAAAGTGGAATTAAAACTTATTTTAGTTTGACTTAATGTCAACAGTATTTTTATCGCCACCACCAACTTCGCAGTTAGTTGTTATTCTGTCGGCGCTGATACCTTCTTTTTCAACCAGGTGCTTCTTGATAGCTTCAACTCTCTTCTGGCAAAGTGCCTGGGATTGTTTGCTGGTTTCAGGATAACCATTGATGGTAATGTTACAAGTTGGGTTTGCTTTTAATTTCTCAGCCACATTGTGCAACATTGCTTTGTTATCATTGGTTAAGTTCGCACTTACTCCTTTAAATGACAGGCTTGGATAGTCTGTAGGACAAGGATTAACTACTTCAGGTTTTGGTGGATTTTTGCAACAATCAGGTTCTGGGCATTTACCAACACCATCAGCATCTACCGGTTGGCATTCTGTAGGTGTGATCAGTTGTTTATCCTTACAATCAGGAACACCATCACCATCTGTATCTTTAGTTACACCATGTGTATCAACAGGGCAACCTGCAGGGGTATTTGGTTCACGATCCAATTGATCAACAACACCGTCACCATCAGTATCATCAACTACTGGTTTCGGGAATTTTTGATGTTTAGGATTGTTCAACTCGCTGTAAACATAATCCAATGGATTGATCCACCACAATGGTTCAACAGCTTTTGCTCCCAGGTTAATGTTTAAACCAATAGATGCATAGTTGTAAGAATCCCAGTTTCCTGTTGGAGCAGGATCACCTCCTGGTTTTTCACCCCATTGTTGTCCATCCAGTAAATCATCATGCACGAATGAATGACGATCTTCTATTGCTAAATTGATTCTTTTTGACAATTTGATTTCGATACCTGCCAGAACTGTAGTTGACAAACGCAAGGTGTTGCTTCCCATTTTTGGTCTGCGTTCACCATTTGTTTGAGCATTAGTTTCATAGCTGTCGTCCATGCCTGCTTTCAAAGCCTTTCTTGTATCTTTTCTTCCTTTGTACGTTTGAGGATGTGTATAAACTTCACTAAATAATGCCTGGTAGTTATCTCCATTATCATTAAACAGGTTCAGTTTAGCCTGGTAAGCTGTTGCGCCAATACCTGCACCGGCATAAGCAACCCATGGAGATTTGTTTTTGTGGAAACGTATATTGTTCAGACTAAGAATACCTTGTATACCCAGATCCTGAACATGTGTTTTGTAATTGTAGTAAACAGGGCCATTGTAACCAGCAGCTACCCATGGTCCGTTATTCTGATATCCATCAGATGCCAGCCAGTTTAAACCTTTAGCAACGCCGTTTAAATATTGAACACGTAAAGAGAAAAGATATCCAAGTGCTTTACGTACGTGAGCAGAAAAGCCAATCGTTGGAACGTTTCCGTTTACATCGCCCATTACATTAAACAAACCGGCAGACAAACCCACTTCCCACATATTACGTGGTTTAGAAGGAAAATTGTAGTTGTTGTTCCAGAATTCGTTTTGTTGTGGTTGTCTTTTTTTGGTAATAATAGTGGAGTCGTAAACACTATATCCACTAGGAGGATTTTTTTGTGCAAAAGCTCCTACGGAGAGGAACATCAACACAGTTAGTAATAATTTGTACTTTTTGCTTGACATAACTTAATGATTGATAGATTTCTAAATATACGATTGATTAATGGCAAAAATATTGAATGGAACCCAAACACCAAAATTTTTTAGTATTTATTTAAGCCACGGGAACCCTAATTACATTGGATTTTCCGTATATTATAGATTTCATTTTCACCCGTTTTGCTGCATCATAAGCAGATAGGTTTTAAAAGGATCGAAGTTCGCAAAAAACAATTTCAGAAATAAAAATCCTCTGATAAGCAGTATATTGCCTTTTTTTAGATGGATTTTGTAAAAAATATTATCGGGAAGGAGTTAGATACTTTTGAAAAGAAATTTTCTGAAGCTGTACAAAGTCGGGTGCCTATGCTCGACCGCATTATGAAGTTTATCATCAAACGCAAGGGCAAGCAGCTACGCCCGATGTTCGTGTTCCTGAGTGCAAGGCTTAGCGGGGAGATCAACGAAAGTACTTACCGGGCTGCAGCACTTGTGGAACTATTGCACACCGCAACCCTGGTTCATGACGATGTGGTTGATGAATCAATGGAACGAAGGGGATTTTTTTCCATCAATGCTATCTGGAAGAATAAAATTGCGGTGTTGGTTGGTGATTACCTGCTTTCTAAAGGATTATTACTTTCTACCGCAAATGATGATTTTCAGCATCTCCATATTTTATCCGAAGCAGTTAAACAAATGAGTGAAGGTGAACTGCTGCAAATGGAAAAGTCTAGAAAACTCAACCTCGATGAATCCATCTATTTCGAAATTATCAAAAACAAAACAGCATCCCTGCTTTCTTCTGCATGCGGTGTAGGCGCTTACAGTACCAGTAAAGACGAAACCATTACCAACCGGATGAAATTATTCGGCGAAAAAGTGGGAATTGCTTTCCAGATAAAAGACGACCTGTTTGATTATGGAAGCGAGGACATCGGTAAACCCACCGGCAACGACATCAAAGAAAAAAAACTTACCCTACCGTTGATTTACACATTAAATACGGTTGATAAAAACACCCGTCGCCAGTTAATATACATCATCAAAAACGAGAATAAAAAATCCTCCAGCGTTAAGTTTGTTATCAAAACGGTGGCAGAGGCAGGTGGTATTCGTTATGCTGAAAAGAAAATGAACGAATACAGGGATGAAGCCATCGGTTTGTTACACCAGTTTCCATCCTCCCCGGTTAGAAATGCATTGGAAGAACTGGTTCGTTATACCACCGACAGAAAATACTGATTTTGGAAAAGAACTGGAATATATTAACTGCTGATGAAAAAATTGTTGATCAATTACAGCATGAACTGGGCATCAATAAAACGATTTGCCGGATACTTTCGCAAAGAGCGATCAACAACTTTGAAGCAGCGAAAGATTACTTTCGTCCAAACCTGGACAAACTTCATAGTCCATGGCTGATGAAAGACATGCGTAAAGCAGTTGAAAGAATCAACCAGGCGATCATCACCAGTGAAAAAATACTCGTTTTCGGAGACTATGATGTAGATGGGACTACTGCTGTTGCCTCCATGTTTCGGTTTCTTCAACAAATTCATCAACCTGCATTACTTGATTTTTATATCCCTCATCGTTATCGTGAAGGTTACGGTGTTAGCAAAGCCGGAATCGATTTTGCATCTGCCAATGGATTCTCCCTTATCATTAGCCTCGATTGCGGAATCAAGTCGGCAGAACTTATCGCTTATGCGAAAACGTTAGGTATTGATTTTATTGTGTGTGATCACCATTTACCGGGCGATGATATTCCCATTGCCGCCGCCATTTTAAATCCTAAACAAAAAGATTGTGAATATCCGTATAAAGAATTATGCGGTTGCGGCGTGGGATTTAAACTTATGACTGCGCTGGCTGAATATTACTCGCTCAACAAATCGCATTATTACAAATACCTCGACCTGGTAGCGATCGCCATTGCGGCTGATATTGTACCCATGAATGGCGAAAACAGGATACTTGCCTATTTCGGCCTTGAAAAAATAAATACGAACCCGTTGCCGGGTATTAAAGCACTGATTCAACTGGGCGGTATTAAACATAAACTTACCATAAGCAATGTTGTATTCGTAATTGCACCAAGAATAAATGCGGCTGGAAGAATGGATGATGCCCGTAAGGCGGTACAACTTTTTATTGAAGAAGATGAAGTGAAATCATTTGAATTTGCTGAAATGCTTCATGCCGATAACAGCGAAAGGAAAGAAGCCGACAGCAATATCACCGAAGAAGCATTGGCCATCATACGCTCAAGTTCTGAACTGGAGAAAAGACATACTTCTGTTGTTTACCGGGAACATTGGCATAAAGGCGTGGTTGGTATTGTTGCCTCCAGGCTGATTGAACATTATTACCGGCCAACAGTGGTGCTTACTAAAAGCGGAGATGTTGTGGCTGGCAGTGCAAGAAGTGTAACGGGTTTTAATTTATACGAAGCCATTTACGCCTGCAGAGAACACCTGCTGGGATATGGAGGGCATTTTGCTGCAGCGGGATTATCTATGCTTCCTGAAAATGTGGAAGCCTTCAGCAACAAATTCAATGAAGTAGTAAGCAGCAGCATTGAAGAGCATTTACTCATTCCCGTAATAACGATAGATGCGCCTGTCAGCTTCCCCGAAATAACACAATCCTTTTACAATATCTTACTGCAGATGGAACCTTTCGGACCGGAAAATATGCGGCCGGTTTTCATTGCACAAAAAGTAACCGATACAGGCTATTCAAGGATTGTAAAGGAGCTGCATATAAAATTTGCCGTGAGGCAAAACAATCAAACCCTTTCCGGTATCGGGTTCAACCTGGCACATAAGTTCTATTTATTACAAATGAACAAGCCCGTCGACATTGTTTTCACACTGGATGAAAATGAATGGAACGGCGAAAAAACCATCCAGTTAAAAGTGATTGATTTCAGGTTATCTGAAGAAAAATAAACAAAACAACCTTTAGTATACAGAATGGAATAATTGTAACTGTTGCATGAGTTGGAAATAAAAAAGGTTACAACATAACGTTGTAACCTTATTCATTAAACCAGTAAAGAATTTAGACTTTTTCCTCCATTAATTCTACGCTCCGGCTGATAAAACTGGTAAGACTGTTACCGGTTAGTAAACCCTGTGAGAGCAGGGCGAGGTCGGCAAGGTTCTTAACCAGCTTTTCCTGTTTATCGTTGTCTTTTTCTGCAAGTATATTTTTAAAAATGGGATGATTGCCGTTAACGGTTAAGTTTACTTCATCGGGCATGTTTGCGTACCAGGCACTCATTCCCCCTCCCATTGATGCCATGTCTTTCATCCTGCGCATCAATTCCGGGCGGGTTGCTGTAACAGGTGCTGTTGTTTCACTCAAACCTTTTACCTCTATGTTCATGTGTAATCCGTCCTGCGGCCTGTTGAATAACGCTTTCAGTTTTTCCGCATCATCCTTACTCAACACACTTTCACCCGCTTCTGATTTATCTATCAGGTTATCCGTAATATCAGCATCAACCCTGGTAAATTGTACATCCGGCCATTTCATTTCTACATTGTTTATAAAAGCAGCATCCACCAGTGTTTCCGCTTTTACAACCACATACCCTTTGGCTACAGCTTGTTGAATAAACACATCTTGTTGTACGGGGTTGGTAGTATATAAAATTACCTGTTTGCCTTCTTTATTTTTCTGTAATACTTCTGTTGCTTTCTTGTATTCTTCTACTGTATGAAATTTTCCGGCAGTGTCTTCCATGATGAAAAACCTGTTGGCCTTCTCCAGAAATTTATCGTCGGTCATCATACCATATTTCACAAACAAACCAAGACTCTCCCATTTCTCTTCAAACGATGTACGGTCGCTGTTGAAGATCTCTTCCAGTTTATCCGCTACTTTTTTAGTGATGTGTGCATTGATCTTTTTTACATTCGGATCGCCCTGCAAATAACTGCGGCTAACGTTCAACGGTATATCGGGGCTATCGATCACGCCATGCAGTAACATCAGGAATTCGGGAACAATATCTTTCACTTCATCCGTTACGAAAACCTGGTTGCTGTATAATTGTATCTTATCTTTTTGTATTTCGTAGCTCTGTTTGATTTTAGGGAAGTAAAGAATGCCGGTGAGGTTAAACGGATAATCAACATTTAGATGGATCCAGAACAACGGCGCTTCGCTGAACGGATACAGTTCTTTATAAAATTCCTGGTAATTTTCTGTAGTTAATTCCGAAGGCTTTTTAGTCCATGCAGGAACAGTATTGTTTATCTGTTTGTCTTCGAAAAAAATAGGAACCGGTAAAAACTTACAGAATTTTTTCAGAATATCTTCAATTTTTGAAGGCTCTAAAAATTCCTGGCTTTCTTCATTCAGGTGTAATACAATATTGGTTCCTCTTTCTTCTTTAGTAGTTTCTTCCAGGGTAAACTCGGGGCTTCCATCGCATTCCCATCTAACAGCTTTTGCCCCTTCTTTAAAACTCTTTGTAAATACTTCTACCTTGTCGCTTACCATAAATGAACTGTAGAAACCCAATCCAAAGTGACCTATGATATTGGCTTCATTTTGCCCTTTATATTTTTGTAAAAATTCTTCTGCACCACTGAATGCCACCTGGTTGAGGTATTTGTCAACTTCATCTGCGGTCATTCCAATACCCCTGTCTGCAATACTGAGTGTTTTATTGTCTTTATCAATTTTAATATCAATCCTGAGTTCACCCAGTTCACCTTTGGCTTCTCCCAATGAAGAAAGCGTTTTCAACTTCTGTGTTGCATCTACCGCATTACTTACCAGTTCACGGATAAAAATGTCATGTTCACTGTAAAGGAATTTTTTGATGATCGGGAAGATATTCTCTGTTTGTACCCTGATATTACCTTTTTGCATGCTTAATGATTTTTGACGTTCTTTTCAAATAAAATACCAACAGGCTGATTGCTGCCAGCTTGACATTACTTCGCTGTAAAACTGCGCAAAAGTAAATAAAAAAGGGCCCGGTTATGGGGCCCTCTTCCTTAGAACTGAATTTCTTATTGAACCATAAATGCTTTCTGTGCTTTGTATTCTGAATTAATCACCTGGAGGTTATACAATCCAATAGGCAGGTTGCCCGGGATCGTAAAATGATAATCCATAAAATTCACCTGAACGATAAAATCTTTCTGGTAAACCAATTGACCTACCACGTTATGAATCCTAACCGAATAATGACCAGCCTTAAGGTTATTAACACTAAAGTGTAAGCTCTGGCCACGAATTATCGGGGTTGAATAAATGATCAAACCGTCACCAATGGATGATGTGGTAAATGAATTTTGCAGACCGTAAGCAATGCCACCACTGTTTTTAGCATACGCTTTATAGTAGTAGGTGGTATTCTGAATCAACCCGGTTAACTGGCTACTGAAAGCTGTACCGCTGAGATTGGTAGATGGAACCCTTGTTCCGGACCCGTCAACAAATCCATTGATGCCACTGTATTCAATACCGTATTCTGTTACAGGGCTGCAACCGATATCAGAGATAGATCCTGATGCGGTTACTTCGCTGTGATCAATAATCGTTGCATCTCCGGTTAATACCGAAGGCGCAGTGTTATTAGCTGAAGCACTTACAGGTACAGTATAGCTGCTAACGCCAGCACCTGAAACCTGGATATTGCCATTATATGATCCTATAGCCGGCGGTGTGAATTGCACATATACAGTGGTTGAATACGTTCCAACCGGGTGTGTAATGGTAAGACTGTTTGTAAAATTTCCTGAACCTGAAGTTGAAAAAGTAAACCCATTTAACGGGCCAACTGTGATGTCGGTAGCATTCAGGTTTGTTCCTGAAAGTACAAAAGAATTAGGGCCTACTGAAGTTCCCACGCAAGCTGCACCAAAAGCAGAAAGCGCTGTTGCAGACAATGTTGCCGGAGGCGGTGCAGATGTATTGAATGACATCTGGATACCGTAAGTGGTACCACCTGCGTTTGTAGCGTAAGCTATATAGTAATATGTTGTTCCTGGTTGTAATCCTGCAATCCCTGCTGTAAATCCGGTTCCACTCAGGTTTGAAGATGACGCCTGTGTTCCAGTGCCAGGTGTAAATCCTGAGGTGGTGCTATATTCAAATCCATAAGCAGTAACAGGCGAGCAACCCTGTGAAGAAATGGTTCCGCTCAATGTAGCCGAATTTTGTGTAATGGCACTTGGCGACCCGCTGCTAACAGTTGGTGCTCCCGAAATACCCGAACCGGTTACATTGATCGTGGCTGCGGTTGTTAATCCGCCACCGCTAACATTTAAACTTCCGTCATAGGATTGAACTGCAGTAGGCGTAAAGCTAACAAATACATCTCCGGTATAAGCTCCCGCAGGGTGTGTAATATTTAATGAGGCAGTGAAAGGTCCTCCGGAATTGGAAGAAAAAGTATAACCTGCCAATGGTCCAACAACCAGGTCTGCTGCTGTAAGATTGGTTCCATTAATGGTAAAGGAGTTTGGTCCTGCGGTTGTATTCAAACATACCGGGCCGAAACCTGTTAAAGAAGCCGGACTAAACGTTACTGCCGGTCCTGCTGCTGTAATACCATTTCCACTAACCGCCACCGTTACTGCAACAGTTACTCCGCCACCAATGATGCTTACATTTCCGCTTTTCGGACCTACAGACTGAGGTGTAAAACGCACGTACACGGGGGTAGATGCAAGTGTAGCTGAAGTAAATGCAACTGTTGTACTTGCTCCCCAGGTCGAATTGTTATTTGAAACCTGGAAGTCTGTTGATGGTGCAGTAATTGTTATGTTGTCGGGGAACCCGGTAAGGTTTGCTCCCGAAATATTAAAACTTTGAGAAGTAGAATTTGTACCTACCACTACATTTCCAAAATCAACAACTGTTCCTGCTGTGATGCTTGGATTTGCCGGACCTCCTGAACAAATAACCGCAGCAGTTGCACTGTTTCTGGGTGCGGCTGTTTGAACGGTGAAATCAGAACCATTATTATCCGTATCTGTACATCCGTTGTTGTTTCTGAATCCCGCAGTTGTTACAGCCAATACTGCTGTTGCAGCCGGACCTTCGTAGCAATTTGCAGTTCCATATCCAACGGCATCTATCACATTGGAAGCAGGTATGGGACAGCCTGTTAATGCAGTAGTGCCATTTACCAATGCCAGCTTACCACTTGTTCCGCTTAATGCGATAGTAGGATTGGCGAAATAATCAGGAGTAGGTAAAGCAGCTCCGTTTGCACCGGCAGCGCCCATTTGAATCAGGTAATAACCTCCTGCAGGAATTGATACTGCCGGTAACGGTGAAACGCCGGTCCAGAGTCCTGTATTGGTAGCAGACGAATATTGTATCGAAAGGCCGGATAAGCTTTGAGCACTGGTAGAAACATTGTGCAACTCAACATAGTCTGCGTTGAGGGATGCACCTGTATTTCCTCCCGCTCCATAAAACTGGCTGATCACCAAAGTTGTGGATTGAGAAAAAGAAAACAGTGAACAAAGAACCAGTAAAAGCGTAAAAATTTTTCTCATAAAAAGTTTTTAGAATGTTCAATTACCATAGATAACTGAACAAAGAGCCATCGTTAGCGAATGGCTCTTTGATAAGTTTCGTTCAAATTAGTTTCCGATAATTTTGATATTATCGATTTCCCATGCGGAAGTATGATCACTGTTCGTTCCGGAAGGATCTGCTCCTTCGTTCTTAAATGCGATATATATTGTTCCGCTGATGCTACTCAGATCAATATTTCCTGAATTGGTATAGCTTGTTGGGAAAGCAGAGCCTGTTGTGGTTCCCGGTGATAGTGTAACACCGGTAAAATCTGTCCAGGTAACACCTGCAGCCCATGGATTTCCTGTGCCGGTATAATTGGTAGAATACATTACTCTTAAGGTTGAAGAAACATCAACACCTGTGCCTGTATAATTGCTCATCCTGAAATCCTGCTTTGTATCAAAAGTCAGTGTTTCAGTAGTAGTATTGTTCAGGTTTATACCCTTCGTAACCAGCCAGGTTGAAGTTGTTGGAATGTTAGCTCCAAACGGACTTACGTAAGCATATTTATTAGAGCTGAAAATTCTATTGGTATAAGTATATGATCCGGTGATCTCAGCAAGATTCTGCCATCCCGGGATGCTGATCTGGCTGTACGGTGAAGTTGTATTTGCAGGATAAGATTCGAAATTTTCGAACAACAGTGCGTTTGACGGAGCACTTCCGCAACGTGCGTTTACAAACTGAACGTCTGATGTATCACGCAACAACAATTGTTTGTCTACAGTGCTGGAAGTTGGTGTAGACCTGTATACAGTATAAATACTGGTGATGCTTCCGTTTCCTTTTGGTAAAGGCACTGCGGTAAAATTAGCATAAGCGCTGTTACGTACGATCAGTGAAGAACCGGAACAGTTTTTAATGGTACGGTTCTCTGTGTTCTTATAAGCTGAAGTATCAGAATATGTTTTAGAAGTATCGCCCGGGATGAATTCAAAATCCTGTAACTGAACAAGTGCATTGATGTAACGGTCCTGCATACTTGTTCCGAGGTCAGATGGCGTTACAGCGATCGGAGCAACCGGGTTGTTAATTGAACCACCTACAATGTGATTATCGATATCTGCCGGTAAAATTCCCTGAACTCCGGGAATGCCCTGGTCGTTCGTTAATACACCCAATTGCATGGTACCATGGTAATCGGTAAGGCACAGACCGTTACAACGAACCCAGATTTTACGTCCTACCGGGAAACTGCTGTACACGCTGCTGGCCTCAAGCATTATCTGCATAGCGCCTGTTGTATCCTGTATAAATATTTGTTTGTAAAGATTACCACTTTTATCGTTGGCGGTAACTACTCCTGAAATAATAATATCAGAATTGATAACATCATAAGCTCCTCCGGTGGTATGTATCGCTTTAAGGGTAGCAATGGTAGTATTGGCAACAACGTTCACATCGTCTGTTGGTCCCGGTGGCTGATCATAAGATTTCTTACAAGCACTCATCGTACCGATAGAGGCTAGGAATAAGATCCCGGAAAAAAGCTTCACAATTTTGTTCATAAATGTATTTTTAAAAAGTTTGTTTATTAATTAGAATCTCAACGCTACGCCTGCAAGGAAATTGATGCCGTAAGCGTAGTAATATTTATCAGCAAATTTTTGAGGATCTCTTTCTGCAAAGTCAAAACGCAATTGTTCGTATCCTCCGGAAACAATTGTTCTGTTATTCAGAATATTATTTACACCGGCAGTAAACACCAGGAAGGTTCTTTTCTTCAGGCTTTTGAACTTCTTGTTCATCAACCATGAATATCCTATAAGTGCATCGAGTGTATGTTGTGCTTTTAACTGCGTTTGATCTGTGATACTGTGCCATTCTGCTGAATTCGGATCCAACCCATCGGTTGCAGCTTTGGTTCTGCGAACAGGGCTGTATTGCAAATACATCTGGTCGAAATAATTAAAGGTTGCCGCTACCCACCAGAATTTTGGTGAACGGTAATTCAACCCGATTGAATAGGCCTGCTGTGGTGTTGCCACATAAAAATCTTTTGTGTAGATCACCTGGTTATTTACCACTGTTGCACTGTTATCTTCTGTTACAATTGCATTTTGTTCAGTGGTGTATTTAAATCTTCCCACAGATGCTGCTGCATTTAAGGTTAAGCCTTTGTAAAGAATTACTTCTGTTCCAAATTCTACCCCTAAATGTTCTTTACCAATATTGTTAAGGGAATAATTTCCGAGTGTTCTTTGCAGATCATCATAGAAGGTAATGATATCCAAGCCATTTTTAAAGCGTGTATAGTATCCCGTTATGCGTGCTTTTACTTTTGGTGCTATGATCACGTAACCACCTTCAAATGAATATATGTGCTCAGATTTAATATCCGGCCTTACTTCGTTACGGGTACGTGGAGACAGGAATGCGTTTTCAAAGAAAGGCGCTCTTGTTTCATAAGTACCGTTTACAAATAAATAGTTGTGAGGTGTAACCAGGTACGTTAAACCTGCTTTGAATGAATAATTGTAAAAATTCTGCTCATCAGATTTCCCCTGTGAGTTATCAGGGAATAAACCGTTACGTACATTTCCTACCCTGTAATATTTGGTATAGGTTTGAGCGCCGGCAACGAAGAAGTTGATTTTACGCAATTTTACATTTGCCTGGATCCATCCTGTTGCTCTTTGAATATTGATGTTATAGTTGTAACCATATTTATCTCCTTCACGAACGATCCTGTTCGGATGGTTCAGGTCATTCTGGCCCGCGTTCGGATTAGCAGGAAAATCTCTTTCAGCAAACTGGTCAACATCTACCCAGAAATCGCCACCCAATAAATCCTTTACTTTTTTGTAATAATTATTAGACTGTGCTTCAAATGTTAAACCGGCAGTAAGATCCACATGACTATTTACCGCTGTATTGTAAGTGGTGTTGGCGTTAAAACGATTGGTATGTGTTACTCTTTCGCTCACTATATATAAAGACCTTTTTCCGGATACAGTGTTGCCTGCAATGCCATTTACATTTTGAATGGTTTCGTAGTTTGCGTAATTGGTGTTATACAGCGCATCCCAGTTAATCTGGCGCCTGTTAACATTATTTTGAATGAGGCTCAGTACCTGTGCAGCCAAAACCGGGTCATCCTGGTAGCTTGGCAGGTAACGGTAATAATCCGGTCTTGGATCCGGAACATTAAACCAATCTAAACCAGACGTACTGCGGAACCCGCTTGAAAATGAAGCTGCCGTAACGAGATTGGATTTTTCAGATATCTTCCAGTCGTGCGTAAGAATCGCAAAAGGCTGTGAAGTTGTGCCCATTACTGCGTTTCTTTTCTTACCATTCTGGTAGCCCCAGTTTGGATTGTAATACGTATCTCCCGTTATGTTCCTTGATTCCTGCAATGTGGCAGCCTGGCGGCCCGTTGTGGTTGGTGTTGCAAACGCAACCAATGATAAAATATGACGGGAGTTGATTCTCTTATCTATACCTGCATAAAATGACCAGCCATCATAAGATGTACCATCAGCATATCCCTCTTCTGCCCACCTGCGTGAACCGGAAACACTGAAAGCCCATCCTTTTTTTGTCCAGCCCGTAGAACGGGTGAGCATAATCCTGTTATTATACGTACGATTTGAATACGCATAACTGATGGAAGTTTGTTTACGCTGCCTGAATGCACGTGTATCGATATTGGTGATACCACCGATACCGCCAAAACCATAATTCACGCCTTGTAAACCAGGAGTGTACTGGCGATTACGCAATACATCATTCAAACCACCCCATAATCCATAAGGTGTAAAACCATTATCCAGGTTTTCCATTGGCACACCATTCATGTAAGTGCTGAAATGATCTGCATCATAACCACGGATCCTGAAACGAACTACACTGAAGTTGAATGAAGCTGCATTAATAAACGGATTTCTGCCTGAATTGATCTGGGAAGTCAGATTTTGAGCACTCCCATCCTGTTCGTCATTTTCATCAAGGGAAACAACCGGGATATTATCAAGAACAGCATCTTTTGTTTCGTCGAGCGTAGTATCAACCGCCGCTGTTCGGGGATCTTTAACAGGCTCCTGCGCAAGGGCCAGATTTGCCGAAACCACTACGAGAAGCAAGCTGGCAAAAACCCTTAATTTGTGTTTAAGCATGATTAGAATTGATTAAAAAAAACGCAATTTAGTGCATTTATTGGTGCTAAAATGAAAAAATTGTTATTATAGTATGATATTTAAAATAAAAATTGTAGCTGCAAGCCATTCTTTTGAAATAACCGGACAAAATTCAACTAAATAATTTTTAGCTTTACTAAAATTTATACACATGAAAAGAAATGTACTATGTGTGGTACTTTGTTTAATACTCTCTGCATCAAACACATGTATGGCCTGGGGCCGCAAAGGTCATGAACTGGTGGCAGAAATTGCATTTCGTTTCATGGATGATTCAACCAAAAAGATCGTTCAGCAATTTCTGGGAAATATGACGATCCAGGAAGCTTCAACCTGGATGGATGATGAACGTTCCAACAGTTTCTACAATTATATGCGCACCTGGCATTATGTAAATGTTGAAAAAGGCGGCACCTATAAACCTACTTCTGAAAGGGATATAATTACAGTGCTGCACTCAGCTATAAAGGAAATTAAAAACTATAAAAATGTTTCAAAGAAGGATATCAGGCGTGACCTGCTACTCATCTTTCACCTGGTAGGCGACCTGCACCAGCCTTTGCATGTTGGATATGGGAGCGACAAAGGTGGCAATGATATTGATGTTCATTCGCCCGCCATGTCGGGAAATTTGCATGCCATCTGGGATTCGCAAATTATCGATGCCAAAGGAATCACTATCGACTCCTGCATGAAAATGCTACCGTTTCTTTCTGATATGGATATTAAACAGGTTCAAAAGATAGATGTGCTGAGCTGGATGAACCAGTCACGCAGCCACCTGGAAGGCGTGTACAATTTTAAAAACAATGTACTTCCGGACGACTACCTTTCCGTTAATGTTCCCATTATTGAAAAACAACTGTTGATTGGCGGTATGCGACTGGCGAGTGTACTCAATGATGCTTTCGGTCCCGGGGCGATGGTGATCATGCCCTCCAAATCATAGAACTGCTTTTAAATTAAAGATCTCTTAGCGGCTATTCATTACAGTTAGCCAATTGCACATAACTAACGATTACCAAAACCGAACATCAGGGAAATTGGTTAAGCGACCGGCTTTTTTCTTTATTATCGCTTCTACATTTGAACAGAGCGAATCAGCCAGGTATATGGCGGAGGGAATAACGCTTCTGCAACCTTTGATCAAAATTTTGTAGCGTTTTTTTTATGCATTGAAATTATTCTACAATCGTCACATCATCAGGGTGCAATAGCGGTATATTTTTAAAACGCAAAATGATATTACCGGTTGTTACCACATCTTTCTGGCAATAAACAGCTATGCGTTTGAGATTTTTTTCACGTTCTTCTGCTGTAGCATTCCAATAAAGATCCCCTACCATACTACCATCAATATCATCTTTGGAAGATGGAACGCCCATCGCAACTGCCAGTAATTTCAATGAAGTAAAATTTTTATAATCACCGAACCTCCAGTATTGAAATGTATCTACAATGTTTGTTTCCCAGGGCTTCATATTCTGGAAATCGAGAAAGTGCGGAATAGGCATATTGTTAATGAGCAGGCGCCGGCAAATGAACGGGATATCAAACTCTTTGATATTATGCCCGGCAAAACACCATTTATTATTGATGCTTTCAATTTTAGCAATGGTATTTAAAAATTCCTGTAATATTTTTTTCTCATCATCACCGTAAAAAGATTTGATGCGCATGTGCAGGGTAGTTTCTTTATTGAAATAGCCGATGCTGATACAAATAATCTTTGCAAATTCTGCCATTACACCTGCACGTACAGGATAAAATTCTGCCGGCGTAATTCCCTCGGGCACAACCCTGTTTACTTTTTCTTCCCACAATTGCTTCCAGTCATCATTCATCGCATCAAACGAAGGAAATGCAGACGCTGTTTCAATATCTATTACAATTAAATTTTCAGGCCGGATCTGTTGCATATCGCATTTATTTTTTTCAAAGTACAATTTCTTATTCAAAAAAAATCCCGCAAAAAGCGGGACTGAAATTTATTTAGTTATACTTAAATAGTTACACCCAGGAAAATCTGTATGGATTGATTTTTCCATGATTCTTTAGAACCGGTAACCGCTTTGTTATTGATATCCGTTAAACCATATTTATATCTTGCACCCAAATGAATAACCGGGAGCTGTATCCAAAGTCCACCCATAATACTCCATTCACTTTTTTTATAGATCTCCTTGTTGGCAGCAAGGCTATCTACCTTTTGTTTCAGGAGAAAACCATAAGCAGGGCCGGCTTGTAATTTTACCCTCCGGCTCTCCCCCACGTTCACATTGAGCAATACCGGAATTTCAAGGTAATTAAGCTTTGCCTTGTGCTGGTCTCCGCCTCCGAATAAATCATCGGAAATATCACTGGCGTCTTTTGTTAATTCTGAGGATGCCTGTACAAAATTTACTTCCGGTTGTACACCAAATCGTTTATTGAGATTGAACTGCAAAAATGCTCCAGCCTGGAAATTATAGCTAAATCCCTTTTTATAAGATTGTCCCTGGAATTTATTTACGTTTACACCGGCCTTTGCCCCAAACCGGAAAAAGTTTTCATGTTCTGCTTCAATGGTAGCCTGCCCATAAGAAAAAGATGAAATAAAAAAGGAAAGCATTAAAATATATCGCTGCATTTTCAAAAGAATTAGTTAGGCGCTTATTTCCGCCATAATTGTGCCATGAAGATTAAAGATAATAGCTTTCTCTTTCAGGCATAAAAAAATCCTGCGTTAATTAATACGCAGGAAACAAGTATGCAGTTGCTCCATCATCACCTGGCCCAATGCCCGGGAATCCAAACCCAACCGCCATGCCGCCTTTTCCAATGCCCTTCTTTCCAAACCCTGAACCTGCGGGGTGGTTCCGCCCAATAGCCATCAACATACACATAAGAACCGCCACGCCAAACATACTCCCCACCAACCCATACATGCCGGGGCCCGGGCGCTACTGGCCTGACGCTTACAACGGGTGCCGTCGGTCGTACCTTAATAATAACCTGGGCTCCGGATTCAACTGAAGCGGTAAACAAAATTGCTATGAACAATAAAAATTTATACATCCATTTCATTATTGAAATATTTTATTTTCATTTCAGACTACAGGCATTCACGTTAGTTTAACCAGGTATAAAATTTAAGGTAACATGTTGTGCAAAGATTAACTTTATGCGTAAATCAGATCTTTACTTTTACTTTTCATCGCACAATCATTTTTACATGAAAAATTTTATTTACCTGTTGATGTCCTTTTCGCTACTGATTATTATTCCATCAGTTTATGCACAAACAGACAGTAGTTTTTCTGAATCGCCCATCGTTTTACACACAACAACCGGCGATATTTCAGGTACATTAACAACCGTAAACAAAGCTGAACGAACACCGGTAGTATTGATCATTGCAGGATCCGGCCCAACAGATCGCAACGGAAATAATTCGATGATGAAAAATAACAGCCTTAAACAAGTGGCATATGCATTGGCAACGGCCGGCATTGCCTCCGTTCGTTATGACAAAAGAGGAGTTGCTGCAAGCACAACAGCAGGAAAAAAAGAAGCTGATCTTCGCTTCGATCATTACATTAAAGATGCAGTGGCCTGGGTTGAGCTACTCAAAAAAGACAAACGATTTACTTCTATAACCATTGCAGGTCACAGCGAAGGTTCATTGATTGGAATGATTGCCGCTTCGCATGCAGATAAATTTATTTCCATTGCAGGTGCCGGGCAATCTGCGTATGTATTATTGAAAGAACAACTCAGCAAACAACCTGCAGCAATAAAAGATGCGAGTTATGCTATATTAGATAGTTTGAATAAAGGACATATGGTAAAAGATGTGGATCCAAAACTGGCGATGTTATTCAGGGAAAGTGTACAGCCGTATATGATCAGTTGGTTTAAATATGATCCGCAGGTTGAAATTAAAAAATTGAAGATACCGGTATTGATCATCCAGGGAACGAACGATTTGCAGGTTAATGAAGCTGAGGCTCAACTATTGGTCAAAGCGAATCCGGCGGCGAAATTAGTTGTGATACAAAAGATGAACCATGTGCTGAAAATAATTGATGGAGATACAAATGAAAATATGAAGTCGTATAACAATCCCGACCTGGCCATTGCTCCTGAACTTACATCAGCTATGATTGATTTTATACATAAAAAGTAAGCAATTTAATAATCACCGCTTGCACCGCCGCCACCAAAACTACCGCCGCCAAATTGCGTTCCTGATGATTGCTGCTGGCCGAATGTTTCTGCAATAACCAGCGATTCTATTTGCTTTTTAAAAAGACTGTCATCGTGTGTTGTGTTAGCTGTAAATCCGGATTTTGGAACAGCTAAATAACGGATAAGCCACCACGAAATAAATATCAGTACTGAACCTGAAATAACCAACACGGTTTCAATAGCCATCAAAGCATAATAGTTACGAATAGTAAATACCATTGCTGCAACCAGTATAAGACCGGTTCTAAATAACACCATATCTTTTTTCTGAATCCCGATTGCCAGGTAAAGCAGCGGAATGATGATTGTGCTTATCCAGAATACAAAACCATAAGGAATGGATTGGCCTGGCTGCAACTGCAGATCGAACATTACATTACTCATTTCCCGTACTGCAAAATAATTTCCTGCAACGTATAATGTAACAAGAGACAACGCTTCAACTACAACCAGGCACTTATCATAAACTAACAAATTTTCAGTTACGGCCTTTTTCTTAACAAAGAAATATACGAAGAGTGATACGAGCATAATTGCAAATGGCGCAAAGGATTTAGCAATAACAAATGATGCGGTTGTAAAATCAAAAATAACAACCAACAGGGAGAGAAAACAAACTGCAGCCAGGAGCCTGTCGGCATATCTTATCACACTAATTCCTGTTAAAAAAAAAGTAAGTAAGTACATAACCGAATTTCCAGGTTCAAAAGCAATGTTTACCCCCGCGAGAATCGAAATGATTCCTCCATATAATAACGCATCATCAATACCGGATTGATAGTGTCGTTTCTCCCTGATTGTGTACTCGAGCGCAGCAATGCTCAGTGCAGCGAAAATGAAAAAGATTATCCCGGCATTTTTTTCAATATCCTGTATGGATAACAATGCAAACAATCCAAATGAAAAAGACATGATGATATACGTTAAGACAAACAGCCCTACCCTTATAAAAAAGTCTGCTGTGTAAAAATGAGAAGGATAAGCCTGCAATACCGCCTCTACTTCTGCAGGTACCAGCAATCCCTTTTTCCCTGCGCTGATTGCAGCCTGCTTAATACGCAGATTCTTAAACGATGTTGAATTATATGCAATCATTTCTTTGAAATCATTTTATTATGTTTCATCAGGAATAAAATCATACCCACCCCGGAACCGATAAAGTAAAAAAAGCCCAGGTACACCATTGCCATACCATCCGAAGAAATAGTATCAAGCAAACGAACTATTACATACGACAAACCAATATAGCAGTAGAGCGTTATTACCAGCAATACATAAAATGATTTTTCTGCTAATGCATACCTGTAAAAATAAAAGCCTGCCGCAGCTAAACCCAAAAAGCAAAGCAGGTAAACCGGTTCAAATTCAATAAATGATGCCAGCAGTGCCACAAATAAAATGTGCATACCAAAATTCAGGTAAGTAAAATGAAAATGTGCTTTTATATTTTTTTTCCTGGATAGCCCGGCCACTGCGATAAGTAAAATACCCAGTGCCATTGACGTTAAGATAATATGACTACTGTTGAAATTATTTTGTTCGAGCAGGTGCAGGGGCGTTATGCTTATTCCAACCCAGGCAGCAAAATTTACAATCGCAAGACTGAGTACGCCAATGTGGTCAAAATAATAGGCTGTAAAGAATAACAGGAGGGCCGGGATCAGGGTTGCAAGTCCATACCGCGTTCCGAAAATATTGTACTGGAATTGCAGGTAAGCGATCAATGTTACGAAAGTAATACAGCCTAACAGTAATACATAATCGAAAAAAGCATTTGGCGGCAACACTTTATTAAATGAAAAAGCCAGCCTCTTTTTAAAACAATAAAAATAACAACCTGCACAAATTGCCGCAATAGACATTACGATTACCGTATGGCTTAACTGATCAAAATTTTTATAAATGAGTATTCCCAATCCACCTGTTAGCAGTAATATGCCTAGGTACAAGATCAATCTGAGTTCCCAATGAACTGAGATCAGCGAATGGCGAGACTCGTTCCTGATCTTTTCCATGGAACTATCGGTTAGCAATCCCTCCCGGTACAGCCTTTCAAAAATTATGATGTTCATCAAAGTAAAGGTATTAAATAAGCCTTGGTCTGAACGGTTAGATTAATAAACGGAAGCGCCTGTTCAATTAAAGGTATCAATAAGTAGCTGCCGGCATCAGCAGCTACTTAAAAACTTTTAAATCCTTTTCAATTTCCATTTTCCCTTTCTGAATAAAATACAGGAAGTAATGGTTATCGCCGTTTCGGCTACGGGAATGGCAATGAAAACACCCAATGGCCCCAATCCGAATTGCTTTGCCAGCAGGTAAGCCAATGGTATCTGGAAACACCAGAAACAAAATAGATTGATAACGGTAGGTGTGCGTGTATCTCCTGCTCCGTTGAATGCATTTACCATCACCATGCCGATGCCATAAAATAAATACCCGGCACTCACAATTCTTACCGCGTCAATTGCATACACTTTTACAACGGGGTCTTGCGTAAAAAATGAAATAACCGGGTTGGCGAATGCGATAAGAATAAAAGAAACTGTTCCCATGAAAATGGCGTTGTATTTAGCCGTACGGATAACAGATTCTTCTGCCCTGCCGGGTTGTTGGGCGCCGAGGTTTTGCCCTACCAACGTTGCTGCAGCATTACTCATTCCCCAGGCGGGTAAAATAAAAAATACAACGATACGAATAGCGATCTGGTATCCTGCTGAAGCTGCACTATGGCCAGTGCTGGCAACAAGGGCTGCAAGAACAATCCAGCTCCCGGAGCCAATTAAAAACTGTAGTGTGGCGGGCCAGGCAATATCGATTACCGACTTCATTATTTTTTTGTCGGGTAAGAGATGTTTAACGGTAATCTTCAATAAATGTTTGCCATTAAACAAATGATACAACTGGTACAGCACACCAACGCTTCTGCCGATAGTGGTTGCCATGGCAGCACCGGCAATACCAAATGCAGGAACCGGCCCAAATCCCCGAATGAACAAGGGACATAAAATAATATTGCAAATGTTGGCAAGCCATAAACTCTTCATCGCCATCATTGCATTGCCTGCGCCCCTGAAAATACCATTGATTAAAAACAACAGCATGATCACCATACTACCGCCTATGACTATACGCGTATAATTGATGCCTTCACTGATGGCTTCGGGTTCAGCACCCATGATTTTAAGAATATCAGCAGCAAAAATAAAACCTGCGATACTAAGCAATAAGGTTATGAATACTGAAACGATAATGGATTGCATCCCTGCAGTTGCGGCAGCCTCAGGATCTTTCTCTCCTACCCGCCGGGCTACCAACGCAGTTGCAGCCATACTAATGCCAATTGCAATTGAATATACTATCGTGATAACAGACTCCGTTAATCCAACGATCGACGTTGCGTGTTTTCCCAAATGACTCACAAAGAAAATATCCACTACTGCAAATACACTTTCCATCGACATTTCCAGCATCATAGGAATAGCCAATAAAATTACTGCACGGCGAATACTACCGGTTGTGAAATCCATCTCCTCTCCTTTCAAAGCTTGACGGATTAGTGAATAAATACCTGATAAACGATATGATGATTTGTATGAATTCATACAGAAATAAATTAAAAATGATAAAAATAATGACAGGGAAGTATAACAGACCTGCTGCTATCGGGTGAAGTGTACACGTTTCTGCAAAAGCGGAAACAAATCAGGAAATCATATTCGTAGAATTGAAGACCGCAAAGATTGGGAAATTCAATTTCAGTTCAAAAAAAAATTTAATGAATGGCAGATAGGTGGGACAGAAGGAAAATTACACCAGAATGGATATTCGGGAAACAATTTGTTTTATAAATGAAATGCGTAATTAAGAAAGGTACTTATGATTTCTTTTTAAAATCCCCTCTTTTCCATGCTTTAATGAAATCGGCCCAGGCAAAAGGATTGAAAATATTTTGCGGAGCAACTTGTCCGGAATAGTACAATTTTTTCTGAGCCTGTCGCATGTATTGGTTCGTCGCTTCCCTGCCATCAACAGGCAGTGTAGACATCATTGCACGGCGGGTAGCTTCATTGTTATTTTCACGGGCGATGGTTATTTCATCATCAGGAACTTTGGTATTTACAAAATCCCTTTCAAATTGTTCCCTGGTTGGCCTTGGTTTAATAATGGTAGCGGGGAGATAAATAGTATCATTAACCATCAACTGTATAATGCTGTGCTGGTTTCCCTTGAGGTCGAGCGGAATGGTCACCATCTTATTCTTAAAGCCAACGCTGGAAAATTCAATGGAATCTCCTTTTAATACAACGATGCTGAATACGCCCTGTTCGTTTGAAATGGTTCCCCTGTTCTGTCCTTTTACAACAATACTAACAGATGGAATCCCTTTAAGGCTATCGGCCGTCATCACAACACCATATAACTGTACCACTGAATCTTTAAAATGTTCAAATTGCGCAAGGGCCGATTTGGAAAAAAAACTGAAGCTTATAATAAGAAGGAGTATGTAGATTTTTCTATTCATGTAAATATGCTCATTCCACCAGTTAACCGGGTTATAATGCTGAAACCGATGTTTCTCAAAAGTACAACATTTCGTAAATGATAAACAAAGTACGGGCTTCAATGTTTATTTTTGCGGTCCGTAATTCTTTTTAACAAATAATTGAACGATGACAAAAGAAGATATAATAAAAGCATTGAGCAATGTGCAGGAACCGGATTTGGGTAAAGACCTGGTAACACTGAACATGGTGAAGGATATTGTTATTGAGGGAAATAAAGTTTCGTTTACTGTTGTGCTTACCACGCCGGCATGTCCGCTAAAGGATATGATCATGAATGCGTGTATCAATGCAATAAAATTGCTGGTGAATAAATCTGCCGAGGTAACTGTAAACTTTACCAGTAATACCAGTACTAACCGTAAAGATGCAAAAACATTGCTTTCAGGTGTAAAAAATATCATTGCTGTTGTGAGTGGCAAAGGCGGTGTGGGTAAAAGTACGGTGGCCGCAAACCTGGCACTTGCACTTGCAGAAGGGGGTGCAAAAGTAGGTTTGATGGATGCAGATATTTATGGCCCTAGTCAGCATATTATGTTTGGCATACGCGGGGAACGACCGATGATGAAAGATAACGGCGACGGTAAGGGGCTGATTTTACCGATTGAAAAATTCGGGATCAAGGTAATGAGCATCGGGTTGTTGATAGATGAAAAACAAGCGGTGATATGGCGGGGACCAATGGTGAGCAGCGCCATCAGGCAGTTTGTTACCGATGTGGATTGGGGCGAACTCGACTACCTGATCATTGATATGCCTCCCGGCACCGGCGATATTCACCTTACCATTGTGCAAACGGTTCCGGTTACCGGTGTGATCGTTGTTACCACGCCGCAACTGGTGGCATTGGCAGACGCTAAAAAAGGAGTTGCTATGTTTAACCAGGCACAGCTAAAAGTGCCCATCATCGGCCTGGTGGAAAACATGAGCTATTTTACGCCTGCGGAACTGCCCGAAAATAAATATTACATTTTTGGAAAAGAGGGTGGTAAAAATTTATGTGATGAATTTGATCTTCCGTTCCTTGGAGAAATTCCACTTGTTCAATCCATCCGTGAAGGCGGAGATATCGGCGTACCAATAATGGTAAGCGATGATTTCGTAAGCCGGAAAGCATTTGAAGCATTTGCGGGTAACGCTGCCCGTGGTATCGCTATGAGAAATGCCAATATGCCTGCAACAGAAATCCAGATGGCCGTTGTTAATTAAAACAAGGTTGTAATCAATCAGAATGTTGTATTGGTTTTGCATCCGAGTTTTTCCTGAATACTTCCGAATTTGTAGGATGCGCCAACTGTTACACTCATGTAATGATCCTGTAATGTGGGATTGGCGGCGTAACTAAATCCATCTACATAATCGTTGCGCATAAACCGGTAAGCCCCTTCCAGGTTACAAACTATGCGATCTGAAATATGGTAACGAATGCCGGCTCCGGCAGGAATAACGGGAATAACCTTTTGTGAAGACGTACTGATATCTTTTACCAGGCCAACGCCCACTTCCGAATGTTCTCCGAAATAAGTCCAGTTCACCCTGCTATAATCTTTTTGTGTATTGACTACAGAAGCACCGGCGCCCACAAAAACATAAGGTTCGTACCGTACCGCTTCGTAATTGGTTCCGAATAGATTCCAGTGAAAGGAGATATTTAACTCTTTAACAGAGGCACTAAATGCAAAATTTCTTTGCTGTCTCCATTCAGGTAACGGATAAATAGATTCATTTGCGCCAAGCCTTGCTACAACAAACAGTATTCTCACCGCAAATGATTTACTGATGATCCTCGCCCCGGAAATTCCTATTCCCGGCTGCACCGTTTCTGCCGATCCGAGGCGATGGGGAGTAAGATCTCCCTGGTACATATATATCCCTGCATTAATACCCACTTCATATTTTGGAATCCTGTAAGGCTGTGCAGGAGATTCCTGCGTAAACAACATAAAAAAACCAACAATTGCCCGGGGAGTAATGTTTCGTACTATCATTGAATGCAGATTTAAGTAAATAAAAAAATTCAATGTAGCGTTTACCGATAGCTATAATTGTTGGTTTAATAAATGGATGCCTGAATTACAATGCAAAAAAAGCAGGGTTTATTGTGAACGATAAACCAGCCTAACAAAGATTTAACAGCTTAAGCGGACTTTGAAATTAATATCAACCAGTATGGGATAATATGCAGAACCCGGTAAGTTTTTAAGAAGGCAACGAAATACCCAGCCAGTTGCAGGCATTGGTAAAAAGTAATTTATCAGACTGTTCGCTGCTAAAATTCATCGAACTTATGAGTTTACCGGGATGATGCTCTCCTAACGGAAAAGGATAGTCGCTTCCAAGGCAGATATGATCGATGCCCATTACATCTATGATAAATTGCATTGCTTTTTCATCATGCACCAGGCTATCAATCCAGAATTTGCCGATATAATTACGGGGATTGATATTGTTGTCGATGGCAACCAGGTCGGGCCGAACATTAAAACCATGTTCAATTCTTCCAATGGTTAACGGGAAAGAACCACCGCCATGTGCAAAAGCCAGGCGGAGTTTTGGGAATTTCTCCATTACCGAACCAAAGATCATAGAACAGATGGCACGGGATGTTTCCGCAGGCATTCCCACCAGCCAGGGCAGCCAGTATTTTTGCATCTGTTGCTCACCCATCATCTCCCAGGGATGTACAAAAATGGCACAACCTAATTCTTCTGCTCTTTTATAAAATGGGATAAAATAGTCATCCCCCAGGTTTTTACCGTTGATATTACTCCCGATTTCGAGGCCGGGCATTTTTAATTCCTGTACACATCTTTCCATTTCAACAATGGCAAGATCTATATCCTGCAAAGGCACAGTACCAATTCCAATAAAACGTTTGCTGTTTTTTGCAACAGTGTCTGCAATATGATCATTAAAAAAACGGGAAGTCTCTAAACCATCTCCGGGTTTTGCCCAGTAATTAAACAACACAGGTATCGTTGATAAAACCTGTACATCCACGGTAGTGGCATCCATTTCTTTTATCCGCAAGGATGCATCAAAACAATTTTCTTCCACTTCCCTGAATAACTTATCTCCTTTCATCATGCAGGCTTTACAATTCCGGTGTTCGAGGTGTATAAAATCCCCGTAACCGAATTTCTTTACCCAGTTCGGCATAACCGAAGGCATGATATGTGTGTGAATGTCGATTTTCATAAAGAGCAGTAAGAAACAGGGTGATTGGCAACGATACCGTACGCTGCCATTTCATTAAGCGTAAGTGTAATTTATTATTTCAGATATATAGTCCTTCAATTAACCTTTTCGCACCGGGGGAGCCATTACAGCGCCGCATTTGGAGCAGGTTCTTTTAGTAACATCACTGTAAAAACCTTCCATTACCGGTGGCAATTGTTTTACAATATCTGATACATGCAAATGTTCTTCATACAATTTATTACCGCAATTTTCGCAATACCATAAAAAACCGTCTTCTTCAGATTCCCTCACTTTTTCAATCACCAACCCAACGGTGTTTGGCCCTCGTTGTGGCGAATGCGGTGTTTTCGGTGGCAATAAAAACATTTCACCCTCTTTTATTGCTATATCTCTTGGTTTGCCGTCTTCAATTATCTTAACGACTACATCTCCTTCCACCTGGTAATACAATTCTTCCGTTTCATTGTAGTGATAATCTTTACGTGAATTCGGCCCCCCAACCACCATTACAATAAAATTCTCCGCATCCTTATAAATACACTGGTTGCCTACAGGTGGTTTCAACTGGTCACGATGATCATCAATCCATTTTTTCAGGTTAAATGCCGGTGCAATTGCCATAACAATAAATTTAGAACCGTAAGTTATGAAAATACCGTTTAAATGACTCAGCCGTTTTACAGTTGCACCTTCTGCAATGATTGATTTTTTTTATGGATGATATCTGTTTCACATCAGCAGCCAAACCTCAAAAATTATTTACCTTTAACACATGCAATTAGCCATTCCCCAGCAACTCCGGAATTTTATAGATGGACAGTTCAGCAACCCGATCGAAGGAAAATATATAGATAATGTAAATCCTGCAACCGGCAAGGTTTACGGCCAGATTCCCAACAGTACTGCAAAAGATATTGAATGTGCAGTTGAGGCCGCAAAAAAAGCTTTCCCCGCATGGTCGGTTTCAACAAATGAATACCGCTTTACAATATTGAATCGAATTGCCGAATTGATCGATGAAAACCTTGAAGCACTTGCATTGGCTGAATCTAACGACAATGGTAAACCATTGTGGTTAAGTAAGTCTGTTGACATTCCACGTGCCTCTTCCAACTTTCGTTTTTTTGCAACCGGCATCATGCATTTTGCTGCTGAAAGTCATAGCATGGAAGACAAAGCCATCAATTATACGCTTCGTCAGCCAATAGGTATTGTGGGGTGCATCTCCCCCTGGAATCTTCCATTGTATTTATTCACCTGGAAAATTGTACCGGCATTAGCCGCAGGTAATTGTGTTATTGCAAAACCATCCGAGGTAACTCCCGTTAGCGCATACCTGCTGTCTGAAATATGTAAAGAAGCAGGATTACCAAACGGCGTGCTCAACATTGTACATGGTGATGGCCCCAATTGTGGGGAAGCTATTGTTAAACACCCGATGATAAAGGCTATATCATTTACCGGTAGTACAAGGGCTGGTGAACGAATAGCCGCTATTGCAGCACCTATGTTTAAAAAATTATCATTGGAACTGGGAGGAAAAAATCCCAATATCATTTTTGCAGATTGCGACTGGGATAAAATGATGAAGACAACCATCCGTTCATCATTCAGTAACCAGGGGCAAATTTGTTTATGCGGCAGCAGGATCTTAATTGAATCATCTGTTTATGAAAAATTTAAAAAGGAATTTGTTGAACGTGTAAAAAAACTGAGTGTAGGTGATCCGCTTAACGAGTCATTAAGGCAAGGTGCGGTAGTAAGCAAAGTTCATTTTGATAAAGTGATGCATTGTATTGAAACTGCCAAACAGGAAGGAGGTACAATATTGTGCGGCGGGCATGCAGTTCATCCCGAAGGCAGGTGTGCAGAGGGTTACTTCATTGAGCCAACAGTTATTGAAGGACTGGGACCTTCCTGTAAAACCAACCAGGAAGAAATTTTCGGACCGGTAGTTACCCTTCAATCATTCAATACAACAGAAGAGGCTTTGTCGCTGGCAAACGCAACTGCTTACGGGCTTGCGTGTACGATATGGACCCAGGACATTTCAAAAGCCAATATTGTTGCAGGAAAAATGGAAAGCGGCATCGTATGGGTGAACTGCTGGTTGCATCGTGATTTAAGAACGCCCTTCGGTGGCGTGAAAAACAGCGGTGTAGGCAGAGAAGGTGGCTGGGATGCGCTGCGGTTTTTTACAGAAGCAAAAAATGTGTGCATAGAATTTTAAACAATTCATTTATCATATAAAAGTATATGAGTAACATCGTAAATACAGAAACAGCAGCAAAACCACTGGGCGCTTATCCACACGCCAGGAAAGTTGGAAACCTGTTGTTTCTTTCGGGTATTGGTAGCCGTAATGCAACAGACAATACGATACCCGGACTAAAACTGGATGCGAATGGAAATATCGTTTCTTATGACGTAGAAGCAGAATGCCGTTCAGTTTTTGCCAATGTAAAAGCGGTACTGGAAGCCAGCGGGAGTAGTTGGGATAAGATCGTAGATGTAACCGTTTTTTTAACCAACATGAAAAAAGATTTTCCTGTTTACAATAAAATCTACGGCGAATATTTTAAAGATGTGAACGCATGCAGAACAACAGTAGAAGTGAAAAGTCTGCCAACACCCATTTGTATTGAATTAAAAGTTATTGCTACAATATAAAAAACATGGATACAAAAACAGGACTGGATTTAAAGTATAAGAACACACCTGAATATGCAAAATTTCTCGATGAAAATGATCCGCTGAAACAATTCAGGGATCAGTTTTATATTCCAATGGTAAATGGAAAAGAATCCGTTTACTTCACTGGTAACTCATTAGGCCTCGAACCCAAACATACACAGGAATATGTATTAAACGAATTGGAAGACTGGGCCAATTATGGTGTGGAAGGACATTTCCATGCAAGAAATCCCTGGGTGAGTTACCATGAGTTGTTCCCTGAATTATTAGCAGACATCACTGGCGGGCTGCCGGAAGAGATCGTAGTGATGAACCAGCTTACGGTAAATCTCCACCTGTTAATGATCAGTTTTTACAGGCCAACCAAAAAAAGATTTAAGATTATCTGTGAAGCCAAAGCATTCCCTTCCGATCAATATGCCATACGCTCACAGGTAAAGATTCATGGTTTCGATCCTGATAAAACAATCATTGAAGTAGAACCAAGGCCAGGTGAACATACCATTCGTACAAAAGACATCTTAAAGACAATTAAAAAGCACGGAAAGAAAACAGCACTGGTATTATTCGGCGGTGTGAATTATTACACCGGCCAGGTATTTGACATGGAAACCATTTGCAAAGCAGCTCATGAACAAGGCGCTTTATGCGGTTTTGATCTAGCACATGCAGCGGGCAATATTAAGTTAAACCTTCACGACTGGAATATCGATTTTGCCTGCTGGTGCAGTTATAAATACCTTAACAGCGGACCGGGCGGCGTTGCAGGTGCGTTTGTGCATAAACGCCATATTGCAGATAAAAATCTTAACCGGCTGGCGGGATGGTGGGGCCATGATAAAGACAACAGGTTTAAAATGGAAAAAGAATTCCAACCCATACCCACGGCTGAAGGATGGCAACTCAGCAATGCACCTGTGCTAAGCATGTCGGCACACAAAGCATCGCTCGATATTTTCAAACAGGCCGGGATGGAGAACCTGGTAAACAAAGGAAAAGCGCTGAGCAACTACCTCTTGTATGTACTTGATGATATCAACAAACGGGCGCCGGAGAAAATAATTGAAATCATTACACCCAGGAATGAAAATGAAAGAGGCTGCCAGGTATCCATGCTGATGCTGAAAAATGGAAAAGAAATTTTTAATGCATTGATCAAAGCCGGTGTAATTGCAGACTGGAGGGAGCCAAATGTAATTAGAATTGCACCGGTACCGTTATACAACAGTTTTGAGGATGTTTACAAATTCGGTGAGATCATTTCTTCCGTGATACAATAACAGGTAAGCAATTGCCACAATCAAATTATATGTCAAAAAATATTACCATTATCGGCGCCGGGTTGGTTGGTTCATTACTCGGTATTTATTTGTCGAAGAAAGGAAATAAGGTTACCATTTATGAACGCAGACCTGACATGCGTAAAGCATCTATCAGTGCTGGCAGGTCCATCAACCTGGCATTGAGCGATCGCGGTATAAAAGCATTGGAGGAAGTAGGCATTATGGATGAGATCAGGAAGATCGCCATTCCCATGCACGGACGACAAATGCACCTGGCTGATGGAAGCAAACCTTTTCAGCCATACGGAAAAGAAGGACAGTTTATCAACTCTGTGTCGAGAGGAGAACTGAATTGCAAATTGATGGACCTTGCTGAACAACACGATGTAACTATATTTTTCAATCACCGCTGCGATTCGATCGACTGGAATAACAATCATATCCAGTTTACAAAAACAACCGACAATTCACAATCTATTGTTGCATCAGACATAATTTTCGGTAGTGATGGTGCCTATTCGGCTGCAAGACTCGCCCACCAGTTACAGCACGACAGGTTTCAATACCAGCAATACTATATAGACTTTGGTTACAAAGAACTATTGATTCCACCGGGCAAAGACGGCAGTTTCCTGTTAGATAAAAACGCATTGCATATCTGGCCAAGAGGAAACTATATGATGATCGCATTGCCGAATATGGATGGAAGTTTCACCTGCACTCTTTTCTTCCCCTTTGAAGGGAACCCATCCTTTCAAACACTGGATACAAAAGAAAAAGTACAGTCATTTTTTGAATCAACTTTTGGTGACGTATGCTCGCTGATGCCAACGCTGCAGGAAGACTTTTTTAACAATCCCACTTCTTCTCTCGTAACGGTAAAATGTTTCCCATGGGTAAGGACAGATAAATTTGCATTGATTGGTGATGCTGCTCATGCCATCGTTCCTTTTTTCGGACAGGGCATGAATTGCGGATTTGAAGACTGTTCTGTTTTGAATGCACTGATAGAAAAATATAACGACGACTGGACTACCATCCTCCATGAATTTCAGCTATCCCGTAAGCCGGATTCCGATGCCATTGCAGACCTGGCCATCAACAACTTTATAGAAATGCGGGATAAAGTTGCTGATCCTAAATTTTTACTCCAGAAAAAAATTGAAGCAAACGTAAGTAAAAAATATCCGGGCAGATGGATACCTGCCTATTCACAGGTAACATTTAGTCCGCACATACGATATAGTGAAGCATTAAAAAACGGCAGCAGGCAGGAAAAAATCATGCAGGAAATAATGAGTATGCCGGGTATTGAAAATAAGTGGGATAAAGAAGAGGTGGAACAAATGATCATAAAAAAAATGGACGAACAATTATAGAAAAAAAAATCCTGGTTCCTGTTTTATAAAACCAGGCTGTTAAAAAACTGACTATGCACCGGAATGTACTGGTTGAAGAGATACAAAAAAAGCGTTCATACCTTACCGTTGGCCTTGATACCGACCCCGACAAATTACCCTTGCATATAAAAGAATTACCCAATGCTGTTTTTGAATTCAATAAGCAGATAATTGATGCAACCAGAGACCTTTGTATTGCCTATAAAATTAATACAGCTTTTTATGAAGCACAAGGCACTAAGGGCTGGCAGGCAATGGAAGAAACGTTACACTACATTCCCTCTACCCATTTCAAAATTGCGGACGCAAAACGGGCTGATATTGGCAATACCTCATCGTACTATGCAAAGGCCTTTTTCGAAACGCTGCCATTCGACGCCATTACCGTTGCACCTTATATGGGTGAAGACAGCATCCGCCCTTTTTTAGAGTATGAAAATAAATGGGCTATTGTACTCGGGCTCACCAGCAATAAAGGAGCGTCAGATTTTGAATTGCAGCCGTCGGGTAACGAATTGCTGTACCAGAAGGTATTGCGAACGGTAAGTTCCTGGGGCAATAAAAATAACCTGATGTTTGTTGTAGGCGCTACCAAAGCATCCGAATTATCGCAGGTAAGGGAAATTATTCCCGATCATTTTCTATTGGTTCCTGGTGTTGGTTTCCAGGGTGGCAGTCTTTCTGAAGTTTCAAAATACGGAATGAATAAGGATTGTGGATTGCTCGTTAATGCCTCCCGTGCCATTATATACGCAGGCAATAAAGAAAATTTTGCAAGCGAAGCCCGTGAAATTGCCCTTCAATACCAGGCAGAAATGAGTTCATTGATGTAATACATTTCCCCTGTGTTAAAAACAGCCGGTAACTTAAATTTATGCTTTGTTCTTAATTTCATTTCCTAAACTCCTGATGAATATGATGAAATTTTTCCTGTCGGTTGCTATACTTTTTTCCTTTTCATTTTCCTATTCCCAGGAAATTATTCCTACAGCAGAATCACTGTTGAATACAGCTTATGAAACGGCAGCAAAAGAACATAAAAATGTATTTGTTATTTTCCAGGCAAGCTGGTGTGGCTGGTGTAAAAAAATGGACGTAGCAATGAACGATGCAAGCTGCAGGAAAATATTCCAGGGGAGCTACGTGATCGTACACCTCACTACAGATGAATCTAAAGATAAAAAGGAACTGGAAAATGCCGGCGCTGCTACCTTAAAAAGTGAATGGATGGGAAAAAACGCGTTGCCACCATTTTGGGTTATTCTCGACAAAGACGGTAATGTACTCACAGATAGTTATGTTCGAAAAAAAGATAACCCGGACAATACCGCCGCACAAAACATTGGATGTCCTTCTACCGATGAAGAAATAACGGCCTTCCTGTCTAAATTAAGGAAAACATCTACGATCACAGATGCTAAGCTTGAAACAATAGGTAAGCGATTTAAAAAGAATAAACAAACATTATAAAGTGGCGGCAACAGCCTTTGCCAACTTTTCTGCCCACTTCGCATATTCCTTACCGGAAGGATGAAGTCTGTCTCCTGCCAGGTATTCGTCATTTGCGCCATCGATACGTTGCGATTGTGTAATATCTAAGTAAGTACAATTATATGATTCCGTAATTTTTCTGCAGGCGTTATTATATGCATCTATTGCTGCAGCTATTGCCGTAACATCCCTGCCGGAAGCGAATGGTGTAACACCCCAATCAGGAATACTCACAACAAAAACCCTGCTGCTGTCATTGCCGGCAAAATGAATGGCAGTTTTTAATAAGGCTTCAAATTCAGTTTGGTAACGCTCAACAGTTCTTCCCCGATACTGGTTGTTCACACCTATAAGCAAACTCACAACATTGTATTGCGGAAGCAAAGAAGAGGCAGTTATTCCTTCAGACAATTCATCGGTAGTCCAGCCGGTTTTTGCAACAATTTCCGGCGCAGCAAAACGAATATCCGGAAATTGCCTGCGCAATATTTGAATCAACTGGTAAGGAAAACTTTCAAAAACGGGCACTTGTTCACCAATGGTATAACTATCACCCAAAGCCAGGTATGTAAGAAGTTGCATCAGCTTATTTTTTTAATCATATTCCTGCAAACAAGCAATGGTATCAGGCCTATGATTCCAAAACTGCAGTCAATGAAAATATGAAAGAAAGGAATATACCGGGCAGGACCGGCAATAAATGCCATTGGTATTACTGCAATGCATGAAATGATTCCCCAGTTGATCACCCACACATTCCTAACGGGATGGCGTAGGGGCCCAATGAAAGCCAATGCTATAATAAAATGAGCAAAAGCCAGCCAGTCGTAACCATAAGCCAGCATCGGGTAATTTTTATTTGTTGTTGAAATTGCATCGTAGCAGGTGCGTAGCCAGTCTTCTGCAAAACCGGGAACCATAGAAGGATGATCGAGTAACCACTTTAATTCTGATTCTATGGGAATTGCAGTTATTCCTGCCAGCACCGAACAGATCATAAACACGATGATCAGTGCTCGTATTTGATTGATTATGGTCATTAGTTAGAAGGTTTGTCGGGTTTTCCGTGCTTAAAACTTCCAATTGGCTCTGCATACCAGGGCACAATATCCACATCAAATATACCTGCTGCCACTGCAGGATCTGTTGCAACAAGTTTCTCTACTTCCTCTTTGGTTTTACAATCAAATATAAACAGACCCCGCCACTTAAAATCATTTTTACCAAACGGGCCGGCAACTTTCAATACGCCTTCATTGTACAGCTTTACGATGTTGTTCATGTGACCTTCAAATAGCTTAGCCCGCTCTGCAGAATCTGCAACATCTTTCTTTCCCGTTTTCAATACCACCAGCCAGAACTGTTCTATCCTGCCCGCCGGATCATCACCAGCTTTTTGTTTGTTTTGTGCATACACCGGTTGCAAAAAAAATGCAAGCAATAAAATGAAGAATGCCGATGTAAAAAATGATTTCATTTTTTCTTTAAAAATACAAAAGGCCCGTAACATTACGGACCTTTCTTTACTCATGGCTATAAACTTACCGTTTTCGATTTTCGCTTTTCTTTGTGCTTATCATCATCATCATCTCCGGAACCCTGCCCGAGAATAACCGTACCGAAACTACTCTTTACTTTTACAGGTACATTTCCAGCGCCCGATTTGCCGGAGTATTCCTTGTCGAACTTTGGCCCCCGCTCCTGGTCATCTTCATCTGAATTGAACTTCACCTGCGTACGGTTTTTAAAAGATCCGTAACTGGTAGAAATTGTATAGGATGCCGAGAGATCATCAGCCGGCATCAATTGCACAGAAGAATAATTTGCCTCTACCTCAAGTTTTGAAAGATTGTTTTCCAGCTTCACCTGCACCTTATTTGAAAATTCAAGGTCCAGTTTAATGTTACCCGACAAACCGCCGAACGTTGCATTGGAATACTTAATGTTTATATCACCCCCCGTAATGTTACCGAATGTTGCCTTTCCAAATTCAACATTCAGTTCTTTTACATTCAACAGGTTCCCTGTTATGAGTTTTCCAAACTTACTATCAATGTCTACCGCACCTTTAAAATCAGGTATAATGGTTGCTCCGAATTCATTCTTAATTTTCAACGGATTCCCGGCGGGCATAGCAACAGTATAATTGATACGCATGGTACTCTTGTTACTACCGTTCCCATTCATGTCCTTTAGATTGGTAACGAATGAAATCTCGCCGGCTTTTCTTGAATCATCTACTGTAATCCTATCCATCAGCTTTTGCGCATACGCCTCCGTGTTAGCAGACACTTCAATGTTTACATCCACTTTAATTTCATTTTTATCCCAGGTGCTGATGTTTACTTCACCAAAGGAATTCTGAATATTCAGCTTATCCGAAACTGATACACTGAAACTTTTGTTCACCGATTTCTTTTTTACATACCCGTATTTTTTTTCTTTGCTTTCTTTTTCGGTATCATCATCATTTTTTTGTGCAAACAATGAAGCTGATACAAACACAATACCTGTTAACAGCAAACAACCGGTTTTAAATATTTTTTTCATGGCTATACTCTTTTGATTGTTTAATTTGTTTGAGAATATTTAATTGCTGATTCAAAACACTGAGCTGCAGTTGCAGGTTCTGAATCATGGCTTCTACCAGCATCTCTTTATTAGGTGTAACCCTGAGTTGCGTTTTCAAAGCTTTATAAGCACTATCCAATTGGGTAATATCATTTGTAAATTTGTTGTACAATTCCGGTTGTTCACGGGCAACATTTTTCAATTCTTCCTGTTTCAATACAATCATCCTGGTAAACTCATTTACTTCAGGTATAAGCATATTATCCGCATCCAGTTTTCCTGCAATCGCAGCCGGCGTAACATCGGTTTTTACAGAAGAAAAATAATAAACAATTACGATGGAGATAATCAGCATTGCCGCGGCAGCCACGCTCCATTTTGCAAATGGAATGGTACGTACACTTCCGGTATTGTTTAATGTAGGTACAACTGTTTTTTCAATTTGATTCCAAACATCCCCGGAAGGCCTTGCATCATCAAATGCATTCCTGTTATCCCTGATAAATTCTTCGAGCATGCTCATGATTTACATTTTAATAGTTGAACTAATTTTTGTTTCGCCCGTATATATTGCGAGCGGGTGGTGGATGTTGCCACCTGTAAAATTTCCGCTATTTCCTCATGATCATATCCTTCAAATAAATACAGGTTCAAAACGGTTCGGTATCCATCGGGCAAAAGCATCATCGCTTTTTTTACCTTTTCAATGCTCAATTCAATTGCCTGTTCATCCGCTTCAACGATATCCTGCTGAGCATGTTCCGATAGCCGGTCGATATCTACCCAATCCACTTTTCTTTTTCTCAACTGGTTTATCGAACGATTCACACATATTGTTTTCAGCCATCCGCCAAAACTGGTACGGTATTCAAATTGATGAAGGTTGCGGAATGCCTCCGTAAAACTTTCCTGCAACACATCTTCTGCCTCCTCAACATTATTCAGTATGCGCAAACAGGTGTTATACATTGCAACAGCATATTTCTCATACAGGATCCTGTATGCCGAATGGTCGCCGCTTTTGCAACGTTCCACCCATTCATAACGGTATAATTTTGTGGCTGTTTCCAAATACATGGTTTATTAAAGTGACAAAAGAATGTTTCCAATGTTGCATCAGCGCCCGAAAAACAAAAAATCTGCATTCAGATGAAGCGAGTTATATTTGCGAAAAATTGAGCAAAAGCTCCGTTTTGCCGGGTAATCTTCAGAGCGATTTTATTAGCGTTCGTTGGTAACAGGCTCTAAAAATCAACAATAAATTTTTATTCGATATGGCTGCCAAAACAGACAATTTTCAATCTCCGGATTATTTTAAACTCGACGAACTTTTAACGGAAGAACACAAATTGATCCGTGAAAGCGTACGTAACTATGTAAAAAAAGAAATCTCACCGATTATTGAGGAATACGCACAGAAAGCAGAATTTCCACAACACATCGTAAAACAATTGGGCGACCTGGGTTGCTTCGGTCCTACGGTGCCGGAACAATACGGTGGTGGCGGACTGGATTATATTTCTTATGGACTGATGATGCAGGAACTGGAGCGAGGCGACAGCGGTGTTCGTTCAACTGCATCGGTTCAGGGAAGCCTGGTGATGTTCCCGATCTATCAATATGGCAACGAAGAACAACGCAATAAATATCTTCCTAAACTGGCGAGCGGCGAATGGCTGGGCTGTTTCGGATTAACAGAACCCAATCATGGAAGTGACCCTGCAGGTATGCTTACAAACATTAAAGACGCCGGAGATCACGTGATATTGAATGGCGCAAAAATGTGGATCAGCAATGCACCTTTTTCCCAGGTTGCTGTGGTATGGGCAAAAGATGAAGCCGGTGATATCCGTGGCGTAATTGTAGAAAGAGGAATGGAAGGTTTTACCACACCCACCACTCATGGAAAATGGAGCTTAAGGGCAAGCGCAACCGGTGAGCTGGTTTTCGATAATGTAAAAGTTCCGAAAGAAAATATATTACCAAATGTAAAAGGATTGAAAGGCCCGTTGGGTTGCCTTACAAAAGCCCGTTACGGAATTGCCTGGGGTGCAATAGGCGCAGCAATGGATTGCTACCACACCGCACTCGAGTACAGCAAAGAAAGAATTCAATTTGGTAAACCCATCGGAAGCTTCCAGTTGCAACAAAAAAAACTGGCAGAAATGGTTACGGAAATTACAAAAGCACAATTGCTCAACTGGCGTTTGGGTGTATTAATGAATGAAGGAAAAGTAACTCCACAACAGGTAAGTATGGCAAAAAGAAACGCCTGCGAAGTGGCAACGAATATTTGCAGAGACGCCCGGCAAATGCTTGGTGGCATGGGCATCACCGGCGAATACCCGGTAATGCGCCACATGATGAACCTCGAAAGTGTAATAACTTACGAAGGCACACACGACATTCACCTGCTGATCACCGGTATGGATGTAACAGGAATCAACGCTTTTAAATAAGGCATTTGTTGAATAGATACATGTGCACCAGCAGTGAACCACCTCGCAACATCGTTGTGTCACTCACTTGTACCACATACCCCTATTCAGCCAGCAACCAATTCATGTAATTCGTGTGAATGTCATTCGTGTTCTAAAAATTAAGATCGCTCTAAAATACGCTATATGAAAAATGTTTCCGTTATCGGCGCCGGTACAATGGGAAATGGAATTGCCCACGTATTCGCCCAATCAGGTTTCACCGTTACATTAATAGATGTGAATCCTTCGCAACTACAAAGAGCGATGGATACTATCAATAAAAACCTCGACAGGCAGCTTACAAAAGGCACTATAACCGAAGACCAGAAAAAATCTACGCTTGCAAATATCACTACCACTTCTGATGTTGCCATTGGTGTACAATCAGCCGAACTTGTGGTAGAAGCCGCAACAGAGAACATTACGCTTAAACTTGAAATATTTAAACAGATAGATCTGTTCGCTCCTTCCGGATGTATATTGGCAACCAATACCTCTTCTATCTCCATAACTAAAATAGCCGCAACTACAAAAAGGCCTGAACTGGTTATCGGGATGCATTTCATGAACCCGGTTCCCGTAATGAAGCTGGTTGAGATCATCAACGGTTATGCAACTAAAAAAGAAGTAACAGAAACAATTGTTGCATTAAGCAAACAGCTTGGAAAAATTCCCTGCACCGTAAACGATTATCCGGGATTTATTGCCAACCGCATCTTAATGCCCATGATCAATGAAGCGATTTATAGTTTATTTGAAGGTGTGGCGGGTGTGGAAGAAATTGATACCGTTATGAAATTAGGCATGGCTCACCCAATGGGACCATTACAACTGGCAGATTTTATCGGCCTGGATGTTTGCCTCAGCATATTAAGGGTTTTACATGAAGGCTTTGGTAATCCTAAATATGCCCCGTGCCCGCTACTGGTAAATATGGTAACTGCCGGGAACCTGGGTGCAAAAAGCGGCGAAGGATTTTATGTGTACACTGCCGGCAGTAAGGAACTCGTGGTAAGCAACAGTTTCAAATAAAGAAAACCAACCAATGATATGTAAACAGCAGGTGATTGAACATCACCTGTTTTTTTTGCGCCCTGCTTTATACATCATTTGTAAATTACAATAAGGCACAACAACCAATTAAATTAACGTGTATGGGAAAATTCATAAAAGAGATAGACAATTATATTGATAAATCCGCAGCATTTGCCCAACCCATTCTAATGCACTTACGTGAACTGGTACACGAAGTTTGCCCCGACGTGGAAGAAAAAATAAAATGGGGCTTTCCTCATTTTGATTATAAAGGAGAAATGATGTGCAGCATGGCAGCATTTAAGCAACATGCGGTAATGGGCTTCTGGAAAGCATCCATTATGAAAGATAAATCACTGGGCAACATGGCAAAGTCGGAACAGGCAATGGGCCACCTCGGAAAAATTACTTCACTTAAAGATCTTCCATCCGATAAAAAACTCACTTCCTACATTAAAGAAGCCATGCAGTTAAATGAACTGGGTATTAAATTGCCTGCAAGGCCAAAATCAACAGAAAAAAAAGTACTGGTTATTCCCGATTATTTTTTAAAAGCGATGGCAAAGAATAAAAAGGCAAAGCAGGTGTTTGACAATTTTGCTTACTCCCATAAAAAAGAATATGTGGAGTGGATCACAGATGCAAAAACAGAAGCTACAAGAGATAAACGAATGAAAACTGCCATTGAATGGATTGCTGAAGGCAAGGGCAGGAACTGGCAATACAAGCGTTGATGAAACGTAGCTTTGCATTCCTCATTTGATTAGCCCGAATGAATTCCGGATCATTTCCAATACCATTTTCGAGGGTAGCTGCCCGTTTACAATAATCGTATTCCAGTGTTTTTTATTCATGTGGTAACCGGGCAAAACGGAATCCGGGAATTCTTCTCTTAACTCGATTGCCCTGTCCGGCTCGCATTTAACATTAAAGCGCAGGGGTTCTGCATCGAGTGACAGCAGTAAAAAAATTTTCCCTTTTACCTTAAACACCAATGTATTTTCTCCAAAAGGAAATCCCTCTTCTACCTTTCCCAGGCTTAATGCATATTCACGTATTGTTTCAATATCCATTGTAAAAAGTATGACCCTTGTATTAAATAACAAAGCCTTCCGGCTGGAAGGCTCTGTTACCTATTTTATTTCATGATTAACGAAGTAATGTAAGATCTGTTCTTACCGTTCTTGATTTACCATTTCTGAATTTAAATTCAACGATAGCATAGTAAGTTCCATCAGGTAATTCTTTACCCTTGTATTTACCATCCCATAAATTCCTGTAGTCTTTAGATTCGAACACCCTTGAACCATACCTGTTAAATACCGCTACGGTTACATTAGTGAGGCAAGAGTATGAATCGTACACCAGCCACATATCATTTATTCCGTCTCCGTTTGGTGAGAATGCATTTCTTACATTTTCACAACCTACGTTTGGAATTACATTAACGGTAAGCTGATCCGTTGCTGTACAACCATTGGTATTGGTAACGGTGATCTGGTAAGTAGTTGTACCATCCTGGATTACCGGTGTAACAACCGGGTTAAGTACATTCGTAGCACTCAATCCGGTAGCTGGTGTCCACAAAATTGTAGATAAGTTAGGATTTGATCCTGTTACAATTGCGGTAGCCTGTTCGCTTTGACCGGCAATAATATCCAAAGGACCTCCTGCATCAACGGTAAGATTCTTATCAATCCTGATAGTTACTTTAGCTGAATCTGTACACACACCATAGGTTACATACACCGTATATAATGTAGTATCTGTTGGCGATGCAATGGTAGAAGCACTGGTTGGTGCACTTAAGCCTGTAGAAGGAGACCATGTATAAGAATCTCCCGGAACTGAACTGTTTGCCGTTAAGGTAACAGACTGGTTCAGACATAATGTTGTATCCGGACGAACAGTTACCGGGTATAAGTCATCAGTAAATGTTACTACCAATGGTGCTGATTCTGAAGTACAACCCAATGAATCAAGAACTGTAATTGTGTATGTTCCTGGGTTTACGGTAAATGTATTACCCGGCTGGAATGCACCCGGTATTGAACTGATTCCATATTGGAACTGGCTACCAACCCCTGTTGGATCAGTAACGGTAATCTGCCCTGGAACTGTACAGGTTGCATTACCTGTTGAAGCAACATTAAAACGAACGGTATCTACAACCAGGGTAACCAGAGCCGTATCAGTACACCCTGTGGTATTACTTGTTACCACTACCTGGTAAACACCGCTGGTATCAGCCGCTGAAGGATTTCCTACAGAACTTCCATCTGGATAGTGACTCCAGGATGTTGTTAATCCAGTGGTATCATATACTGTTTCAAGGTCTTTTGTAGAGCCTTTACAGATATATACTGTTGTGTCGTTACCGATATTCGGGCGAGGCGCTACCACTACTGAAGTTTGTGCAAAACAAGTACTTCCTAGTGGACCCGGAATTGTTGCCGTTACGGTATAAATATAAGTTCCCGGTTCGTCTGGCACCTGAACGCCAACAGGATTTTGCTGGGTAGAAAGACCTGTGTTCAAATTGAAACAGTTAGGTCCGTTCCACTGATAGTTAGCACCGGTAACTGTTGAAGCTGTAAGATTGATCAGTGATCCCGGGCAGGCCGGTCCGCTGTTGCCTGCAGTTAAAGTACAAACGATATTACAGTTGGTTGATCCTGTTCCGCCATTTTGATAGAAGGTAACAGAACCTGCCTGGTTAGAGAAGTTAGTAATTAACAGCACATACACATCACCTACCTGGCCATTGGTTAGTGTTGCCGTTTCTGTTCCGGCTGTTGAATAGCTACAGCTTACGATATTATTAGCCGCAAGGTTACCGCAGCTTGCAGGAAGATTAGGGAATGGTCCCCAAAGAACGTAGTCAACGTCCACTATCTGACCTGCTGTATTTGTTTGTTGAATAAGGATATTAATATTACCGGCAGTTTGAACCTGGAAATAATACCATGCCGGATTTGGTGTAGAACCAAGGCAACCATAAATACCACCGCCACCTAAGGAAGGAACGTTAGTACTATTAGGATAAGTGTACGTTTGGCTTGAGCAGAAAGACTGCGCACCCAAACAGTTGCCACCCGGAGGAGGCGGAGGTGGAATGCTTGCACAGATACCGAATGTACCTGGGTTATCATTTCCATATTCCCAGAACCTCACATATACAGTACTACCTGGAGTTAAACTGGTAAGGCTTAATCTTGGCATCAAACCATTAGCACTACCATCATCATCGCAGCCAATTAACTGGAGGTTATCGCAGGTACCCCTGTAAACCGCCATACCACCATCTGTGATAACACCTGTTTGTGTATCCAGGATTAATTTTCCATCGCAGGGAACCGTTACTTTAAACCAAACATCACCTCCCTGGTAATTTGCACAACCCGGGGCCGGTGCACCGTTTGTTCCGGTTGCACTTTGTGTAGAGAAAGTTTGGTAATTACAAACATTTGAAGCACTTAATTGAATAGCATTACAAGGTTCATCATTTGCCGGAGGTGGCGGTGGAATTGTTACACAAATTCCGAATGAACCCGTATTACCGGTAATTCCATTCGACCAGAAACGAATCCAGATGGTACTACCCGGAGTAAGACTTGTAGCTACAATTTTAGGCATGTTTCCATTTGGACTACTATTATCATCACAGGCAATCAACTGTAGGTTATCGCAAGTGCCCCTGTAAATGGCCATTCCTCCGTCGGTAACTTCACCAACCTGTGTATCAAAACTAAGTGAACCACCAGCAGGAACTGTTACAGTAAACCAAACATCGCCGCCTGTATAATTGGCACAACCCGGAGCAGGTACACCTGCAGAAGATGTGGCGCCATCATCGGTAAATGTTTGATAGTTACAAGTTGTAGTTGGTGTAGGTAATGCTGTTGCGTTACAAGGATCATCATAAGCAGGTGGAGGGCCAGGATATTTCACACAGATCCCGAAGGTTCCAAATGTATTTCCACCGTATTCCCAGCACCTGATCCAAATGGTAGATCCAACGGTAAGGCTGTTATTGGTGATCAATGACATTAAACCCGGACCTGAATCATCATCACATGCAATCAATTGAAGATTATCGCATGTACCCCTGTATATGGCCATACCCAAATCGGTAATACCACCAGCCAGTGTACTAAAAGTAAGGTTTCCGTTAGACGCTGCAGGAACAACTACCTGGAACCAGATGTCGCCTCCCTGGTAATTCGCACATCCGGGAGCAGGCGCACCAGCTGTTGCAGTAGCACCGGTATTATCAAAAGTCTGGTAATTACAAATTACATCCGGGGTAAGTGGAATAGCGTTACAAGGATCATCGTTACCAGGCTGAGCAAAACTACTCATGGCAAGGCCGATGATTAACGTAACCATTAACATGAATTGTTTTCCGGCAGTTTTTAAAAGCAATTGAAAACTATTAATGGTGGGTATAGTTAACTGCATATTTTGATTGATTTAATGTTTTTAAGGTTTATTGGTGGTTTAGGGATTATTTTTTTGAAAGATCAAATTGTAAACCTACTTCGTGTGCACCAGAACCTGAAGTAAAGATGCTGATCGGACTTGTATAATAATCATAAGAGTAAGTTGCACTAATTCTTTGCAGAATTTTGAAACCGGCCTGAATGCTCCAGAATTGCCTTACTCTCCAGTTTAATCCCCACCATATTTTATCCTGGTAATTTAATTTCGCTCCCAGGTCAAATTCAGTTGGTGCATGTTCTATTACCCTTACCATTGCATTCGGGATTACATAAATATCATCACCTGTTTGCAATTTATAATTTGCAGTAAAATTCCAGTGGCGGTATAATTTTCCATGAGTATACGCTCCCGGAACATCTGCAATCTTTATCCTTGATCCTACGATCTGCTGCGCTGCTGCCCCAACACTTAATTTACTGTTGGTCCAATATAAACCAGCGCCTGCATCAAACAAAAATTTACTGCTTGCTCCGCCCAATAATGGATCATTTGGAATAGATGATTCAATTTTTGCTTTATCGATGGCATATTGCATACCTCTTACTTCAATACCAATTCCGAACTTACTTTTCTCGTTTTTAGAAATAATATGATAAGAGTAAGCCAATTGCAAACCCGTTCTGCTGGTTGGCCCGGTTTCATCCCTGTAAACATATCCGCCGATTCCCGCTTTCAGTTTCTTCAGATCTGCATCTGCATACACCATATACGTACGTGGATTACCAGGGAAAGAAGACCATTGACTCCTGTAGGAAATACCTGCCATAGCATTGCCTGCAATACCCGCTGCTGCAGGATTGTACATAAGGTTATGCTGTAAAAACTGGCTGGTAAAATGTAACTGCTGCGCTTTTGCTGCTGCTATTCCTGTAATAAGGGCAATAGATAGTAGAACTTTTCTCATAATAAAATTTCTAATTTCTGTGTAAGTAGGAGTTAAAATTATAGAAAAATGTTAACAATAAGGTTAAATTTCACTTTTTTTATTCGACAAACATCAGATCGCTTTATATTCCAGGCCATTCATTTCTTTCAGCCGAAAAATCAACTCTTCCGCCCTGTTTTTGGGTATCCCGATACGCATCAGCGAGAACAATTGCTGTTCATGTTCAAGTACGGTACAATTGTATTGCCTGATCAACTGCATAACCGTATTCATTAATGTATAATCAAATTGAAGTGAATACATTATTTCTACCTGCTTTTGAATAATAGGTACTGTTTGCAGCACCAGTGCTGTGGATGTTTTGTACGCATTGATCAATCCCGGTACACCCAGTAATGTACCGCCGAAATACCGTACAACAATAACTGCTGTATTGGTTAGTTGTTTACTGTCGATCTGGCCTAGAATGGGCTTTCCTGCAGTACCTGATGGCTCACCATCATCGGAAGAACGAAAATTATCTCCATTCAATCCCAACCGGTAAGCAAAACAATGATGCACGGCTTTAGCATGTTCTTTTTTTAAAGCCTGCAGGTGTTTTTTAAACTGATCGGCATTGTCTACCGGGTATGCATAAGCGATGAATTTACTTCCCCTGTCTTTAAACTCTGCCGAGCCGCTTTTATCTATTGTTTGATAGAAATCCATTTAGTATTGCCTGTTAATATTCATACTTGCTGTAATAATATATATCGTCTGTAAGCAGTTGATCTTTTTTCAACAATGCCGCACTGTCAATAACAGGTGCTTTAATTCCATCCGTGATCAGCATTTCCCTGTTTACAATCATACGGGCTTCATCCCACAAGCCTTCTTCAATATAAGAGTTTATAAGCTTTGTTCCTCCTTCAATGATCACCGAATTGATCTTGAGCTTATACAGTGCTTTTGACAGCTCAACAGGAATTGTATTTGCTCCATCGTACTTGATATAATGTATGTTGGCTTCCTGCGATTCCCTGATGGTATTCAGTATTATCGTTGGGGCTGCTTCATTAAATATATTTAAGGAAGATGGCAGTTTCAATGCTGCATCCAGTACTACCCGTACCGGGTTGCGCCCCGGCCATAACCTCGTTGTTAACGATGGATCGTCGTATAACGCGGTATTAGTACCTACCATAATAGCAGCTTCTTCGCTTCTCCATTTGTGTACAAGCCTGTCGGTTATTTCATTGCTTATTTTTACGGATCTGTAATTTGGCCCGGCAATCATGGCATTATTACTCTGTGCCCATTTTAAAATAATGTAAGGTCGCTGCTTAGTATGAAAAGTAAAGAAACGCCGGTTTAACCAGGCAGCTTCCTTTTCCATCACCTGAACCTGCACATCGATCCCGGCAGCCTTAAGTTTTTCTATTCCTGTGCCATTTACTTTTTCAAAAGGATCAGTACAGGCAATCACAACCCTGGGTATTTTTTGTTGTATAATAAGCTCTGTGCAGGGAGGTGTTTTGCCGTAATGATTGCAGGGTTCAAGTGAAACATATAATGTACTTTCTTTCACCAGATGTTGTTGATCTGCCGCTACGCTGGCAATACAATTTACTTCTGCATGTGCCTGTCCGTATTGCCGATGATATCCCTCACCAATTATCCTGTTGTTGTGAACCAATACAGCACCAACCAGCGGATTAGGCGCCACATTTCCCGAGGCTCGCTGCGCAAGATCAAGGCAACGCTGCATGTATATATCCTGGTTGTTCAACGGCGCAAAAGTAAGGATAGAAAAATAAACTAAGTTTGCGCCGTGACGGTTAAAGAACTATACAGATTTTTTTTACACGAGTTATCAAATACCAGTTTCCGGGAAGATGCAACAGCCATTAGTTCTATCATTTTTGAAGAGGTTGCAGGAATTGATAAAAAACATCTCATTCAAAATCCCGGTGCCATTCTTCCTGAAGATGTAGTTGAGCGCATCCAACATTGCCTGTCGGAATTAAAAAACAATAAACCTGTACAATACATTACCGGTTATTGCTGGTTTTACAATATGAAGCTTAGGGTTAACCCGAATGTACTGATACCACGCCCTGAAACAGAAGAGCTTGCCAAAGCAGTTATTGAGTATGCATCAAAAAAACAACGGTCAGCCATACTCGATATTGGCACTGGTAGTGGTTGTATAGCCATCGCCATAAAAAAAAATGTACCAGGCGCAACAGTTACGGCAATTGATATCAGTAAGGAAGCACTTGAAACTGCTGCTGCAAATGCATTGGCAGAAAATGCAAGCATCCAGTTATTGCAAACAGATATCCTCTCTCCCATAAGCCGGCAGCAACTTGATGTGTACGATGTAATTGTAAGTAATCCGCCATACATTCCATTGCAGGAATCAGCTACGATGGATAAAAACGTAACTGCGTATGAACCGCACCTGGCTTTGTTTGTAGATAACAACAAGCCTTTGGTTTTTTATGAAGCCATCTGTGCATTTGCGGAAGAACATTTGAAAAATGACGGTGTGGTATTCCTGGAAACCCATGAACAACTTGCCGGATCTGTAGCAAAATTATTTTCTCACCACTATGAAAGTCATGTCATCAAAGATATGTTTGGAAAAGAGAGAATGGTAATGGCTATTCGTTGCCGGTAACCGTTGCAGAAGTGGTAGCGCCTAATCTCCTGGCTACTTTCATCACCCGAACAATTTCTCCCCACTGTGCTATAGAATCTGCATTGATAACTACTGCAGGTTTAATGCTGTCGCCTTCGTTTATGTATTTACGTAACACAGATTCCAGTGAATCAGCAATGATCTTTTTTGATCCCACGTATAGGTTTTTGTCTTTATCAACACTCACTACAACACTCTGTTTTTGTTTCGTGTCGCTTTTGGCTTTGGGCACGCTCATTTTAATTACATTGGGATTAGCCAATGTGGAGATCATTAAAAAGAACATCAGTAGTATGAAGAGAATATCATTCAGCGGACCTGTGTCTACTTCTGAATGCTGATCCCGGAATTTTGTTTTTCTAAGACTCATGATAAAATGTTTCTACATCATCCTCATTATTAAATTCGATACCCTGCATAAGCAGTTTATCTTGTTGGCTCCTGCAATATGTCGATGAATTCACTGCTGGCAGATTCCATCAGGTTTGCAATACGGTTGATTTGTGTATCGAGATAACTGTAACCCATAAATGCCAGCATACCAATGATCAATCCGCTGGCAGATGTAATCAATTTAATGTACATCGCATCTGCAATCTGGCTAATGGATGGATTGCTGATGGTAGCAAATTCTTTCAACAGGATAACAAGCCCGATGATGGTTCCTACAAATCCGAAGAGTGGTGCAATGCGTGCGATCACGGAAATGATACCAAGATTTTTTTCCATTTTATACATTTCCAGCTTGCCTACATTTTCCATACTTTTTTCAATAGCATCGATAGGTTTGCCGATTCGCTGAATGCCTTTATCGATCATACGGGCAACCGGTGTATTCGTATTCTTACTGAGGTTCCTGGCAGCAGCTACGTTACCGGTGCTGATATTATCCCTGATGATCCGCATAAAATTTTCATCTACTTTCTGTGCTCTCCTGATTACCATCAGTCTTTCAATAAAAAAGAAAATGACCATGGCAAACAAAATGCCGAGCGGAATCATTATCGGTCCACCCTTGCTTAACATTCCCCATACGGATTCAACTTTTGCTCCTGATGCCGATGCTGTGCTTAAACTATCAACCTGTAAAAAAATATCGAACATGTGTAAAAATTAAATACTGTTTAAAATAAATGCTGATTGCAATACAACGAAACTTATTCAGCAATGCAATCTAACGAATTGTTAATGTTACTCCGTTTCCCTGTTCACTGTTTGAATGGAAAATGCCGGTAAACATACTGACCAGTATTCACATTCTTCATTAAAAGGATTGCTATAACGGACACGGCTATTCTTTTTTATAAGGATACTTTGTCCTGCGCTTACTTCAATACGCTCTCCATCAACTTCAAATAATTTCCTGCCCCTGCTTACCAATGTATATTCATCAAATTCGAGTTGTTGAAAAGGTTCGCTCCATCCGGGTGGTGCAATCATGTGTGCAATGCTTAAGTGAGCATCTCCCGAACTGGCGTGCCCGAAATGTTCTTCAATTAATTTTCCATCGGTGGTTGGAACAACAAAAGGATTTTCCTGTTTGATAAAGCCCATCTGGTTACGATCTGATTTATTTATTGCCTGGTAATTGTTGCATGGCCATGATGTGTTTCATTGTTTGTTCCATACCCTGGCTGCTTCCATCGAGAAATATTACATTTCCTTTTCCGTATTCGGCAAAATTCTTAATTGCTTCTGTCCACATACTGAATAAAATCACGTTTGTATCGAGGTTTGCCTGTTTCATTTGCTCAGCAGCCTGGCTCATACCCCTTGCTACTTCCTCCCGGAATAAGGCCACGCCCTGTCCTCTCAATTGTGCCGCCTGCCTTTCTGCTTCTGCTGCGATCTTAATTGCATTTCCTTCTGCTTCTGCAGATTTTGTTTTGGTAATGAGCAAAGCCTGTCCTTCATTTTCTGCCGCTGCTTTCAGGTTATTGCTGGCAACCACTTTGCTCATGCTGTTCATGATGGCTTCATCGAATGTGATATCGTTGATCTGCAAATCCTGCAGGTGATAACCCCATGTTTCAAGTGTAATATCTACCTGTTCTTTTACATTCTCAACAATATCTCTTCGTACGCTTAATATCTCCGCCTGTTTTTTTGTTGCAACAAATGCCCGTATGCTTCCTTCCACCGTTCGGATGAGTGCCTGCATCAGGTCTTTGTCACTAATAAATTTAAACGCAACATTCTTAATCGTTTCTTCATCTACATTTAATACCGAATACAACAACATAGATTTGAAATACACATTGGCCTGGTCGAGTGTTACGGCCTGGAATTCGAGTTCAACGGAACGATTCTGAATACTTACTTTTTTGTGAATTTGTTCCAGCAGGGGAATTTTAAAATTCAATCCGGGGCGCATTACCCTGCGGTATTTCCCGAACATGGTTACAACACCTACAAATCCCTGGTTAATCGTTACAAAACAACTGAGAACGATCAGCACTAAAAGAATCAACCATCCATAACTTGTTATAAATTCCATATCTTTTAATTTGGAATGAAGGTACGGTGAACAACAGAATTAAGATTGATTATTTATACACGAATGTGAGGAGCTGTTGCTATTTACTGAATTAATCTATACCTCTACTTTCTCTCCTCATCTTTCTCTGTAAACAAACCCTCATGAAGAACAAATATTTTATAACCGATCCGCAATGCTTCTCCTTCCCGTATTAACGACAATGCATTCAAGTCCTGTTCTGCCAAATGAACGGAACCTTTTGTTTTCCTGGCGAGGTTTAGATAATCTGGATTTATAAAATAAGGATCTGCGCCACAGAGAATAATTCTTACGGGTTTGCGGAGTGATGTTACCAGCGCCATATCCTTAACAGGTGCTTTATTGTCTGCAATCAAAACCTGGAAATCCCGATCAGGAAATTCTCTTTCGCCTGCAATCAGTGCTTCAATATCATTTTCCGGCCTGTCGCCACCACTACCTTTCTCCATTGTTTCCCGGATGAGTTTTTTTACAGCAGCAAACGAATTGCATTCTTTAGCATAAATACCGCCGGTTCTTCCTATGATTTTTTCTGCATCCGGTCTTTCATCACCGTCATTGAAAAAAACATAACTGCTGGTAACACTATCGGTAGAATAATTTTTGATCCACCATAATAACTGGGTGGAATACGGATACATGCTTACTGTTACATCGCCAACAATCGTATAATTCTTCCAACGCAACCGTCTGAATATTTTTAACAGGGTGGAATCGGGTATAATCGGTGCACGCGATACACTTAGCGTATCCTTAACCGTTATTTCCCGGGTGAGCGAGGGCATGTGAACAGGCATCACACTATCTCCCACCTGGTGATAATAGAGATTTATCCAGGGCGTCCAGTCGTATGCTTTGTATGCAGCCTTTGTAATCAGTCCACGTTTTAACGCCTGTTTCGGTGAAATAACCACAACAGAATCACGGGGCGATCTTTTCGTTCTATCGTAGCCTGTAGCACCTACATCGTAAGGTTTGGGTTCATATTTCACCGGGCCTGTTGGCCTGGATATTTGCCCGCGTTTTAATTTAAGCATGAGCAGGATACTATCCTTTTCGGCTTTACTTACTGTATGTTCAGTAATTACAGATGAGTCTTTTTCAAGCAACTCAACAACATCATCAAAATGATCTATATCTTCCTTCATGGTAGTTGTTGTTTGCCTGGTTGCAAAGCGTACTACCAAACCATGAAACATTGTTTCTGCTTTTTCTTTTTCAGCGCCGTTTAACTGGCGAAGTATATGAACCTTTGTAATGCTGCTTTTTTTAATAAATGGAAACCGCTGTAAAAAGGAATGCAGGCGTTGTTGATTCAGCACCGTTAATGATAACCGGGAAGGATAATCTGTACACACAATATCGATAAAAAAATTCCCGGCTGTTAAAAGTGCAGTTGTATCTCCGTAAATATTGAGAATAGATGACTGGCCATAGGGCATTTCCAGTACAATGGTTTTGTTTTCTATAGCTGTTGAGGGAAGAGAATATTGATCAATCCTGGTTGTTTTTTGGGCGATACCAGTAGTTATTAAACAAAGTAGAGCGAGCGTAAAGAGGGGTTTTTTCATACGACTCCGATAAATAAATATACTATTTGTTTTTAACTAAGAAGGAAGGCGGATGGGATAATGAGCAGATGTGCTGAGTAGAAAATGAGCAAATGTGAAGATTGTTTGTACCTTTTCTATCTTCTATTCGTTCTGAATAAAAATAAATAAGTGGCTATATACATCAGCCAATAGGATAGTTACCTGATGTGATGGTGCAATAGTAGATTATACCTCATTTCTCCTTTCCGTTTTTGAGGCAATATTGTAAATGATCGTACAATCCAACACCTAACTTTTTTCTTCCCAAATCATACACAGATGAACGATCGTTTCCGCAGCTTTCATCATATCGTTAACGCCAATCCACTCAAGTTTACTATGTATGTTTTGCATACCGGTAAATATATTCGGACAGGGAAGTCCCATATAACTCAGCCGGCTGCCATCTGTTCCGCCGCGGATACTTTCTGTTTTTACAGCAAGACCCGTTCGCTGTATCGCTTCTGCTGCATAGGTTACAATTTCCGGGTGTTTATCCAATACCTCTTTCATGTTACGGTATTGTTCCTGTTGAATGTATTCCATCGATGTACCGGGATATTTTGCCACTATGCCTTCAGCAATTTTTTTCAGCCGATTATGATGTGCTGTTAATCCCGCTGTTGTAAAATCTCTTACTATAAATCCAATGGTTGCTTTTTCTGCAATCCCATTTATAGAAACCGGGTGCACAAATCCTTCCTTTTTTTCTGTTGTTTCCGGACTCCATTCAGTTTTTGGTAAAGCATCCAGTATTTCACCGGCAATTTTTATTGCATTGATCAATACATCTTTTGCATAACCCGGATGAACAATTACTCCATGAATAACGATGCTTGCGCCATCAGCACTAAACGTTTCGTCTTCCAAACAACCGGCTTCTCCTCCATCCAATGTGTATCCAACTGTTGCACCCAGTTTTTTCATATCAATCTTTGCGGTGCCTTTTCCTACTTCCTCGTCCGGGGTGAATACAATTTTAATGTCGCCATGTTTTATTTCCGGGTGGCTCACGAGGTATTGTACTGCTTCCATAATAACTGCAACGCCGCTCTTATCATCGGCGCCCAGTAAAGTATTTCCACTGGCGGTTATGATATCTCCGCCTATTTGTGTTTCCAGGTATGCACAATCCTTTACCCGCAATACCTGTGTGGCATCATCGGGCAAAACGATATCGGCACCTGAATAATTTTTATGAAGTATTGGTTTAACATTCGTACCGCTGCAATCGGGCGCAGTATCTACGTGTGCACAAAAACAAACAGATGGAATATTTTTTTTATCGCTCGTTGCCGGAACGGTTGCATATACATATCCAAATGCATCGAGTTCAACATCCTTCAGTCCCATGGCTTTTAACTCTTCTGATAATATCCTGCTAAGATTTTTTTGCTTTTCTGTTGTTGGAAATGATTCAGATACCGGATCACTTTGTGTGTCTACCTGAACATAACGCATGAATCGGTCGGTGAGCGCTGCCTGGTTGATTTGGATCATAGTTTGTTTTTTTGAAGGCGTAAAATTAAAGAATAAGAATTTTAACGGGGAATAAAAAAAGCAGTCCACTTTCGTAAACTGCTTCCTCTTACTGTATGCTGTATCTTATATGATCTCTACCAATTCAATATCGAATACGAGTTCCTGCCCGGCAAGAAAATGATTTGCATCCAGTACAATTACTTCATCTTTTATTTCTTTAACCACTACCGGAACGGGGTAACCTTCCTGGTTGCTGAGTGTCAACTGCATTCCAACTTCCAGTTTCATATCTGCAGGTACATTTTCTTTAGGAAATGCAATAACTGCTTCTTCACTTCTTTCGCCATACCCTTCTTCTGCAGTAATGTTCACAGTTTTTTTATCTCCTATAGACATTCCCGGCAATGCAGCATCAAAACCCCTGATCATTTGCCCGGCGCCTACCGTAAATTCCAGTGGCTCACGTCCTGCAGACGAATCAAATTGTTCTCCTGATACCAGTTTACCGGTGTAATGCACTCTCACTACATCACCATCTTTAACCTTTTGCATAATTGTTTTTTTTTTGATGAGAAGCCGCAGTTTGCGTACGGCTGTTGTCTGAACGATTTAAGCGGGCAGACTAATATTGTTTGAAATGAACAACAAAAATACAAAAGCCCGCCTATATTAAAAACTTTAAAGAACTTTGGCCAATGATACGAACTGCAATTCTTATATGGATTTTTGGTGTGATATCCACTTGTATCTGCAAAGCACAGGTGATCACCGGTGCCGAACGGATACCAGTGTACTTACCGATGCTGGAAAATAAACGTGTTGGCATCTTTGCCAATCAAACAAGCGTAATTGCACATACACATATCGTTGATACTTTGCTGAAAAGGGGTATCAACATTGTAAAGATCTTCAGCCCGGAGCACGGCTTCAGGGGTACGGCTGATGCAGGCGCCCATGTTGGTAATTCAACTGATAAAAAAACAGGTGTACCCATTGTTAGTTTATATGGCGACCATAAAAAACCAACTTTGGAAGATGTGAAAGACCTGGATGTGCTCGTGTATGATATCCAGGATGTAGGCGTTCGCTTTTATACTTATATATCCTCGCTGCAATATTTCCTGGAAGCTGCCATTGAATTGCATAAACCATTGCTGATACTTGACCGGCCGAACCCGAATGGATTTTATGTAGATGGCCCTGTACTCGATCCGAAATTTAAAAGTTTTGTTGGCATGCAACCCGTACCGGTAGTGTATGGAATGACGATTGGCGAGTATGCTTTAATGTTAGCTGGTGAAAACTGGTTATCGCCGGAGGCAAACCGGATAAATACATATAATACATCTACGCAGCCAACAGCCGACACGCCATTTCATGTACAGGTGATCAAATGCAGGAATTATGATCATAACACGAAATATACTTTACCGGTAAACCCTTCACCTAATTTAAAAGAGATGCAGGCTGTGTACCTGTATCCTTCTACCTGTTTTTTTGAAGGAACGGTAGTAAGCGAAGGACGGGGTACAGATAAACCCTTTGAAATATTCGGGCATCCTTCCCTGCCTAAAAATCTGTATTCATTTACGCCTAAACCCAATGAAGGATCAAAAAGCAGTAAGTGTTTTTACCAGCAATGTTATGGCTGGAATGTTTCGGGAACAACCAGTGAAGTACTGGCTGCACTGGATGGAAAGATCCGGTTAAGTTACCTGCTGAATGCGTACAAATTATTTCCCGGTAAAGACAGTTTCTTTTTAAAAAATAATTTCTTCCATTCACTCGCCGGAAATGATTTGCTGATGAAACAGGTGAAGGAAAACATGACGGAGGAACAAATCCGGAAAAGCTGGCAAACTGATCTCGAAAAATTTAAAGCCATTCGTAAAAAGTATTTATTGTATACTGATTTTGAAGACTAGCAGATAGAATTTAGCTGCATTTTAATTCACTCCTACTAAAAAGCGATGATCGAAAAACATAAAGAAAAGCAGGTGGTGCCGGCTGCAACCGCATTTCCATTTGGTGGTACTGCAAAAAAAGAATTGCGAATGGTGTTCATGGGTACACCTGATTTTGCAGTTGCCTCATTAGATAAACTGGTTAAGGCCGGATACAATGTTGTTGGCGTGGTTACTGCACCCGATAAACCTGCAGGCCGGGGAATGGAATTGCAACAGAGCGCAGTAAAAAAATATGCAGTTGAACATCAATTAACGGTATTGCAGCCGGAAAAATTAAAAGACCCGGCATTCATTGATCAACTTCGTTTGCTACAGGCCGACGTGCAAATAGTTGTTGCTTTCAGAATGCTTCCGGAAATAGTATGGAATATGCCGCCCCTTGGAACCATAAATGTTCATGGATCGCTCCTGCCGCAATACCGGGGCGCAGCACCAATTAACTGGGCAGTAATAAACGGGGAAACCCGTACCGGTGTAACAACCTTTAAACTTAAACATGAAATTGATACCGGGAATATCCTGTTGCAGGAAAGTTTTGATATTGGTGAAAATGATGATGCCGGTAAAGTGCACGACAGGATGAAAGAGATCGGTGCTGCTCTTTTAATTAAAACAATGCAGGGGCTTGAAACCGGTACACTCAAAGAAATTCCACAACAAAATATTACAGGAGAAGACAGCATTAAACATGCTCCTAAAATTTTTACGGAAACCTGCCAGATCAACTGGAACAATACAGTGAATAATGTATATAACCTGATAAGGGGTTTATCGCCATACCCAACCGCATTCACTACCTTACAACATAAAAAACTGAAAATATTTTCAGCATCTAAGTTGCTGAAACATCCTGCCATTCCCGCCGGCTACATTGATACAGATCAAAAAAGCTACCTGCGCTTTGCCTGTGCAGACGGATATATTGATGTAAAAGAATTACAGTTAGAAGGAAAGAAGCGAATGAAAACGGAGGATTTTTTAAGGGGATTCAGATTTGAATAGCTAATGAGCAAAACACATCACCTGCTTATTACCTGATTACTGCTGCCGGGTAAAATATTGTGTTTTCCTTCATAACGCCTTTTAATCCAATTTTCTTAACGGCATTATTATAAGGCGGTGAATTATTTTTTTTCGAACAGCAACAACGAACTGATCAGCTATTCAAACATTGATTTATTTCCCCTTCAACTTACTCATCAACTCATTACTTATTGCCGCTTTAGGAACCACAAGCGTAACGGTATTGATGGCAAAATAAGATTCGGAAATATTCATGTATCCATTACATGGACCAACATTTCCCCAGGAATTTTTTACGATAAAAAATGTTTTTCCGCCTTTAGATTTTTCTATGCCGGTAATATGCATCAGGTGATCATCCTGTGTAACGAGTTCTTCATACAACTGCTGGCGAATGGCGGGATCCCACTTTGCTTCTGTTACATCAGCCGTTAATGTATCATTGGAAATTTTTGCATCAGCATCAAAGTATAATCCCAATCCCTTTTTTGTACGGAAGCCATTGTTGCTTACATCAGCATCCCACATTAACGTGTAGCCGCTGTTGACAGCCGATTTGGCTACTTCAATCATTTCATTCAACGGCAGGTTGTAGTAATAACCATTGCTGAAGTTATCTGGAACCTGCACAATAAATGGTTTATAATATGGCTCATGCGTAAATGATGTAATATTTACATAGTCGCCGGCATCAAACTTCATCACATCTTTTGCAAATTGTTTGGCTGTATATTTTTTACCGTTGTATGTAAAATCAGCAGGAACAACTCCCATATACTGATCAAGTATCCTGTTATACCCATCAAGCCATGTATCTGAAAGTGGTTTGTCGGTGGTTTTTAAAATTTCATCCAGGTAATCTTTTAATTCTTTAGCCAGTTTAGTATGATCAAGCGTTTTTTGTCCGCCGGTTAATCCGCTGTATGCATCATCGGGCATGGCTCCGTATAATTCGATAGCCCTTACGAGGTCGTGGCCAAGTCCTCCTTCACCAAACTGCGCATGTCCCTGGCGTAAAACATAGTTCTTCGCTTTTTCTATGTATATATTTCTTACTGTAAACATTTCGCTCAGATCGAAGTTGCCGATATGGTTTTTCAGCAACTGGCTTTCAACAAGCGATGTGGTGGAGAAGGCCCAACAGGTTCCGGTCATCGATTGATTTTTCACCGGTGTTGCATCATTATTTTTGATCACCGTGAATTCAGCCGTTGGAATAAAAGTTGGTTTTGCATCAGCTATACCAACATTTGTTTGTGCAAACACAATGGCTGTGTTTACAATTGCCGCAAAAAATAAAAAGAACTTTTTCATATTTTTAAATTTCAGTAATTCAATAATGCTTCAAAATTATTTTCACCGGCGCCCAGTTCATCTGCTGCTGCATTGCTGAGCCTGATCGCAATTCCTGCATTTTGTTTCAAATCGGGAATCACATCCAGCACTTTCGCATACACAACTTTCTGGTTGCTTTTATTGGTGATCTTAATAATAGAACCCGCAGGTGCTGTATTGTGCAGGCAATAATATTTTCCATCTTCCCAACCACTCGAACTTTTGAACACTGCCGCTGTTCCTGATTCTTCTTTCATGCTTTTGTTCGCGGAAAGCTGTTCCTGGTACAGGCTTTTAAAATAACCTCCATTGAAATTTTTGCCGGTGACTTTTGAGGGTTCTGGTGATTTTACAGGCGCAGTCATTACAGGTTCCGCCGGTTTTGTTTCCGTAACAACTACAGGTTTTTCCTTTACAGGCTCCTCTTTTTTTATTTCGGTAACTACAGGCTTTTTCTCCGCTACGGGTTCTGTTACCACAGGTGCGGAAACTTTTTCTTTTTTAAATCCAACGATCAGGTTCATGCCTTCACTTAAACCATCTGAATTTAATTTGTTCCATTTTTTAATATCATCAATGCTGGCTCCGGGATATAATTTACTGATATGATACAACGTTTCCTTTTTCCCTACTTTGTGATATACAGGCACCGATGTAGTTGTTATGTCTGCGGATTTTGGGTTCACCGGCGCCGGTTTACCCGCTGTCGCTTTTCCTGTTGGCGGAATTTTTATTACCTGTCCGATGGTTAAACCTGTTTCAATTGTGAGGTTGTTATAAGCTGCCAGTTCTCTTGGAGGCACATTGTATTTCCTGGCAACGGAATACAGGGTTTCTTTCGGCTCAACAGTATGCGTTGATTGTGCCTGGGCAAACACCGGTATTAAAAATAACAGGATAATAAGTTTCTTCATAGACAAAATTATGTTTGCAAAGATGCGGAATTTACACGGTTATTGAACTGTTTTACTTGTTAAGAATCCGCCAGTCTTTAGGATAATAATTGTTCACCCTGTTGGGTAGTATTTTTATCCATCCCAATGTTACCTGCCGGAATTTTACCAATGTCCAACCTTTACCTGTAGTGCCCAATCCGAAATCTGCCCTTCGTAAATATTGTAATGCACTTGCTTCATCCAGTTCGATAGATGGAATGATTGCAGTCGTTAATTCACTTAGCGCAAACTCATGATCGGGAATGAGTTCATTTCGTACAACCGTTCCCGTTTTAACACCTGCTTTCTTTATGTACATAGAAGATTGCAGTATCAGCAGATCTTCCGCTACATTTTCCGGCATTGCAATAATATCGTTCATCCATTTACATAAAGAAAACCTGTCGGCATTTTTGATAAGCGGTAGTATAACGGCAAGTTCATCCTTCGACGGCAACTGTACTTTATTCTTTACCTGGCGGGATGTGGGAGAATCATCTGCACTTTCTTTTCTGAAGGCAGCAATAAAAAATCCTTCGCCTTTTATTTTATCCGGATAAAATCGATAACCCGGAGCTTTGTGTTTTGCAGAAATTGTTTCTACAATACCCGGATGATTCAGTTGCAGTGTTAACGGCACTATATGCTGATCAGTAACAGATAACAACCAATCGCAAATCTGTTCATCTTCTTCTGCAGAATAAGAACAGGTTGAATATATTAATACACCTCCCTGTTTAAGCGCAGGTAACACATCTGCCAGGATACGTTGTTGCCGCTGGCTGCACAATTGCACGTTATCAATACTCCATTCATGTATTGCATCGGGATCTTTTCTGAATAATCCGCTTCCGCTACAGGGAGCATCTGCAACGATCACATCAAAATAGCCTTTGAGTTTTTGAAAATCTTTCGGATCATTATTTGTAACGATCACATTCGCAGCACCCCACTTGGTTATATTTTCCGATAAAATATTCACACGTGTTTTTATTACTTCATTACTCACAAGTAAACTGCCAGGGCTGATCAACGATTGCAATAAAGTTGATTTCCCCCCGGGCGCAGCACACAAATCAAGTACTTTGAGGGCTTTAGTTATAGCACAAGTTTGCTTTACTACTTCCTCCAGGAACATACTGCTGGCTTCCTGAACATAATAAGCGCCACCGTGAAATAAAGGATCAGTTGTGAAGGAAGGTCGCTCCGGTAAATAGTAACCGCAACTGCTCCAGGGAATTTTTCCGGCGGTTTGAAATTTTAATTGCTGCGGGCTTTCAATCTTATATGGATTGATACGGATAGAAGTTACCTGTTCGCCGGATTCATGTACCTCAATAAATGATTCTTCATCATAGCCGGTAACTGATTGCAATGAAGATAATAATGGCGGAGGTAATTGTGGCAACTTGATAATTATTGAATATATAAATTAAATGATCTGCTGGTAAAGTCATTGGATGGCCATCGCAACATAGCTGTTTGAATTATTCCGGAATTAAAATTTAAAACAGAAAACGCTTTTACGTATTCCTTATACAGATTTAATTTCTCCTACAAGATCCTGCAATACTTTTTTTGCATCACCGAAAAGCATGGATGTTTTGGGTTGAAAGAACAACGCATTTTCGATACCTGCATAACCGGGTTTCATGCTTCTCTTATTTACAATAACGTTTTTAGCCAGTTCCACTTCGAGTATCGGCATTCCGTAAATGGGTGATGAAGGATCATTTTTTGCAGCAGGGTTTACCACATCATTGGCACCGAGGATCAACACCACATCACAACTTTTAAATTCATCATTGGCTTCTTCCATCTCCAGTAATTTTTCATAGCTCACGTCTGCTTCGGCAAGTAATACGTTCATGTGCCCCGGCATGCGCCCGGCTACAGGATGAATGGCATATTTTACTTCCACCCCTTTATCGTTTAATATTTTTTCCAGTTCATGGCAGATGTGTTGTGCCTGCGCCACTGCAAGCCCGTAACCCGGAACGATCATTACTTTATTTGCATAACTCATCAGCATGGCCGAATCGCTCAGACTTATTTCCTTGTAATGTCCCTGTGCTGTATTGCCACTGGCTGCGCCTTGTTTATTTCCGCCAAAAGAACCGATCAACACATTCGTCAATGAACGATTCATGGCTTTGCACATTAAAATAGTGAGTAAGGTTCCAGCAGCTCCTACCAGAATTCCACCTGTGAGCATTACTTTATTATCGTATAAAAATCCGCCACATGCAGCAGCAACACCGGTAAATGAATTCAACAAAGAAATCACCACCGGCATGTCGGCGCCACCGATAGGCATTACAAAAAACACCCCGTAGATCAGTGCCAGCGTAAGAATGATGTACACAAACATACTTTGGCCGGGCTGCATTACGAGGTAAGCGCCTAATCCGAGGGTAACGGCCAGTATAAAAAGGTTGAGAATATTCTGACCTGAAAAACTGAAATCCTTAATGCTACCATTTAATTTACCCCAGGCGATGATACTTCCTGCGAATGATACGGAACCAATGATGAGTCCGAGCACAATGATTAGAATTTTACCGGCGGAAACTGCGGCTACGCCTGACTGTACTATTTCCGCTGAAAGATGATTGAACTCAACAATAGAGATCAGTGCTGCACAGGCGCCGCCCATTCCATTGAACAAGCTTACCATTTCAGGCATTGCTGTCATCTTTACTTTTTTTGCAGCAAGTGTGCCGATGATTCCACCAATGCACAGTCCGCCGAAAATCCATCCAAGGTTATGTAAACCTGCCCCTGTTTCCGCATCATGGTATAAAAATATTGTTCCGAATATGGCGATGGTCATACCGGCGGCGGCAACAAGGTTTCCTTTTCTTGCGGCGGCGGGGTTCGACAACATTTTTAATCCGAGAATAAACGTAACTGAAGCAACCAGGTAACAAATAGTGAGAATGTGTTCTTGCATGCGTTAAAAACTTTGAAGTTGGATGATTAGCTGATGGCTGATTATTTTTTCTTTGACTTAAACATTTCGAGCATGCGATCGGTTACAACAAATCCGCCTACAACGTTTAATGTGCCGAGTATAACAGCAAGAAACCCGAGTATCAATGCCAGGTAATTGCTTGTTTCCGCTTTACCCATTACGATGATTGCGCCGATGATCACCACTCCATGAATGGCATTGGCGCCACTCATCAGCGGCGTATGCAATACACTGGGTACACGCCCGATCACTTCTATTCCAACAAATATCATCAGGATCACGATGTATATGATCTGCTGGTTAATGGAAATCCATTCTAAAATACTGTTCATTGTTCGGTTTGTTTTAAACTTATGTATGTTACTGTTTTTTCAAAAACTGAATTATGAAAGCAGGCTTTTTACCCGGTCATTTGTAATGGTGCCCGCATGAGCAATACAGGTTCCTTTCACGAGATCATCTTCAAAATTCAAATTGAGTTTCCCTTCTTTATCGATGATCAGTTGCAAAAAGTTCAGGATATTCTTTCCGTATAACTTACTTGCATCACCAGGCATATCTGATGGCAATGCAGCATTACCGGCAATGCGTACACCTTTATATACCACGGTTTGATTGTTAACGGTAAGACTGGTGTTACCACCTGTTGATGCGGCAAGATCAATGATCACCGATCCGTTCTTCATGGAGCTGATCATTTCTTCGGTGATGAGTACCGGCGCTTTTTTCCCTGGTATCTGCGCAGTGGTAATGATGATATCTGATTTAGCCACACTTTCAGCAATCTTTGCTTTTTGTCTTTGCATAAATTCAGCAGATTGTTCTACCGCATAGCCGCCGGCGTTAGCAGCATCGGCTGCGCCTTCCACTTCTATAAATTTTGCCCCGAGGCTCATTACTTCTTCTTTTACTGCGGGTCTTGTATCAAATACTTCCACTACGGCACCCAGTCTTTTAGCAGTGGCTATTGCCTGTAAACCAGCAACACCAGCGCCGAGTATCAAAACTTTTGCAGGTGCTACGCTACCCGCTGCCGTCATGAACATGGGAAAATACCTGGGGTACATATTAGCCGCAAGCAATACCGCCTTATATCCTGCAATATTTGCCTGGCTACTGAGTACATCCATGCTTTGTGCTCTTGTTGTACGCGGCAACATATCCATACTAAAAACAGACATGCCTTTTGCTGCCCATTCCTGTATCAATGCAGCATTGTACAATGGCTGATAAACACCCAGCAATACTTTTGCCCTGAGGTTGTTGATATCAATGGCAGATAATAGATTTATTGAAAGTACAATGTCGGATTGCTGCAACACATCTTCCCGTGAAGCAATGGCTGCGCCGGCTTCAACGTATTTTTCATCTTCGGCAAAAGCAGTTTCACCGGCAGATCTTTCTACCAATACGGTTGACTGTAATTTTTTTAATAAGGTTAGATGTTCCGGTAGTAATGATACTCTTGTTTCCGGTGCTGGTTCTTTTAACAGGCCAATGATCATAATAAATAATTGCTTTAAAGATAACAAAAACGATCAGAAAAAAAGATGATTAAAACGAGCAGATGTTGGTTGTATATGATTAACAGGAGAAATATTATCCATTGTATCTTTCCCCATTTACAAATCCTGAACTATCAACTATCAACTATCAACTAATACCTTATCGTAAACTCCTGCTTCACTTTATACTCCGGGCTAAAAAACACCAGCCCTATAAAAAAAAGATCAATGCTTAATGTTACGGAAGGATGTTGCTGTATTATTTCCCAGGCTTCTTCCATTTCTTTGCTCCAGTGAATATCATCAAAAACGAGTATGGATTGAGGTGAGGTTTTCAGCAACAGTTGCTGAAAGTATTGTAAGGTGGGCTCCTTCCGGTGATTACCATCAACAAAAGCAAGATCTACAACCGGTAATTTTTGTAAAAGATCGGGAAGCGTGACAGAAAAATTTCCCTCTGTAATGGTGACGTTGCTCAGCGATAGTGTATGAAAGTTACTTCTTGCTATAGCTGCAATGGATCGGGCACCTTCGAGTGTGTACACATGCGCCTTTTTATTTGCCTGTGCCAGGTAAGCCGTTGTGATCCCTAAGGAGGTTCCCAATTCAACAATGACCGAAGGCTGATAATACCTGGCTATCCTGTACAGTAGTTGCGCATACTTTTTAGGTTTCAAAGAAGAAACTGCTATTTTTCCAATTAAACGCTGATTCGATTTTATTACTGAAGATCCGGCGCCAAAATCTTCCACTTCAATTGCATTTTTATCGCTCAACAATTTTTTCCGCAATAATTCAATAGCATTGTATTCTTCATATTGAGTCCGGTCGTTCAGAACCTTTGTTATGAAATTGAATACAAACGGAGAATGTACACCGTGACCTTTGCCATTGGAAGCGGTGAGGTAATACTGTAAATATTTTTTTGCCAGTTGAAAAGAAGTGTACAATTGAATGATGAATTATGAATGTTGAATTATGAATTATGAATTAAAATCGAATTACGGTGACTATCGCTTTTCCCAGGTTTGGAATGAGTAAGCGTATGCATGTTTTTCATCGGCGGGGAAGTCGATATTTTTTTTCAGTTCCCAAACCTGTTCATCTATTGCCGGGAAAAAAGTATCCCCATCCAACACTGCATGTACCCTTGTCATATAGATGCGATCAGCCGTTGCCATACTCTGCCTGTAAATTTCTCCGCCGCCGATAATAAAAATTTCTTTGCAGTTTGTAGTTGCCGCCTGTTGCAATGCATCATCAAGGTTTGTGGCCACCCAAACATTATCTGCCTTCCAATCAGGATTAGTTGTGATCACAATGTTTATTCTGCCGGGCAAAGGTTTATCAACCGATTCATAGGTTTTTCTTCCCATGATCACCACCATGCCCCAGGTACTGTCTTTAAAAAATTTCATATCGTTGGGTAAACTCCACAGAAGCTGGCCTTGCTTGCCGATGGCGTTATTGGTGGATGCTGCTACTATTAATGAAACCATAGAAATGAAAAATAAGAAAGTAAAAATAAGGAATAAGAAAAGGGATTCGAAATAATCGACAATTCGTCAGCAATAAAAAAATAAATCATTATTGGCTACTCCGTGTTTTTGCCCTGAAAATATTCGACTTAACCGTAACAATTGATTGTAGAAATATTGCCATTAGTTCATTGCATTCTTTTAATGCCAAATGAAGTTTTTCATGTTTAATAAAAGGCTTTTCCTCTATGATCCGAAGATTGATCCTTGTTTCTTTGATCTCTTTCAAACACAATTTGATTTTATGTAAAAAATCTGCTTGTGATTCAGCAGCCTGCGCTTCACCATAAATCAAAGCTGAAGCGGTACAACTTTTACTCAACTGATATTCCAGGTTCTGGCAAGCTTTCGTATTTGGCAATAATTCACAAATTTCCAGACAAATACAGGCAAATTTTATCAACCTGTTTTCCAAATCAAATTTCCTGATTTCCATATCGAATAAATAGAAATCAAATTTGATAATGATATTTCGAATATTGCCGTTATAAATAGCTTAATGGAAATGTTTTTTTCGCTGATTTTTAGCGTGATTTCAACTTTCTGATTTCTTATTTTTCATTTCTTATTTCTTATTTGCTTTTTACACCGCCACCGGCGCTTTAATTCCCGGGTGCGATTGATAATTCAGCAATTCAAAATCTTCGAAAGAAAAATCAAAAATATTTTTCACTGCCGGATTTATTTTCATCTGCGGCAGCGGAAACGGTGTTCTTGTTAACTGCAGGTGTGCCTGTTCAAAATGATTGCTGTATAAATGCACATCGCCGAAGGAATGTACAAAATCACCCAGGTCCATTTCACACACCTGTGCTATCATCATTGTAAGCAATGCATACGATGCAATATTAAAGGGTACACCCAGGAACACATCAGCAGAACGCTGGTACAACTGGCAACTCAGTTTTCTTTTTCCATTGGGTTGCACCGGCGATGTATAAAACTGGAACAGGCAATGACAAGGCATTAATTTCATCTTTGGCAGATCTGCTACATTCCAGGCACTGATGATCAGCCTGCGTGAATCGGGATTTGTTTTCAATTGATGGATCAAATCCGTTACCTGGTCAACCTCCACACCATCTGCACCCTCCCAGCTACGCCATTGTTTGCCATATACAGGTCCGAGGTTGCCCGCTTCGTCGGCCCATTCATCCCAAATGCTCACTTTGTTTTCTTTCAGGTAAGCAATATTGGTTTCTCCTTTTAAGAACCAGAGCAATTCGTAAATGATACTTTTTAAGTGCGTTTTTTTAGTGGTAACCAATGGGAATCCTTCGCCCAGGTTAAAGCGCATCTGGTAACCAAAAACACTACGGGTTCCGGTGCCGGTGCGGTCGCTTTTATCGGCTCCCGTATCAATAATATGTTGTAAAAGATCGAGATATTGTTGCATGGGCGCAAATTACTATTGATTCCTCAATCGTAGTATCAATTCACAGGCATCCATCCACAATGTGCAAAAACAGCAATAATTTTTCCAATGTCGATAATCCCGGAAGGCTGCAACTTTTCCATACCGCTCTGTGATTTGCTATCTTTGCCAGTCAGTTTTTAAGTATGAGTAAAAAAGGAAAAGTATTAATGGCGATGAGCGGCGGTATCGATAGTACCGTGGCTGCCTTAATGCTGCACCACGAAGGATATGAAGTAGTAGGTATCACCATGAAAACATGGGATTACGCCACATCAACAGGCCCAACCGGCAAAAAAGAAACCGGCTGTTGCAACCTCGATAGTTTCAATGATGCCCGCCTGGCCGCGGTTCAACATGGCTTTCCACATTTTATTCTTGACATCAGGGATGAATTTGGTGATTTTGTGATTGAAAATTTTGTTGATGAATATATCGCCGGCCGTACACCTAACCCCTGCGTGATGTGCAATACCCATATCAAATGGCGGGCATTGCTGAAAAGAGCCGATGCCCTCAATTGCGAGTTTATCGCTACCGGCCATTATGCCCAGGTTGTACAACACAGCAATGGCAGGTTCTTCATCCGCAAAGGCATTGATGAAACGAAAGACCAGAGCTATGCTTTATGGGGTTTGCAGCAGGATTTGCTGAGCCGTACTTTATTACCGCTTGGTACTTATCGCAAAACAGCCATCCGGCAAATGGCGCACGATTTCGGTTACCCTGAACTGGCGAAAAAAAATGAGAGCTACGAAATTTGTTTTGTGCCGGATAACGATTACCGCGGTTTCCTCAAAAGAAAAGTAGAAGGACTGGAAGCAAAAGTTGATGGTGGGAATTTTGTAGATCCATCTGGTAAAATTTTAGGTAAGCACAAGGGCTATCCATTTTATACGGTAGGCCAGCGGAAGGGATTGGATATTGCGCTCGGCAGACCCGCTTTTGTAACAGAGATCATTCCCGAAACAAATACAGTGGTGCTGGGAACAGAAGATGATCTGAACCGTTCGGAAATGCTGGTAAGCCAGTTGAACTGGATGAAATACGAGGGCATTACAGAAGGAATGGAAGCGGTTACTAAAATCAGGTATAAAGACAAAGGCGCTTTGAGCAACCTGTACACATACGAAAACGGTATAAAAGTGCGTTTTTATGAAGATGTAAAAGGCGTGGCGCCAGGGCAGAGTGCTGTGTTTTATGAAGAGAATGATGTAATTGGCGGCGGAATCATCCAGCGCAACAAACCGGTTTTAGTGTAGAAATATGCTTGTACCTTGAGTTTGATTTCAACATTGCTTGCTTCATAAAATAGAAATGAAAAATGTGAGAAGCAGCATTCTGTACAGAAATCGTTTCTTATCCATGCATCGATCCTTAATTATGAAAAAATATTCTTCTTTCCTGTTGTTTGCTTTTTTTGTGATGGCTTTCAGCGCCTGTAAAAAAGAAACAGAAACGTATAGCGGACTTTCCATACAGGATTACGCACCTTATCAAACCGGTAAATACATCACCTATAAACTCGACTCGCTGGTGTATTTAAGTTTTGGAACGAGAGATACCACCAGGAGTTATGAAGTGAAATATGTGGTGGATTCTTTGCTCACTGATAATATCGGGAATCCTGCGTACAGGGTTTTCAGGTTTATCAGGAAACAATCGCCGGATGCATGGGTTCCTTCGGGCACATTCTGGGCGGTAGACAAGAAAAATTCTTTTGAGTTTGTTGAGAACAATATGCGGTATATCAAACTCGAACTTCCTTTTCAAAATGGTACTACGTGGAAAGGCAATGTGTATATAGATACTTATTCCCTCAACTCGGAAGTAAAATACCTGGACGACTGGGATTATGCATTTGAAGATTTTGCCCAACCGGCAACAGTAGGAAGTTTTTCGCTGGATAATACCATAACCGTTAATCAACGCGATGAAATAATTGGTGATCCTGCAGATGCATTGTCGTACAGCGAAGTGAATTTTGGAAAAGAAATTTATGCCAAAGGGATCGGACTTGTTTACCGTAAATTCTTTCACAGCGAGTACCAGCCCGGTACAAACGGCGGTAATGGTTATTTTGCCGATGGATCTTATGGAATTACCTTAACGATGATTGATCATAACTGATAGTTGATAGTTGATAGTTGATAGTTGATAGTTGATAGTTGATAGTTGATAG
>JAFDXE010000009.1 GCA_018268085.1 Bacteroidota bacterium
CAAACGTTGCACTGATGCTGTGTGGAGCAGTTACATTGCTGAAGGTATATGTAGTTAATGCACCTTGTGATACACCATCTACGATCACATCAGCCACGCTGTAACATGCATCCGGAGTAATCGTGTACGTTGCGTTGCTGCCACAATTTACAGAACCAGTTGACGGAGAAATTGATCCGTTGGAACCGGCAGTTACCGTAATGGTATGTGTGTTTATTGTAAACGTTGCGCTGATGCTGTGAATAGCCTGAACATTATTGAAAGTATAAGTAGTTAATGCACCTTGTGATACACCATCTACTACTACATCTGCAATGCTGTAACATGCATCCGGTGTAATGGTATAAGTAGCATTATCGCCACAGTTTACAGCGCCGCTTGCAGGTGAAATTGATCCGCCTGTTCCGGCTGAAACGCTGATGTTATAGGTATTGAGTACAAAGCTTGCAGCAATTGTATGCGCTCCCGAAGTAGTATTGGTGAATGTATAAGAAGTAGTTGCACCCTGAGATATACCATCCACTACAACATCCGCAACGCTATAACATGCATCCGGAGTGATGGTATAGGTTTGGTTGGTACCGCAATTAATAGTGGTTAAACCCGCTGGTGAAATAGAACCATTGGCTCCTGCAGTTGCTGTGATATCTGCTGTACCAATGGTAACAGTCACAGTACTTGACGAAGAACAACCATTCACTGTTGAAGTTGCGGTATAAGTAGTGGTTGATGTTGGAGAAGCGTACACCGTTGGCGTTGCAGCTCCTGAATATACCGGTATACCTGTATTGTCTGAATACAGTCCGTTACCGGTACCGTTTGGCGTCCATACAATAGGGCCTTGTGTACTTTTCAAACCAGAAAGTACCACATTGTCGATTGCCCAGTAGTATCCGTAAGGAGCGCTGTACCTGAAACGCACCTGTACGGTTGCATTTCCAACATAGCTGTTCAAATTAACGGTTGCCTGTACAAAGCCGCTGGCGCTTCCCTGTGTTGATGTATATGTTTGTACCGGCGTCCATGCACCACCTCCATTAGTAGATACTTCAACAATCGCCTGATCCGGAGAAGCATTGTAGCGGAAATAATGGTAGAACGTTAATGAAAGTGTAGAATAATCTACGGTACTAACGGTTGGTGATGTGAGCGTAGTGCTGGTTGTACCACTACTACCCTGGGCATCACTGTTACTCATATAGAACTGACTTGCATCATTGCTATTAAAGGTAGTTGTTGAATACACGTATCCGTTTGCCCTTAATGTCCATGCAGCAGAAGCAGGTGTTCCTCCTGTTGAAGCATTAGCCGTTGTCCAGTCATTCGCCCCATTGAAATTCTGATTAATGAGCGAAGTGTTTACCGGAGTATTGCCACCAGAAGCCGTAAGTTGTTGTATTGCTCCTATGCAAATATTTGCAGATGCCGGAGTAATAGATAATGCCGTTGGCGTTGGATTAATTACAACACTGGTAGTTGCCGGAGCAGATGTACATCCGTTTAATGTAGCAGTAAACGTATATGTACCAGTTGCTGCAGTGGTTACATTGGTTATTGACGGGCTTTGGCTTGACGAAGAGAAACTATTTGGACCTGTCCAGGAATAGCTGGTTCCAATATCTGTAGATCCGGTAAGATTTAAAGTGTTACCTGAGCAAACAGGAGTATTACTGGAAGCCGATGCTGTTGGTATCGGGTTGATGGTGATTGTCACCATTGTTGAATTATCAGTTGCAATTCCTGAAGTACAGGTTACTCTTAACCAAAAATAGGTAGTAACAGATACCGCACCCGTTGTAAGGGTTGCAGGATTGGTTTGTCCGCTTACAGCAGTACCGGCATTTGGATAATCTGAAATATTTGTTGAAGAATACCATTGGTATCCGCTACCAATACCCGTTGAGTATCCGGAAGCAGTTATAGCCGGCGTTCCGGAACCACAGAAGCTGGTACTTCCGGATGCCGTACCACCTACAGCATCAGTACAGCTTGGCGGTGAAAATTCATCCGCACCAAGATCCGGTGTAGTGGCGTTCCTTGTATCATTATCATAATCATTTGTAATGGCTGCGATATTTGTTCCAAGATTATCAAAAGAAATATTAGAAGCAGGCACCAGGTGAAGATCACTTGATGAAGTAAACACAGGTGCTATATTTACTGAATTGCTATTTCCGCCAAAACCCGTTACAATTCCTGCAAGGTTTGTTCTGTCGGAAGTTAAATAACCAAGTACAGCTTGTGTTCCACTCACATAATAATCATTATAGTTGATCGTGCTGAACGCAGTATTTGCTGCTGCTGAATAAATACTATAAGCTTTCGAAGATGAACCTGTACCTGTATTATTGAGACTGTTTACAAATATATTGTTGCGGATATCAAGTGCACTGGCTCCACTTCCTACATACAATGCTGTTGTTAAACATGCCGTTGTAGATGAATAAGTACCAGTCATATTTACACTGTTGTAATAAAGATTGATACCTCCCGCAGTTGTTGTAATAGTAGAACTTGCGCCAATCATTCCAATAGCAATACCCATTGATGAAGCATTTGAGAATGATGACCAGTTTGTACCGTTAATACCAGAGATGAAATTGTTTGCAATCGTTAATGCACTTGAAGCTGTTCCTGTTCCAACCGTGATACCTCTTCCTCCATAACCACCTGTATTGGTAGCTAAGGCTTTGGTAATGTTATTGCGTGTTACGGATGAAGACACAAAACCCGTTTCCAGTGAAATTGCCACAGGAACAGTTGATGCCGCATTCTCAACACTAACTGTATTTTGTGTAATAGATGAATTTAAGCTGTTGCCTGCCTGGATTCCAATATTTGCAATTGTAGTAGTTGTGCTGCTGATGGTATTACCTGCAATTAGCAGATTGTTGTTTCCTCCTGTTGAAGAAGATGAAGTACCATTTGCATAAATACCCACGTTGGCAACAGTAATGTTATTGTTTTGAATGGTAAGATCGTCATTATCAGCACCACTTGTTCCAGGTGTACTTCCACCTGCAGCGATACCATAACCGATTCCCGTACTTAATGCAGTACTGATGTTACAATTCTTAACCGTATTGCTTACGGCTCCTGCACCTGTTCCAAGACTGATTATAGAAATAGCCGTTGGCGTTGTAGCGCCTGTGTTGGTAATGGTAAGACTCCTGTCTGTGCCCGTACCACCAATAGAACCATCTATTGTAACCCTGTCTGCTCCATTTAATTTAATCAAAGCTGCAGATGCCGCAGTTCCGGATATTGTTCTTGTTGTACCGGTAGGGTAAATCTTTACAGTATAAGGAGAAGTAAATGCGTTTAATCCATTCAAACCAGTTTCACTGGTAAGGTTACCCGCAATTTCAAGATTCACATTACCATTTACAATGGCATTGTTTAATGATTCAAAAGCACCACCGGCTAATGTAAGTGATGTGTAATCACAACCAGATGAACAAACCGTTTTCGTACCACTGATTAATGTTCCAAACTGGCCAACGGTAATATATTTAATAGAAGTAACTGATGATGATGTTAACACATTTGAAACCGGTGCCGGTGAAACAGCAGCATAGGTTCCTGCTAATGTAGCAGATTGCGCCATACGTGCCTGTGTTCCGTAAGTTGCATCAGTTAATTTAATAACAGTACTTGTAAAATTAGCGCCGCCTGATATTACATCACCCAGCCAGTATCTGTCATTATTAAGACTAACCAGCGTTACCAGGTCCGGACTGCCACCTGTTGCTCCGTCAAATGATTCGAACTGAACCACTGAAGTGCCGGCTCCGGTTGTTGGTAGAACCTGTATTAAATTATATGTTGTAGATCCGAGCGGGAAATTATACGTTGAAGCCCCGGCCAGGCTTGCTGCTATTGTTCTTGCCAGCGCACCTCTAACATAGGTTGATGCAGAACCTCCGGTTATTGCAGTAGTTGCCGAATTGCTCAAAGTAAGCAGGTTGCTGCTGCTGGTAACGAGGATACCTGCCGTTAGTGTAAGGCTACCTGTTGTTCTTGCAAAAGGCAGTGTTACTGTGTTATTTGGTGAGGCATTGGTATTATTGATTACAAAAGTTACCGGCCCGTTTGTTCCGGGGAAACTGATGGCATCCGCTGTTTGCGCATTGTTGGTGCTGTTATAGATCAACGAACTTGCCGTTGCGTTGTACACTATTGAACCGGATCCTGTAGTTGTTCCATTGGTAACCGTATAGGAAGCTCCGTTATTGATATCAAGTGTACCGGTAAGATTAATGCCGTTTACGTTATTCAACCTGAAGTTAACCAAACCTGTAACGGCTGAGGTTAACGTAACATTTTGTAAAGATGCTCCATTGAATTCTATGGTGCTGGCTGCCGAACTTGTACTATTGATTGTACCACCAGACTGGTTAAATGTTCCCGCTACTTTAAGCGTACCAGCGGCAGCGGAAGTTCCGACTGTGAATGTACCGGCAGTTTGACTGAAATTACCGGCAACATTAACTACGATGGCGGTTCCGCTTGTATTGGAAAGGATGCAAGTACCGGTTGAATTCAGGTTCAGATCTCCTGAAATCGTTGTAGTATTTCCAGTGGCTGCATTACCGAAGTTTACGGCAGCCGTATTAGATATGGTTACACTACCGGTTATGTTAAGTGTACCTGCTCCGTTTGCGAAATTACAGGTTGAACCATTTTGTACATTTACATTACCGCCAACGGTTAACGATGCCGCACCATTCATCAGGTCTACCGCGGTAACGTTTACTGAATTTGTAATATTGATATTTCCATTTACAACCAATGTACCGGTAGTAAGTAACCTGAATCTTCCCGAACCGGTTCCGGTTTGTTGAACATTGAGGTTACCCTGGATAACGCCCGTAGTTGTTGATGTCCAAAAACTCTGGGTTCCAGCTAATGAAGAAGAATTATACGTGAAATTACCGAAGGTTTGGGCAGTATTTGTAAATGTTCCAGTTGATGGGACCGAAATATTCAGGTTGGAAGTAGCTGCCCATGTTGCCAGTGGAATAACTGTTTGTATGGTGGTAAGGTTCATGTTAGAACCTGCATTCATCAACAACGAAGTGGCGGAAACGCCAGTAAGTGTAACAGCATTTGTTGTTGTTGAAAGGTTTATTGTTCCTGTAACGGTAGCTACGCAATTCGTGAGGTTCAGGGTAATAGTAGGGCCAGAGCCGGAGTAAGTAAGTGTACCGGCAATATTCGCAGTTTGCGATCCTGTTCCAAAAGCAATTCCAATTGTGTTGGTACCACTGAAATTGAGGGTAGATCCTGATGGAATGTCAAGGTCAGTTCCTGCTGCACCAGCCATTGTTAATGTAGCGGCTGCTGCAGAAGTAACCGTAACATTTGCACTGTTTAATAATTTGAATTGAGAAACTGTTTGAGTAGTTAATGTAGTAATGGTTGGATTTGGCGTAAGGCTTCCGTCAACCGTTAAGATATCAGAAACATCAGGTACGGAACGGGCAGGCGTCCAGTTTGCTGGCGTTCCAAATGATGCTGAACCTGTTTGATTCCATACATAGGTTTGAGGACCGCCAGTTGCCTGTGAACCTGTAAGTGCAGCACTCGATCCGCCTTCACTGATGGCAATTACTTTCCAGGTATAGGTTGTACTGGGTGTAAGTCCGGTAACCGCAAGTGTATTCGTTCCAACTGTGGTAGTATTTACAAAGTTGTATGTTGTACCTCCATCGGTAGAATTATATATAGCATATTTCAAAACGCCTGTTGTAGGAGCAGAAGCGGTCCAGTTTACCGTCATTGCAGATGCCGATACCGCGGTAAAATTAAGAGCCGTTGGTGCTGCCAGCGTAGTAGTCAGTGTATTTCCTGTATTACCGGGAGGAATGAATGTGTACACCCGGCGTGATCCATTGGCTGCTGAATTCAGGTTTGTGATGGCTCCCGATCCTGCAGTATAAGTATTCGTATTAAAAGTAGCTGCATAAGAAATTCCGTTTGAACTTGACGTTACAGATGCAGTTGTATTAACCGCTGTTCCTACAGAAAACCCGATACCAACGGTTGAAGTGGATGCACTTGTTCCGGAGTTACGGGACATAGCGCCATAAACGTATTCCACAATACCCGACTCATAGAACCTGGCCTGGTATGTACCGTCATTTGATCCCGGGGTGGCAACGTACAACAACGACATATTGTTGAATTCAATTACAAGACACCTGTTGGGTGCTGTACCTACAACTTTGTAATGAACTTTTCCGCCTGCACCGGTTCTTAAATCTGCTGCAAAAGGAGAAAGCCTTGGTGTGGTTGTAGAACCAGAAGATATAGCATATAAAGTGGTAGATGGCGCTGTGCTTCCCAGCGTTATAATACCATTGGATGTTGCCGAAAACTGCGTCCACCGCAATCCGTAAAAATAAAAATCAAAGCCGATGGAAACCGGCGATGTACCAATATTATCATCCAGGTCGGCAGCAACAATTGTAGTTGTTCCTGTCGTCATGTCAACCGTGTTACTGTTCCGGTCAACTGCGAGTGAACCGGTTGTTACAGTTGAAAAAGTGTAATTCGCAGTACTTTGTGCATGCGCACCCATTCCTGCCATAAGCAGCAATGCAAACAACCAGCGCATGAACATCGCCGGTTTTCTTTTCTGTTTATTACTGTTGTTACTGAACGAATTTGGCCGGATGCTGTTAACAGCTTTTTCGTCTACGGATGGACGTTGGCAATAGCAATACATAAGCGATGTCAGTTTATAAAATTTCAATAAATAAAAAATTCCCTTGGCAACACTTGAGTTTTAAGTGAAACCTGGTAATTACTTTCTGTGACTGTTATAAGGAATTTGTTTGAGAAGGAGACTGGATACGGAGGCAATATAGACCGGATTATCGATATAACAATTTTTTCGGGTAATTTTTTTTATATGGTCATTAAAAGGGAGGTTTTCTAAAATATTTCAAATTATCAGGCGCTAAAATAAATATTTTAAAACAGGTACGTTTGGCGAAGGGGGCATGTTTAATTAATAATATCATTGGCACTTTCATCATTAAACAATTGCCGTTCTGCCGTATCGCCGGAACTAAAATATAAAAAGAGCCCAACTTTCGTTGAGCTCTTTCTTTGAGGGTTACATCTGTCGCGATGTTATTGCCTGCTTATTAAAATTTGATCAGTTTGGTAGTTTTTACACTAGCGCCCTGCCTCACTTCCACCATATACGATCCCGGTTTTAAATCGGAGCCGATGGTAGTTATTTGATAAGCCATAACAGTAAATTGTTTCAATGATCTTCCCTGCATGTCCATGATCCTTACATTGATTTTTTCTGCAGCAACAGATTTTACCTGCAGCCTGAAATCATTCACTGTTGGATTTGGATAAACAGCTACCTCCATCATTTCCGTTGCTGTTGTTGCTGGTGCCATTCCTTTTGCAAATGGTGGTGGCGGTGGTGGTGGACCGTCTTCACATGCCGCCAGTTTAACAGATGCTGATCTTGGCTGGCTGCTTCCGCAATTGCTGAGCGCTGTAGCCGTAACGGTTCCGTTTACTGCAGTGCCCGGATAGGATACTGCAATACTGGTTGTTCCCTGTCCACTGATCAGTGTTCCTTCAACAGGGTAAGTCCACTGAACAGACGTTGCATTGGCCGGCATGGATGAAAGCGTATAGGTAAAGATCCTGTCCGGGCAACCTTGTGCTTCAATCACGTCGATCGCTGAAGGCGTAGATGGATTGAGTTTGGTTACGGTTAGGGTTCTTACACCGCTGGTGCCGCATCCGTTGGTAGCCACCACGGATATTGTTCCGCCGGTATAACCGGAAGGATAGGTAAAGCTGATGGATGCAGTGCCCTGGCCGGTTACGTTTAATGCAGTTCCGGGGATTGTCCAGTTATACGTATTACCTGCAACAGCCGGAACTGAATAAGTAGCTGATGTTCCGCCCGGTGCTATATAAGCACATACATTCGTTGGGCCTGAGATGATGCCCGGGGAAGTAGGCGCTATTTTGTTGATAAGGATGCTCCTGGCATTGCTGGTTCCGCAACCATTTACCGCCTGAACTGTAATGGAACTGCTGGTAAACGAATTGGTGAAACTAACGGTGATGATGGTATCGTTTATGCCTGGTCCGTTAGGATGCGTAATGCTGGTTGTTCCCGCCTGTGCTGTCCATGCATACGATGATGCACCGGCAACAGGTGAAATGGTATAAGTGTATGTACCGGGTGTACCAATGATCGGGCAAACGTTGTTGTTACCGGTAATTGGTGCCGGTGTATTTGGCGACTGCGCTACTAAATAATAGATCGTTTGCGGGCTGTTTCCGCAAGAAGACAGCGCCGTTACCCTGATCTGTTTGTTAGCCTGCGCTGCAAAACCATTCAGGAAGTTAACCGTGATGCTGTTTGAAGTACTGGAAACAAGCGTAACATTCGGCGGAAGGATATAGCTGTAACCGGTAGCATTTACACTATTAAAGGTATACACCACCGGATCTCCTGTTCCGATATACTGGCAAATATTTACCGGGCCTGTAACCACCGGAGCAACCAATGGCAGATTGATGGCAAATGTTGCACTGATGGTATGATCGTCCTGAACATCTGTAAATGTATAAGTAGTAACTGCACCAACCGATACGCCATCTACCAACACATCTGCTACATGATAACAGGTTGATGGGGTTATGGTATAGATGCTGTTAGATCCGCAACCAACACTGGATGAACCGGCTGGTGTTACCGTGCCATTGGCTCCGGATGTAGCAACGATGGTATAGTTGATGAGTGTGAAGCTGGCCGTAATCGTATGCGGCGCCTGAACATTGGTAAACTCGTATGAACTTACTGCTCCTACAGATACGCCATCTACCAGTACATCAGCAATAGTATAACACGGATCAGCCGTAATAGTGTACAATTGGCTGCCGCCGCAATCTATCGTTCCGGTTCCCGGAGAAATATTTCCGTTGGCACCCTGGTTAACAGTAATGGTATAAGGAATTACGGCAAAACTTGCACTGATGGTATGGATATCATTTACATTATTGAAAGTGTATGTGCTCACTGCACCTACAGAAACACCGTCAACCAATACGTCGGCAATGCTGTTGCAGGCTGTTGGCGTAATATCGTAAGTGATGTCGCCACCACAGTTTACAACAGAAATGCCATCAGGTGAAATGCTACCACCGGCTCCGGCTGAAGCAGTGATATTAAATGTATTCAGTGCAAAAGTAGCACTGATGGTATGGTTGCCTGCCGAGATATTATTAAATGTATATGAGCTAACAGGACCAACTGAAATTCCATCAACCACTACATCCTGTATCGTGTAACAGGTATTTGCGGTAATTGTGTATTCCGCATCATCGGCGCAATTAAAGGTAGTAACGCCTGTAGGTGTAATGGTTCCGTTGGCTCCAGCAGATGCAGTAACATAAGCTTCACACAATGTTTGTGCAGAGATCACATTTGAATTTGCAGACGTGCTGTTTGTGCTAAATGCCCTTACCCTGTAATAGTAAGTTACATTCGGGTTCAGGCCCGACACTACCTGTGATGTTCCGTTTACGGTAAGGTTATCGTAACCTGGTAACAGGATCGGGTTTGATGCAGAATAGGTGTGGCCGCCCAAATGAGACACGTCATCTATATTAAATAAAGTCCATTGGGATGTAAGTGTCGGGAAACTTGTAGCCGGGTTGCTGGTTAATCCGCCACCCACATTGGCATTTCTTACCAGTGTTTTATCAAGCGTGCTGTATCCTCCTGCGCCTGTCCATGCAGTTCCCGGATCGAAACCAATGGAACCGAAGATGTCTACAAAGCTGGCTGTTGAAATTTTATACAATGCCACGGCATCATCGCCATTGTAGTTTACGGCTGCATTGGTAACGGTGGTTCCGCCATAAGCTGCGGCACTTGCATTTTTATATACGATGGTTGCGCCATTAGCAAGCGTTCCACTTAAAGCAACATCGGTACTTACTGTTGGTGAACCATTGGTAAACAATTGCAATTTGTAATCGCTCAGGTTTACGGAAGCACCGGTACCATTAAATATTTCGATGTATTTATTGTTGCTTGATCCTTCAACATATTCTGAGATGAACAGGTCGGTTGCGTTGGTTGTTGCAAATGTTGGTGAGGTACTCACGTCGAGCCTGTAACTCGTAGCGCCGGGTACAGGATCCCAATTGGCAACAAAACTTGTTCCGGTAATACTGGTTGCAGCCTGGGCATCAGGTGCATCCAAAGCTGAAGTAGTAAAACTCTGTTGTGCTCCATAGCTGGTGCCGCCGCTATTGGTAGCTATGGCATGATAATAATAAGTTGTGTTTGCATTCAAACCGGAAACGGAAGCTGAGAAGTTGCCAAAGCTGAGGTTACCAGAAGCCACCGGCGTTCCGGTTCCGTTGCCAAATCCGTTGCTGGTACTGTATTCAAATCCATAAGAAGAAACAGCCGTACAACCGTTATCGGGTATGGAAGCATCCAGGTCTGCACTTACCTGGGTAATAGACGTTGCCGTTCCGGTTGTTACCGATGGTGCCGTATTGATTCCGGAACCTGTTGCCGCCACATTGAAAGCAGCAACACCTCCGCCCGCTACAACTATATTACCGCTGTAAGGTTGAACGAGTGTTGGATTGAACTTCACATAAACCGTTTGAGAGAATGTACCTCCGGGTTGTGAAATGCTTAAAGATGTTGTATAGGTAACATCGTCGGTAGAATAGGTAAAGCCGTTTAAGCTGGCTACAGTTACCGGGTCGGTGGTAAGGTTTGTACCGTTTAAGGTGAATGTATTTGGTCCGGCAGTGGTATTGGTACATACGTTTCCAAAACTTGTAAGCGTACTTGCCGACAAAGCAGGCGAAGATGCACTTAATGTACTCAAGGTTGTTGTGCTGCCAAAAACCGTTTCTGTTCCGGCGCCATTCCTGGCTTTAACCTGGAAGGTATAAGATGTACTCGGGGTAAGACCGGTAACGGTTTTTACGCCCCATGCTGATGCTGTTTGAAATGCAGCAGATGCACCCAGTGTTCCATCTGTTTGAACATAATTGGATGAACCGGTTTCCTGTATTGCATATTCAGTAACGGAAGGATTGCCGTCTGCACCTCCAATGGTTACGTTCAATGATCCGGATGTTGCGCCATCAACAGTGGGAGCCGTAGGCGTGTTTGCCAGCGTGTAAAAAGTTGTACCGCTTACACCACCGTAACTGGTTCCGATGCCATTGATTGCATAAGCCCGGTAACTGTACTGTGTATTTACAGCGAGTGAAGTGGCCGAAACGGAAAATGCTCCGGTAGTTCCACCGGTAGAAAGATCGGTAACGCCTGTTCCGCTGATGGCTGGTGTTGAATTGGTTGCGGTTTCTGCATATACTACCCCACGACCGGTTACTGTGCTTCCGCCATCGCTGGTAACATTTCCATTCAGGGTGGCAGTAGTTGTACCAATAGCAGAAGGTGCCGCGTTGGTAGTAACTGTAGGTGCAGCATTGCCAATTGCAGCCGGTACTGCATTATATACTACAACATCATCTACAAAAATATTCGCCACATTAGCAGTACTGCTGATACCGATAAATGTTTGAGATACCAAATTTGTTCCTGCAGGAAGCGCTGCTTCCGCAAGATCATCGCCTGCTTTTGATCCATTGATATATAAGTCGAACTTCTGAACAGCCACGCTTTGTGCAACACCATTATAGGTATAGTTGATAGCGCCGGATGTTTTATTATTTCCAACAATTTCGATTGTGTACACAGTGGATGAGCTTAAAGAATTCGGAGAAAGCCCAGTGTTGATGAATGAGGCGCCTCCCCGATACGTAACGGCAATTGCTCCGCCTGCACCGTAAGTAAACCTTAGCCCGGTAAACACCTGGGCCCCGGTAAAATCAGATGCATCTCCATACATAGCGCCGGCACCCTGGTAAAACGACCAGCTTCCGGATGTTGCGGTACTGCCACCGGCTGCATCCCCAAACATTACTTTAAAAGAGGTATAAAATTCGGTACTACCGGTGTACCCGGTAATGGGTGAAAATTTACTTACCGATCCCGACGACGAAGCTACAGCCCTGACAAAGGAACCTGTTGTTCCGAGTGGGTTGGATGTGTTTGCCCATACAATGGGCGCCGCCGGTGCTGTGGCACCTGCTCTTGACCAGGTTCCACCCAAGGTTGGGTTTGGTAAAAACGCTGAAGTACCAGTCTGGCTGGTTTGTGTGCCGGAGCCCGTACCAAAATTCTGTACGGAGGTTTGCGCCTGCAGTGCTATGTTGCCGAGGCAACAAACCGCAAACAGCATACACATAAACCATAGTCGCTTACTCCTGTCATTAACGGATTGCATAGATCCCTTAATGGAAGTGTGGGTAAAAACTTTCATAGATCTTGTTTGTAATTGTTTGAAAAAATTATTGTTGTTCAGGCTGTAAACTTACAACCTTAATTATCTGAAAATGCATTGTCATGTTATGAAAACATCAACTTTGCCAATACGTTTTTTACGAGGGTTTACCGAGAGAATGTTTAAAAAGGGCCTGGGATTAATTGACTGTGAATATAGTTATTATTTTGAAGCAATATCAAATCTTTCCTGCACGGTACTATAAAAAGATGCCTGAGATGTATAAACAAAGCAGATCTAATGCAGGCCTGGAATATTGTTCTTCCTTGTATTTTTTTCTTTTACATGAATCCTGTATTTATTGATATTGCATTCCTGATTTTTACATTGCATGACACCTGATAAAATTAAAACCAAACTTCCGGGACCTGATCATTTGCGGATGCTGGCGATCGTATTTGTATTCCTGTATCATTACGGACAATTGTTTCCGCATCCCAAATGGTTAGGAACAAGCAGTAGATTCGGATGGACGGGTGTTGATCTTTTTTTTGTACTGAGCGGTTACCTCATTGCTTCCCCATTATTTTCTGCCATCGCGGCAAACAAACGGTTAGGGGTACCCGAATTTTTTATTAAAAGAAGTTTCCGGATATTACCAGCTTATTTATGTATCCTGGCCATTTATTTTTTTATTCCGTATGCCAGGGAATGGGAAGGGCTTGCACCTGCCTGGAAATACCTTACGTTTACCCAAAACATCGGGCTTGATCTGCTTACGCAAAGAACCTTTTCACATGCATGGTCATTGTGTATTGAAGAACAATTTTACCTGCTGTTTCCTTTCCTGTTATTGGCATTGCGGTATGGTAAACTGCTGAGTAAAGGTGCTGTTATTTTACTGCTGTTGTTTGCAGCAAACTTTTTCTGCAGGTATTATTGCTATACCCGGATTGTGATGCCGCACTTTGATGCAGATGACGGCTGGTGGTACTGGTACAGGTGGATTTACTATCCAACTTTTTGCCGGTTGGATGGGTTATTAACCGGCGTAACGCTTGCAGCGCTATTTACCTTTAAACCTAAAATAAAGGCATGGACAGATAAGCGGGGTACTCTTTTTTTACTGTCGGGTATTGCCCTGCTAACAGTGGCCTATTTTGTTTGCAGTAAACAGGATTCTTTTGCCGGTACGGTGTATGGGTTTTCGCTGGTGAGTTTGGGATATGGTGCATTGCTGGCGAGTGCTGTGAGTAAGCAAAGTTTATTGTTTAAATATAACCTGAAATTCAGTTCTGTAATCGCTGCTTTATCGTATTCGGTGTATTTGTCGCACAAGATTATGATACATATTACACAGGATCAGTTTTCGAAGTTGAATATTAAACGGGATGGTACCTGGATGTTTTTGATTTGTTGTGTAAGTTGTTTGCTTGGGGCAATGATGCTGAGGTGGATGGTGGAGCGGCCGTTTTTGAAGTGGAGAGATGTGCTGTTGAATAAAATTAAAGAACGCTGACGCAGACGAAAGGATAGGCGCAGGATTTTTGTAGAATAGATGGCCATAAAAAAGCAAATAGGAATAAAAGATAACATTCATGATTCGTGTTGCCACTGATTTATTGATTTTTTGAGGGGAAGCGTCTTTTGGAATGCGGATAAGTGGATGATATATGCTTCCGGGGCGCATATTACCCCTGTTAAAGTCGTATTTATATGCTGGCATTATTTAAGTATGCTGCTACATTTGGTTTTAATTTTATTAAAATTCAAACAGCATGAGTGTACAAAAAATAACGCCTTTTTTATGGTATAACAATAATGCCGAAGAAGCCATTGCATTTTATTGCACCGTTTTTAAAGATGCGGAAGTGCTGGGCAAAAATTATCATGGCGGAAACGGGCCATTGTTTTCTGCAACCATCCGGTTGGCCGGCCAGGAGCTGATGATCATGAACTTTGCGTCGCCCTTTCAATTTACCGAAGCAATTTCTTTATTTATTACCTGCGAAAAACAGGAAGATATTGATGTACTCTGGGAGAAATTATCTGCAGGTGGCGAACAATCACGCTGCGGCTGGCTGAAAGATAAATTCGGTTTATCCTGGCAGGTGATACCAACAGCATTGATGCAATTAACCAACAATTCAGATAAAGAAAAAGCGCAGCGGGTTTTCCAGGCGATGATGCAGATGGATAAAATTATTATAGCAGATCTTGAAAAAGCTTACGAAGGAAATTAACATCAACTTTTTGGTATGAGAAAAATAATCGTTTCAGAACACATCAGTGCAGATGGATTCATGGCAGGTGAAAATGGTGAAATGGATTGGATTCGTTTTGATGAAGCGTTGTTTGAGTTCGTTGGACAATTCACTGCCGCTGCCGACACGGCGCTTTACGGAAGAAAAACCTGGGAAATGATGGATGCCTACTGGCCAACTGCGGCTGATAAACCGGGCGCATCTAAACATGCTGTAGGTCATTCAGCCTGGTACAATTCAGTTGATAAAATCGTGTTGTCGAATACGATGCAGGGTGAACAACGAATGAAAACAAATTTTTTGGGCGGTGATATACGTTCAGCGATCACTGCTTTAAAAAACAAACCCGGTAAAAACATCCTGATGTTCGGGAGCGCAACCGCTGCCCATACATTAATGCAATACCAGCTTATTGATGAATACTGGTTGTTTGTAAACCCGGTATTGCTCGGAAAAGGAATACGCTTATTTGAAGGATTGGAAAGCAAAGTTGATTTACTGGCTAAAGAAACAAAATCGTTTGGATGTTCGGTAACAGCCCTGCACTTTACCATTTTGCAGTAATGGAAATATTATTTTTTCTTTCCGTATCGCATAAACTATTTCCTTACTAATTATTTTTGTGCGCAAGAAAATGAACCTATGGCTTCTCTCCACTTAAAAAGAACGGATTCTTCAAACGCCGACTTCCGGTTGCTGGTAACGGAACTCGATAAAGATTTAAAAATAAGAGATGGCGAGGAGCATGACTTTTATCATCAGTTCAATCACATAGTGAATATAAAACACGTTGTGGTTGCTTATGAAAACGAAAAGGCTGTTGGCTGTGGCGCTATCAAATCTTTTTCTGCCGGCTGCATGGAGGTGAAACGCATGTATGTGCAGCCAGATTCAAGAGGGAAAGGTATTGCATCAGTAATTTTAACTGAATTGGAAAACTGGGCAAGAGAAATGGGCATAAAAAAATGTGTGCTGGAAACCGGCATAAAACAGCCTGAGGCGATTTCCCTATATAAACGGAATGGATACCATATCATTCCTAACTTTGGCCAGTATGAAAATGCTGAAAACAGTGTTTGCTTTGAAAAGCTGATCTGAATCCCGCCCCGTAAAAAAGAATGTGTACCTCGTTTAATTTAATTTATTACCTTATCAACCTTTTATTTCTTTTATCGTTTGTAAAACAGGATGAAGCTATTACATTAATCCGTTCTTTACGAAGCGCCAATCTAACATTATCTATTTACCAGCAAGCTGAAGTGGATACTTATGCGTATACGGATTATTATATCCCTGTGTATTTGCCTTTTGGGTTGCAGGTATTCGCCTTCAGAGAAAAAACCTTCATCCGCAAATTCCATTGCAGATTCATCCATTAATACTACGCCTACCGGTAACCGTGAGGCGATAATTATCCGGAAAGAAAAAAAACATATTCCCCAAATATCCGCAAAAACCATGCATCCCCGGGCCAGGCTGTACCTGAAGGATTCATTTTATTTTAACAGCAATGATGAAACGGCTCCGTTTGGGAATACAACCGGGAAAAAAGCATGGGAAGATTTCTACGAATGGCGGCAGTTGAATAATGGCAAACCCGTAATAACATTCTTAAAAAATAAAATTGAATCTGCGGACTTTTCCGGCGAAAACCCGGAAGATCCTGCACCTGCACCATTACAGGCGTTTTTAATGCAGCATGAATACGGATCCAGGATGCTCTATGAAACCGATGCCCTGGTTATTGCCATTTCATTCGCACAACTATACCTTGAAGGACGCATAGACAGCGATGTAAAAGCGATGGCAATAGCAGCAATTAAAAGAGAATCTTCAGCGCTGTTGCTGGTTAACTGGGGCGAACCGGTTGCAACAGAAAGAAAAAAAAAGCTGGAGTTGATGCTGCACAATATGGAAACAATGAAGGATTAAGTAAAACGCAACTTCTTTAGCACAATGGAACCTCAATTGCTTAGCTGCACTTATTTATCAGCACATCGTTTCAGCAGAATAGTAATTTTATTGTAATCTTACAGTACATAACCGGCTGTACGTTAATTGAGGAATTTATTTCAACAGATGAAGTTGGGGAAAGAAGCATTTCCTGCGCTTACAGGCATACGTGCCCTGGGAGCAGCCGCAGTTTTTTTTGTTCATTGCCCTTTTTACCTTGGTTATACACTGGTGATAGATGTGATGGCATTCTTCTTTGTGTTAAGCGGATTCCTGATTGTTTACCTGTATTATACTAACGAAGGTATAACCAGGGGTAAAGTAAAAAACTATTTTATCAACAGGTTTGCCCGTATCTATCCCGTATATTTTTTCCTGGTTACCATTGCCATTCTATTAAAGAATGATTTCAGGCCGTTGTTTCTTTTCAAAAATTATACACTTACGCATGCGCTATTTTATAACCAGGCCGACAGGGTTATACAACAAAGCTGGTCGATAACTGTTGAGGAATGTTTTTATGTTCTGGCCCCTTTGATCATGTATCTGTTGAGAAGATTCAATTTTTTTGTTTCATTGATGTTCGGCGCTGCAACGTTATTGGTGGCGCTGATCGTTTCAACATTGCCCATATCGTTTCTGCATACAGCCAACTTTGTTTTTTCGATCACCTTCTTTGGACATTTCTTTGAATTTTATTGCGGAATATTTCTTGCATTAATGATACTGAAAGTACAGCAACAACATCAGCCTCTTTTGCAGGGAAAAAAATTTACACTGATGGGCACTACCGGCATATTACTATGCTTTGCTGTTTTAATGGCAAGTGGTAACATGAATGATCCGGATAAACAAATTGAATATGTGCTGGTAAATAATTTTATTTTACCTGTACCCATTGCGGTATTGTATTATGGATTGATCCGGGAAAAAAGTTTTACTTCAAAAATACTCTCATCGAAGCTGCTGGGCATTGCCGGCAGAGCATCTTATTCATTTTACCTGGTGCATGTATTGGTGATCGAATATATTGCCCTGCCTTATATTGAAAAATATTTCAACGAACAACGAAACCTGTATGTGTTAACCGTTTTTTTTCTCACCCAGGTTATTTCCTTATTGATATATATTTTCCTGGAAGATCCGATGAACAGGTTTATCAGGAATAAGTGTATAAAAGAAAAAACGACAACGTAAAATGCAGCAACAAATTTTCAAATGTTTCATAAGATAATGCGCTACTTACTATGGCAAAAAAGAAAAAAACGCGAAAAAAAGAACTCAGAACGCACCTGGTGGGAATGATGCTTATTCATTTAGATGCACATGCACTGCCGCTGGCAAAACATAAAAAACTGAAATCATACCTGGAGAAAAAGATGGTTCCGGTAATTAATTATTATACCGGTTTAATAAAAAGAAAAAAGGTAAAAGCAGTTATCAATAAAATAAAAGGAGATTAAGTATATCAGCGATCCTTCCTGTTAAAATAAAGACCGGCTACAAGACTATAGCCGGTTCATAAAATTTCGCTTAGAAGAAACTTACTAATCCATAAGGATTACACAATTGCTTTGTGAAAACAATTTCACCATAATTATTTTACCTGTTCCTTTTTAATGATTAAGAAATTATTAAACTTTCGCTTGTTGTAGTGTCGATGCCGGTTCTATTGCATCTGCGTCTTTCTTAAAATTAACCCTCACTTAAAGTTATTTTAATAATTGCTTCACTTGTGATGTTCATTTTTGTGATCCACTTATCCGGTTATGAACTACAATTACAGGAAAAAAGTACATCACAGTCGCTATTATCACAATCCCGTTAATGAGGATGCGGCAACGAGGAAGATAAAAGTTCCTGTATTGCTATTCGTATTTTTTGTGTTGTTGTTCCTGGTAATATTCATCATGAATCTTTTACGATAGGCGCTTTCGTTCATGAATCATTTCAACAGGTTTTGTTGATAAAATAAATACATTATGTACAAATCAAAAAAGGAATTGTCGCTTACAGAAAATCATAGCTATTGCGAGGATGAAAACGAATATCCAAAACGAGTGAAGCGCCCTGTTGCCGTTTTGTTATTTGCTGTGATATTGGCGCTGATGTATGTTTCTTTCAGTCTTTTCAGGTAATAATTTCATTGTAAAAGTATATAACATCTCCAGCATAATAACAGGCTGATTGCAAAAGAAACACTCCCCAGCAAAACCAGTGCAATTTTAGTAGAAGGTTTTGCGGGCACCGGGGCCGTGCCCTGTTCCCTGGAAATTTTTTTATCGGATAATGCTTTAAAAAAGAATATCCCGGCAAAAAAGAATACCGTTGCTAATCCTGCCAAAAATTTTGCTTCCCTCATATAAACTGTCCGCTGATACTTGTATTCAATAACAATTTTTACAGTTTAAATATACAGGACAATGTATAAAGGGAAGCAAAATTCCGGAAATATTCCTGCTACATCAATATTCATTAAATGTTACTTTACCACTTTCCACATCATATATTCCACCAACAATTTTAATGTGTTGTTGTGCTTCCAGTTCAGCAATGATCGGGCTTTCTCTCCTGATCCTTTCAATGGTAAGTTGCACGTTGATGCTGGTTACATTGTTTACAAAATTTTCATTGCTGCCGGTACGGTTTTCCTTTGTTTCCTGTTCATTGAAAATGGCCGGTTGAATTTTATTGAGCAATGTGGTGAGGTTGCCCATTTCAACATGATTGCAGGCGCCTACAATGGCACCGCAGCGGGTATGCCCCAATACAACAATAATTTTTGTACCTACAACTTTTGTGGCAAACTCCATGCTTCCAAGTATGTCTTCATTGAGAATATTACCTGCAATGCGAATACTGAAGATATCTCCCAGTCCCTGGTCGAAAATAAGTTCGGCAGAAGTGCGGCTATCGATGCAACTTAAAATGGTTGCAAAAGGAAACTGGCCTGTAGAAGTTTCATTCACCTGCTGCAACAGGTTACGGTTTGCCTTCAGGTTGTTGATGAATCTTTCATTACCCTCCTTTAAAATCTGCAAAGCCTTTTCAGGCGTTAAGCTGGTTTGTGTTTCTTTTGTGTGTGTGCGCATGAGTTTGAATTGAGTTTATAATAAATAAAATTTTTGTGCCGGTATCGGTTGCGGAATGTTTGATTCATTCAATAATTGCCGGATGTTGATTTCAATGTTCCGGGCAATGGTCGTCATTGCGGTGTCTGTTGGCAAATTGCTGAATGGATCCTGCAGGTGCGTTGCTGATCTTTCGAGCAGGAAAAATACGCCTGATATTGCCAACAACAAAGGCAGCTCAAAATAACTTTCGATATTCCGCAAAGAAATGGAAAGTGTATGCAATTCCAGGTAAACTTTAAAGTGAACGAAAACATCTATTTAAAAGATCCGGAAAGCAGTGAGGTCGGGAAACAGATCATCAGATATTCTATCGACCTGATCTACAGCCTCGGGTTTGAACAATTTACATTTAAGAAACTGGCAGCGGAGATTGGCACCACGGAAGCAACCATCTATCGTTATTTTGAAAACAAGCACCGGTTGCTATTGTATATCCTGAATTGGTATTGGTCGTATATGGAATTTCTACTCATGTTTAAATTGCAGAACATCGTTTCAAAAAAGGAAAGGCTTAAAATTGTAGTAGATCTGCTCACGAATGAGTTGCCCGATAGTTCCGGGTTAAATGAATACAATAAAAAAACGCTGAACCAGATTGTAATTTCCGAAAGCAACAAAGTGTACCTGGTAAAAGAAGTTTCAGAGATCAATAAGAATGAAGTTTTTAAACCGTACAAAGATTTGTGTGCAACCATTGCGGAAGTAATTGAAGCCTATAATCCGAAATATAAATACCCGAAATCGCTGGCAACTACTATTATTGAAGCGGCGCACCAGCAGCAGTTTTTCAGTATCAATCTTCCCCGGTTAACGGATAATACAGATAAAAAAAATACGGGTTATACGAATGGATTTATCCTGGATTTGCTGGTGAAAGTGCTTGGTTAGCACTAAATGAATTTAAAGTGGTACGGAATACTTATCCATCCTTCATTACTGTAGCTTTGCAGAGAGGCGGTTATTCATTTTTTCTTTATTTCTTTGGATGAACAAATAATCAAGGCATCAAAAAAATATTTCCCGTTGCGGTTGTGTATTTTTAATATGCTGATTGTTATCAGCCTACTTTTTGACCGCTATCAGCGATTTGTTTTATCCGCAACTATAGGTTTGTAAAAATTTTAGTATGAAAAAGATTATTGCTGCTGCAGACCCGGCTTTTATTACTGAACAACAATTGATTCATTTCAATATTGTAAGCAAACAACTTAATGGAAAGCTTGTTGTGGTGTTTTTAGAAAGTCTTTCTGCCGATAGTAATCCACTTCTTTCTGCCATTCCCGGAGACATCGCACCGCTTTACCAGGAACTCAATTGGAAAAATGTTGAAGAGCGGGTGAAACTGGTAAATGAAAAAGTTAGCCTCTTTTATGAAATATGCAGAACACATTCCATTGAAGCTACACTGCATGAAGCAACTCATCTCCCATTGGAGGCATTAAAAGAAGAAAGCCGTTTCGCCGATCTGTTGTTACTGTGCAATAACACGGCTTTTAACCGGTTGTTCGAAACAGATCCCATTGCATTTGTAAAAGATGCATTGAGAACAATGCAATGCCCCGTACTCGTTTTACCGGAGGAACAAAAAACCTTCAACGAAATTTATTTTGCATACAACGGCAGCAATTCCTCCATGTATGCCATCAAAGAATTTACAGCACAATGCAGCATGTTAACTGATAAAAAAGTTACCATTGTGTATGTAGATGAAAAAGGGGATGCAGCATTGCCCGGGAAAGAGTTGCTTACGGAATATATGAACTGTCATTACACCAACTGGAGCACGGTAATATTGAAAGGAGATGCGTCTCTCCAGTTAGCAACCTATCTTTCAGAAAAAAATAATTTCATTGTTACCCTTGGTGCCTTTGGCAGAAGCAGGCTCTCTGAATTTTTTAAAGAAAGTGAAGCAAAAAAATTACTGGAGTTGCTTAATAATTATTTGTACATCACGCATCCCTGATTTGTAAGCTGAATTTCAGTAGCAGCAGGCAATACCTTTACCAACACCTGTTACCATCCATGGATTCATTAACACACATAGCATTGGGCGCCTGTATAGGTGAAGCTTTTTTTGAAAAAGGTTTCGGAAAGAAAGCCATGCTATGGGGCGCACTGAGCCAGAGTATTCCGGATATTGATTTCCTGGCAGCATTCTGGTCTACCCCTGCGGAAAACCTGCTGGCTCATCGAGGTTTCACGCATTCTATTGTTTTTGCATTGCTCATCATTCCATTGTTTGCACTTACCGCAGAAAAAATTCACAGGCCGCACAACATTTCATTAAAAAAATGGATGCTGTTCTTTGCTGCAGAAGTATTCCTGCATTTGTTTATAGACTGTTACAATAATTACGGCATTGGTTTGCTTGAACCGTTTAGCCATCACCGTTATTCCCTGAATGCAATGTATGTTGCCGATCCTTTGTTTTCGGTATGGCCCGGCATAGCTTGTTTGATGCTGGTATGGTTAAACGGACATCATCCAGGAAGAAAATTCTGGCAATGGTTCGGTATTGTATTGCCATTTGTGTACACCATTTATTGCAGCTTTAATAAATTTTCCATCGATAAGGAAGTAAAAAAGGCATTCGTTCTGCAACAGATCTCGGCGCAACGGTATTTTACCACGCCCGCTCCATTGCAAAACTGGTTATGGTATATTGTTGCCGGAAATGATACCGGTTATTATGTTGGTTTTCGTTCGGTATTTGATAAAACAGATTCCATCAGCTTTCAATACTTTTCCCGGAACGACTCATTGTTAGCACCTGTTGAAGGAAATGAAGATCTTCAGAAACTAAAACGATTCTCGAAGCAATTTTATACAGTAGAATTGTGGGGCGACACGCTTGTGTTCAACGATCTTAGGTTCGGGCAAATGATCGGTTGGACCAACCCCCGGGAAAAATTTGTATTCCATTATTTCCTGCAACATCCTGCAGCAAACAAACTGGTTGTTCAAAGAGGAAGATTTGCCAAATGGAACTGGTCTATCGCAAAATCATTACTATCAAGAGCTATGGGAAACTAAGGCTTGTGTTTAAAATAAAAAGTAAACAGGTAAATGAGCAACCGTACAAACTGGTAAGAGATCCAGCGGGTAAAACGAATAAACACATTCCTCGACTTAACCAACTGCTCACTGGTTATCTTTTCACAATCATTGGCGATGATCTGTTCCAGTTGTGTATGCACAGTTTGAATAAACGGCACATCTTTCACATTCAGGTTACATTCAATGGTTGCATAGGCGCTGATATTATTGATATTGTAAGATCCCAGCGTCAGCAGTTGATCATCACATACCGCAAGCTTCCCGTGTAAAATATTGCTTTTGTATTCATATAATTCAATGTTATTCCGAAGCAGCCAGTCGTACAACCATCGCTCTGCATGTTTTGATACCAGCACATCCGATCTTCCGGCTGCAATTACTTTTACCCGTACGCCGCGTTTGGCAGCTTGCAACATTTGCCGGCGTATATTCTTCCCCGGTAGAAAGTAACTGCTCAGGATGGTTACCTGCGCTGTTGCATGCAGCAGCATTTCAATATATGTTTTGGAAATATCATTTTTCCTCCTCACCCAGTCGTTGCGGCAAAGTTTTACCAATGAGCTGCCGGGTGTATTGTTTTGTACGTACGAATCGCAGTTAAGACTTTTACCCATCGGTTTAAAATCATTCCATGTTTTGCTGCACACAACACAGATATCTTTTACAACCGGACCTTTAACCAACAGGGCAAAATCGAGCCATGCTTTTTTTGCAGCAGTATCATTGTAATTATCGGAGATATTGATGCCGCCCACCAGTGCCACTGAACCATCAGCCACCGCAATTTTATGATGAAGCCTTCTGCCGAAATAAAACCAGGCGCTTTTAAACAGGGGATTAAAAAACCTGAATTGTACGCCTGCGCTTTCCAGGTTGTTAATAAACACTGTATTCAACTTCTGGGATGCATACCCGTCTGCCATTAGCCAAACTTTTACTTTTTTCCTGGCTGCTTCCATTAGCGCATCAGCAACCATCTGACCGGTAGCGTCGTCGCTGAAAATGTAACATTGCAGGTGAACCGTATGCCTGGCTTCATTGATGAGTTGCAACAGTTTTTCAAAATACCGCTTACCCGACGGCACCAGTTCGGTACTATTGTGATCAACATAACCATAGTAGTTTGCTGCAGGCAACATTGTTCAAAGATAAAGGGCCTGCTGTTTAATCCCACATCGCCGGTAAGCCTGATCATCGGTAACGATGAATAAGTTTGATGAAGTATCCCTTCTTCCCGGATAGTATTGAATGAGGTACAAATTAAATCAGCACAGCCCGAACAATTTTAACCGCCGGTTGTTACAATCATTCCAACAACGGCGCATGAACCTTTTCTCTATAAAAGATATTGAAAATTTGTCCGGGATAAAAGCCCACACCTGGCGGGTTTGGGAAAGCCGTTACCAGATACTTCAGCCCAAAAGAACCGCAACCAATATCCGGTATTACGATAATGAAGAATTAAAACTGCTGCTGAATATTGCCTTATTAAATAAGTATGGTTTTAAGATTTCCGAGATCGACCGGATGTCGCCGGCACAAATACTTGAAAAAATTGTTTCACTTAACCAGTTGGAAGCCGAACAGGAAAAAAGGATCAATGAACTCATAGGTTATATGGCCGACGTGGATATGGAGGCATTTGAAGCAGTAGTAGATGATTGTATAGCAAGGAAGGGGCTGATGAATACTTCTACCCGTGTGCTGTTTCCCTTTCTTGAAAAGATCGGCAGGCTCTGGCTTACCAATCACATCAACCCGGCACAGGAGCACATGGTATCGAATATTATCCGGCATAAATTCATTGTGGAAACAGACCGGTTGAAACCGATCCTTAAAACCGGGAAGACCATTTTATTTTATTTGCCCGAAGGCGAATACCATGAACTCGGATTGCTTTTCATTACTTACCTGAGTAAGAGCATGGGTATCCAACCCGTTTATGCAGGAGCGAATGTAACACTGGAGAGCCTGGCTTACCTGGTTAAAAATGCAGCACCAGATTATATCTATACCCACCTCACTACCGGTGGCAAAAATTTTCATTTTGAAAAATACCTTGAACAGGTGCATTCCCATTGCGGGAACATTCCACTGGTTGTTTCGGGTTATTTTTCCCAGCACTTCGAAGGCAAATTGCCTGAGCATATCGTTTTAAAGAAGAGCCTTTCCGCCTCGATCGAATTTATTTCCACGCTCCGATAATCATTCTTTCTACGTTACTGAACTTTTTCCGGAAACTTTTGTTTAATGTTTTAGCCAATACTGTTAAACAGGCTTTTACAGTACGGCGGTTTAGCAAACATGAAAAAAGTTGTTGTTATAGGAAGTGGGTTCGCAGGAATGTCGGCAGCATCATTCCTGGCAAAAAACAACTACCACGTAACGGTAGTTGAAAAACATGACATGCCGGGCGGGAGGGCCAGGAAGATGCGCCTGCAGGGTTTTGAATTTGATATGGGGCCGAGCTGGTACTGGATGCCCGGTGTTTTTGAAAATTATTTTGCCTCCTTTGGTAAAAAGGTATCGGATTATTATTCTTTGAAACGATTGGATCCTTCCTACCGGGTGTATCACAAAGATCGTTGCATTGATGTACCGGCAGATTATGAATCGATCAGGACAATGTTTGATCGTATTGAACCCGGAAGCAGTACACAACTGGATGCTTTTTTAAGAGAAGCTGCATATAAATATGAAGTTGGAATAAATAAGCTGGTGTATAAACCGGGCAGATCACTGAAAGAGTTTTTAGACAAAGAGCTGCTTACCGGTATTTTCAGGCTGGATGTTTTTAACTCGATGAAATCGCATGTGCGAAAATATTTCCGGCATCCGTTATTGATACAGTTGATGGAATTCCCGGTTTTATTCCTGGGCGCATCCCCTGATAAAATACCGGCATTGTACAGCCTGATGAACTATGCTGATATTAAACTCGGCACCTGGTATCCTGAAGCTGGCATGTACAGCATTGTTGATGCCATGTATTCACTGGCGAAAGAACTGGGTGTACAATTTTTATTCAATGCAGAAGTAACATCCATTAAAACCCACAACGGCCGGGCCACTGCGGTGGAAACAAATAATAAAACGCAACTACCTGCCGATATCGTAGTAGGTGCAGCAGATTACCAGTTTATTGAAAGTAAACTGCTGGATGCTCCCCTTCAATCTTACTCAGAAAAATACTGGAACAGCCGTACAATGGCGCCTTCCTGTCTTCTCTACTATGTTGGACTTAATAAAAAACTAAACAACATACAACACCACTCTCTTTTCTTTGATACTGATTTTGAACAACACAGTGCAGAAATTTATGATCATCCTGCATGGCCTTCGGAACCCCTGTTTTATGTATGCGCTGCTTCCGTTACAGATGATAAAGTTGCGCCGGCCGGATGCGAAAATTTATTTTTCCTGATACCGGTTGCTGCCGGACTAACTGCCGACACAGAAACTTTACGTAAAGAATATTTCGACAAAATAATAACCAGGTATGAGCAACAGATTGGTGAGCAGGTAAGCGATTCAATTGTATGCTATAAATCTTATTCTGTTTCAGATTTTACGGCAGATTACAATGCGTTTAAAGGAAATGCTTACGGTCTCGCCAACACGCTGCAGCAAACTGCTATTTTAAAACCAGGGATGCGCAGTAAAAAAGTAAAAAACCTTTTTTATACCGGGCAATTAACCGTGCCCGGACCGGGTGTGCCGCCGGCATTAATCAGCGGCGAAGTGGTGGCCAGAGAAGTTGCAAAGTATTTTATCAATTAACTGAAAATATAACCGTAGTTAAAATCGGTTTTCAAATAAATTTTAAACGCTGTTAAACTGAATACATGATCAGCTTATTTCATTCATTGAGTCAATCCTGCAGCAAGATTACTACTGAACAATACAGTACATCATTCAGCAATGCAATTAAACTGTTGCATAAAGATCTTCGCCCGCATATTTACAATATTTATGGTTTTGTTCGGGTGGCAGATGAAATTGTCGACAGTTTTCATGAGTACGATAAAGCGATGTTGCTGGATGAATTTAAACAGCAAACAAGAAAAGCGATTGATCAGAAAATAAGTACAAATCCCATTCTGCACAGTTTCCAGTTAACGGTAAATGAATACAACATTGACTATTCATTAATTGATGCATTCTTTGTAAGCATGGAATTTGATCTTACTAAAAAAAGATATGATGAACATGGCTACAAAGATTATATATATGGCAGTGCCGAAGTGGTTGGGTTAATGTGCCTGTATATTTTTTGTGAAGGAGACAGTGAGTCATATAATAAGTTGATGCCTTATGCACAATCCTTAGGTGCTGCGTTTCAGAAAGTGAATTTCCTGAGAGATATGAAGGCTGATTTTACCGGTATGAACAGAACTTATTTTCCGGGTATTGATTTCAACAATTTTACAGGAGAAATGAAAAAGAAAATTGAGGAAGAGATCAGTGCTGATTTCAATCACGCTTACCAGGGTATATGCCAGTTACCCTACAAAGCGAGGTTTGGCGTTTATGTTGCGTACCAGTATTATCTTTCCTTGTTCTTCAAGATCCGTCAAACACAACCCAACTCTTTACTTTCTGCCAGGATACGCATACCCAATTATGCAAAAGCATTTATCGTATTGCGGGCGGGATTAAAAAATCAATTAAACATATTGTAATTGTATGCAACAGCACAAGGCGATAATCATTGGTTCGGGTGTAGCAGGACTGGCTGCAGCCATTCGCCTTGCAGTAAGAGGTTTTGATGTGGTAGTATATGAAAAAAATGAACGGGCCGGCGGCAAAATTGCAGTAATTGAAAAAGACGGGTTCAGGTTTGATGCCGGTCCTTCATTATTTACACAGCCTGCTAATATTGAAGCGTTATTTGAACTCGCCGGTGAAAATATGGATGACTATTTTTCTTACCAGCCGGTAACGGTTGCCTGCCGTTATTTTTTTGAGAACGGGAAAGTAATTAATGGGTACACAGATCCAAATCAATTCGCAGCAGAAATGCAGGAAAAAACAGGCGAACCCAGGGAAAACATTTTGCGCTATTTGCACAATGCCGGCAAACGTTACTCCTATTTAGGCAATATCTTTCTCGAACATTCGCTTCATGATAAAAAAACCTGGTTCACAAAAGATATTTTTAAAGCCCTGCAACATACGAGAGCGTCATACCTGTTTACCAGCCTGAATACATACAATTCAAAACAATTTGTTGCGGCAGAAACCATTCAGCTCTTTAATCGCTTTGCCACGTATAACGGCAGCAACCCGTATAAAGCCCCGGCCATGCTCAGCATGATCGCTCACGTGGAATTCAATGAAGGAATTTACTATCCGAAAAACGGGATGATAAGTATTGCAGAAGCATTGTATAAACTGGCACTTAAAAAAAATGTACGGTTCTGTTTTAATACCGCTGTTTCTAAAATTTTGTACAGCAACAACAAAGCTGAAGGCATCGAGGTACATAACGATAAGGTTTATGCGCCCGTTATTGTTTCCAATGCGGATATAAATGATACATACCGTTACCTGCTTGGCAACCAGCAACGGTTCAGCAGGTTGCAAAAGCAGGAACGAAGCAGCAGTGCCGTAATTTTTTATTGGGGCATAAAAAAACAATTCCCCCAACTCGATTTGCATAATATACTTTTTGCGAAAGACTATGCAGCCGAATTTGATCATGTATTCAATAAGAAAAATATTTACAATGATCCAACGGTTTACATCAACATTACAACTAAATATGATCCATCACATGCACCTGAAGGAAAAGAGAACTGGTTTGTGATGATCAATGTTCCTTCAGACAGCGGGCAACAATGGAATGAATTGGTGATTGAATTGAAACAATACGTTGTACATAAGATAAACCGATTGTTGAAAACATCTATAGAATCGCTTATTGAAACAGAAGAAATATACACACCGCAAACGATCGCTGGTAAAATGGGCAGTTATAGGGGAGCATTGTACGGAGCCAGTTCCAACTCAAGGCTATCGGCATTTCTGCGGCATCCAAATGTAGTTTCTTCCATAAAAGGATTGTATTGTTGCGGCGGAACAGTTCACCCGGGCGGAGGCATTCCGCTTTGCCTTAAAAGTGCCAAAATTGTAGATTCATATATTACTGTATAAATTAAACAGATCAACATCCACACAGCAGGTAAAACGATATCGAATCATTCCATCATCACAAAACAACGGGTTGTGCTCTCCATAGCCATATTGTTTCACCTCGTTGGGTTTGCCGGCATCGTATTTTTTAATAAATCTTTTTTTGCAGCCACGGGTTTGTTTCACATGGCGCTCATGTTTGGGTTGTTATTGTTGTCAACAAATTCAACAGCACGGAATCTTTGGTTATTCATAGCTGCCTGTTTCATTACAGGAATGCTGGTAGAAATAGTGGGCGTACACACGGGTTGGTTGTTCGGAAATTACCAGTATGAAAATATGCCGGGGCCTTCCGTTTACGGTGTTCCTTTAATTATAGGATTAAACTGGTTCATCAGCATTTATTGCGCAGGCATATCAGCACACAGTATTACAAGCCACTTTAATAAATATTTCGCCGGAATGAATAAAGCTGCTGCAACGGCTGTACGCATTTTCATTGCCGCTTCTCTTACCGTACTGCTGGATGTATTGTTAGAACCGGTGGCCATTGCATTACACTGGTGGCGATGGCTGGGCGACGGAAAAGTTCCTGTGTATAATTATATCTGCTGGTGGCTCATCAGCGCCGTATTACTCATACTGTTTGAACAACTGAAACTCAGCAAAGAAAATAAATTTGCACCTGCACTTTTGATCATACAATTATTGTTCTTTTTTATTTTACAATTATGGATATGAAATGGTATATATTTTTACTGATTGTATTCGCTGCCTTCGCAGCTATGGAAGCCGTTGCCTGGTTAACACACCGGTATGTGATGCATGGATTTTTATGGAACCTGCATAAAGATCATCACCAGCCCACAGGAAAAGGCATTGAAAAAAATGACAGCTTCTTCTTAATCTTCGCAGTGCCCTGTTGGTTAAGTATCCAGTTTGGATTGATGTATCACATCCAATGGCTGGCAGCAATCGGGTTTGGAATAGGTTTATACGGCTTCGCTTATTTTATAGTTCATGAGATCATTATTCACCAGCGAATAAAAATTTTCAGCAGGAGTAATAACATCTATATACGTGCTATACGCTGGGCACATAAAATGCATCATAAACACCCGGGTAAAGAGCATGGTGAAAGTTTTGGTATGCTGATCGTAGCGGCTAAATACTGGAAAAAAGTAAAAGACGACCGAAAGAGAATTATAGCTGAATCTGTATAACTTTTAAATTAACAACATTCAACCCCAGTTTACATACTTGCTGATCATGCTTGGTTCATTGGCCGGGCCATTACTGCTAAGCTTCGATAAAAAAGTTTCGTTTTACCGGAAATGGAAATATTTATTTCCTGCAATGATCTTCCCTGCTGCATTATATATTGCCTGGGATATTTACTTTACCGGCAAAAATGTATGGCAGTTTAATCCAGATTATATTACCGGTAATTATTTTTTCAATCTCCCGGTAGAAGAAGTGATGTTCTTTTTTATCGTTCCGTATTGTGCCGTATTTATTTACGAATGCATGCGCTGTTATTTTCCTAAACTAAAAGATCCTAGATCCATTGTTGCTTTTACCATCATCTTATCATTGGGATTGCTTGTTGCCGGTTTAATTTTTCACAATGAAATGTACACTGTTTTTACATTTGTACTAACGGCGGTTTTCATGCTGCTGTTTATCCTCTTCAAAAATAAATTCCCAGAGCTACACCTGACTACATTCTTTATCTCATACGCCATCACGTTAATTCCATTCCTTGTAGTAAATGGTTTGCTTACGGCCTTACCTGTTGTTCAGTATAACGACCAGGAAAATCTTGGAATACGCATCTATACGATTCCGCTGGAAGATGTATTTTACGGAATGCTGCTGATCTTTTTAAATGTATTGATCTTTGAGTGGTTGCGAACCAGAACAAAAAAAGCATAATTTATTTTCCTTCCGCCCATTGTTTAAAAGCGATCACACGCTCCCGGCTGATAATAAATTCTTCTGTAGCCGATACATTTTTCATATTCAGTTTTAAACGGTTTCCCGGAAAAGGTTTAACCGCTTCAATCATTTTACTGTGTACAATAATTTTACGGTTGATGCGGAAAAATAAATGCGGATCAACGAGTGTTTCAATTTTATCGATGGTATAATTTACAACGAACCTGTTGTTATCGGCATCTGTGAGATAAGCCGTTTTATTGTCGGCAAAAAAATAAGCCACTTCATCTGTTTGAATAAAGAAAGTGCGTTGGCCCACTTTAGCCAGGAAGCGATCTTTATACTTCGGCAGGAAAAATTCGGAGAGAGAACTTGTCCAGTTATTCATCACCTGTTTTGAAAATACAGACGGCATTGCCTGGTATTTACGGATGGCAGCAGCAAGCGCTTCCAGTGTTACCGGTTTTAAAATATAATCTACGCTGTAATGCTGAAATGCCGCCAGTGCAAAACTATCATACGCTGTGGTGAAAATAACGGGTTTATCTAAACGCACCTGGTTAAAAATCTCAAAACTGTGTCCATCTGATAACTGGATATCCATCAGCAATAAATCGGGATGTGGTTTTTGCTGTAACCATTGCACTGTTTCTTCAATACTTTCCAGGCTGGCATCTACCTGTATATGTTCATCATATTGCTGCAACAACAACTTCAATCTTTGCGCCGCCAGTGGTTCGTCTTCAATTATCAGCACGTTCATTGCTTCAGTTTTTATTGATCAATGGTAAAGCAACACTAAACTGCCCGGTATTGTTTTGTACAATCACTTCTTTATTGCTTACAAGTTTATATCGCTTAATAATATTCTGTAGCCCGATGCCGGTGGAGGTTTCTATTGATTTTTTAGGTTGCAGGTTGTTAGAAACCACCAGTGTATTGTTGCCATTGGTATGCACACTGATGAACAGCGGTTTTTGGCGGCTGATGATATTGTGTTTAATGGCGTTTTCGATCAGCAGTTGTAAAGATGCCGGAACGATCAAAGCATTTCGCTGCTGGTCGTTGATCAGTATCTCTACATGCAAACCTTCGCTGAATCTTTTTTGTAAAAGAAATATATAGGGATCAATGAAATGTAGTTCTTTGTCGAGTTCTACCAGTTCCTTATCATGATAATTTAAAATGTACCGGTACACTTTCGAAAACTCTTCAATAAACCTGTTGGCTTCATTATTATTCTGCAAAATAAGCGACGATAATACATTCAGGTTATTGAATAAGAAATGAGGATTGAGTTGATTTTTTACTACCTGTAATTCTGCCTGCACCGACATCTGCCGGAGGTTATTGGCTTCCTCCATCTTTATTTTATATTCATTGATATAAAACACGATCACGTTTACCAGGTGAAACAGCAGGTTAGCCAGCCATGCGTAAATAAGATTGAGTTTAAGTGGCTCTATTGTATCTTCCAGCGAATGATTTTTGATGCCCATACCCACCAACAGTACAATACCGGTGGTGAGCAGCGTGGTAAGTACAGAGCCAACGATAAAAAATATTACGAGACCACGAAGTGTGTCGGTAAGATGAGAGATGTAACTTTTTAAAACAGGTTCTGTAATCCTGTTAGATTCCCAGATGGCGAAAGTGATAGTGAGGATGGTTGCAAATGCGAGGTACCATTCTATATTTATCCTGAAATAATAATACACCCTGCACAATTCTGTACTCAGGTAAGTGTAGAGCGACAACAAAAAAACAAACAGGTACCTAAATCTATGCCTGAACATAGTATTTCATTTAAAGCATCAACGGTTTACAAGTATAAATTGTTCACCGTTGATGCCTGTTTTTAGTATGGTTAGATTATGGAAGCAACACCCTGTCGATCAGGTGTACCACGCCATTGGTACAAACGATATCGGTAGCAGTGATATTCGATTTGTTGGTACCATTGGAAGCGCCAAGGATCGTTGGGCCACCACCGGTGCCATTGGTAAGATTAACAGTAGTAGCACCTCCTGCAAACATGGTGAGTGAACCATTGGAAAGATCTGAAGAAAATGCTCTTCCGCCTACAACATGGTATGTTAATACAGCAGTAAGTGTGCTCAATGGAATTTCGTTGATGTCATTCAGTCCGAGGGCATTTAATAAATCAGTAAACGCCTGGTTAGATGGTGCAAAAACGGTTAAGGTAGCGGTGCTCAATGTACTTCCCAGTCCTGCAATGGTGGCAGCTTTCACCAATGAATCCAAACCGGCATCGGTAGCTGTTTCTACAATATTGCCTGTTGGGGGAAGGAGTACACGACCGATTTTATGAATAACACCATTATCTGCAATGATATCAGCAGTAGTAACTTTTACGCCGTTTACGAATACTCCATTTGCATTCTTTGTAACAAACACTGAATCGCCGCTTGCAGTGATCACTTTGGCATTTGGCCCGGCAGGTACATCAGCAGCCAGTACTTTTGATCCGAGCGTATGGTACAATAAAATTTCACTCAATGCAGAAGCAGGCAAAGCATCTATAACAGATGATGTTATTCCTGCTGCATTGAAAGCAGCATCATCGGGCGCAAATACTGTAAACGGACCGGTACCTTTCAAAGTACCATCTAATCCGGCTTTAATCACTGCTTTCTCAAGCAACGATAAATTTGCATCCGCTACTACTTTATCCGTAATGGTGTTTGATACCTGGATTGGATCATCATCTTTTTTACAGGACGAAGCCAACGTAATAAATAATATGCCCGTTAACAACATAGGCATGAACCGTGTAATTTTCATTTTCATTTTCATGTTTAATAGTTTATACATTCTTAAACAAAACAGGGCGCAGAAAAACAACTAAAGGGAGTGAACTGATATAAAATAAGGAGTGAATTGCAATTATTTTTTACGAAACGGCTATTGTTACCTAAGTACCGACATGCCTCCATCAACATGGAAAACCTGGCCCGTTATCCAGCTACCCTTATCACTCAACAGCAAGGCGGCCAGTTCAGCAATATCTTCGCTATGGCCGATGCGTTGTAACGGGTGCCTTTTAGCAGCGGCTTCCTTTTTTTCTGCCGTATTTAATAACGCAGCCGCCAGGTTGGTATCTGTTAACGAGGGCGCAATGGCATTACACCTTATTTTATTCGGGGCAAATTCTGCCGCCAGGCTTCGGGTTAATCCTTCCACTGCAGCTTTTGATGCAGCAATGCTGCTGTGAAATGGCATACCCGTACCGGCTGCTACAGAACTAAACAAACAAACAGATGCGGAATCACTTCGCTTTAATGCAGGCAAACAATATTGAATCAATGATACTGCGCCCGTTACATTGATGGTAAAATCATTGATAAAATCACGGCTGGTTAACCTTCCAAATGGTTTTAGGTTGATGGTTCCGGGGCAATAGAGTAATCCATCAAGTGCATCCGGTAATTGTATGGATTGCAAGGCATCGGCTGCCAGTACATCCAGGTAATAAATTTCAGCGCCGGTTTCATTCAGTGCTTCACTGTTGGTACGACTTACAGCAATGATCTGATGATCGCTGATCATTTTTTTTACCACACTCAAACCAATTCCTTTTCCGGCACCGGCTATTAAAATTGTTTTCATATACGTTTACTTTTATGATATTGTTGAAAGGAATGTTTCTGCTTTGGTTAATAATGTTTGTTGTTTTTCATTACTCCATGTATCAAAGGTTATCAACAGCATACCCAATCGCGGGTTCTGCGAAAAAAAATTCCTGTGTACATGCATGAAACGCCAGAACAATGCATCCCAAATTGCTGCCCAGGGTTCGCCCTTTGCATAATTGCTCATTTTAAAAATATAGTTGGCTGAGCTGATGTATGGCTTGGTGCACATTAATCCACCGTCGGCAAATTGGGTCATGCCGTATATGTTCGGAACCATCACCCAGTCATACGCATCTATATACATTTCCATAAACCACTTGTACACTTCATCCGGATCAAATTCACAGAGCAACATAAAATTGCCGAGTATCATCAATCGCTCAATGTGATGATTGTATGCAGATTGCTGTAGTTTATGAATGGTTGTATCAATGGGCCTGATACCGGTGCTTCCATTGTAAAACGATGCAGGAATTTTACGCTTACATTTCCAGTAGTTGGTTGTTCGTTGCTGAACTCCCTTTTGAATATACAGCATGCGAATAAATTCTCTCCAGCCTGTTATCTGTCGTACGAATCCCTCGAGGCTGTTAAATGGAATCTGCTTATCCGCAGCAAAGGCAATGGCCTTTTGTACAACCTGCATGGGCAACAAAAGCCCTGTGTTCAGCAATGCACTCAATACAGAATGATGAAGCTGTGTTGCATCGCTTACGATCGCATCTTCATATACACCAAATTCAGGGAAACGGTTTTGCAGAAAATCATCCAGCGCTTCTTCTGCCTGGGGGAAATCAATTGCATAAAAATACCGGGGGTTGATAACGCCGTTGTTGCCGGAAAAATATTGCTCAACATATTCTGCTGCTTCACTATGGTGTACAGAATCATACTTCTTCATTACCGGTGGAATTTTCTTTGCCGGGTATTTCAGCCTGTTGGCTTCGTCGAAACTCCATTTGCCATTTACAGGTTTGCCTTTATCATCTACCAATAGCTTCCGCAGTTTTCGCTGTTGAATGTAAAAATCTGTTTGAAAATATTTTTTGTGTGATCCAATGTATGCATCCAGTTCTTCCGTTGTATTTATGAATAAGGGATTGTGAAGAATGCTGTACGTTATATTTTTTGCTGTAGCGCCTTTTACTATTCTTTGTTGCAGCCAGTTATCACAGGGATCATACAACAGGATATTATCATACCCCTGTTCATATAAAAATGGAATGAGTGAACGTATGTCTGAAATTTTTTCGAATGCATTAATATAAGTAACCGGTATATCGTGTTTTTCGAGGTATGCCTGGTAGGCTTTCATCGAAGCACGGTGAAACAACAGCTTTTGTTTATGAAAATTATATTGCCGGAAAAAAAGAAATTCTTCAATAACGAAAACCTGTTCGCAGTTTTTCAACGGCGTTATGTCTTTAAAAAGATTGTTGGGAAATATCAAAAAGCAGGGCATCAGGAACTAAACACGTATTGATGTGTATTTGTTCAAAGGAAACCATTGCTTTATTTTTTGCGTACAATAAAAAAGCGGCCGTTAAGCCGCTCATAAAAAAAGTTGTTAAGCAATTATGGTTGTGTCAACTGTGCGTCTACGTTAGCCGTGTAAAAATTACTTCCGTTATCGCCTGAAAATTGTATTCCACAAAAGCTGATGCGTTGTTTGCCGCCAACATGACTGATATACACTGGTTTGTCGGGTTGTGCCACCCAGTAAATTCCCTGGTTTACATCGCTGATGAATACCTGGTCAATATCGGCATACTCCGGAATGGGGTTGCTGGATGTAACGTAAACACCATCTTCAAGATCGTGGGTATTCCAGTAATCCGACATCGTTATGCGCATATCACCATTAGCACTATTAGCGGTAACGCCATAACCTCCGGTAACAGCACCAAAATTTATAAAGGAAAAAGACTGGTCACCTAAAAACAGTGCGCTGGTAAAATCTGCGCTATTGTTGGTTAAAGAGCAGGAAGGCGTGCCCTGTGGGAAATTCACAGCAACATATACACTGTCAAATACACTTTCATTGCAATCATCGTAAGAAATTTTTACATGATACCAACCGCGGTCATAATAGTTAGCATCTGATGTTATGGTATTGTTTTGATAATAACTCTGGAAATAATTGGGGCCGGTCCAGTAGTAAGATGCCCCTTCAAGCGTATCGGCAGTGAGCACAATTTCGTCTCCCTTATTAACAGCAGCAATTGGGTTGGCACGAAGCTGGGACAGTTTGTTACACTGTTCTTCCAATGAAACAGTATCATCCTTTACGCAGGATGCAAATAAAAATGAAATGGGAGCGAGTAAAAAGAGTAACAGATTTTTAGTTTTCATTGTTTACATTTTGTTGTTAAGTGAAATGAAGGTAATAAAGACAGGGCGTTTTTGGAAATCGGGTAACTGAATTTGCGCTTTTGGTTCCTACAGGTAATTTCTTGTCTTAGTTCAATGTTTCCCGCCGCTGAATAGTGCAATTTTACATTCTAAATGCAAGTATATGGAAGCAAACAACAATACAACAACGATCCAAACGGTGCTTCACAAAGCTGATACCCGCGGGCATGCCGATCATGGCTGGCTGAACAGCTACCATACTTTCAGTTTTGCCGGATACTACAACCCCGACAGGATACATTTTGGTGCATTGAGGGTATTAAACGATGATACGGTAGATGGCGGCAAAGGCTTTGGCAAACATCCGCATGATAATATGGAGATCATTTCCATTCCTTTGGAAGGTGACCTGGAACACCAGGACAGTATGGGTAATACTACGGTGATAAAACATGGCGATATCCAGGCAATGAGTGCCGGTACCGGCGTTTTTCACAGCGAGTATAATAAGAATGCAGACAAGCCTGTAAAATTCTTACAGATTTGGGTTATTCCTAAAAAGAGAAATATTACTCCCGCTTACGACCAGGTAACGCTACATCCGGAAGACAGGCATAACCGCTTACAACAAATTGTAGGGCCGGAAAAAACCAATGGTAGTGTTACCATCAACCAGGATGCATGGTTTTACCTGGGAAATTTTGATAAAGGGATGGATATTACTTACAACCTGAATAATCCTGCAAACGGCGTATATGCATTTGTGTTAGAAGGAGCATTTACCATTGCCGGAAACGAACTGAACAAAAGAGACGGGCTGGGTGTTTGGAATACCGGATCCTTCACAATACAATCTGCGGCAACAAACGCATCAATATTGTTAATGGAAGTACCGATGCTGAAATAATACACTGTAAATAACTACTAAAAAATAAAAAACTATGGCACAAAGAACAAAATGGGCATTAGACCCCTCACATTCAGAAGTTGGTTTTAAAGTGAAACACATGATGTTTACCAATGTATCCGGAATGGTAAAAAATTTTACGGTAGAAGCAGAATCAGGCGATGATAATTTTTCTGATCCTGTAATTAAGTTTAGCGGCGAAGCTGCATCTATCAGTACAAACAATGCAGACCGTGATAAGCATTTGCACAGTGGCGATTTTTTTGATGTGGCTGCATATCCTTCCATGAATTTTGTGGCAACCTCATTTAAGAAAATAGATGGCGAGAATTACCAGTTAACGGGAGATCTTACCATAAAAGATGTAACCAAACCGGTAACACTGGCGGTAGAGTTTGGCGGCTTACAAAAAGATCCGTGGGGAAATATAAAAGCAGGTTTTAGTATCAATGGAAAAATAAACCGTAAGGACTGGGGTTTAACCTGGAACGCAGCATTGGAAGCTGGTGGTGTATTGGTAGGTGATGATGTAAAGATCCATGCAGAAATTCAATTGGTTAAACAATAAGTGGCTGTAGTTACTGTGTTTCTGGCGTCTCTGCTTATACTAACAGGGACGCCGGAACGCAGTTTTATCTTTCTGCATTTTCGGTAGTACAACCTTTAAAGCTTTCTTTTATTTCTTCAGCAACTTCGCCCTTACCTTACTTAAAAACTCCGGTGAAATCCCCAGGTAAGATGCGATATAATGTTGTGCAACCCGTTGCGGTATGGTTGGATATCTTTCGAGAAAGTCGATGTATTTTTCCTGTGCAGAACTGGTGATGGATTTTATGAACCGGTATTGTAATGAAGCCAGGTTCTTTTGCAACATCAAACGGAACATTCTTTCCAGTTTTGGTATTTTAGCAAGTATGGCTTCTTTATTTTCCAGTGAAATGGTAAGCAACTCACATGCTTCAAGTGTTTCAATAAAAATGATGCTGGGCGTACGGTAATGAAAACTGGCGATATCACTTGTCCACCAGTCTTCAATGGCAAATTGCAGAATAACTTCTGCTCCATTCTCATCTATATAATAATTGCGGATGCATCCTTTGTTTACATAAGCTTCAAAACTGCAAACCTCCCCTTCTTTCAGCAGCATTGTTTTCTTCGGTACTGTTTTCAATTCCAGCATTGAGTTGAAAAAGACAATTTCTTCTTCAGTTAACTGTACATACCGGGCAACATAGCTATTTATCTGATCAAACATAGGCAAATGTAAAAGATAATTTGTTTGTACTTATTCAACCAGATAACCATACACTTTTTGTACAGCACGCAATTCATTTTCCCGCTTCAGCATTTAAATATAATTTAACGGGGCTACTGATATCTGTCATGCTTTCATTCAGTAAATAGCGATAACTTGTAATACTGGTTAATTCCTGGTCATAACTATATCCCTGTTGAAGATCTGCAAACCAATTGTGTGTATTAAATAACGGTAGAAAATACATTCAAACCTGTTCATCTTATGCAGTTAAAAATTAAAATTCAAGTAATTGCGCTGTTGCTTTTATGCGGCAACCTTACCTATGCACAAGGCGCTAACCGGGATTCGGTTTTAACCCGTCCAACCTTAAGCAATTCGAATTGGCAGTTGAATCAAACCAGGCAGCGTTTTCCGTTTACAAAAATGGCTGTTCCTGCTTTCATGATCGCCTACGGCTTCACCACTTTAAACAGCCATGGGCTCAAAGACTGGAATAAAGAAATACGGGAAGATATCTGGATTGAATCGCCGCACAAGAAAAATCACATTGATAATTTGCTGCAGTTTTCGCCGGCCATTGCCGTGTATGGACTAAACATGGCAGGTATCAAAGGGAAAAATAATTTTAAAGACCGGAGTATGATATACCTGATGTCAAATGTATTGGTGAACGCTTCGGTTTTCAGCATTAAAAAAATTACGCATGTACGGAGGCCCGATGGTTCTGCTTACAATTCATTTCCTTCCGGACATACAGCAGAAGCCTTTGCATCGGCGGAGTTTCTTCACCAGGAATACAAAGATGTTTCTCCCTGGTATGGTATTGCCGGGTATGCTGCAGCAACTGCAACGGGATTATTAAGAGTGTATAATAATAAACACTGGCTGAGTGATGTGGTAACCGGCGCAGGGATCGGGATTGCTTCTACCAAAATTGCCTACTGGTTATATCCAAAATTTCAGTCAGGTAGACATAGAAATTCAGGTAACACTATCATCCTTCCATACTATAACAATGGCGGCGGCGGGCTTGCAATGGTCTGCAATCTTGGTAACATACAGCACCGGTACAATTAAAAATAAATTGCATTCAGTTTCAGTGCGTGACAAACCAGTTTCCACTATGATCTATGAAGGTTAGCGCAGCAATATTTACCGTTAAAATTCTCCTGTTATCATTATTGTTATGCGGCAGTAAAAGCCTTTATGCCCAGAACGACGGAAAACCCCGTAATTTTTATTTTTTAACCCGTGTTCCGAAAGACATCATTGAAATCCAGAAGCATACATTCAGTAAAAGTAATTTTACCAAACTGGTAATTACCACCAGTGTAACTTCGGGTTTACTATTGTTCGATAAAATCATTTATGATGATGTAAGAAAATTCGCTAATAAAATTCACCTGCAACCTGCAGAGAGAAATAAAATTATTTGGAGCATCAAATCGGGCGGAAAAGAAACGGTTTTACTGAAAGTGCCTGAAAATTTAAACACTGCATTCTATAATCTCGGACAGGGATTCACAACCCTGCTGATTGCTTCCGGATTTTATCTGCAGGGAAAGATCTCCAAAAATTACCGGTCTTTACAAACGGCTTCTGATCTTGCGGAATCATTTGTAACACTTGGATTGATCACGCAGGTGATGAAGTATTCTACAGGCCGACAAAATCCCAGCCAGGTAACAACCGGGTATGGAACATGGCGCCCCTTTCCGTCCTTATCAAAATTTCAGCATGAAAAACAAAACTACGATGCTTTCCCTTCAGGGCACCTGTCAACGCTTATGGCAACGATTACCATATTGTCCAATAACTACCCTGAAAAAAAATGGATCAGGCCGGTAGGATATGTGATAACAGCACTTGCGGGTTTTGCGATGGTAAATAATGGTGTTCACTGGGCGGGCGATTACCCGGTAGCGTTAGGCCTTGGTTACCTAACCGGAAACCTAATTTCAAAAAGACACTCAGGTAAAACACAAATTCAACGGGAAAAGACCAAAATGAATTTTTAGTATTCGCTAATCTCCAGTTTCGGATATACCGATGGAAGTTATTTATGACTGATAAACAACGTAGCTTTTCCTTCACTGATCAATGCATTGGCGATACTTTTATGAAACAATTTTGAAAACTGGCTTCTGCCAAATGATCCCATCACCACCAGCGACTCCGGCATGGATGTAACATAGTTTACCAGTTCTTCCCTAACATCTCCCTTTAATATAGTAAATGCTACAGTGCTGAAATGTGCAGGAAGCCAGCTCCTGATATTTTTCTCACGAGGAAATTCATCGTTGTCATCTGATGAAATATACAGCAGGGAAACCGGCAGGTCTTTCAACTCAGGGAAAACCAGTGCATATTGTTTCATTGCATAGATGCTGGCATAACTTCCATCGTAGGTTAGCAGCACCTGCTTTGGATCAACTACATTTTTTGAAACGAGATATACCGGGCATTTCGATTCTGACAATAAATCTACTGTTTGAAATTGTTCTATCCGTTCACCGGCACCGGTAATCACCAGGTCGGAAAAAGCGGTTTGTTCAATTAGCCAGTTCATCGAAACAGATGCAGCCGGCTCAATTACATATGGAACTTCGGAAGTAGCACACATATCTTCAAATAATTTTCTATTGAGTGCGGCCATTGCTTTTACACTTTCATCCATTGCAGGCAATCCTTCTGTTTGTTGTGCAATCGAAAGATCATTGATAAAAAAATAATCATAATCAACTTCATCCGGAATGGGATCAAGAAAAACAACATGCAAACCCGACGAACTTCTTTTAGCAATATGAATAGCTACTTCTGCAACGTGCTGTTGTGAAACTCCGGCATTTAAAATTACCAGTATGTTTTTCATGAGTGTAAGTTTATACAAAGCTAAACCGGCATGGTTACCGGTAGCGTTTCCGGTAATGGATTTGATGATAACTTAATCTTGCCGGGTATAACAGCACTACACTTATTCCTTACTCAAAAAAGCCCCATCGTAATGATGAGGCTTTGTAAAACACTACGATCTCTTGTACAGTTTATATCAGAATTTACTAACAACCACAGCCATTACTCCCCGTCATTGCCTCCGGCATCCTGTTTACCACTATCAGCTTCCATATTTTCACCGCTTAATACAGAACCGTCTGTTATTACATTACGAATGTCATCATCGGAAATATGATCATCTTTTGTGGTGAGATGTTCCTCGATTCTTTTTTCAGTTCTCTTATCACTGAATCTTTTTCGTTGCCCATAACGGGATGATCCTGCATTTGACATAATAAGTTAGTTTTTCTTCATAACGAAAACAGGTGGTATGCCCACCTGTAATCATACCAAGCCTTTATCTTCATCGCATATATGAGAACATAAATGTGCAGATTTTTTTGTAGCCGTTTCTATTTCCCGGGTTATGAAATTATTAATAAAATAAATAGCCTAATAAGCAAGATTCAACCTGCTGCGATCGGTTACGCCTGTGCCTTTTAAAAAATTACTATACCAGTATCCAGATGACTTCACCGTTCTTTCCTGTGTTTTATAATCAATATGTACCAAACCGAATCTTGGGCGATAGCCCTCCGCCCATTCAAAATTATCTGTGAAGCTCCAAACAAAATATCCGTTTACGTTTATGCCTTCCCGTTTGGCTCTTAATACCTGTTGAATATACTGTTGCAAATAAGCCCTTCTTGCCACATCATTAACTTCCCTGCCCACCACAACATCTTCGAATGCAGCACCATTTTCCGTTACCAGTATCGGCGTTTTATATTTACTGAACTGATGCAGCATTTTGTAGATACTTTCCGGGTACACTTCCCAGTTCATTTCCGTTTTTTCAACATTTCTCTTATCAGCTTTTACCAGTTTTGCCCATACATATGGAACAAGATATGAGGCAGTAACGATTTCCCGTGTGTAATTCTGAATGCCGATAAAATCCATATCGAATTGAAGGTTTCGTTGATCATTTGTTTTTACATACGGCTCCAGTCGTTGCAATAATTTAAGATCGTTTACCGGGTAGCCGTAACCGTGGAGAGGCTCTACAAACATCCTGTTAAGCAATGCATCTACTCTAACAGCCGCTAAACTATCTTTATCAGAATCCGTTAACGGTTCTACCAATGAACAGGAAAATGTAGTGCCTATGGAAGCGCCTGTTGAAAATGAACGCAATATTCTTCCGCCCTCTGCCTGGCACAATGCAGCATGGTGGGCGGCACTCAAAAAATTATTCAAACCTCTTTTGCCGGGTGCATGAATTCCCAGGAAATAACCAGCGCCGGTAAATACCATCGGCTCATTTAAAACCATCCAGTGCTTTACACGATCCCCGAATTTTCGCACACACAATGCAACGTATTCACCAAACCAGTTTATGATGTCGCGGTTTGTCCAGCCCCCTTTCTTTTCCAGTTCATAAGGAAGATCCCAATGATATAATGTTATCCAGGGTTCAATATCCAGTTCGAGGCAAAAATCAATTACCCGGTTGTAGAAATCAATGCCATCAGGATTTACAGTGCCGATGCCATTGGGAAAAATCCTGCTCCACGACAATGAAAAACGGAAGTTGGGGATATTCAATTGCTTCATCAGGGCAATGTCGGTAGCGTATCGATGATAAAAATCGCAGGCAATATTGCCATGCTGATTTTCAAATATCTTTCCCTTTGTATTTGAAAATACGTCCCACACTGAAAGTCCTTTACCACGGGCATTGAAAGCGCCTTCCACCTGGTAAGCTGCAGTTGAAACGCCCCATTTAAAATCGCCGCCAAAATCTTCTTTGCAATAGATCATCGTTACGCTTCAAGTTGCTTTAATATTTCTTTGAGGCTTTCTTCCCTGAATTTCCCGGGCTTTGGTAATTTTTTCACTCCACCCAATTGCTTTTTTGTTTTAGCCGGATCATGTGTGACAATGATTTGTTTAAAAATCGCAGCCGTTTGATCCGGATAGTTTACTTCGATGTGCTGCGCAGATTGCAACCAGGTATGTATTTTCCCGAGGTGCTTTTCTTTAAGGCTCTTAATAACGGGCACGCCTAGCTTTTTTAAAGCCGCCGCATTACATTGCTGTTCAAACTGGGTTTTCATTGGAATTACCATTAGCTTCTTTCCGAGGAAAAGCGCTTCTGCCGGCGTTTCAAAACCTGCACCGCATAATACACCTTCTGCTGCTGCCATACTTGCAAGGAACAAATCATTGCTGATCGGGCGGATACTAACGTTTGCCTCTTTGATAATCTCCTTATTGTGTTTGGAAAAAACTTCCCATCGCACACCCGGGCATTGTGTTAATACAGCAAGAATGCGCTTATCATCGTAAGCCGGAAGATACACGGTATAATGCCCCCTGTTCTCTACGGTAAGCTCTCTTACTTCCTTTCTTATTACGGGTGTAAAAATATGGTCGTCGTATGCTTCAAAATGAAATCCATATTTTGCCAGGGCCGGCGCATATTTTTTTAAAACCGCTTTTCCCAACAGGTCGGGCTTTTTGGGTTGAGGTGCATTTTTATGTAATACGGCAGCCTGGTGACTAACGGCTACGCATACAACATTTTTTGTTTTGCATGCCCAGGCAGACACCGGTTCAAAATCATTTAATACCATATCATAGTCGGTAACAGGCAATTCCCGTATCTCCCTGTATAGTTTTTTCAGGTTTGATTTTTTATAGGTTTCCAGGATGTCTATCCCACCCTTCTTTCCAAAAATAAAACTCAACCCGTTTAACCTGTATTTTACCGGGAAAGGAAGATCAATATCTGCCTGTATGCCGCTGATCAGTATATCCACCTCATGATCCTGTTGCAGCATCGGCAATATTTCCCTGGCTCTTGCCATGTGGCCGTTCCCTGTTCCCTGTATAGCATATAATATTTTCATACTCGCATTTGTTTAAATTCATCCACAAGGTTACCGAACAACCGCTTCGTGTCCAGCTCATGATCATCCTGCAGTTCTTCTTTAGCTACCTTCATCTGCAAATAAGCCTCTTCATTAAACCGGTAAATGTTCCATTCATCGTTTACAAATTCCAATGCAGATAAATTCTCTATCCAATCGCCCGAATTCAGGTAAAGTATGCTTCCCTGCTGGTTACTCATTACTCTTTTTTCCGGTTGATGGATATGCCCGCAAATCACGTAGTCGTAGCCGTTACTAATACCAATATCGGCACAGGTTTCTTCAAAATTGTTGATGAACTTTACGGCCGACTTAACACTATTCTTTATTTTTTTAGAGAGCGACAGTTTCCCTTTGTTAAATACTTTCTCTGAAATGAGATTGGCAAAACGGTTTATTAAAATAAGTATATCATATCCTACGGCGCCGAGTTTGGTTAACCATTTTGAATGCTGCATGGTAACGTCAAAAACATCCCCATGAAATATCCAGGCCTTTTTATCACCGGGAAGATCAAGTACGATCTTATTTACAATTTTTACAGAACCAAGTTTCAGTCCTTCAAACTTGCGCAACATTTCATCGTGATTGCCGGTTACATAGTAAGTTTTCACCCCTTTCCCGATCCAGCCAACCAGGTGCTTCACTACTTTCATGTGGCTTTTAGGGAAATAGCTTTTCCTGAATTGCCATACATCAATGATATCACCATTTAACACCACTAGTTTTGGCTTAATGCTTTTCAAATAATACAATAGTTCCTTTGCATGACAACCGTAGGTTCCCAGGTGTATGTCTGATAACACAAGTATGTCTATTGCCCGCTTTGTTCGCTTCATTGTTTTCATTAATGAATGAATGCAGGATAATAGTCAGCCAATAATTCAACCATTAATTTGGAAAATATATTGGTAACAACATTTACAATGCCGCCGATACATTTGCCAATGATGGAAAAAAGAGGCTTTTCTTTTAAGTGAAATTGTGTTGCAACGGGTTTGTTGCTGTGTTGCCGTGTGGTTAAAAGCATGTTGTGTAGTTTACGCAAAATACTTTCGTATTGTAAATTAATTATTACACAAACATTACTTCAATGTTATCTCTTTAACCCGGTATCGAATTGAACTGTAATAACATCAGGTGCGCTATCGTAAACACTCGCCAGCGGATGCAACAAATAAGCTGCTGCTTCTGCAACAGGATGATCGGCAGTAAAAGTTTTGCCCAGGTATGTGGCAATTGTTTGAGCGAATTGTTCGTTCTGAATAGATATTTTTTGTTTTACTTCTCCTAATGGAAATATGTTCGGACCAAGTTGCATCATCCATGTTTCATCCGAACCGGCAACCAATGGCCCGTGAATATTCCATTTACCGGGCTTTCTACCCCGACCATGATCTGTAGTAATAAATAAGGTTGTTTTGTTTTTATAAAAATCATCTGATTGTATCATTGTCCACAGGTCGGCAAGGAATTTATCAAAAAGGTTTGCCTGTGCCAGGTAACGATCATATTTTCCCTGGTGTGCAAATTCATCTGTTTCACCGAACCCGATATGAACAATTTTTGGATGATTTGCCTGTATATATTCCGTAGCCATCACAAACGTAAGCAAGTCTGATCTTGTAGGCTGATTAAAACCCTCCTGCAGGGCATTTGTCAATTGTGTTGCTATTGAAAGTGAATCACGCTGCATCTTTTGATACCCCGCATTCAAGGGTATTTTATTTTCGGTTCCATTTAAAATACATTCAAATAATTTCCATGAACCAAATGAGGCCACTTTATTTTTATACTCCGGTAATGCATCCAGGTAAGTAAGCAGGTTAGTATTTTGGTTATTTCTTTGCCTGTTGGAGATTACGGCACGATCGGCGTAACCGGTAAAAATTTCGTTGTATCCTGCATAGGAAAGACGATATGGATTTTCAACCGAAACTTCATTGCCATACATCCTGTTGCCCCATATTTGTCCGTGTGTGCTGATGTAATTCCAAACAAATGGCATCAGTTTCTTCCTACGTTCCAATGCATTACCGGCCCAGAAGTTATACCGCATCAAAGAAGTATCGCTCACATATTCAGGATTAAAAACGATCCGCTCATCGGCGCCGTTAAATAATTCCTGCCAGCGAAACCCATCGGTAGTAATGATAAAAATATTTTCACATTGAGAAGATTGTGCATGAACGCCCGAAGAAAAAATAACTACTGCAAGTAAAAGATATTTCATGAACAGAGGTTTTACAAATATCCAATTGATCTGTAAACAAACTGTTACTGAATAATTACCCAATAATTAAAACAACTTCATTTATGTATGTGCACAATCGTACCTGCTTCAAACCTGTTATAAAAAAAAGACCAGCTATAAGAATAAAGCTGGTTCAGGCAATGATTAAAACTTGCTATTGCTTAAGAGAAGACCTTAATAAAATTAGCGTCAGTAAATTGCAATAATTGCATTGCTTACAGTCAAAAATCTGATTAAGTAATTATTAAATCATTATTGTTGCGGAAATATAATTTTTACGGTCTCATAAAACGCATTGTCGTCGGGCATAATGGCCGTAGTTCAGAAAATTGAATTGACAGGTGTTAAGCAGGAAAACTGTTGTTCCATCGTTCAGGATTATTTTCAAAACTCAACGGGAAGTCTTTAATCTTTATGCTTTTCCGTCTCCTGTCCGTCACCGTTATAGATTTGAGTGAACGTATATACACCGCTTTCATCATAATTTTTCCATTCGCCAATATGCAAGCCGCTCTTATAGGTTCCTGTTCTTTTGAGGTTTCCGTTTTCATAATATTCTTCCGCAGGCCCGTCAAACTGACCGAATGCATCCAGCTTTACTTTGTATTGTTGTTGCCCGTTAGGATAGTATTGGTTTACATATATTCTTACTTTATTTCTCTCGATGATCACCTGGCGGATATTGCCAAAACTATCTTTCATGAGTTGGGTTATCGTACTGTCTTTCCTGGATACAAAATAAGTGGCAGTTACCCAATCACTGCGCATGTATGGTTTTTCATACATGCTGTCGCTATGCAGTTTTATAGAATCCAGCATTTTTGTATCTATCAGAAGATGCGTAGATTCACTGGCTTTTTTCGAGTTGCAAGCCATTACGTACATAGCAACAATAGCTGCAACCAGGTAGAATATTTTTTTCATGCTCTAAATTTAAGGCAATTAAAAAAGCAGCCGGAGTACGACTGCTTTGATTGTATAAAAATAGTTTGACTAGAATTTTGTCCAAACCTTCCACCATGAATCGCCCGGAGCACAAGCCCCCTGGTAGTTTACAGATGTAAACCCGGTTGCCAGTTTAGGATGAGAAAAACTTGCTCCGTTTGCAACTACAGATGAACTGGTTGGGTTAAAATCAGGATTTGAATAATTGAATGGATCCGTTAAACCTACATCAGTATTATTAGGGAGGATGCTATTGTTGTATGAAGCTGTATTAAACCAATCGGTGATGGTAGCCGTTGTATTAGGTGTCGTTGGTACGTTGGTATTTGTACCCAGGCTATACAAAACAGGTTGAGGACAACCGGCAATAACCGTATTCTGAACAAACAATGAAGCCGGGATATTATTGTCGGTTGGAACGCCTTTGGTTGCATCAATGTACAATCCGTTTGGCCATCCCATGATCAGAGAATTAAATAAAGACAGGGTAGAATTTCTCCTGATCTGTGCACCCCATACAAAAAGATTATTACCGGTATTGCTGAGTGTTGCTTTCGGACCAAGTACGGTCATGTTTGAAAACACGGCGCTTGTTTGCGGAAGCAATGAACTACCATTGGCATCGTTATCACTTTCGAAAGCTTCGCTCTTGGAAATATCTGCAACTGCAGAATCTCTCAATGCAATTCCGAACTGAACTTTACCACTGAATCCGTTATCAGTATCAAAATCATCGTCGAGTGTTCTGTAAGAAATCAGGTGAGAACAGTTAACTGTACCACCAAACCATTCGAATGAATCGTCGTTGGCATAAGAAACCTGTACATGATCTACTACTGTTCCTGAACCTACGCCACCGAATGTTAATCCATTGATTTCTTTATCCGGAAGGAATGCAAATCCTGCATATTCAATTCTTACATAACGCAGAATTCCACTGTTATCAGCCGGGTTCTGACCCTGGGAAGAAGGCGTTCCGTACAATCCCAATCCATCACTGTTATTAACACCACCTTCAATCTCACCAATTCCCTGCGTACCATTGAATGAAGAATTGGTAGGTGCATTGCCTAATATGATCAATCCTGCCCAATCACCACGCTGAGGTGTAGCCGCTTCTGATGTAAACACAATTGGTTTATCCACGGTTCCGTCTGCAATAATCTTGCAACTGCGGGTGATGATCAGGGCGCCTTTGTCTGCTGTTCCTGCTTCCCCAACGATCCTGGTTCCTGGCTCAATCGTTAAAATAGCGCCGTTGGTAACATATACCAGCCCTCTTAATTTGTAAGTGTACTGTGCATGCAGTGTGCGGTTTGCTGTAATGCGTCCCTGGAGTATCACATTCTCTGTTCCGGTGCTGTCGGTTGTGTTGATCACTGTTGTACCGCCATCCACCTCAATCTTACGGCAACCAATAGATGCTGTTGCGATAACAAGGCCGAAAAGAAATAACTTTTTCATGATTGTATTTTTTCTTTTTATTTGTCTGTTTAATATTTTTTAAAAACTATAGCTGAAACTGATACCTACGTTAGTTCCATATTTCCTTTTAATAGCAAACCTGTCGTCGGGCAGGTCATATTTTTTATTATCGTTCAGGTCATTGTAAAATATTGCCTGTTTGGAAATGATATCAGCAATATTCAGTTTTACTTCTCCTTTCGATTTCAACACTTTTTTTGCGATCTGCAGATCCAGTACCGGCCTTGGGTTTTCCCATATTGCCGGTTGTCTTCCATCATCACCACCAACATAGGCAATTCTTCTTCCGATCTGGTTAAACAACAATGTGGTGCTTAATCCGTATCGCTGCAGGTCGTATTGTACACTGGCGTTTAACAGGTATGGGCTTTGTCCCTGCATGGGTCTTGATTCAACAGCGCCAACACCTTTTACCCTGTTGTAGATATAAGAAATATTTCCCTGCACGGTAAAGTTTTTAAGCGCAGAAACAACATCAAGTTTCTTCCTGAATTCCAGTTCTGCACCAAAACTATTTGCTTCATCAGCATTGAGGTAGTTGTAAGTGCTGCTCGCTGCACCTGATGTTGCATTGAAGTAAACTTCAATTGGCTTTTTGAAATATTTGTAGAAGATGCCGAAGGTAAACAGTTCGCCTGCCCTTGGATACAATTCATAACGGAGATCAAAATTGGAAACCTTTGTTCTTTCCAGTGCAGTGTTACCGGCTACGGTAGCACCTAAATCAAAATCATAAAACTGGAACGTACTCAACTCACGAAACTCAGGGCGAATCACTGTTTGTGATCCCGATAAACGAACATTGGTACTATTATTTATTTTATAGGTGAGGTTTACACCTGGTAAATAATCTCTTTTCCTGTTATACACAAACCTGTCGTCAGATTTTTTTGTAGCGCCAATCAACTGATCAAAATCTTCAATACGCAATCCCCAAACGATCCTGAATTTTTTTGCAAACTGGTTATCGAATTGCAGGAAAGCTGCATTTAAAATGGAGTTAGCGAGATAACGATAACTTGATCCCTGCAATTCATTAAAAGCAAGTTTGGTATCGTTTCCGTTTCCAAAATTTGATGCGGCAAATATCTGGTCGGCCGGAAGTTCCAGTAATGATCGCTCATATTGCGGTTGGTAGATGGCAAAAGGCCTGCAGTTAAACAGCCTGTCTTTTACCTGGAAAAAATATCCTCCTTTAACTGTTTGCGTTTGCCCATTAACGTTAATTGTTTTGCTGAGATCACCGCCAACAGTATAAATATAATCGCTTAATGTACCGAAATACCGGCTACCGCTTTTTTGTGATGCATTGGATGCACGGATAGCAGCGAGGTATGGTGCGCCTTCCAGCGTTACATCCTGGATATATTGTAAACGACGCTGATCGGGTATGTACTGGTCTAAGATATTGAAACTACCAAACCAATGCAACTTAGCATCGTATTTTTTAATGTTGTGATCGCCTGATAACTGGGTGTTAAAAAATGTACTGGCCTTAAAAGCAAGTTCATTTGCTTTTATTTTATCGCCGTCACCTGATGGGTTAATCGCATTTTCATATTCTACACCGGTTCTTACTGTTGTATAATCTGAGGTATTTACATTCAGTAAATTCTTGATGGAGATTTTTGTATTGTTTCCAAACTGGAAAGTAAAATTAGCGATAGCTCCCGCCAATATATCCTGGCTGTATTTATTGTTGTTATAGGTGAAACTCAAATCAGCAACATTATCCTGGTAAGAGTTGATCTGGTTTTCATATTCAAGATTCCTGAACGACCTGTTGTAATTAATGCCGAGTATCGCTGCCAGCCTGAGTTTTTTTGCAAGCTTGATATTAAAACCTCCATTGATCGTTATGCTCTGGTTTAATTTGAGGCTGTTGCTTTTATCGGCGCTCCAAACATTTTCGAACGAAGATGCATACGCAGTTTTTTGTGCAGCGGTTAATGCATTGAACTGCGATTTACGGGGAAAGCCTGCCGGTAATCCACGGGTGCCATCGTCATAGCCAAGGAAATCTGTTTTTCCTCCTTTATAATCATAAAAATCGTTGCCAATTGTTTTGGTATTGAATCCCGTACCTATTTGCACATCAAGGAAATTTTTTGTAGGTACATCTTTAGTATTCACCTGGATGAGTCCGCCCGCCCATTCCCCCGGTAATTCAGGAATGAATGCTTTGTTGATAATAATATTATCGATGGTTGCAGAAGGGATAATATCAAAGCTGAATGTTTTACGATCAGGTTCTGTACTGCTCAGCAAAACGCCGTTGATCATTGCCTGGTTATACCTGTCGGCCAAACCACGTACAATTAAATATTTTCCTTCCTGTATAGAAGTGCCGGGAACTCTCTTCAGCACTTCACCGGTATTTTTATCCGGTGATCTTTTTATGGCTTCTGCACTTACTACCTGTGCCACAACAGCCGTATTTTTCTGGTAACTGATCAGTGCCGCTGTGGTTTCTTTCTTCATGCTCGACCGAACCACTACCGCCTGTTCTGTTTTGGAAGCACGTTCCAATATGATGTTTACGGTACTTACCTGGCCGGCAATAACTTCCACATCATCTACCTGCTTTACCTGGTAACCTACTGAACTGAGTTTGATTGAATATTTTTTACCTGACGGTAACGACAACACGAAGTTTCCATCTGCATTTGTAGTAACGGTTTTTACCCCTTCTACTTCTACTGAAACCCCGGTTAATTTTATACCTGAAGCATCGGTAACCTTTCCTTCAACCTGCCCGGTTTGAGCAGATGCAGAAAATGAAAACGTAAAAATTGCAATGATTATTTGAAGCAGCCTCATACCTTTTTATTTGACTGCAAAGTGACGCTAATGGTATTACGGCTGTGTTACGGGAATGTTATGCAAAAGTTACGGCTGTGTTACGGCAATGTTAAGCCGCCATGTTGAAAGCATCAAAAGGAACAAATGATGCTATAAAGAGGCATAGATCTTATCAGAATTTAAACTGTAATCTGCAGGTAAACATATCGTCTTTCACATCAGTAGTATAGCCGGTAAGTTGTGTTTTTTCATTGGTAATGCGTTCATACCATAAAACAAATTTCAAATTTTCGGTGGCATAATAAATATAGCCAAGTCCAAGTGTGTTGTACCTGATATTGGTTGCGTTAATGTTAGTGCCGTTTTTACCGATATCTTTTCCTTTTACTGCGGTGTTGGGATCAAACCAGTCGTACTTAATTGCCAGTTGATGTTTTGTATTCACCAGGTGCTGAAGGAAATAAAAATAAGCGCCATTGAATTTCCGGATATAATACCCCTCTGTATTATTGAACAATGCGCCGGGAGTTTCCGAACTGTTTTCAGATGCTGTTTGTTTACCGGTAATAAATTCTGCTCTCAGTTCTGTGAAACCCCATGAATGTTTCATTTTTAACTGCGCATCTATTCCATAATATTTTCTCGGTGCAATTTTTCCTTTATTGGTTATGGAAGAATCAACGATGAAAGTTTTATTTCCCTGTACGTTGGCTATAGTATATACATACTTCGTATTTTGAAGAAAGCCACCATTGAGCCAGGAACCGGCAAAGCTGAATATGATATTTTTTGAGATGGGAAATGGTTTTAAACCAATGCGACTGATAAAGTCTTTATGGCTGTCAAAATCAGCCGTTGCACTTAATCCGGGCCCATTAAATAATCCTGCATCAATTTTTAAATACCGCAATACATGATCTTTATTCCTGGGTTCAAAAGAGATCATTGCACCAAGGTCTCTTTCCGTTTTCATTAATAACTGGCTCATGCGTCCGCGTTCCGGACTTTCACGATCACCTGAACCAAGGTTGAGTTCATAACTGAATGGCCGTGCAAACAATCCCATTGTAAATGAAAATAACTGGAACTGGTTTTCCATAACCCTTCCCCAGAAATCACGTGCGAAAAATCCCCTTTCCGAACCATCGAACTGAAATACAAATTGAACGGAAGGACCTTTACCTTCGGCAAAATGAACATAATCGAAACGCATCCTGCCCCTGCGCAGTGTAAAACGGTTGTTTACGTTTGCGGCAAAATCTCCTCCATTAAAACTTTTGGTTCCTTTGGATGCTGCTAACTGGAACTCTGGTTGAACATAACCACTGATCTTTAATTTATCGTACTTCTTATAAATAGACAACATCCCCTTACCCATATTGGTAGTGGTATCAACCATGTCCATTAAAAACTGTGATTTTGCACCGTAACTGGTAGTTATGAGTAGTGCAATTGCGAAATACCTTCTCAAGAAGCAAATTTTGCGTAAGGTAATAACAATTTAATATTATCTCTATGTTAAGAAATTATTATCAATTTTAATTCGGCTTAGCTAAAGGGGTATAATTTTAATTTTGCCTACAAATTAAAAACCAACAAAAACCGATGGCATTCAATACTATCCTGAAGGTGTTTTTACCGAAAGACAGGGTTTTCTACCAGCTTTTTGAAAATGTGGCGGAAGAACTGGTTAGAATGGGCAATAAGCTGAAAGAAGTAGTTAACGAGCCGGAATTTGAAAAGCGAGGCAGGCTGATCAAAGAAGTGGAAGATATGGAACATGTGAATGATGAGCTTACCCACCAGATTTTTACTGAATTAGGAAAGAACTTTATTACGCCCTTCGACCGCGAAGACATCCACTACCTGGCTTCTTCATTAGATGATATTGCAGATTATATCTATGCCTCTGCGAAAAAAATAAATTTTTACCATGTAGATCCCAATGATATCGGTATCCAGAAAATGGGCGACCTGATTGCGTTGGGTTGTGTGCAGGTACACAAGGCCGTTACTGAGCTCCGTAATATGAAAAATATGCGTCAGATCACCGATGCGCTGGTAGCGATCAACAGCATAGAAAACCAGGGCGATGATATTTTTGATATGAGCATCGAAAGATTGTTTGCAACAGAAACAGACGCAAAAGAAGTAATCAAGAAAAGGGAGATTTACCAGATACTTGAAATTGTAACGGATAAATGTGAAGATGCGGCCAACGTAATAGAGTCTATTATCATTAAATATGCTTAACAGGGAACAAGGTAGAAAAGCTGCCATTTGTTCAATGCCACAACAAACCTGCAAATAAAGTACATGAATTTCCTGATCCTGATCATTTTCCTGGCGCTGGTTTTCGACTTCATCAATGGATTTCATGATGCAGCCAATTCTATTGCAACAGTTGTATCTACTAAAGTATTAACGCCCGGACAGGCTGTACTTTGGGCGGCCATGTTCAACTTCGTAGCGTATTTTATTTTTAAAGATCATGGGGTTGCCAATACAATTGCCAAAACAGTGAAATCAGATGTGGTGAGCGGTCATGATATGTTACTGGTTATTGTGTCAGGACTATTGGCTGCCATCTTCTGGAATTTATTTACCTGGTGGTTCGGCATTCCTTCTTCTTCTTCGCATACGCTTATCGGTGGGTTTTCAGGTGCAGCAGTAGCATTCGGAGGATTCTCTTCTATCAACTCCGAACCAATTTTAAAAACCATTGCATTTATCTTTCTTGCACCTATCGTTGGAATGATTATCGCATTTGTAATTTCTCTCTGGTTCATACATTCTTTCAGGAAGGGCATTCTCCCGAAAGTCATTGCATTTTCAGTTTTTATTTTAACAGGATGGTTCCTCGCCAAAAACCTGGAGTTTGATCCGTTAAAACTGAAAACGCATTTTGATTCTTATGTATTGAAAGTAATTTTTACAGCCGCCAATTTCAAATGGATTTTACTCGCCGGGATACTGGTGATCATGGCTTCATTTACTTTATTCTTAAACGGACTCAATGCCAACCGGGCCAACACCTGGTTTAAGCGGCTGCAACTGGTTTCTTCTGCAGCATTCAGTATCGGCCATGGTGGAAATGATGCTCAAAAAGTTATGGGTATTATCATGGTGGCGCTTATTGCGTATGATCCGGTTACTTACCATCTCGATCACATGGTATGGTGGGTTCCGCTTTCCTGTTATGCTGCCATTGCGTTGGGAACGATGAGTGGCGGATGGAAGATCGTTAAAACCATGGGAAGCCGCATTACAAAAGTTACTCCGTTCGAAGGCGTGGCTGCTGAAACTGCCGGTGCTATCACGTTGTTTGTTACGGAGGCATTGAAAATTCCTGTAAGCACCACGCATACCATTACCGGATCAATCATTGGCGTGGGTGCAACAAAACGTTTATCGGCAGTAAGATGGGGCGTTACTGTAAACCTGCTATGGGCATGGGTGCTTACCATTCCAATTAGTGGATTATTGGCAGCTTTATTCTTTTATATTCTTCACTTCATTTTGTAGTGATCTTTTACAATATATCCATCCGCTAAGGCCTCTTCATTTACATAGCTTTTAAAAAAAAGTTTCTGCACGCATTAATACGTGTTTTTTCATTTTCTTTGTGCCATGAAAAAAATACTGGTTACCGGCGGTTGCGGCTATATCGGATCTCATACAATCGTCGACCTCATTCAAAATGGTTTTAATGTAATTTCTGCAGATGATAATAGTCGCAGCAGACCCAATATCCTGGATGGCGTAGAAAAGATCACTGGTAAAAAAGTAAAAAACTATACCGTAGATTTATGCAACTTCGATGATACGCATGCTGTGTTTGTAGAAAATCCCGATATCGATGGTATCATTCATTTCGCCGCATACAAAGCAGTTGGAGAATCAGTTGAAAAACCATTGTTGTATTTCGAAAACAATATGAATTCACTGATCAATATTTTAAAATGTGCAGTAGAATTCAATGTAAATAATTTCGTTTTCTCTTCTTCGTGTACGGTTTACGGTAACCCTGTGAGCATTCCTGTTACGGAAGATACACCTACACAACAGGCTGAATCTCCTTACGGATATACCAAACAAATGGGCGAACAGATCGTACAGCAAACAGTGAACAGCAACCAGATACAATCTATACTGCTGAGGTACTTTAATCCGGTTGGCGCACATCCGTCTAACCAGATCGGTGAAATTCCTATTGGCAGACCCGCCAACCTGGTGCCGGCCATCACACAAACAGCAATAGGTAAATTACCACAGATGAGTGTACATGGCGATGATTATCCAACAAGAGATGGCAGTTGCCTCAGGGATTATATCCACGTTTCAGATATCGCTCATGCGCATACGTTAGCATTAAATTATTTACTCGATAAAAAGAACAAAAGCAACTGCGAAATATTTAACCTGGGCAGCGGCAACGGGTACACGGTACTGGAAGCCATCAAAACATTTGAAAAAGTGAGCAACCAGAAACTCAACTATGTGATCGGGCCAAGAAGACCGGGAGATATCACCGCCATCTATGCCAACAATGAAAAAGCAAGAAAAGTGCTGGGATGGGAAACAAAATATGACCTGGAAGACATGATGCGTACTGCCTGGGAATGGGAACTAAGATTGAATAAAGAAGAAAACCTGTTCAATGGTCAAAACCCTTCATTAAACTAAATTCATTTTTTACAACAATCATAAAACACAATCATGCTCAACAATATTCAATCAACCGGTAACAAGGATACAAGAAGTGGTTTTGGCGACGGCATTCTCGAAGCAGCCCGTGGGAACGATAAAATTGTAGCGCTTACTGCCGACCTGGCCGGATCATTGAAACTTAATGGATTTATGAAGGAATTCCCCGAAAGGTATTACCAGTGCGGCATTGCAGAAGCCAACATGATGGGCATTGCTGCTGGTTTAACCATCGGCGGTAAAATTCCATACACAACAACATTTGCGAATTTTTCTACCGGTCGTGTGTACGACCAGATCAGGCAAAGTATTGCCTACAGCGGAAAGAATGTAAAAATCTGTGCATCGCATGCCGGGTTAACGCTGGGTGAAGATGGCGCTACGCACCAGATCCTGGAAGATATCGGTTTAATGAAAATGCTCCCAGGCATGACCGTTATAGTACCGGCAGATTACAATCAAACCAAGGCCGCCACAAAAGCAATTGCAAATTATGAAGGCCCGGTTTACCTTCGTTTTGGCCGACCGGTTTGGCCCATCTTTACCAAAGAAGAAGATTTTATTATTGGCAAAGCCCAGCAATTATCTGAAGGAAAAGACATCTCCATATTCGCCTGCGGTCACCTGGTATGGATCGCCGTAGAAGCTGCAAAAATGCTGGAAGAAAAAGGCATTAGCGTTGAACTGATCAATATTCACACCATTAAGCCGCTGGATACAGAAGCTGTAATTGCTTCCATTCAAAAAACAGGCTGCGCCGTTACCGCGGAAGAACACAATATCATTGGCGGATTGGGAGATTCTATCGCACAGGTGGCCGCCAGGCATTGCCCGGTGCCCATCGAATATATCGGAACCAATGATACATTTGGCGAAAGCGGTAAACCAACAGAATTGCTGGTAAAATACGGACTGGATGCAGCACATATTGTTGCTGCTGCCGAAAAAGTACTTGCCCGTAAAAAATAATTTTTACCTAAACATCGTAAGCCGCTGAACAGTAACAATACCTGTCAGTGGCTTTTTTATTTCATTAAACTTATTGGATAAAAACGGATCATAGTATTGTGTTTTCTATTTTTGCCCTGCTGTTTAACTTATGACCAACCATACCGATGATAAAGAATTATTATACCTGTTCAGGAATGAACAGACCAGGGAAGCTGCTTTTACCCGGATCATAAAAAAATACCAGGAGAAATTGTATTGGCATATCCGGAGGTTGGTAATTGATCATGAAGATGCCAACGATGTGCTGCAAAACATGTTTATCAAGGTTTGGAAAAGTCTCGAAAATTTCCGGGAAGACAGCCAGTTGTACACCTGGTTATACCGCATTGCCACCAATGAGTGCCTTACTTTCCTGCAGCAGCAAAAGAAAAAGCGTTCGGTTTCCTTAAGTGACGAAGAAAGTTTCCTCAGTAATAAACTACAGGCTGATAAAGATTACGACGGTAATAAAGTTGAATGGAAACTTCAGCTTGCCATTCAGCAGTTACCCGAAAAACAACGAACCGTGTTCAATCTTCGTTATTTCGATGAAATGCCCTACGAGGAAATGAGCCGGGTGCTGGAAACCAGCGAAGGTGCCCTTAAAGCCAGCTATCATCACGCAGTAAAAAAGATCGAAGACTATATTCTTAACCATTAAACTTTCCTACGGGTATCCCGTCAAAATAAGTGATGCAAAAGAGTTCGACGATATATAATGAACTAAAAGAACTGAACAGTGTGCTGGCGGATTTCCCCAATAGCAATGTATTTTCTGTTCCGGAAGGGTATTTTGATATGGTTTCTGCGGAGTTTACCGTACGGCTTCAGCATTTAAGTCATACAACAACAGTGGAAATGGCAAACCTGGCTGTACCCGGCGGATATTTTGAGGGGCTGGCAGATGAAATCATGAGTAAGATAAAGAATTCAGCACCTGCAAACAGCACCGAAGCATCATCTGTACTGTTGCCGGCAGGGCTTCGTTCAAAAAATGTATTTAAAGTTCCCGCCGGTTATTTTGAAAACCTGGCGGAAGATATTTTGGTTAAGCTCACTAAACCTTCCACCAAAGTGGTAAGCATGCAACCCCGAATGTCGTTTTTTAAATATGCCGTTGCGGCTTGTATTACGTGCATACTTTCAGTTGGAATTTTCAATGGGTTGAACAATAAACAAGGTTCATTTACAAACGCAACAGAAACCGGGTTAGCTGCCAGTTCCGATGATGCACTTCAAAACGGCATTGAAAAAGCGTTAGAATCACTGGATGATGAAGAGATCATTAATTACCTGAAAAATGATGGCGATGATGTAAATGCAGCGTTGGTGGCATCACTAACGGAAGAAAAAAATTTACCGGAAGAAGTAGAGTATATGCTGAACGAAAATACACTCGATAATTTATTGCAATCTTATAATATAGAACTATCCAAAAACAACTAATATTGATTCGATGAAACGAATGCTACTATATTTTCTTTTCTTCATTTCCTGCTTTTCTGCTGCAAAAGCCCAGGAAAACCCCGGCGGAGATGAAGCAAATAAAGAACAAAAAATTAAGGCGCTGTATATAGCTTACATCACGCAACAATTAAATTTAACTGAATCCGAAGCACAGAAGTTCTGGCCATTGCATGCGCAGTTTGAATCTGAAATTAAATCTGTAGATATTGATTTGCCTGAGCTAGACCGGCAGCAGGCAATGCTGAATATTAAAAAGAAATACCAGGATCGTTTTACCACAATACTCGGTGCTACAAGATCCAATAATTTTTATAAGCTACATGGTGAATTCACAAAAAAACTGGTAGATGAAATTCGCAAACGGCGGAAGAATAATATGAACCAGCAACGACCTGGCAGAAGAAGAAATTTTTAAGCAACGCTTATGTTTTTATAGGTAAATCCCTTTTCAAACGAAAGGGGATTTTGTTTTATAACCACTATCAGTAGTCGTTTCATTGAATTGACTTTAATAAAAAATCTAATAATTGTTGAGTGTAATATATTTTCCTCTATTTTTGTAGTAGGTGTTTTTCATAGGTTAGCAACGGCCAGCTCTGTCTAGGGCAGGCCTCCTTTTAATCACGGAGTAATTATGGGCGACTTAATATCGTGGTAAAAAAGGAAAGTCCAGTGTTCCGATTTACCTTTCTCCCACCATTCATTTCTTAATTGCATACTTTTCTTTCCGTCTATATCGTATTTGGCCACAAACCTGTTTTTCATCTGCTGTAATTGCGGTGCCACATCGCCACCGAAAAATATTTTCCGGTTTTCATCTTCAATGGTAAATACAATATGATATAAAGAATGAGCGCCTGTCATTTCATAATGAATGTACTCATCAATAACCCCATTGTCATCCAGCAATACAAGCTGAGTTGATGAACTGAGTAAATTGAACATATGCGGTTCATACGACAAGCTTTCTTTCCCGGAGGCATATTCCAACTCCTTTCTGTTTACGTAATATTTTGCAGCCGGAAAACTGAGCCTGTTGTTCCTTTCATCCTGGATACCGCCTGCGTGGTCTTTATGCAGGTGGCTGATCAGCACTTTTGTAACATCAGTGGAAGATATACCGGCAGCAGCCAGGTTTTTATGAATTTGCATCATACCGTCTGCCGTGTAAAAACCAAGGCCTGTATCAATGATAAGAATGTCTTTACTCGTTTGTATGGCAAATGGCTGTATTTCTACCAGCAGGCTTCCTGCGGGCCTTTCCTGCAGGTTATCCTTTTCCTTATCAAAAGGAACAAAAATTTTCGTTTTATCAATGGTAAAACTTCCTTCGCTTAAGGGAATTATTTTCATGAGTGAGCGCTGCGCTGATGGTGAATGATATACTTTATTGAACCGGTGTCAAAACTAAACAACAATGTGTAGCGGAAACGAATCCTGCTCATAAAACTATCCACAAAAAGGCGGTGCAATGCAAAATTTATTTTCTTTGTATCAAATGACTATACACATCGCTTCGCTTAATTCGGGAAGTAACGGCAATTGCTATTATATCGGCAATGAAAATGAAGCTGTGCTGGTAGATGCGGGCCTTTCCTGCAGGGAAACAGAAAAACGCATGCGGCAACTCGAACTTTCTTTAAGCAGGGTAAAAGCCATTTTTATTTCACATGAACATATTGACCACGTCAAAGGTTTACCTGTACTAGCTGAAAAATACCAGTTGCCGGTATATATTACCAATACAACGCTGAAGCATAGCCGAATTAAACTGGATGAAAACCTGCAGGTAAATTTCTGTGCCTATACGCCGGTACAAATCGGTAACCTTACAGTAACTGCCTTTCCGAAACATCATGATGCAGAAGATCCACACAGTTTTATTATTAATTGTAACGAGGTTACAGTAGGTGTATTTACAGATATCGGCGCTGAATGTTCGCATGTAATTTCGCAGTTTAAAAAATGCCACGCCGTTTTTCTTGAAACGAATTATGATGAAGAGATGCTGGAGCAGGGCCGTTATCCATGGCATTTAAAAAACAGGATACGTGGCGGCAAAGGTCACCTGTCTAACAAGCAGGCATTGGATATATTTCTGCAGCACAGGCATCCGGCATTATCGCATTTGTTGTTATCACATCTTTCCAAAGAAAATAATTGCCCGGTAAAGGCAAAGCAGTTATTTGATGCACATGCCGGGGAGGTGAATATTGTAATTGCTTCCAGGTTTGAACCAACTGCTGTTTTTTCAATATCGGGGAATGGAATGAATAAGCCTGTACGGCAACCAATTAACCGGCAGTTACAACTTGATTTATTCGATGCGTAAGATTAATTGAAGTGCATCATTATCGTCACTACGAAAATGCAGAAAAAAGTAACACGTAGCATTCAGGCGAAACAGCAATATCCCTTCTACTGATTTTTCATTTCTTACTTCTTATTGTTCATTTCTTATTGCTCATTTCCTACCTCAGTATCATCTGCCTGTCTGAATCCAGTTTTATCAGAATAAATATCAGGATCGTGAATGTTATTAATGAAGAGCCACCGTAACTCATAAGCGGGAGTGTGATTCCAATTACAGGGGCAAGACCAATCGTCATACATATATTGATGGCAATGTGAAAGAATATTATGGCTGCAACACTGTAGGCATATACCCGGGTAAAGGTACTTCGCTGCCTTTCGGCGATGTACACTATACGGAATAACATTCCGAAATAGAGCAGCATTAAGATGGTACATCCTACAAAACCAAAATTTTCTCCCACTGATGTGAAAATAAAATCGGTATGCTGTTCGGGTACAAAATCGCCCTGTGTTTGTGTTCCTTTTAAAAATCCTTTACCGAGAAGACCACCCGATCCAATGGCGATTTTTGATTGCTTCACATTGTAGTTTTCTTTTTCCTTCTTCGCTTTCTTTACATCAGCACTGGTTACTTTTACGGTAGATTCATCTTCGAACGGGTTATCTCGACCAACCATGCTGAATATCCTGTCGGCCTGGTATTTTTGAAATACATGTTTAAATAAAAACGGAACAGCAACGCCAACGAATAAAGAAGCCATCAACCACAATCCAACAATGATCAGTAAGATGCCTTTATTTCTTTTTATTTTTCTTTTCATAAAAAAGGCACAAAGCAATGCAATCACAGATAAAGCAATGATGAGTGAAGTAGGCGGAAACAGTAACGTGATTACCAGCAATACACCCAGGGAAGCGCCGGCAACCAGGTAGCCGGGAGGAAAACCTTCCCTGTACATAGGCAACAAAAAGGAAAAGTACACAAGCGCCAGGCCGGTCTCATTTTGCAGGATGGAAAAAACGATGGGCAGGAAGCAAATTCCTGCAGCAATCAGTTGCGATCTTGTTTTGGTGAAATCCGTATCGTTTCGTGCAAGGTACTTCGCCAGTGCCAGGGCCGTAAATATCTTACAGGTTTCTACCGGTTGCAGGTTCATAAAACCTAATGGTATCCAGCTTTTTGAACCGTTTACATTTTTACCCAGCACAAAAGTGGCCATCATGAGCAAAATACCAATGATGTACAGGAGGTTTGGCGTAGCAGTAAAAAATTTACTGTCGGTAAGCAGGATAAATGTTGCCAGTACCACGCAAATACCCAGGAATAAAAACTGTTTACTGTAGTTCTTTTTAAACTCAAACAGGCTTCTGAAAAAATCGTCGTTTGCTTTGTACTCAACAGAGAAAATACAAACCAGCCCTATGCATACAATTGCAGCATAGAGCCAGATCATGACCCAATCCTTACCTTTTAAAACAACTTCTCTTTTCTGAAACATATTTTTCGTTACTGCGGCTATTTGTTATCGTTATTCACTGAATCTTTTACGGAAGGCTTCTTCCTGTCTGCCGGGTTTATCGCATCCTGTTTAATAAATCCTGTATCATTACCAGCCGGCATCGGTGGCAAATTATTGTTCAGCCTCTTGGATGTATCCAGCTTCTCCAGGTCATCTTTCGCATCTTCTTCCTCTATTCCCAGTGTATCTTTCATCAGTTTAATGTACCCTTTTGCCATCAGGTAAGCAGAATCCTTCCTGTGCATCAGCGAATCCTGTGTGCGTACGGCTGCGTAAATTCGTGGAGGGATGAGGTTCATCTGCGATAATTTTTCTACCCTGTCTTTCCTTTCTTTACCGGCAATAGAATCATTCAGGTATTTTTCAATCATCAACCCGGTGATGGGCGCAGCGAATGTTCCGCCGAATTTGCCGCTATTTTCCACCACACACATGATCGCAATTTTTGGATTGTCTCTCGGGGCAAATCCGCAAAAGAAAGAGTGATTGGGTTGTTTCTCTCCCCGAAAATAGTTTTCTACTGTTCCGGTTTTACCACATATAACAATGCCCGGAACCTTTGCGCCAACACCGGTACCGTGATCAACAACACCCTCCATACCATCATGCACAGCTTCAAATACGCTGTCGGGAATGTCTATATTGCCGTGCTTGTCTTTATACTTCGTTAGCAATCCAAATTTGTCTCCGCCTTCAATCGAGTCTACAAGATGCGGAATGATATACCATCCTTTATTGGCAATATAGGCCATCTCATTGGCTACCTGCATGGGAGTAACATCTACTTCTCCCTGGCCAATGCTCACCGAGCGGAAATTGCAATAATTCCATTTGCCTTTGCCATATACTTTGTCAAAGAATTGCGGCGTTGGAATATTTCCCTTCTTTTCAGAAGGAACATCCACACCCAGTTTATGTCCGAGCCCGAAATTGTACATGTACTGATCCCATTTAGCTAAACTGCTGTCCTGGCTTGGATAAGCTTTGTTTTCTATTACCTTTTGCATAACCGTAGCAAAATAGGTGTTGTCTGATACCGTTATGGCGCTGCGTAAATTAAACGTTCCTTTATCAAGACATTTCATCGGCTTACCGCTACCACATCCATAAAACGCACCGCCACAGGATACACGGAATTCCGTATTGATCACTCCTTCATGCAAACCGATCAATGCCTGCAATGTTTTAAAGGTTGAGCCGGGCGAATAGGTTGCCATCACCGAACGATTCAATAAAGGCAATGCCGGATTAAGCAAGAGTTCTGCAATGTGCTTTTTCCTGTCGGCACCGGTTAATAATTTCGGATGAAAAGTTGGGCTACTCACCATGCACAATATGCCGCCGGTCTTCGGATCTACGGCAACAATAGAACCCAGTTTATTTTCCATCAGTTTTTCTCCCAAAGCCTGCAATTCAATATCAAGTGATGTAAACATATTCTGGCCTGCAATAGCAGCCGTATCATACATACCGTGTTCCAGCCGGTCGGTTAACCTGTTCTTATTATCTCTTTTATAAAATTCAATTCCTCTTTGTCCCATCAACACCTTTTCGTACGTACGTTCAATACCGGTTTTACCTGCATAGTCGCCCGACTGGTAACCTTCATCCGGATGATTCTTGAGGAAGTTGGTATCTACTTCGGAAAGATAGCCGAGAATATTTCCGCCTGCATCAAATGGATAATCTCTTACGGGTCTTTCCTGTAAAAAATAACCCGGTGCAAACTTGAACATGTTCTCATTCAGCTTTGCCATTTTTTCCTGGCTCAGTAACGCTTCGAATATGGATGGCCGGTAGGCTTTGTTTTTAATGATGGCAGTTAAAATTCTTTTCCGGAATTCAGCCGTATCAATTTCAAGAATATTGCACAGGGTTGTGGTATCTGTTCCTTTTATTTTGGAAGGAACAACCATAAGATCATAAATGGTTGTGTTCTGCAGAATGGCCCTGTGTTTACGATCGAAAACAATTCCCCTGTCGGGATATACTACTTTCCTGAAGATGCCCTGGTCATCTGCCAGTATCTTATATTTTGTTGTGATTACCTGTAAAGTAAACAGGCGGATAACAATGATAAGAAACAAGGCAATAAAGATGAGCCGGATTACATTTTTTCTTGACTGGTTAAAGACGGACACTTTTTATATTGTTTAGAATCGATCCCTGTTAAATGATATAAGATTAAAATTAATAAAGTTGGAAAGCACCACAAAGGTAGTTTCACGCTTTAATAAAAGTAGTTTTTCGTTTGATAATCGTTGGTAAAAAATCAGGCTGTATTGGTTCTGAATCTTTGTTTCCTGGTAAATAATAATTCGGTGATGAGTACCAGCATTAAGCTGACAGCAGTTGAAAGTATTGTTTTAACCAGGAAATACCAGACATCACCGAACTGCCATGCTTCCAGCAGGAACAGCCAGGTATTGTGCAGGAAACTTAATACACCTGCGTAGATCAGGTAAGGGAGCATTCCTCCCATACTTTTGAACGATGGTTCTTCATAGTTGGTTTCTGCGCCTTCCTGTGGAATTAATATGTTGATAAGGAATGGCCGTACGTACGCAATCAGAACACATGCTGCTGCGTGAAAGCCCGGATGATGACGAAAACTGTCTAAAGTAAACCCAAGCAGGAACGACAGTATCATCAGTAACATGCGGTTGATCTTAAACGGCAGCCAGAGGATAAACATAAAATAGATATAAGGCGTTACCATCTGGTGCAGCCGTACCTGGTCGAGTACATACACCTGGAAGAGTATGAACAGGATAAAACGCAATATGTTCTTTACAAAGTTGCTCACTTGCGATTATGGTTGCTTTTTTAATTTTTCCAAAACCTGGTTGATGGCTTCCTGTTGTGCATTGTCGATGGCATACACGTATTGTAAGTTATAGAAATTGGTAGCCGTGCGCAATTGCACCCTGAAAAAACTGGTGCTCACTTCTTTGTACACGGCTTCTACCCTGCCAATCATCATGCCTTTTGGAAAAGAGGTACTGAACCCGCTGCTGATCACCGTATCTCCCTTTGCTATTTTAGCGCTTTTAGGTATACCGGTTAAAGTTACTATGTTTGGTTCCTTACCATCCCAGGCGAGCGTTCCTGTTTCACCGCCTTTTAAAAGTTTACCGCTGATGTGACTGTCTTTGTGCAACAAACTCATTACAACGGCAAAATCATTGGTAGCATCTGTAACAATTCCTACCACGCCGTTATTGGGATCTACAACACCCATACCGATGCGAATGCCGTTTGCCTTTCCCCTGGATAAAACGATAAAATTATTTTGTGCAGCAACAGAATTGGAAACAACGTTGGCGCTCAGGTAAGTGTATTTCCGGTATTTGGCGATGGAATCAATCCTGATTGTATCAATGCCGGTTCGGGTAACGGTATCAGGTAGTTCAAAATCGGCTTTTAATTTATTGTACAATACTTCATTTGCTTTTACCAGCGAGTCGTTTGTTTTTTTTAACCTGAAGTAGCGATCTATAAAACTGTATTGCGTATTTACCTTACCGGTTATTTGATTGGCCATATTTCCAAAAGCCGCCTGGTGGTATTTGCTGTAGTGAACGATAAAATAAACGCTTATCACCTGCAGTACCAGGAAGAAAAGCATATTGAAATGACGACGGACAAAAAGAAAGATGTTGCGCAACGGCGAAGAAGTATTTTAAATTTTAAATGCTACATAAAAGACTTTATTTCCTGATCCCTATAAAAGCTTAGAAACATTTACAATTTATCATTCAACATTTAAAATAGTGATTAACGCATTACGAAAGGAAACCTGTCGTAATTTTTCAATGCAATTCCTGTTCCTCTTACAACGCTTTTCAGTGGATCATCGGCAACGTGTACCGGTAGTTTAATTTTATTGGTTAGTCTTCTGTCGAGCCCTCTCAGCAACGCACCGCCGCCGGTTATATACAATCCCCTGCGGTAAATATCTGCAGCCAGTTCAGGCGGAGTGGTTTCGAGTGCTTTTAATATGGCTTCTTCAATTTTGAAAATACTTTTATCGAGCGCTTCTGCAACTTCCTGGTAGCTCACCATTACCTGTTTGGGAATTCCGGTTACGAGGTCGCGGCCATTAACCGGGATATCATCCGGAGGATTCTCGAGATCTTTCATGGCAGCACCTACCTGTATCTTAATTTGTTCAGCCGTACGTTCACCAATCAGTAAACTATGATAGCGGCGTAATGCTTCCATTATATCTGCTGTAAATTCATCTCCTGCAATACGAATACTCTGATCACACACAATACCTGCGAGGGCAATAACGGTGATACCGGTAGTACCTCCGCCAATGTCGATGATCATGTTTCCTACAGGCTCTTCCACATCTATACCAATACCAAGAGCCGCAGCCATTGGTTCGTGAATTAAATATACTTCCTTAGCACCGGCTTGTTCAGCACTGTCTCTTACCGCTCTTTTTTCTACTTCGGTAATACTGCTGGGTATGCAAATCATCATCCTCCAGCTTGGTGCAAACAATGGTTTTTTGGGATAGATCATTTTGATCATTTCCCGGATCATTAATTCAGCCGCATTAAAATCTGCAATTACACCGTCTCTCAACGGGCGAACCGTGCGGATACTTTCATGGGTTTTTTCATGCATCATCAATGCCTTCTTACCTACGGCAAGCAGGTTCTTAGGATTATTCCTGTCGAGTGCAACAATAGAAGGTTCATTCACCACTACTTCATCATTGTGTATGATCAGTGTATTGGCGGTTCCGAGGTCTATTGCAATTTCCTGGGTAAAAAAGTTGAAAATGCCCATATATTATTAAGTGACAATCGTGTATAAGGTGAATGCAGGCAAAGTTGAAGGAAAATATTGGATTTAACAACGCCCGCCGCATTATTTGCCAACAATTTTTTCGGTATGCTATCAACCGGTTTAAACCCTTTGCATCTGAACCTCCAGGGTAATACTAACAAATTTAGTCTCAGGGGATTTTGTTCGGGAGCTATTATCTATAAGCGTTTATTCTTTAACGTTAGTTTCTTTTATTTGAATTCGTAACCGATATCTCCCCTGAAATACATATCATCGAAATAGAGTTGTTCCAGCATGTATTGTCCTACTTCTGCAGCTTCTTTAATATCTTCCCCGAATGCGGTTATGGCCATAACTCTTCCGCCATTGGTTACTATTTTTTCATTTTCCAGTGTGGTTCCTGAGTGGAACACGAGGCTGCCTTCTATTGGTTCAATATCCAGGCCGTGAATTTCCTTGCCTTTTACATATTCGCCGGGGTAACCGCCGCTTACCGCAACGATGGTAGCTGCAGAACGTTCATCGATGTTAACGGTCACTTCATTTAATTTGCCTGTTGCGGTTGCGATGAATAATTCTACCAGGTCGTTTTTTAAACGGGGTAACACCACTTCTGTTTCAGGATCACCGAGTCGGCAATTGTATTCAATTACGTAAGGTTCATTGCCTGCAATCATAAGACCGAAAAAGATAAACCCTTTGTATTCCAGTTCATCTTCTTTAAGACCGGCAATGGTAGGCTCAATAATGGTACGCCTGATTTTTTCTTTAAGCGTTTCATCAAAAAATGGAATCGGGCTTACGGCACCCATGCCACCGGTGTTTAATCCTTTGTCGCCTTCACCGATGCGTTTGTAATCCTTTGCTTCAGGCAATAAAATATAATTGCTGCCGTCTGTTAAAACAAATACACTTATTTCAATTCCCTTCAAAAATTCTTCAATGATCACTTTCTTTCCTGCCTCTCCGAATTTAGAACGCATGAGCATCAGCTCAAATTCTGCAAGCGCTTCAATATGACTATGGCAGATGAGTACACCTTTTCCTGCAGCAAGTCCGTCTGCTTTTAATACAATGGGTAATGGATGCTTGCGTATATATTCAATACCTTCTTTATAGGTTTCGATAGTAAAGCCGGTGTATTTTGCTGTTGGAATTTTATGATGTTCCATGAAGGATTTTGCAAATGCCTTGCTGCCTTCCAGTTGTGATGCATTTTTAGATGGGCCAATTACATACACATCTTTTGTTGCTTCGTTCATGGCGAAAAAATCCGTTATTCCGTTTACGAGTGGCTCTTCGGGCCCTACAATGATCAGTTGTATGTTATGGGTAATAACAGCATTTTTCAGTGAAGCAAAATCAGCAGTTTCAATCGGAAGATTTGTTCCGCACATTGCCGTACCGGCATTTCCCGGTGCAATAAACAGTTCATTGCAAAGCGGACTTTGTTTTAATTTCCATGCGATAGTATGTTCTCTGCCCCCCGCCCCAACGATAAGAATGTTCATGTAAGCTGTTTGAATGTTGGCGAAATTAGGTCTCCGTACAATGATAACAACATTAATTTTATCAGCGGTAAATACTGATATATCAATCGTTCCTAAATTTATATTATTTGCGTTATATAATTTATCGCTTGTAAAAAGAAAATCGCTATTTTGAGCCATTATAGTATTCAGTGTTTAAAACCAACTACTAAAACTAAAACCAACTAATATGAACGAGCAGGTAAAAACCGGCAAGCATCCAAAATCACTTTATGTTCTGTTCTTGATTGAAATGTGGGAACGTTTTGCTTACTACCTGATGGTAGGTATATTATTCCTATATCTTACAGACACTGCAACCGGGGGAAAAGGATTTTCTCAAAATGTAGGCGCAGATATCGTAGGTAGTTTTATTGCGTTGGTTTACCTTACCCCGTTTATTGGTGGATTGGTTGCCGACCGGTATCTTGGTTACATAAAATCAATATTCCTTGGTGGTGCTTTAATGGCTGCAGGCTATTTCTGCCTTGCTTTACCGGGTAACACAGCCATGTTTGCTGCATTAACACTCATCATTGTTGGTAATGGATTTTTTAAACCGAATATTTCCACGGTATTGGGTAATATTTATAATCGTGAAGACCTGAAAGGTTTAAAGGATAATGCCTATAATATCTTTTATATGGGTATTAATATCGGTGCGTTCGTTTGCAATTTTGTTGCGGCTTACCTGCGAAACAAATACGGCTGGGGTTATGCATTTGCGGCAGCGGGTGTTGGACTCGTGATCGGGTTGATTATACTGGCTACTAATATGAAAGAGGTAAAAGTTGGTGATGTAAAAAAACCGGTACAGGCAGAAGATATGTCGCTCGGCCAGATATTCGGATATGTATTTGTTCCGGCATTAATATTTGCATTTATCGGATGGTTTGCGCCTACAAAATTATTTGGCGGAAGTATGATGGGCAGCCAGGCCAACGATGCCTTTATTTTCGCTTGTTTACCATTAATTGCATTTTATGTATCTCTTTGGGTTAAAGCAAAAGGCCAGGATAAAAGAGGGATTGGTGCATTGTTGTTCATTTTTGCAATGAGTATTGTATTCTGGACGATCTATAACCAGAACTCTACCGGTTTAACATTATGGGCTGAAAAACATACCGACAGAACCGCATCTGAAACAACAGCAAAAATAACCGGAAGCATTTTTCCTTTACAAAAAGTTACGGATACACCGCGGCTGGTAAATAAGGTGAATGAATATTTTGTAGATGTAAAAGATGATAGTGGTAAAGTTGTTAAGGTGATGGGGCCTGATCCTTATTTCAACAATGTTCCAAAAGACCAATGGCCAAACGGTAAAGATGTATCACTTATAAACACGGAACTGTTCCAGTCTATTAACCCGTTGTTTATTGTATTACTTACACTCATATTTGTGCCCCTGTTTGATTACCTGCGCAAACGGGGTAAAGAACCAACTACCGCATCTAAATTCGGAATGGCTTCCTTTATTGCAGGCTTATCGGCATTGGTAATGGTATTTGCAATTATGTCTGTTCCTTCTATTTACGGGTACAAAACTTCTCCTGCATGGTTATGGGGCACCTACTTTGTATTTACGGTAAGTGAAATATTTTTAAGCCCTATCGGGTTATCGCTTGTTTCTAAACTTGCGCCTGCAAGGTTAACTGCGTTGATGATGGGCGGTTGGTTTCTTTCCACATCTATCGGTGGAAAAATTGCAGGTGTAATGACAAGTTTCTGGGATGATTTTACTGATAAGAAAATGTTCTTCCTGATTTTAGTGGTGGCCGCTTTTGTTGCCGGTATATTAATTTATGCAAGATTAAGATCACTGAACGCTATAGTAAAAGAGAAAACAGGATCTGCATAATTTTTCTTTATGATATTCAGAAAGCGGCACATAAACACTGCCGCTTTTTTTATGCAGTTAACCTGTGTAATGATTAACAGCTTTTATATGGTATGCGATTTAATATAAACCAGCATATATTGCCCCCACGCATCACCGTGACTTTCTTTTCAGATGTACATGCTACCATGTCCCGTTTTTTATTTATCTTCCTTTAATAAACCAACTGTTGTATGTCTGAAAAAAAAGTATTCCAGCCTTTCGTTTCACCACAAACGAACATGAAAGAATTAACCGTAAAATCAATCCTGCTGGGTTGTTTGTTCGGTTTGATATTCGGCGCAGCCAATGTGTACCTGGCGTTAAAAGCCGGGCTTACCGTTTCAGCTTCGATACCCATTGCGGTAATTGCGATTACACTTGGACGTAAGTTTTTTAAAACAACCATTCTCGAAAACAATATTATTCAAACCACCGGAAGTGCCGGTGAAAGTATCGCATCGGGCGTTGCTTTTACATTACCGGGTTTCCTGTTCCTTACTTCTCCCAGTAGTGCTGATTATTTTAATTACCTCACCATCCTCATTCTTGCCATTGTAGGTGGTATCCTGGGTACACTACTGATGGTTCCATTGAGAAAAGCATTGATCGTAAATGAACACGACACTTTACCTTATCCCGAAGGAACAGCCTGCGGCGATGTATTGAAAGCCGGGGAGAAAGGAGGAGATTTTGCTAAAACTGCCTTCTGGGGTTTAGGCATTGCCTTCCTCTATGCAACGCTGCAAAAGATTGCACACATAATTTCAGAAACACCTGCATATATGACCAAACAGGCCAACAAATTTTTCCCTTCGGCCAAACTGAGCGGAGAAATAACGCCGGAATACATGGGTGTTGGTTATATCATTGGCCCGCGTATTTGCGGTGTGCTGGTAGCGGGTGGTGTGTTAAGCTGGCTGGTGTTGATTCCGTTGCTATCGTCAATTGTTTCGCCCGACAGGATTGCATTGCAATTAAACAAACTCGGTTACCTCGCAGATATCACCAAAGATGGCGGCAAGGGCGGATGGAATGCCGCTACGCACACATTCAATGATTTTTCTGCTGCAGTATATTATGCATTCATTCGCCAGATAGGTGCCGGTGCGGTTGCGGCAGGAGGAATCATTACATTGATTAAAACAATACCAACCATTGTAAAATCTGTAAAAGGAAGTATTACTTCCATTAAGAACAATGCAGCAGGAGAAACCGGAACTGTGTTGAGAACAGAACGTGACCTGAGCATGAAGATCGTAGGTATTGGCAGCCTCGGCCTGGTGGCATTGATCGCTTTGCTTCCACAGGTGAATAACGGCAGCATTTTCCAGGGACTGCTCATTGGTATTCTCGTAATTTTATTCGGGGCATTGTTCGTAACGGTTTCATCAAGAATTGTGGGCTTGATCGGTTCTTCCAACAATCCCATCAGTGGTATGACCATTGCAACAGTGATGGGAACGAGTTTAATTTTTATTGCCGCAGGCTGGACAGGTAAAGTATATGAACCCATGGTGCTTGTTGTTGGAGGAATGATCTGTATCGCTGCTGCCAATGCCGGGGCAACTTCGCAGGATTTAAAAAGTGGTTACCTGGTTGGATCTACGCCACGCAATCAGCAAATAGCATTGTTTGCCGGCGCCATTGTTTCTTCTATTATCATTGGCTTTACCATTAAGTTTCTGGATAAGCCCACTTCAGAATTAGCCGCACAAGGCGTAACGCACTTAATCGGAACGGAGAAATTTCCTGCACCACAGGCTACACTGATGGCAACACTGATCAAAGGAATTTTATCATTTAACCTCGACTGGCAATATGTTTTTGTAGGTGTATTTCTTGCCATTGTAATGGAGCTGTGCGGTATTAAAGCATTAAGCTTTGCAGTGGGCGCTTATCTTCCTTTATCTACAACATTACCCATTGCCATTGGTGGTTTGGTTAGAGGAATTGTGGATGGCAAAAAGAAAAAACAAAATATCGTACTCAGTGCAGAAGAAGAAGAATTGGGTAAAGGAAGTTTATTTGCAACCGGGCTCGTTGCCGGGGGTGCTGTTGCCGGTGTGATCATTGCTTTCGTAGAAGGCAGTGAAGGCGGCGAGAAATTTTTAAGAGCCGTAACAATGGAAGGAAAACTTACCGAAGCCATGGGCGAACATGCGTATGATCTGTTAGGCGTTGGATTTTTTGCATTGATGGGTTGGATTTTATACAGGATCGCCATGAAGAAATAATTTTTATATCTCAGTCTCCTGGTAACCGGCTGCCATGCATGCCGGTTTTTTTTTGCATAAATACCCAACCTTTTTTGAGAACGCACAGTTAATATACATGGCGGGATGGAAACCATCCAATAGCACAGGGCGTAAATGTGGTAATTGTAGGACTACTGCATTTATGCCTTTGCTTTTATAAAGCTGCTCAACAATCTTCCGCAGATACCCAACCGTTTTTGGAAAAATGGCAGTTATTACAAAAGAACACAAGCTGTTCTGCTAATCCTTCCATTAAAAATACCGGATATGAAAAAGTTATTATTGGGAACAATCGTTTTACTATTGTTCGCCGTTTCTCTATTACTGGTTCAGATCAGTTGTTCAAAAACTGGTGCACAGGTAAATGCCACAAAAACTGTGGGCAACAATCAACTCAATAAAATCATTTTCACAAAAGATAAAGACAATGATGGCTGCGAATTATGGATATGTGATTACGATGGCAGCAATCAACAACAGATACCAGTGGCTTTACCGGAACATTTTTATATAGACAATAACAGCAATGCAAATGCAGTACGTTTATCACCCGATGGACAAACCGTTTTTTTTGTAGGCAACTATACCAATATCACACCTGGTACGCAAAGCTCCATTTATGCGTGCACTATTGATGGGAAAAATATGCGGCTGGTGGTACAGGGTGGCAGAAAAAAAATGCACCTGGGCGGGGCGTATTAATAGTGAGAAAATGAAAAGTTTTGTACACGAATTACACGAACTTAGTAGCCTTTGCCATCCGCTATCTTGAATCTCATATCTAGTAACTTATATCTTTTAACTTGTAACTTATATCTTATAACTTGTAACTTGTAACTTGTATTCTATCCCATCACAACTTCGCCGCCCCGAAATATCCATGCAGCGCTTTCGGCAAATGAATACCGTCTTCTCTCTGGTTATTTTCGAGCAACGCAGCCACTATTCTTGGTAAGGCCAGCGAAGATCCATTCAATGAATGCAGCAACTGTGTTTTACCCGTTTCATCTTTAAAACGGATCTTCATCCTGTTCGTCTGGAATGTTTCAAAATTACTTACTGAACTCACCTCCAGCCATTTTTGCTGTGCAGCACTGTACACTTCAAAATCATACGTGAGTGCAGATGTAAAGCCCATATCGCCGCCGCATAAACGAAGAATGCGATACGGCAATTCCAGGAACTGCAACAAACGTTCTACATGATTCACCATTTCTTCCAATACTTCATAACTGTTGGCCGGATGTACTATCTGTATGATCTCCACTTTATCGAACTGGTGTACCCTGTTCAGTCCCCTTACATCGGCACCAAAACTTCCCGCTTCCCTCCTGAAACAGGGTGTATAGGCCGTTAACTTCAACGGCAATGCAGATTCCTTAATGATTTCATTGCTGAACACATTCGTAACCGGAACTTCTGCTGTTGGAATCAGATAAAATCCATCTGCCGTAATATGATACATCTGCCCCTCTTTATCCGGCAACTGCCCGGTACCGTAAGCTGTATTTTCATTTACCATCAATGGCGGCAGGTATTCTGTATAACCGGCTTCGGTATTGTAATCAAGAAAATACTGGATGAGCGAACGCTGCAGTTTAGCGCCCTTCCCTTTGTACAAAGGAAATCCGCTGCCGGCAATTTTTGCACCGGTTTCAAAATCGATCAGGTTGTATTGTTTGATCAATTCCCAATGCGGAACTGCACTGCTTCCCAGTACTGGTTTTATACCTCCCTCTCTCACTACTTCATTGTCTTCTGCTGATTTTCCTTTTGGTACGCTTATATGAGGAAGATTGGGTAATTGCAACAACTGGTCATTGAATTTTTTTTCCAGCGCCTGTAATTCTTCCGCCTTTGCACTTTGTTCCTGTTTCAACCGGGCTACTTCCTGCTTCTTTCCTTCGGCCGCATCTTTATCTCCCCTGGCCATTAACATACCCACTTCTTTTGATAAAGCATTAATAGATGCCTGTACATTTTCCGACAGCGTTCTGATCTTCCGCACTTCCTCATCTGTTTGAAGAATACTATCTACCAAATCAATCTTTGCAAAATTCCTCACGGCCAGTCTTTCTTTTACCAGTTCCGGGTGCTGACGTATAAAATTTACCTGTAACATCTGTTGCTTCTTTTAAAAATCATTAAGAGCGCAAATATAAACCTCAAAATCTTATTACTTACATTTGCGCCATGCAACATGCCGGAGAAGATCTGCAGGTAAGATGGTTGAAACTGCGCATTCAGTTAAAAGAGCGCTTTGGAATAAAACCGGATATGAACGGAATTTTACTCCTGATTGGCGTACAGGAACTCGGCCAGGGGGCGCATGAATTCAGTAAAGAACAAAAGCAGGACCTGATGCACATTGCCGTTTGCACCGTTCTTTCCCAAAGCGGCTATTACCGGTTTGATGGTCATGACGACGAAGGCTGGCCGCATTTCAGTTTGGCAAAACCATTGCCTTCATTTAATTTATTTGAACAGGAAAATTTTTTGAAAGATCATATTTTACTTTATTTTCAAAAACAGGATTTTATTTAAATACGAAATACCATTAATAAATATTTACAATGAAAAGAACGAAGATTTTATTGGCCACCTGCTTACTGGCCGGCATGATGAGCATACAGGCAAATGCCCAGGTTAAAAAAACAACCACACCAAAGAAAACACCTGCAACCACGGCTGCAAAAAAAACTACGGCACCGGTAAACAAAGTGGCTGCAACAAAATCCGCAGTTAAACCAGATCTCGCAACTGCCGGCAGCATACGCATTAAAATTGTAACCGATTCGGGAACGATGTTTTTACGTTTATATGATTCTACCCCTTTACACCGCGATAATTTTGTAAAACTGGTTAAACAGGGTTTTTACGACAGCCTGCTTTTCCATCGGGTAATCCAGGGATTCATGATACAGGGTGGAGATCCATTGAGCAAAAACGCAGCGCCTGGTCAGCCACTGGGTATGGGCGGTGGTGATATGGAACGCATTCCTGCAGAATTCAGGAACGGCATCATTCATAAAAGAGGTGCACTGGCAGCGGCAAGAGACGGCAATCCGCAAAAAGCAAGCAGCGCCTGCCAGTTTTATATCGTTCAGGGAAAAAGATCTACAGACGCAGAACTGGGCATGATTGAACAACGCTCCGGTGTAAAATATACAGAAGAGCAAAGAGAAATATATAAATCGATGGGCGGAACACCATTCCTTGATCATGAGTACACCGTTTTTGGAGAAGTAGAAACAGGATTGGAAGTGATTGATAAAATTGCTTCAGTAGCAAAAGCACCGGGCGACAGACCCATTGGTGATATACGAATGCACATCGAAATTGTAAATGAATAATTGCTACGGAAGAAAAGCCGTTATTCATTGCGTTACTTTATGTATTGGTTACTTTATGACACATCAACCAAACATCCAATCATTTTTTCTAAATTGCAGCAACATTTTTCACCAGCAACAAAAAACATTGTAAGATGAACTATCCAGCCAACCTCAGGTATACAAAGGATCACGAATGGGTTTTATTAGAAGGAAATACAGCAACTGTAGGTATTACAGATTTTGCACAACACGAATTGGGCGATATCGTTTATGTTGATATCAATACCAAAGGAAAAACACTGGCTGCCGAAGATGTTTTTGGTACCGTTGAAGCGGTGAAAACCGTTAGCGACCTGTTTTTACCAGCGGCAGGAACCATCAATGAAATCAATCCGGCGCTGGAAGCAAATCCGGAACTGGTAAACAGTGATCCTTACGGACAGGGATGGATGATTAAAATGACTGTTGATAACCCGGCCGACATCGAAAAACTGATGAGCGCCGAAGCGTACACAGCGCTGGTAGGATAACAGTGAAATTTATTGAATGAAGCCACTTACTTTCAGGAGTTTTATTCCAGGTATTATCTGGTTTGCGATTGTGCTTACACTGATTTGTTTGCCCAGTAGTGATATACCCGAACCCAAAGGCTGGTTCGAATGGATGAACCTGATCCGTATAGATAAACTGGTGCATGCCGGTATTTTTTCCCTGCTGGCTTTCCTGTTCATGCGGCCTATTTTATTAAGTGATTTCTCACCCGAATACAAATGGGGTTATCTCCTGCGCATCGCTTTGGCAGTGTGTATATGGGGATTAACTACAGAACTGATCCAGAAATTTTTCGTTCCTTCCCGCCAGTTCGACCTGGTAGATTGGGCCGCAGATACCATCGGGGCATTGATCGCCCTGTTGTTCTGCAGGAAAGTGTACGCTAAATATCTACGTAAAAACTCAAATTAATAACAATACAAGCCGGCTTTGATTGCCGGTTTAAAAGACTACTTTTGTACCTATGATAAATGCCGATACAATGGAATACAATACAACGAGAAATCATTTGATCATGAAGGAATATGGCAGGCATATTCAGAAAATGGTTGAATATCTCCTCACCCTTGAAGACCGGGAAGAAAGACAACGCAACGCCTATGCGGTTATTGAATTGATGGGCTTCCTGAATCCTCATCTTAAAAATGTAGAAGATTTCCGTCATAAACTTTGGGATCATCTTTTCCTGATCAGCGATTTTCAACTGGATGTTGACAGTCCATACCCTATCCCCACCAGGGAAACACTCAAAGCAAAACCTGATGTTTTATCGTATCCAAAAAAATATCCGAAGTTTCGCCACCTCGGAAAAAATATTGAAGTGGTAATCGACAAAGCACTGAAAGAAGAAAATCCTGAAAAGAAACAAGGCTTTGCCAATGCTATCGCTTATTACATGAAGCTTACTTATAGCAACTGGCATAAAGAACTGGTGCATGACGACAGCATTCAGAATGAATTAACCACCATTACCGACGGTGAACTGGAATTTAATAATCGTCCGTTTGTAAAACATCGCAACGATAACCGCGGCGACAGAGATGATTACGGCAGCAACAGCGGGGGCCGCAACCAGTACCGCCAGAATTTTGGAGGCAATAACCGGGGCGGACAAGGAAACCGCAACCAGGGTAACCGTAACCAGGGCGGAAGAAATAACGACAACCGCAACAACAACAGGAATTTTAAGAAACGATATTAATCTCCACATCTTTTATAGCAAACCCGGTAAGATCATTGCCGGGTTTTTTGTATCCGGTTGTTTTGAGTATTCCATTTAACAAAGAAGAATTAAACCGTAAAAACAATTCGATTCACTTAATTTGCAGCTTTCAAAAAATAAAACATTCATGGGCATTTTTGAAGTAAGGGGCGGTAAAAGATTATCCGGAGAAATTATTCCGCAGGGTGCAAAAAATGAAGCCCTCCAGGTGATCAGTGCGGTGTTATTAACTGCTGATGAAGTGGTGATCAATAATATCCCGGATATCATTGATGTAAACCTGCTGATAGAATTGCTGCAGGAGATGAATGTAAAAGTGAACCACATTGATGCCAACACCTGTAGCTTTAAAGCAGACGATGTAGATGTTGAATACCTGCAAAGCAGCGAGTACCATAAAAAAAGTGGAAGGCTTCGTGGTTCGGTAATGCTGGCCGGTCCGTTACTGGCACGGTTTAAAAAAGCTTACCTGCCCAAACCCGGCGGCGATAAAATAGGAAGAAGAAGACTCGATACGCATATTATAGGATTTGAAAAACTGGGCGCAACTTTTCATTACGACGACAATACAGGTTTTTTCAGGCTGGAAACAAATGAACTGAAAGGCACATTTATGTTACTGGATGAACCGAGTGTAACGGGAACGGCTAACCTGTTAATGGCAGCCGTTCTGGCAAATGGAACCACTACCATTTACAATGCTGCATGCGAACCGTATATTCAGCAATTGTGTAAAATGCTTAACCGCATGGGCGCACACATTGAAGGCATCGGTAGCAATATGCTCATCATAACCGGTGTTGAAAAATTACAGGGAACAACCCATACGATGCTGGCAGATATGATTGAAGTGGGAAGTTTTATCGGGCTCGCTGCCATGACGCAGGGAGAGGTTACCATTAAAAACGCAGGCATTAGCGAACTGGGTATGATCCCCGAAAAATTTCAGCAACTCGGCATTAAGATGGAATTCAGGGGAGATGATATTCATGTACCTGCACAGGACTTATATGAAATACAAACTTTCCTGGATGGTGGCATCCTAACCATTTATGATCATCCATGGCCGGGTTTCACTCCTGATTTGTTAAGCATTGTACTGGTAACCGCCTTACAGGCGAAAGGTAGTTTACTCATTCACCAGAAAATGTTTGAGAGCAGGTTGTTCTTTGTAGATAAATTGATTGAAATGGGTGCGCAGGTTATCCTCTGTGATCCTCATCGTGCAGTGGTGGTGGGAATGGAAAGAGAGAAACAACTGAGAGGCATTACCATGAGTTCGCCTGATATCCGTGCCGGTGTTGCGCTGCTGATTGCAGCATTGAGTGCAACTGGTAAAAGTACTATTCAGAATATTGAACAAATAGACAGGGGTTACCAGGATATTGACGGAAGATTGAGAAAGTTGGGGGCAGATATTGTGCGGATTGGAGGATGAATTTTGAATGATGAATTATGAATGCTGAATTGTGAATGCTGAATTGTGCATTACTTTTTACACGAATTAATTTTAATTGAGGAAAAATAAAATCACTTATTACCGTTAACACGTTTCTTTATATATGTCAACAACACACCAGAAAATTTTAATCATTACTGCTCCTTCAGGTGCCGGTAAAACATCCATCACACGATCTTTAATGAAAGAATTTCCGGTGCTTTCGTTTTCTGTTTCTGCGGCAACACGTGCAGCAAGAGGAACAGAAAAAGACGGGGTAGATTATTATTTCATGAGTACAGATGAATTCAGGCAAAAGATAAAAGACAAGGAATTTGCAGAATGGGAAATGGTGTATGAAGGAAAATATTACGGAACATTAAAATCGGAGTTGCAAAGAATTTGGTCGATGCAAAAAGTGCCGGTACTGGATATCGATGTTAAAGGTGCCATACACATTCAACAGCAGTACCCGGTAAATACACTGAGTATTTTTGTTGAACCGCCATCGGTAAATGAACTGGAAATACGGTTGCATGCAAGGGGAACAGAAACGGCTGAATCCATACAGGCAAGGATCAATAAAGCATCTTACGAAATATCTTTTAAAGACCAGTTCGACAAAGTAATTGTAAATCACAACTTAGATGCCGCCTGCGAACAGGCTAAAAAGCTGGTGGGAGATTTTTTAAATAGTTAGTGAAAGACGAATTATTGTGCGTTGCAGAATGATACCGTTTTTTACGCATCACGCTACCTCTCCTTTGGAGAAGTTCGGGATGAGATCGAACGAATGCAGAATCTCATTGTACCAGAATTTAGTAAACGGTATGCGCACAGCTAACATTTTACTATTTTTACCTCATGAATAGTATCGACTGGATAGCACTCATTTCTATTTTTGCATCTTTACTCATCATTGCATTCCTTTCCGGTTTGGAGATCGCATTTGTTTCTTCCAATAAACTCTCTATAGAACTCAATAAGAAAAAGGGCATCGCCGCCGGTAAAACATGGAGTGCCTTTGCAGAACACCCGGCCAGGTTCATCGGTACCGTACTGGTAGGCGTAAACATCGTGTTGGTGATATACGGACTACTGATCGGGAACGAATTATTGCCTATATGGAACTGGATTGAAGCACACCTTCCACACTGGGCTGCCAATTATGTAAAATATATTCAGCTACTGGTAGAAACCTGCTTATCTACACTCATCATACTGATCGTAAAATTTACCAGCAGGGCTTTTTTCAGGGCAAAGAATAATAGCATTATCGGGTCTGATTTCATCAGCTATATAGCTACTTTTTTTTACTGGCTGCTTTCTTCCGTTGCCAATATGTTCGTTGCCATTTCGGAATGGATACTCAAATACGTTTTCAACGTTAAGCTTAATAAAAAGAAAGAAGTATTCAGCAAAATGGATCTTGAACAATTCATCCTTCAAAGTAAAACCAATGATGAAGAAGAAGCTTCTGAAATAAACAAAGAACTGTTCGAAAATGCACTGGCATTAAGCGATGTAAAACTGAGAGAATGTTTAATACCCAGGAAAGAAATTGAAGGCATAGACATCAGTACACCGATCGAATCCATTAAAGCAAAATTTATTGAATCCAAATTGAGCAAACTGCTGGTGTATGAAAAAAATATTGATAATATTTTAGGGTATGTTCATCACCTCGACATGTTTAAAAATCCTTCTACCCTCAAAGAAGCTTTACATCCTATTCCAACAGTTCCGGAAAGTATGAGCGCAACGGATCTGATGAGTAAATTCAGCAAGGAAAGAAAAACAATCGCCTGGGTAATTGACGAATTTGGCGGCACCGCCGGTATTGTTACCATGGAAGACCTGCTCGAAGAAATTTTTGGGGAAATAGAAGATGAATATGATGTGGCTGAATCTTTAGTTGATAAACAGATTGCCAGTAATGAATATATTTTCAGCGGCAGAATTGAACTTGATTTTATTACCGAAAAATACAACCTGCGTTTCAGTGGTAACGAAGGCGCAGAAACACTTTCGGGATATATCATCCAGAACAATCAGTCCATTCCCAAACATAAAGAACGTATCATCATCGGCAATTATGAATTTGATGTGCTGAATGTCAGCAATACAAGAATAGAAACGGTAAAAGTAAAAGTGTTGAAATAATCAAAGATGACCATTGCAGCACACATTGCAGATACTGTTCCGGGAAACAAAACCAGCTCCGGTTTTATCTATTCCTGTTGCTGCCGGCTGGCTGCAAAATATCCCGGCGATCATTTTATTTTCATCTTCGACAAGCCATTCGATCCATCGTTAATCAAAGAAAAAAATATTACACCTGTACTTGCCGGCCCTGCCATCCGTAACCGGATGCTGCAATATTATTTTTACAATTTTAAAATACCCAGGCTGCTAACCAAATACAATGCAACCTGCTTTGTATCGGCAGAAGTGTGCAGCCTGCGTGCTGCGGTTCCCCAGCTTTATATTTTAAATGATCTTTCCTTTTTGAAAAAGAACCGGTTGCTTTCAGGTACGGATCGCCGTTATTTAAAAAAATACCTGAAGTTTTTTGTAAAGCGTTCTGCGGCCGTAGCTGCAATGAACCCATCGCTGGTTGCTGAACTATCACAATTGTTCCCGCAGGCAGCCGGCAAAATAAAATACCTTCAGCCTGGCATCGATACTGATTTTACCGGTATATCTTTTGAACAGGCCGAACAGGTACGCAACAAATACACTAACGGAAAAAATTATTTCCTGTTTTTCTCAACAGCAGCAACATCGGCCAACAGCATAGTATTACTGAAAGCATTTTCCATTTTTAAAAAATGGCAGAAATCAAATATGCAGTTGGTAATACTCGGAAAAGGAAATGAACTTCCGGAAATAAAAGAACTTTCCAGTTATAAATACAGGAACGATGTACTTACCCTTCTTCCCGATAATGCAAACGAATGGGCAGCCATCATTGCTGCTGCGTATGCAGGATTGTATATACCTGCTGTGGATGTTACTTCTCCCGAAGGTTTAGAATGTATTGGCTGCAACATTCCATTGATAACAACCAACAACGAGTTTAACCGGCAGTTATATAAAAATGCCGCATTGTATTGCAGCCCTACTGAACAGGCTATTGCAGAAAACATGATGTTAGTATACAAGGATGAAAACGCACGCAATGCATTGATTGATGAAGGTAAAATCATTATAGAACAACATCAATGGGATACTGTTGCTGACGAATTAATGAGCAACATACAATCGTTGCCCGCATTTAAACTGTAACTTCGCAAAAAATAAACAATGAACAAATCAACGATAACAATAGATGTGTTACTGGACCCCAATAAAATTCCGGAGCAGATATTATGGAACGCAACGGATAGCAATGCAGTAATGGCACAAAGAGCAAAAGCAATGTGTATTGCCTTCTGGGATGCGGCCGATAAATCTGCTTTAAGAATCGACCTCTGGACAAAAGATATGATGGTAGACGAGATGGGCGATTTTTATTACCAGATGCTGATGACCATGGCCGACACATTTAAAAGAGCCACACAAAACGACGGTTTAACTGAAGAAATGAAAACATTTGCAAAGGGTTTTATCAAGAAGTTCAGGGAGGAAATGGTAAAACAATAAACATAATGCTACGGTACCTGGGTTATTACCACCAAACTATTAATGCATTAAAATAATAACTGAACTTTTTATATAGCATCAGTTAATGTACAGGTTACAAGCCCGCAGCACTTACTCATAGCTAACAGCTTTATACATTTTGTAATTAAAAAAACGCTACTACTATGTCCTTAGAATCCAAAGTCATGGAAGAAATGAAAGAAGCCATGAAAGCAAAAAACGAAGCAGTACTTCGTAGTTTAAGAGCCATTAAAGCAGAAATCATTAAAGCCAAAACTGATCCGGGTGCAGGTGGAGTAATTGATGAAGCCACCGAACAGAAGTTCCTGCAAAAAATGATGAAACAACGGAAAGATGCGCTGGAAATTTTTGAAAAACAGGGAAGAGCAGATCTTGCACAAAAAGAAAAAGAAGAAATTGAAGTAATAGAAAAATTCCTGCCCAAACAAATGAGCGAGGATGAAATTAAAGCAGCCGTTTCCGCCATCATCGCTGAAACCGGTGCAACATCGGGTGCAGATATGGGTAAGGTTATGGGCGTTGCCAGTAAACAACTTGCAGGCAAGGCAGATGGCAAAACCATTAGCGCCATTGTTAAATCAATGCTGGGATAAAAGTGTGATGCATCAATAACAGTTGAGTTTATTGTTCATGCAAGAACGCTGCAATCAATCACCATTTCTTTTCATATAAAACAAACGGATGATAATCGACCTCATCTTTGCGGTGCTGGTAATCTTTGCTTTTATCCAGGGAATGAGGAAAGGCTTTATACTCGCTTTATTTTCCGTGCTGGCATTTGTTATTGGAATGGCAGCGGCACTAAAACTTTCTGCCGTGGTGGCCGTTAAACTTTCAGAAAGCACCAACGTATCCGGGAAATGGTTACCATTTGTTGCCTTTATCCTTGTATTTATCGTGGTAGTATTCCTGGTAAATATGGGCGGCAGGCTAATTCAGCAGGCATTTACAGCATTATTGCTGGGATGGGTGAACAAAATTGCAGGCGTTCTGTTGTTTGTACTGGTATATAGTATTATTTACAGCATATTCCTTTTTTATGCAGTACAATTACAGTTAATTAAAGAAAACAGCATCAATACATCAACTTGTTATGGCTTTATTCAACCGATAGCACCAATAATAATCAGTAAAATGGGCACTGTTATCCCATTTCTAAAAGACATATTCGGAGAATTAGAGCGGTTTTTCGACCTTGTTTCCAACAAAATTCAGCATTAATTTGAGGCATTATTTTATTTGACGTAATTTTAGCCCGATACGATGCATCCCGACAGGAAGTAAACCACTACAAATCCGACGATAAAAGAATGAGTTACGAAGTACAACAAGACGGTAAGTTTAAATTCATTGAAGAAGGAGAAGGTGAACCTTTGATGCTGCTGCATGGTTTGTTTGGCGCACTTAGTAATTTCAATGCGATGATCGACCATTTTAAGCAGACCCATAAAATTGTGGTTCCCCTGCTTCCTTTGCTGGATATGGATCTGCTGCATACTTCTGTTGGCGGACTGGAAAAATTTGTACACAAATTCATTGAACACAGAAAATACAACAACATTCACCTGATGGGAAATTCATTGGGTGGCCATGTTGCCCTTGTGCATATATTAAAACATCCGCAGCCCATTAAATCGCTGATCCTTACCGGAAGTTCGGGTTTGTTTGAAAACGGTATGGGCGACACCTATCCGAAAAGAGGCGATCGTGAATATATAAAAAACAAAACGGCGCTTACTTTTTATGATCCGTCCCTGGCAACAGATGAGCTGGTAAATGAAGTGTTCGAAATTACCAACAACCGCCTGAAGGCAATAAAGATCATTGCCCTGGCAAAAAGCGCTATCCGTAATAATCTCGGTGAAGAACTAAGCCAGATCAAACAGCCTACCTGCCTTGTTTGGGGAAATAACGATACCATCACACCTCCATTTGTTGGAAAAGAATTTCAGCGACTCATACCCAACAGCGAATTGCATTTCATCGATAAATGCGGCCACGCACCCATGATGGAAGTTCCTGAAGAATTTAACAGGATATTGGATGGCTTTCTTTCAAAACTAAAATCTCCTGCTGCAACAGTTTAGTCGATTATAGTGTCTGTAAATCAATACCTGTTTTATTTCAATACCGTTTTACCTTAAATAAAAACAGCAATGCTAACAAACGAACTCATCAATAACAATATTCCCAGGTTGCAGCTACAGGACACAGTTAGTAAGGCCCTTCAACTTATCAATGATTTTAAACTCACACACCTCCCGGTAATTTCAGAAGAAAAATACCTCGGGCTCATCAGCGAAGAAGATCTGTTAGACATATCCGATGATAAATTACCGGTAGAAGTATTACAACAACATTTTATTCATACTTCGGTTGCACACAATGTTCATTTCCTGAATGCTGTAAACTACAGCATTCAATACGACAGCAATGTGGTTCCGGTAGTGAAAGCAGACAACGAATTTGCTGGCGTCATCACCAATAATGATCTGCTGAAAACACTGGGCAATTTTTCGGGCGCTAATGAGATAGGCGGCATCATTGTACTGGAAATGGAACGCATACATTTTGCTATTTCAGAAATAAGCAGAATTGTTGAAAGTAACGACTGCACCATCCTCCACATGAACACTACCACTCATCCGGTAACGGGCATGTTAACGGTAACACTTCATATCAATAAAAAAGAAATTGCTGCCGTTGTTGCCACATTTGAACGATACGAATACCAGGTGCAATATCATTTTGGTATTGAAAATTTTGAAAATGAGATTGATACCAATTATCGTCACCTGATGAATTATCTCGACTTATAATAATACCTGCTCTTATAAACCGCAAAGCATTGCCGAATGCCTTTGCATTATCATAAACATTGATGCATTGCGTAAAACATCCAGGAAGCCTATTCACCGCAATGGCATTGTTGTTTTCATTTTTTTGTAAGGCACAGGTGCTTCCCCAAACAACCATTCAGCCGGTGAAAGATTCTGCCGGCAAATTACTGGTAACTAAAATATTCATCAAAGGCAATAAGCGTACAAAAAATTATATCATCTTACGGGAGATGAAATTCAGGGAAGGCGATTCCATCATCACGGCGAATCTGTATGATCTTATAGAACAATCAAGAGCGCTGGTGTACAACACAACCTTATTTTCTGAAGTAACGGTTACGCCAACACTGGTATCTGCCAGCGAATTAACAGTAGAAGTTAAGGTACTGGAGAAGATTTATATTTATCCTACACCGCAATTCAAACTTGTTGACAGAAATTTAAATGACTGGCTTAAAACCTATCATGCCGATTTTAACCGTGTTGAATACGGAGCAAAATTCGCTCACTATAATTTAAGCGGCCGCGGAGATAAACTCAGGCTGTACCTGCTGAATGGTTATGCAAGAGCCGCTTCCTTTACATACAATGCTCCGTATAGCAATGGCGCACTCACCGAAGGATTTTCTGTTACCGGAACCTATGCACAAAGCAGGCGGTTCAATTATAAAACAGATTATAATAATAAAAGTCTTGAATTCAATAAACCTGGTTTTGTAAAAAACATGCTCACCGTTGGTGCTTCTTACCAAAGGCGCCGCGGATTTTTTAAAAAGAATGTGTATGCTGTTTATTACAATTATGTGAATGTAAACGACAGTGCCATTACTGCTGCCTACAATCCAAACTATTTCAATTCATCCAAATCGTCAAAAGGGTATTTCGATTTTCAATACGATTACCTGTATTCAAAAACAAATAATGTAAACTATCCGCTCGAAGGGCGCATTTTCAGGTTTACCGCTTTAAAACGTGGATTTGAATTTAAAGGTGGCATCAACATGCTATGGTTAAACAGCAGCCATATCAAATTCTGGAATCACACCAAAAACTGGTATAGCAGTTTTGAAATCATCGGCGACCTGAAATTACCCTTTCACCAGGCGTATATCAATCAGTCGCAGATCGGCTACAAAGATCTTTACCTGCGTGGACTCGAATATTATGTGATAGACGGAGTAGCGGCAGCCATCGGGAAATATACTGTGAAGAAAAAACTGGTATCCTTCAACATCCCATTTCCGTTCGGTATCAAAAAAATTCCAAGACTTCCTTTCACCATTATGGCGAAGGCATATACCGATGCAGGCTTTGGTTACAACAAAGATGAATTTCAAACAAAACTCAACAACAGATTATTGTACACAGGTGGTTTTGGTTTCGACATTATCGGGTTATATGATACCACGCTACGGCTCGAATACAGTTTTAACCAATTAGGAGAAAAGGGACTATTTTTGCATGCTAAGGCTCTTTTTTAAGCAGGGATTTAGCAACAAACAAAATGAAAATTGCCATCTACAGCCGCGGAATAGAAAACAAACAGTTGCAGGATATACACTTGTTACTGAAAGAAGTACTTGATTACGGAGCAGAACCGGTTTTCTTCCAGGACTTTTTTAACCAGTTTTATTCAGCCATCAATTTACCGGGGAAATATTCAACCTTCAGTTCGGGTAACGACCTGGATGCAGGTATTGATTGTATGATCAGCCTTGGCGGCGACGGTACTTTACTCGATACTGTAACCCTTGTAAAAGATTCGGGTATCCCGGTGCTGGGTATCAATTACGGCAGACTGGGTTTTCTCGCCAATATGGGAAAAGATGAAATTCATTCAGCAATGGATGCCATCGTAAACAGGAAGTATGTGCTCGATAAAAGAACATTGATTCACCTCGATGCCGATATTCCTTTATTTGGTGATACCCCGTATGCACTCAATGAATTTTCAATTCATAAAAAAGATACATCGCCCATGATCATCATTCATGCTTACCTCAATGGGGAGTTGCTGAATACGTATTGGGCAGATGGATTGATCGTGGCCACGCCTACCGGTTCAACCGGTTATTCCCTGAGTTGTAACGGCCCGGTTGTGTTTCCCGAAAGCGCCAGTTTTGTGATCACACCTGTTGCGCCACATAACCTGAATGTGAGGCCAATCATTGTGCCCGACAATGCCATCGTTTCATTTGAAGTTGAAGGACGTACCGATGGTTTCCTTTGTACACTCGACAGCCGCCGGGAAATTGTAAGCAAGGAAATTCAACTGGCAGTAAAAAAAGAAAGTTTCGGCATTAATCTTATGCGCTTACATGAAAATAATTTCTTACAAACCCTGCAGAATAAATTATCGTGGGGATTGGATAAAAGAAATTAATTCCAACCCTTTGAATATCTTGCTTCCTGCAGTTATAGGTAACTTGTAAACATTCCAAAATATCGCTCTTGCCCTTCAGCACAAAAAAAATAAACTACCTTTTTATCATCTACTGGTTCCTGTTAGCCTATATTATTGCTGCGCTGGTGTGGTGGTACATTGCATTGTCGAGGCAAAACAATGAAATGATCAACCTGAAAATAAATGAACTGATAAAAGATGATCCTTTGTATGAAAAGAAATACAATAGCATACAGGAAGAAAAGAAAAGAAAAACAGCACAATACATTGGTGAAGGTTCCATATTTTTCCTGTTGATTTCAGCAGGTGCCATCTTTGTTTTCAGGGCGGCAAACCGGCAGTTGAAAACAATTCAGCAGCAACAGAATTTTATGATTGCTATTACGCATGAATTAAAAACGCCGATTGCCGTTACCAAGTTAAATCTTGAAACCTTACAGAAAAGAAAGCTCAATGATGAGCAACAACATAAACTATTGCAGAATACACTGCAGGAAGCAAATCGCATGAATGCACTATGCAATAACATGCTGCTTTCATCGCAGATTGAAGCCGGAGGTTACCGCATTACCATTGAAGAAATAAACCTGAGTGAACTGCTATACACCTGTGTTGATGATTTTAAAACCCGTTTTCCGCACAGAACAATTGAAATGAAAATCACAGATGATCTTTATATTCTTGCAGATAATCTGCTGATGCAACTGGTAATAAACAATCTTATCGACAATGCCCTGAAGTATTCATCAAAAGAACAAAAAGTAACCATACAATTGAGCAGTGTGAATAATGCGCTTGAATTAAAGGTGATGGATGAAGGCCCGGGCATTGCAGAAGCTGATAAGAAAAAAATATTTGAAAAATATTACCGCATTGGCAATGAAGCCACCAAACGTGCAAAAGGAACCGGTTTGGGATTGTATCTTACAAAAAAAATTGTTACTTCACAGCAGGGAACTATTGTTGTATCAAACAATAATCCTTCCGGAACTGTGTTTACCATTCATTTAAAACAAGCTGTATAAAATGGCGCAACGAAAATTTTCCATATTACTGGTAGAAGATGAAGAGAATTTACAGGAAGCGCTGAAACTAAACCTGGAACTGGAAGGATATGAAGTAACCAGCAGCTACGACGGCGCCGATGCTTTGAAAACAATTAAGAAAGAACATTTTGATCTTATCATTCTCGATGTAATGCTTCCTGAAATTGATGGTATTACTGTTTGTGAAACCATCAGGCTGCATAACCTCACCATTCCGATCCTCATCTTAAGTGCAAAAAACAGCAGCGCCGACCGCGTACTCGGATTAAAAAAAGGAGCCGATGATTATCTCACCAAACCTTTTAACCTCGAAGAATTATTGTTGAGGGTAAACAACCTCATTAAAAAAAGTGAACAGCTTTCCACCAAACAACCACTGCCGGAAATATATGAATTCGGTAAGAACAAAATAGATTTTAAAGCACTGGAATGTTACAATAAAACAGGAGAAAAAATTACACTTACCAAAAAAGAAGGTATGTTGTTAAAACTCCTGATCGAAAACAAAAATGAAGTGGTTACCAGGGAAAAAATATTGCAGACTGTTTGGGGATATAACGTGTATCCAACTACCCGTACGATAGACAACTTCATTTTAAGTTTCAGAAAATATTTTGAGGCCGATAGCCGCAACCCTCAATACTTTCATTCAGTAAGAGGTGTTGGCTATAAGTTTACTGACGCCTGACCTGCTGCGCATTGATTTGCTGAACGATGTCCTGTGCCCGGCGATACAATGCTTCCATTTTTTCATTTCGTTCAAACGGTGTGTACAATTGCCATTCTATTTCATGCATTAACTGTTGAAGCTGCAATACAAGGTTATTGCTGATCCCGTTCTTATCCATTACCGCTCCTATTGCATCAGCATTTACAGCATGAACCGGTAATGTAAATTTTGTTGACAGGAATTGTTTCAACTCTCCATTCAGCATTGAATAAAAAACGCTGCAATCTGCTTCATTCAAACATTGTTCAGTTTGCGTAAAAGGGTTTTGCGGCATTTGAACGGCATTTGCTGCCTGCTCTATCCATTCATCTTTTTCTGAAGGTGCTGAAACAATTGTTGCTTCCGGTTTCGGTTTTTTACGTTCGATGATGATCCACACTACAATGCCGCTGAGCATTAACAGGGCAATTACAAATATGATCCAGCCCCGGTGATAAAAAATGCGGTTGATGAACGATGGTTGCCGGTATTGTTTACTCAATGTATCCAACGGGTTTGCCTGCTTTTTTCCTTTGCTTACCTGGAATTGTATCGGGTCTGTGGATAGTTCAACATACTTCAGCTTCAGCGGATCAAAATAACTGTAGTGAATAGCAGGTAAAATATAATGCCCGGAATCTGTTGCCGCAAAGGTATATTCAAATTTTTTCTCTCCGGATATGGGTACGCTGGTTTTGGAAAGAATATCCGTGAATTTCGGCTCAAAGGATTCTATACCTGCCGGCCATTCTACATCAGGAGCGGTTAACAATTGCATGTTTCCACTGCCACTTATCGTAACCGTTAGTTTACCTGCTTCATCCGTTGAAAACAACGGTCGTTGCAGAAATGCATTTATTTCAAAACTGCCAACAGCACCATTAAAAGAATAGGGCTTATTATCCGGAAGTGGTTTTACCTCGATAGCTACGGGTAAGCTTTTTAAAGAAATCGTTTTTACCACAATGGCTTCCGCCGGGAAAAGCGATCCCGAAAACCAGGAAGATACATCTGAAGAAGCAGGTATTTTCTTTGCAAATGCTTCTTTCACAAATCTAACTTCATTGTCGATCTCAGCAGGATCAAGTGTGATCATACCGGCCTGCAATGCATACAACTGAGCCTTGCGGATGGTAAACACATTGTATTCCTTGTCTCCTATTTTTTCTTTGCGTACATCATCAAACCCGGGTTGCTGAAGATCTACAACAGAAAATCCATTGAAAGAAAGATTTTGCGGCAACCGGGTATCACTTCTCAACCGGCTGTATAATTTATAAGCGGCAATGATCGGTTGTCCTACATAACAGGAAGTTTTGTTAACCTCCAGTTTCAGGATCATGTTATTGCCCACTTTTTCTTTTACATCATCTCCTTCTTTTAATATATAATCGTTTTTATTGGTGCTAACGGGTTGTTTATCGAAGAGATCATAATCAGGAAAGGGTTGCTGGTTGCTGTTAATGGTAACGGCATTCTCCACTTTTACCACGATTGCATTGCTCTTTACATTTTTACCATCAACAGTAGCCGACGCGGCGCCGATAGTACAGTTGCCGGGCCTTCGTGGTTTTAAAATATACATGAATGCCATTAACGAACGACTGTCATCCTTTGCCTGTTCCGGTCCGCTGATCACATAAAAATCGTTGAAAGAAGGAGGCGTTACCCGCTGAATGGTTCCGGCATTTTTAAAAATGATGCGGTAATTTATATAGTCATCAGTATTAATGGCAGCCGATGATACATCCGCATAAAACTTTAGCTGTGCATAAGCGTAGTGCTGCAACAAAATGCATAGGAATAACAAAAATATTTTTCCGGGGAAAGAACGCATATTCAATCGTAGTGGCAAAAATAGCCGGTAGCTGTTTTCAAACCGGGTAAGAATAAATGAAAGGTTCTAATAAACTGTTAATTATAATTCTCCAAGCTGTGGTGTGATGATGATCTCATCAACAACCGCCTGTACAGACAGATGAGCAGCCGCAAATACCATCGCTGCAATGTCGGTTGCTTCCATAATGCGTTTGTTGCTGTTATCAAAATTGCCCCAGGAATCGGTGAGTACAGCGCCCGGGTAAACACCGGTTACTTTTATACCTTTTGGTTTTAACTCATGTCGCAGGTTTTTGGTAAATCCGTGCAGGGCAAATTTGCTGATGCTGTATCCGCCGCCACCATTATATGCTGCCATTGACGCCACCGAACATATATTAAAAATATGTCCGCTTCCTTTATGAATCATGGAAGGAATAATTTTCCTGGATAGATGGTAAGCGCTGTAGAGATTTGTATTCATCATCATTTCCAGGAAACCATCTGCTTCATTGCTGGCGTCGCCGGGAAGGTATATGCCTGCATTATTGATCAATATACCGGCATCACCAAAAGACAAACACCAGTCTGCAAATAACTGCACTTCTTCTTTCTTCGACAGATCCGCCGCTTTCCAATGAATGGTGGAAGATGGAAAAGCTGCTGTTAGTTCCTTTGCTGTTGCCTCCAGGGTAGCAGCATTTCTTGCACATAAAAAAAGCTGGTTGCCGGCAGCAGCAAATGTTTGCGCTATGGCTTTCCCGATACCCTTACTTGCTCCTGTAATGATGACGTTCATGCAACAGTTTTAAAAAATTATAATGCCTATATTTGGGCAGGTTGTAAAGTTAATCAACCTTCAATTTAAATTCATAGTGAACATGCGGCTGTATAAACATATTTTCTTTGACCTGGATCATACTTTATGGGATTTCGACCGTAATGCAAAATCTACGCTTGCCGAGTTGTTTACCGAATTTGAATTGCATGTTACGGTTACCCCGCAGTTTGAAGATTTCTACAAACAATATATTTACCACAACGAAATTCTGTGGGATCGTTACCAGAAAGGATTTATCAGTGCCGACGAATTGAAATGGAAAAGAATGTGGCGCACCCTTCTCGATTTTAAAGTGGGCAATGAACCCTTATCTAAAAACCTGAGCCAGCGCTTCCTTGAAATATTACCAACCAAAAAAGAAGTATTTCCTCATGCCATTGAAATACTTACTTACCTGAAAAACAAAAACTACTCGCTTCACCTGATCACCAACGGGTTTGAAAAAACACAATGGACAAAATTACGTAACAGTGGTATGGATCATTTTTTTACACATGTAATTACATCCGAAGCGAGCAACAGCTTAAAACCAAAGAAAGAAATTTTTGATTACGCATTGAATACAGCCAATGCACTGCTGCATGAAAGTATAATGATTGGCGACAATTTAGATGCGGATATTCAGGGGGCTATCAATGCCGGGATGGATTGCATATTTGTAAATCACATCAACGTTACCGAAAATCCATTACGGCCAACATACATCGTAACTCATTTGGAACAACTGGAAAAAATATTCTAAGAGAAAAAATTATACGGTTGCAATTACCGTTACACCGCCTTTTACCTTTTCATTCATCAACACATTTATTTTTGTGCCTACAGGTAATAATAGATCTACGCGGCTACCAAATTTGATAAAGCCCATTTCTTCGGTTTGATTTACTTTTTGTCCAACTTCCAGGTAATTTACAATACGTTTTGCCAACGCACCTGCAATTTGTTTTACCAGTATCTCCGTTTTCTCATTCTTTATAACAACCGAATGTCTTTCATTTTCGGTAGATGATTTCGGATGCCAGGCCACGAGGTATTTCCCTTTGTGATATTTGTTATAAATAACTTCACCGGTTATAGGGTTGCGGTTTACGTGAACGTTAGCCGGGCTCATGAATATTGAAACCTGCAGTCTTTTGTCTTTGAAATATTCTTCATCGGTTGTTTCTTCGATCACCACTACTTTTCCATCTGCTGGTGCAATGATACTGTTTCCGCTGATGGTTAATTTTCTTGCCGGTATCCTGAAAAATGACACAATGAACAGCACCAGTACAACGGATATGAAGAGAATGGCTGCACATAACCACAACATGGTTGTTCCCAAAAACCAGAATAGAATAATATTAACGGCACCGAGTAACAATGTTGCCAGTGCAATAGATTTATAACCTTCCCTGTGTATAGTCATCTAACAGAATTGAAAGCGCAAATGTAGTTCTTGCCTGTGAAATTCTGTTGTTTATTAAATGATATTTTATGTGCTGAGCCTGTATCATTCCAATGGAAACAGTATTGCTAACAGTATAGATACGCTTACAGGAGAAAACGTATATACAACCAAACTATGGGTGTAGCAATTAACAGGGAATCAAAACGGTCGAGGAAACCGCCGTGGCCTGGCATAATCATCCCGCTGTCTTTTATGTTGGCCATTCTCTTTATTTTACTTTCCAGCAGATCGCCTATTGTTCCGAAAAATGCACATAGTGTTGCAATCACAATCCAGTTGGTATAACTTAATATCTTTCCGCTTTCACTGTTGTGTCCTAACAAAGCCATACTAATAATGCAAAGCACTACACCACCCAATGTGCCTTCCCATGTTTTTTTTGGTGATATTTTGGAGAAGGGCGTTTTACCGATCATTGATCCTACGAGGTAAGCCATCGTATCATTTACCCATAATGAAAAAATAATCGCACAGGGCAATAATGCAGAATAACCGGGTTGAATGGATGGCGCAATTTGTTGCAGGTAAACGCTTCCGTTTACGCCGAGATCGATCATCAGCATCAGCGGCAAAATGATATACACAAATGCGATGGGTAAATACAAAAGATATTTATTGCCGTGAATGAGTTTAACGATCTTACTGAATTCATACAGGCAGCCAAACATGATCACCGTAAAGAGTGTAATGAATGTGTACTGGTTAATGAATAAACCGGCAAACATCACCAGTACAAAAACCAGTGCAGTAAGTGCTCTTGTTTTAAGCGTTTGTTTGTTGATTGCCAAGATCGTTTGTTTCTTTATGTGCGAAAGGATATGCATTTGTTTCAGCAATCAGCAATTGTTCTTTTGCATTGATCCTGTAAACATTCTGAACAGAGTAACGTTGAAGAAACCGGAAAAGAAAAAACAGTGCAAATACGGCGATGATACCAAACCACCACTCCAGTTTCGGATCTATATTATTTACATCAACCGCATGTTTGGAACGGCTCATGGAAAATAACTGTACAAGTGCCAGCGCATTGTTTAAGAAATGAGCAATTACATTTACCCAGATATTTTTTGTTGTGTAAAACATGAGTCCTAATACAAACCCTAAAATAGCCCGGCTAATAAAAAGATAAATTGAACCGTGAATCAAACTAAATAATAAAGAAGTAACAATGATGGCTATTAATGGTCGCTTCCACCAGCGTACAAATAATTGTTGCACGGTTCCCCTGAAAAAAAGTTCTTCAAACAGTGCAGGAAAAAAAGCCATGATCGCCAGTGCCATAAAAAACTCGGGCCAGCTTTGAAGATTGCTGATCGCCAATACCTGTTCGTTGTACACGTCTTCCAGTTGTTTCGCCGTTGTGTTCAACGATGGAAAATGACTGATCGCCGCACGGCTTACTTCATCCAGTGATGAAGCCATAATGTTTGCTGTGAAGATGATTAAAAATCCGATCATCAACTGGTAAGGATTTATGTAGCGGTTGAAGCCAAGCCAGAACTTATTTCTTCCGTAAGCGATCCATGAACATATCACCGCCGGTATGCACATCAGGAAAAATGTACCCAATACCTGCGATAATCTTGCATACGATACATACTTAGGATCTTTCATTGCTTTAAGCATGGCATCGGGCAATTGTTCGAATGAAGTACCTGCGGGCACCATTTTAAACCCAATTAAAGCCTGAACCATGCCGGCACAGATGAAGCCTACGCCAAGAAACACAAATAAAAATCCAAGTTGTGCGGCACCGGTATATCCTTTTACACTCCTGTATTCCATACGCTACGCATATTATTTGTAAATTTGCAGCCGCAATATACAAATAATGATATGCCCAAAATAGGCAACATACAATTACCCGAATTTCCATTGCTGCTGGCGCCAATGGAAGATGTGAGCGACCCGCCGTTTCGTGCCGTGTGTAAAGACAATGGCGCCGACCTGATGTACAGCGAATTCATCAGCAGTGAAGGATTGATCAGGGACGCCATGAAAAGCAAACAAAAGCTCGACTTCAGTGAAGAAGAGCGCCCGTTTGGCATACAGATCTTTGGTGGTGATGAAGAAGCAATGGCGATGAGTGCCCGCATCTGTGAAACCGTAAACCCCGATCTCGTTGACATCAATTTCGGATGCCCGGTTAAAAAAGTGGTGAGCAAGGGCGCCGGTGCAGGTGTATTGAAAGATATTGACCTGATGGTGCGCTTAACCGCTGCCGTTGTTAAGAGTACACATTTACCCGTAACCATAAAAACACGATTGGGCTGGGACGATCAAACGAAGAACATTGAAGAAGTAGCCGAGCGTATGCAGGACTGTGGTGTTAAAGCCATTACTATTCACGGCCGCACCAGGAGCCAGTTGTATAAAGGCGAAGCCGACTGGACATTGATTGCCAAAGTAAAAAACAATCCACGCATACAGATTCCCGTTTTTGGAAATGGTGATATTGATAGTCCGCAAAAAGCAATGGATTACAAAAACCGTTTTGGTGTAGATGGAATTATGATTGGTCGTGCTGCCATCGGCTATCCATGGATATTTCGGGAAATAAAACACTATGCTGCCACGCAAACTTTATTACCCCCACCAACCCTGGAAGAACGTGTTGCCGTTTGTATCAAACATTTACGCAGATCGATAGAGTGGAAAGGGCCAGTTGTTGGCATCAATGAAATGCGTCGCCACTATACGAATTATTTAAAAGGATTACCGGGCATAAAAGAATTCAGGTATAAACTGGTAACCTTAACCGCACCGGAAGCCATTGAAGCAGTGCTGCAGGAAATGCTTATACATTATAAGGGTTACCAGTTCAAACGCACGCCGATCGAGATCATTAATTATCATGAAAAATGTCCGCTGTAAGTTTGTAAATAAAAACTGTTAAGCATTATTTCCTCCTTCGATCTGTGCAATTAAATACTTGTCTAACGGAGACGTGGAGGAGCCAAAATATCCTACCAGCATTCCATTTTCATCTACCAGGTATTTACAAAAATTCCATTCAGGTTGCAGGGTATTCCAGCCGTTTTTTGATGCATCCGTTAACCACTGATATACTTCATGCTGGTCTTGCGCATTTTTCACTATTGATTTTTGCATTAACGGGAAATCAACACCGTAATTCATCTTACAGAAGTTTTCGATCGAAAGATTGTCAGCTTTTTCCTGCTTCCCGAATTCGTTTGAAGGAAATCCTATAACAACCAGTTGCTCTTTATATTTATCCTGCAAGATCTGCAAAGTTTCATATTGAGCGGTGTATAAACAATCAGAAGCTGTATTTACAATCAACACTTTTTTGTTTTTCAATTGATCAAATGAAAATATTTGCCCGTTGATCAGCCTGCTCTTCAACAAATAAAAAGAAGTTATTGGCTGTATTTTATTTTTGTTAAGCTGCGCAGATGATGATTTGCTGATCAATTTCCCGGCAACATGGTAAATGGTTTTTAATATTTGTTGTTTGATTGTCATTTGTAGTTTTTACACTAAATAGGTACATGATTGCCACAAAGGCAGAAAGACAGAACGGAACACAAAGTATTCCTATACCCAACTTTCTCATTTCTAATTTCTTATTTCTTATTCCTCTTTCTTTATCCAAACAGCTTCTTAAACAACCCCAGCTTCCCTTTAAAGGGCGGATACTTTATGGCCGGATCAAACCAGGTGGGTGTTTTCAAAATACTTTTCTTATGCGAAAAAGTGTTGAAGCTGTATTTACCATGGTATTGCCCGATGCCACTGAAACCCCTGCCTCCAAACGGGAGATGATGGTTGGTTAAATGCCAGCTTGCATTGTTTACACAGCCACCACCGAATGCAACGGCATCCAGCCAATACTTTTCATTGTTACGGTTTGAAGTAAACACATAAAATGCCAGTGGGTTTTTGTTCTTATTAATGATTAACATGGCTTCTTCCTTCGTTTGAAAACCAATAATTGGCAATACGGGTCCGAATATTTCATCGGTCATAATGGAGCTGCTCATTGAAACATTATCCATCAATGTTGGTTCTATGTACAGCTTTGCCCGGTTGTGTTTGCCTCCATATATCATTGTACCATCATTGAAGTATTGTATGATGCGATCAAATTGTTTTTCATTAATGATCTTTCCATAATGATCACAGGCGGCAGCATCCTTCCCGAAAAATTGCTGCAATGTAATTTTTAAAGCCTCTGCCAGTTTATCTTTTACTGATGAGTGAACCAGTAAATAATCCGGCGCCACACACATCTGGCCGGCGTTGGAAAATTTTGCAATGGCTATTCGTTTAGCCGCTACAGTTATATCTGCATCTGATTCAACAATACAGGGACTTTTTCCACCCAATTCCAGCGTAACAGGAACGAGATTGTGAGCCGCAGCCTGGTACAGCAACTTACCTACCGCGGTACTGCCGGTATAAAAAACATGATCGAAAACAAAATTGTTCATCATTGCCGGGATAACAGAAGCGCCATCACCTTCAACAAATAAAACATACTGAGGTTCAAAAATCTGCTCAATTATTTTTTTCATGATTGCAGCGGTAGCCGGTGCAAATTCTGAAGGCTTGATCACCACGCAGTTGCCAGCCGCAATGGCGCCAACCAGCGGTGTAAACAATAACTGCAGTGGATAATTCCACGGTGCAATGATTAACACAACGCCGCAAGGTTCAGAAACAATAAAACTTTTTGAAGGGAGATTCAGCAGGTTTGTAGGCTGCGACTCGGGGTGCATCCAGCGGTGCAGGTTTTTAAGCGTATATTTTAATTCACTCAATACAAACCCGATTTCTGTAATCCAACTTTCCTCGGCAGTTTTTTTAAGATCGGTATGCAATGCATCGTACACCTGCTGTTCGTGAGCAATCAATGCATCTTTTAATTTCAGCAATTGCTCTTTCCTGAATGCATAGGTTTTTGTTTTGCCGCTGCTATAGTAATTACGTACTGCCGTTAATTTATCGGGATCAAACATTGATGTACATTTGTTCTAAAGTTAGCAAAGGTTTATGAGTGATGAACGATATATGCGTATGGCATTAAAGGAAGCACAACTTGCATTCGATAAAGATGAGGTTCCTGTTGGTGCAATTGTGGTTATGAACGAACAGGTAATTGCAAAAGCACATAACCAGGTGGAATTACTTACCGACAGTACAGCACATGCAGAAATCCTGGCATTAACTGCTGCGTTTAATTTCTTAGGAAGTAAATATTTACCTGATGCTACTTTATATGTAACGGTTGAACCCTGCCTTATGTGCTGCGGTGCTTTATACTGGAGCAAGATCGGTCGCATTGTATTTGGCGCTTATGACGAGAAAAACGGCTACCGGAAATCTACAGGCGCTAACAATCCATTTCACCCCAAAACAATTATTACCCCTGCGGTGCTTGAAGCAGAATGCAGTAAACTAATGAAAGACTTTTTCAGGGCGAAGCGATAGAAAAGGTTGGCAGGTTGAAATGCAGCATGTATCGAATTAAGGAAAATTTTACCCGAAGCGAGACCCATACAATCATTTACTTTATCGGAACAACAATAGGCTTTAATTTTGCTGCAACGTTCAGTTAATTATTTTTACACGAAAAAAATTATACACTATGGCATTTACATTAGCACCACTTCCTTATGCATACGATGCACTGGAACCACACATTGATACACAAACCATGCAGATTCACCACGACAAGCACCACCAGGCTTACGTAGATAATTTAAATAAAGCAATTGCCGGTACAGATAACGAAAACAAATCGCTTGAAGAACTGGTAAAACATGCAGGCAGTATTAGTCCTGCAGTACGCAATAATGGTGGCGGACACTGGAACCATGCATTTTTCTGGGATAGCCTGGCAGCCAATGCAGGCGGAGCACCAGGAGGAAAATTAGCGGATGCCATTACTGCTGCGTTCGGAAGTTTTGATGCATTCAAAGAAAAATTCAACAATGCCGGTATGACTCGTTTTGGTAGCGGATGGGCCTGGCTGATTGTAAAAGATGGTAAGCTGGAAGTAAGCTCAACGCCTAACCAGGATAATCCTTTAATGGAGATTGCTGATGTAAAAGGTACGCCCATTCTTGGAGCTGATGTATGGGAACATGCTTATTATTTAAAATACCAGAACAAACGTGCAGATTATTTACATGCTTTCTGGAATGTTGTAAACTGGAATAAGATTGCCGAAAGATTTGAGGCAGCAACAAAATAACATGTGATTTAAGATTGTTAGAAAGCCATGGTGAAAACTGTGGCTTTTTTTGTACGGGTAATGGAGATATACACTTTTTAATGTAGCGTTTTAATTTTTACCAGCGGAGTGTATAAATGGATTGACGCCCGTGAATTTATTACTGCTGTAAAAAGGTGTAATAAAAATTCACGGTACGGGATCATGTCCATGACTTCCCCATGGATGGCATTTACTGATTCTTTTCAACGATAACCAAAAGCCTTTTATAGGACCGTATTTTTTAAATGCTTCGAGTGCATACTGCGAACAGGTGGGCGTAAAACGGCATTTGGGTCCGAGCAGGGGAGATAATATCCATTGATATAACTTTATCAATGCGATAAAAGGAAAGCTAAGCAGGCTTTTGAGTGTTTTCATCATAAAAATGTATAAGCCTTTTTATTACCGTGCCGGTTTTTTTATAAATGAAATCATAATCAGGAATTTCATTGCCTACGTATAAAATAAAAACAGATAAGCGCTGGTTTTTTTCCAGGAGGTAATCTTCGAGTATCTTTTTTTGAAGACGGTAGGCTTCCCGTATCAATCGCTTTATCCTGTTGCGGTCTGTAGCTTTCTTGAAATGCCTGCTACTAACGCCAATGCCTGCCTGCAAAACTGCATCTTTATTTTCCGGGAGCCATACGATCTTAAACGGAAAATCAGAAAACCGCTGCCCTTTGCTGAACAGGCTTTCTATGGCCTTTCGGCTTTTTAGTTTTTCATGTTTCCCGAAAAAATATCGTGTTTCCTGCGTTGGCATATTACATTAAAAAAGCCCCTGGCTAACAGGGGCTAATATACTATTTCCATCATTGCTGTTGCAATGAGCGGAGAATGATTCTATTTTTTTGAACCGTGCTCGTCAGATACAGTAAGTTTATGACGACCTTTCGCCCTGCGGCTTGCCAATACTTTACGTCCATTTGCATCCTGCATGCGCTGACGAAATCCATGTACAGATTTTCTGCGGCGGGTATGGGGTTGATAGGTTCTTTTTTTACCTGGCATTTTTTGAAATTTTTCCTTTTACAAATATTGTTACTGTTCGTTTCGGTCAGCAGGCACCATCCCGCTGCTTGTGAAAGGACGGCAAAGGTAGGGCTTTCATAGTAGAATATGAAATGATACAGAAGGAATTTGTCGAAATTCCGGTGCCTTTATAAGCAAAAAGCAGCCTGTTCCGGGGATTTTACCTACAACATCAGTTTTTGGGAATGTATTTCCTTTCCAAAAAAAATACTGGCGTGGTTATTAAAATCTGCCGTTTCACCGGTTGTATAAAATTCTCTTTTTGCGTTTTTGCTGCACCTCGCTTCTAATTCGGGATGGCGATGCAGGTAATCCAGGAGGCTGGCCGCCACTATTTTACCCTGCGTAATCACCGATACATTCCCCGGCACATACTGTAATATCTTATCGAGCAATAAAGGATAATGTGTGCAGGCGAGCAGGATGGTATCAATATCGCTGTCTTTCTGAAGCAACTGATCTATATGTTTTTTTACAAAATAATCGGCGCCAGGTGAAGCGTATTCATTGTTTTCTACCAGCGGAACCCAGATTGGGCAGGCTTCCTGGCTCACCGTTACAGAAGGAAAAAATTTTTCTATCTCTATACGATAGGAATCAGATTGTACCGTTCCTGCAGTTCCCATAATTCCTACATGCCCCGACTTTGTGTATTGGCCGATTATTTCCGATGTAGGCCTGATTACACCCAGCACTCTTTTAGAAGGATCAATATGTTGAAGGTCGTTTTGCTGAATGGTACGAAGTGCTTTTGCCGACGCTGTATTGCAGGCAAGTATTACTAATGAGCAATCCTGTTCGAAAAACCATTTCACACATTGCAGTGTGTATTCATACACTGTTTCAAAACTACGGGTTCCGTATGGCGCTCTTGCATTATCGCCCAGGTAGAGGTAATCGTATTGCGGCATATCGGCAATGATCTCCTTTAGCACAGTGAGGCCGCCGTAACCGCTGTCGAAAACGCCTATTGGTTGATACTTCATTTACCAAAAATAATAAAGCCATTCGTGCTTTGGCGAATGGCTTTAAAAAATATGTGCTGGCAATTAATTTTTAGGAGCAGCAGTTGGCTTTTTATCTGTAGTTGCCGGTGCGTCTTTAATGTTCAATTTCTTTTTCACTAGGTTCAACAGGTTATCACCCTGGGGATACACAAGCAATGTGCTCATATCAAATACATAAGCATAGCCATTTTCTTTTGCAACCGCATCAATTGCTTCCATTGCTTTTGCGTTGATCGGCTGGATTTTTTTCTGTGCTTCCTGCTGGTACATTTCCTGTGCAGTTCTGTCCCAACCGCCTAAGCGTTGATACAATGCAGCCAATTCATTTCTTTTGATATCTTTCATGCTTGGAGTGTACTTTGAAGAATCCCTGTTGAAATCGCTGAGCTTTTGTTCCAGTTCTTTGCTCATGTCTTCATATTGCTGAGAAAGTGATGCCTGGTATTCTTTTAGTTCTGCATTTGCTTTTACGTATTCCGGCATTAAAGAAACCAGTTCATCTGTACTAACATAACCTATTTTAGTTTGTGCAGATGCACTAAATACGCCTAATCCGAGGGCAACTGCTACGATAATTTTTTTCATTTCTTTTTTAAAATTTTCTGTTTAAGTGTATTTGTATAGTAGTTTGTTTACAAATTTTCGCTGCATCCTGCAACACGGTTATGCATTATTTAACACCCATATTCCTCAGCACTGCTTCACTCTGGTCTAATTTGGGGTCGGCAAAGATAACGGTAATTCCTTCACTTTTATCAAGTATAAAATCATATTGTTTTTCTACGGCCAGCTTCTGTACTGCATTGTACACCTTGTCTTGTATGGGTTTTATGAGCTCTTGCCTTTTCTTAAAAAGATCACCTTCGAATCCATAACGTTTTTTTTGCAGGTCACGCAATTCCTTTTCTTTATTATAGATTTCGTCTTCTCTTTTCTTCTTTAAATTATCAGGAAGCATAACCTGTTCTGCATCATAATCTTTCACCATTTTATCTACGGCAGCCTGCTTCTGGTCTATTTCCTGTTGCCACAATTCACTGAACTGATCCAGTTTTTTTTGTGCGTCTTTGTATTCTGGAATTTTTTCCAGGATGTATTTAGAATCTATAACCGCATATCGCTGTGCATTGGTTGTAATGGCACAAAGCGCAAAAAAGGCAATGGATAATAACTTTTTCATTTGAATTATTTTTAGATAATAGCGCAAATTACTAAATAAGGATTACTCGGCTTCCTGGCCCAGCATGAATGTAAATTTAGCTGCACCTTTTAAACCGCTGTTCTGATTGTACCGGTCGAATCCAATTCCATAATCAAACCCAAGTAAACCAAACATCGGAAGGAAGAAACGGGCGCCCAATCCGGCAGACCTGCGCAATTTGAAAGGATTATAATCTTTAAAATTATACCATCCGTTGGCAGCCTCAAAAAATGCAAGTCCGTAAATCGTACTCGTAGGACTTGTGCTGAACGGATACCGAAGCTCAACCGTGTATTTGTTAAAAATGGTGAAGTATTGTGAAACCGTTACGTTATCCGGGTTTATTTTGGGATCAGAGTTATAATATACCGGGTAACCTCTGTGTGAAATGATATCATATCCCAACAATGCGGTTGTATTGCTCAAGCCTGCATCTCCCAATTGGAAACGTTCAAACGGCGATACTTCCAGCTTGCTGTTGTACTTTCCGATGAATCCCATTTTGGCAGCAACTTTTATAACAAACTGCCTGTTCCTTTCTTCTCCTTTTGGCGACCCGATGGGCACATACCATTCACCATTAAAACGCCACTTGTGGAACTCAGGTAATTTATATTCTGTTGCTGTACCTGAAGTTATTCCTAATGTAGAATAAGGAAGCGTAAACTGGCCACTTAGTAAGAAGTTAGATCCCTGGCTTGGGAAAATAGGATTAGGTCCGGCAGAATTTCTTGCCAGCGTAATTTTTAAACTAATGTTATTGGAAATACCATTACGCAGGTTTTCAAAGATCCTGTCATAATTCTTCAGGTCATATTGCTGAAAGTTCAATGAATATACCAGACTGAAATAATCATCCGGCCATTTCAATTGTTTACCCAATGCAATACCGATGCCCACTGTTTTTACATAAGAAGTATCCCCGCATGATTTGCAATAGCTTCCATAACTATCGTATGTATTGGCGTATTTGGTATTGAAGTAGCTGATGGAAAATGAATTTCGTTTTTTACCTCCAAGCCATGGTTCGGTAAAGGAGAAGTTGTACGACCGGTATGCCTTACCGTTAGATTGTACCCTTAAGCTCAGTTTTTGTCCGCCGCCTGAAGGTAACGGGCTCCACGAAGATTTACGGGTAATGTTTTTCAGAGAGAAATTATTAAAGGATACACCGAGTGTTCCGGTTAATCCAATACCCCCACCAAAACCTGCCGATAATTCGAGCTGATCAGAAGATTTTTCTTCTACCTGCCAGTTGATATCAACGGTTCCGTTATCGGAATTGGGTACAATGTTCGGGCTTATTTTCTCGGGGTTAAAATAACCCAGTTGAGAAAGTTCACGTTGTGTACGAATGATGTCTGCACGACTGAATTTATCTCCCGGTACGGTACGCAATTCCCTGAGGATTACGTAATCGTTTGTTTTATCGTTACCCGTTACCGTTATTTTACCGTAAGTTGCCTGTGGCCCTTCCACGATCCTGATCTCGTAATCGATCGTATCATCATATACTGCCGTTTCAACCGGTTCGATGCGGAAGAAAAGATAACCATCATCCTGGTATAAACTGCTGATATCACCACCATCTGCAGTAAGTTGCTTACCCAGTCGTTTGTTCAGCAAATCAAGATTATAAATATCACCTTTGTGTATGCCCAGGAAAATTGTAAGCAGTGAATCGGGATATTTGGTATTCCCCTTCCAGCTAATGTTACCGAAATAATATTTGTGTCCTTCACTGATTTTAATATCAATATTCAAATGACCTTTTGCACTGTCTTTTGAAAAACCATTTTCATCTCTTCCGAAGAACACTGTATCCGCTACAATTTGCGCATCCCTGAATCCCTGTGCATTGTAATAATTCAATACTTTCTCTTTGTCTTCCTGGTATTTTGTTTCATTGAATTTTGAACCTGCAAAAAACTTTGGCCTGAAATAGGGTTCAATATATGCGCCTGTTCTTGTTGGAGAAAGAATGGCCATTGAATTAAGGTACTGCTTAAATGTAAGCGGCTTCGAAGTATCGCCATAAGGGCTGGTTACTTTTTCGGGGAACAACGTGATCCTTGTCATTTCCTTTGTACCCTTCATTTGTTTTTTCAACTTCTGGTCTGCTATGCTTTCGTTTCCGGTGAAGTTGATATTATTTACCCTTACTTTATTTCCTTTATCAATATTGAAGTTCAGCACCACTGCATTATTGGCTCCTGCTACTACATCTTCTTTCATTTCAATCTGCACATTGCGGTAACCTTTTTCGTAATAATATTTCCGGATAGCTTCTACTGCACTCAGCTTCATGTTTTCTGTAAGCACCCTGTCTTTAGTAAGTTCTACTTTTTTGGCCAGGTCATCGCGTTGACTTTTCTTCACCCCGGTAAATGTAAAATTCAATAAGCGTGGCCTTTCAGTAAGTTGTATTTCTATATACAGGTTATTACCCTGCACATTTACCAGGTTTATTTGTACGTCGGAGATGAGATTTTGTTTCCAGAGTTTTAAAATAGCTTTTGCAAAAACGTCGGATCCGGGTAGTTGCACTTTATCCCCTACGGCCATTCCGGTGATGGAGATAATCAGGTTGGCATCATAAGTTCTTGATCCGCTTACCGTGATGCCTGCTATTGTATATGTTTTGGGAAATTTTGCATTTAATATTTCCAGTAACGCAGGGTTTACTGAAACAGGGGTAGTATCGTTGCTGTTTGTTGCCGGATCAACCTGTGCCTGTAGTTTTTCGCCTGCCAGAAAGAAAATAACAATAAGAAAAAAGCTTTGGTAGATCCTCTGCATCAATTGGTTTTTTAAGTGCGGCAAATTAAGCCCATTAATGAAAACTATTTGTTAAATGAACCGGTGTAAATATTGATTCACCAGCCGCATTTTCAATCAGTTGTTTTAAAAATATGTTGTGCGTACCATCCTTATGGATGTGTAGTTTTTTCTTTCTTCACCTGTTCCCCGGTTTTACCAAACCTACGTTCTCTTTGTTGAAAATCATGTATGGCTTCATACAGGTTTTCTTTCCTGAAATCCGGCCAGCGTGTATTGGTAAAATACAGTTCTGTATAGGCAAGCTGGTATAGCAGGAAATTGCTGATCCGGAATTCACCACTTGTTCTGATCATCAATTCGGGATCGGGGAAATTCTTTGTTGCCAGGTATTGCTGAATGGTTTCATGGGTTATGGCATCTGCTTCAAGCTTTCCATTTTTTACATCAGATGCAATTTGTTTTACAGCATTGATGATCTCCCATCTACTACTGTAAGAAAGTGCCATAATAAGGTTCAGCCCGTTATTATGTGCTGTTTCCTGTATGGCTTCCTGTAATTCTTCCTGTGCAAAAGCCGGCAACATACTGGTATCACCGATCACATGAAGTTTAATATTGTTTTTATTTAGGGTAGGTACTTCTTTCTTAATGGTATCTACCAGCAATTCCATCAGCCCGGCCACTTCATCTTCGGGCCTGTCCCAGTTTTCTGTACTAAATGCATACAAAGTGAGGTATTCTACTCCAAGTTCTGCAGCGCCTTCTACAATATCCCGAACACTTTCCACGCCATGCAAATGCCCGAACAAACGGTCTTCCCCTTTTTCTTTAGCCCACCTGCCATTGCCATCCATAATGATCGCAATATGCTTCGGCAACCGTTCTGTATCTATTGATTCTTTAGTAAACATGGATGAAAATGAAATGCAGGCAGGGCCTGAATTCGGGCAGCAAAAGTAATGAAATTTGACAGAATACCTTCATCCGTTTGCGGTTAATTCAGGCATTTGTATATATCATTTCAATTCCTAAAACAACAAAAGCTCCCGTTACCGAAAGCTTTTGCCGAAGTATTTTTATTTTGTATGCATTACATGGAAGGACACCTGTAAGAACCGAAGTTGAAAGAGATACCAATTTCGGCAATGATGTACTGGTCTTTTTGTTTGCTCCATCCTCTTTGTGCCCCGGGATGTGAACTCAGCATATCATCGGGCCTTGTTTCACTTGATCTGTCCTGCAACCTGTATGCTACCGAGAGTTCTCCGTTCGGTCCGTTCGGAAATGCCGACCTGGGTGCATAGGTTCCGCTAACATCATCCAGGTAATCGGTAGTTGTAAAGCGATTGGCGATTTCTACAGATAGATTTACTTTTTCACTCAGGCTGTATTTAATACCTACGCCAAAAGGAATGCAAATAGCCATGGTGCTGTATTCTTTTCCGAATCCGGCTAACTGACCTTCGGTACCTAGCGGGCGTAAGAAAACCTTGCTGCCATCAAGATAGGTATAAGGATCATAGGTGAACACGCCTACACCTAAAGTAACATACGGTGTAAAATTGTGTACCGGATCTCCGGGTATATATTTAAAGAAGTTGAAGTTGCCTTGTAAAGCAAGTTCAAAAATGCTGGAGTTGAAACTGAGGTTCCTTACTTTCTGGTATTCGTTCTTGCTATAAGTATCACTGTAACCTACCTGTGCATAGTGAGCCGAAACCCTAAGGCCGATATAATTACCGAATTGTTTCCTGAAAAATGCGCCAACGGCAGGTTTAGGCCTGTTCAGTGCTGCTCTTGTATTAAGGTCGCCAAAATAATGAGCCATGCCTGCAGTAATTCCAAACTCTCCCTGTTGAACATAATCTAATCTTTCCTGGGCTTTGGATGAGAAAGAAAACACCACCAGCGCCATCATTAAAAGAATTGAACGATTCACTTGTTATTATTTTATGTGTGTTGGTTAAAAACCCTGTAAAGATATAGTAACCTAAATAAATTCGGTAATCAGCAATGAAATAAAGATAGGTTTTTATAACGCATACGGTTACATATTATGCGTTACCGGCTGTTAAAATTATTAGTTGTATGAGCTGCTTCCACTCTTAAACCTACGTTCATAATTCCAGGCAGCGGATTGTCACGCATGATCTGGCTAATGCTGAAATGATATTCACCATTCCGGATAAATCTTTTTGCCTGGCCGTTTACCAGTTTTCTTACTTCCCAGATATCATTCATCCCTGTTCCTTCCCATCCATGCTGATCATCTGCCAACTGCATCTCAACTTTCTGGAAATACATGGTATCTCCCGGCGATTGTAAACCCACGTTAAGCCATATATTATTATAGTTATACGAATCTGTGTGCCGCATTACTATATATATATTATAGGCGGTGTTGGTGTCGGATATGGTGAAAGTACCGGTTGCCGGAAAGCTCCTGTCCCATTTATACTGCGGGATCGTTGTCGTTTTTTCATACACATCTATCTGCTTACAGGCACTCATACCCGCCGAACACAGCAACACGTAAATTAACAGTCGCAGAATTTTATTAGAACCGTAAGTCATCATGAAATAATTGTGCAATTACGTTGGTTGATTACAAAACATTTAATACCTGTTCTTTTGCTTTCTCCAGTTCATCTTTCATTTTTACCACGCATTTCTGTATTTGTGCATCATAGGCTTTGCTACCGGTGGTATTTATTTCTCTTCCGATCTCCTGTAGAATGAAAGAAAGTTTTTTCCCTTTGCCTACTTCGGGGCCGTTAATCACATCAGCAAAATATTCACAGTGTTGCCTGAGCCTGATTTGTTCTTCATGGATATCGATCTTTTCCATATAATAGATCAGTTCCTGTTCCATGCGGTTATTGTCGATATTTTCTTTGCCCACATGTTCTTTCAGCAAAGTATGTATCTCCTGTTGTATCCTTATTTTACGATTGGGTTCGAGTTGCAGGATGGCTTCTTCCTGTTCTTTGATCATTGCAATGCGTTTGATCAGATCTTTTTCGAGCGACACGCCTTCTTCATTCCTGTGTTTATTCAACTGTTCCAGTGCTTGAATTAAAACTGCATTGAAATTTTTAAAATCATTTTCGTCCAGTACTTCCATTGTCGGACTTACAATTTCAGGCAAACGAAGTAAAGAACTTAATACCGAGTTGGTATCGATGTGCAGTTCTTCTGCAACCTGTTGTATCTGGTTGTAATAAGCCTTGATTAAGTCGGTGTTGATGGTTACTGGTTTGGTTGTTCCGTTTTGTTTGATGATCACATAACAATCAATGGTTCCCCTCACCAGGTATTCCTGCAATGTATTGCGGATCTCAAATTCATAAGGCCGAAGCAGTGGCGGAAGTTTGAGTTGCAACTCAAATTGTTTTCCGTTGAGTGCTTTTATTTCTACGAGGAAAGTTTTATCAGCTACTGTTTGTTCTGCTCTTCCAAAACCTGTCATTGACTTTAACATACAATCATTATTTAGTGCAAAGTAAATTAATTATCGGTTGTTTGTGTAAGAAGATGCGCTTACCGATTTTTTTGAACGGGCCATTCATTCACATTGTCATCAAATAAAAAAGCCCGACATTTTTGGAGTCAGGCTTTGTTATATAGGTGGGTTAGTAAGTACCGGGATAAAATCCCATACACAATATTAAAAATAATTTTTGCTAACTAAAAAAATATTTCAAACTTTTTTATTAACATTTTGAAGTGTGCTGTGGAAAAGGAACAACAATGTATGCATCATGTACAAGATTAATTAAAACAAATTTCATTGAATTAAACCCGATGATTAAAAACAAGAATCGCTGAAACGATTGATTTTACTGATACTTCAAACGATTGCATTTTTTAAAAAGCAAAAAAATATTTCTCCGTTCATTTCTGTACCAGCAATATTATCAGCCGCGATTTGCATAAGATCAGGTATAAAAAAAATTCAAAAATATTTTTCTCAAAATCCTTTTCCCGGAGAAAAACACTCACCCGTAACAGCAAAATGCAAACAATAGTACATTTGCACAAATTCATTTACATGCAATTTTCATCTCCTGTAGCTGTTAGCTGGATAGCAGAATTTATTGGCGCACGACTTATTGGAAATACAAATGCGCAGGCAACCGGTATCAATGAAATACATAAAGTAGAACCGGGCGATCTTGTATTTGTTGATCATCCGAAATATTATGATAAGTGCATCAACAGCGCCGCATCATTCATAATCATCAACAAAGAAACCAGTGTTCCGGAAGGAAAAGCATTGCTGGTTGTTGACAATCCTTTTGATGCTTATTGTAAAATCGTGCAACATTTCAGGCCGTTTGAGCCTTCATCTGCAATGATCAGCAGCACAGCAATAGTTGGGGAAGGTAGTTTTATTTACCCGAATGTATTTATCGGTAATCATGTGCGCATCGGCAGCAATACCATCATTTATCCCAATGTTACCATTATGGATCATTGCATCATCGGCAACAACGTGGTGATACAACCAGGAACAGTAATTGGGGGCAGTGCATTTTATTACAACACAAAAAAAGACCGGGAAGTGTGGTATAAAAAAATGCCTGATTGCGGAAGAGTAGTTATTGAAGATGATGTGGAGATTGGTTCAGGTTGCACCATTGATCGCGGGGTTAGTCATGATACGATCATCGGCAAAGGAACAAGAATGGATAACATGATTCATATCGGCCATGATACCGTGATCGGAAAAAATTGCCTGATAGCAGCTCAGGTTGGTATTGCAGGTGTTGTTAATCTTGAAGATGGTGTAACGTTGTGGGGACAGGTGGGTGTGAGTAAAACTTTAACCATTGGTGCCAATGCAACTATACTTGCTCAAAGCGGAGTTGGCGGAGATCTGAAAGGCAATAGAGCTTATTTCGGATCACCGGTACAGGATGCCAGAGATAAACAGAAGGAACTGGTGTGGGTTAAACGTATTCCGGAAATCTGGGAGAAAGTGATGAAAAAATAAAAACAGGTTTTGAAAGATTTTTTTTAACCACGGTCGTTGGCCACAAAGAAAGAAAGGCTTTTCTATTTTTACATTTTAGTTTTTAGTTTTTAACCACAGAGGGAAAGGAGGTAAACACAGAGGTGCACAGAGGATAGCTACAAAGACACGAAGACAGGAACGAACACAAAGTTTACTTTTCGGGCTTTATGAATGCAACGATTATAAAAGCGCTCCTATTTTTACTGTTGACTTTTTACTTTTTAACCACAGAGGGAAAGGAGGTAAACACTGAGGTGCACAGAGGATAGCCACAAAGGCAGGAAGAAACACAAAGTTTACTTTTCGGGCTTTATGAATGTAACGATTATAAAAGCGCTCCTATTTTTACTTTTGACTTTTTACTTCTTACTTCTTACTTCTTAAGGAGCATAATCATACGGAACCTGGTCGGCCATGCGTTCCCACGTCCAGTATTCGCTGATGGAAAGATCATTTTGTTCGAAGAAATATCCGTTTTGTTCGATGGTGATTGAATGCCCTGCAAGAAATCCGAGAATAGAAAATTCGAAATCAACCGGCTCCAGTTCGTTTTCCGCCAGGTATGCTGCGGCAGGTTTTTCTTTACTGTAAATCACACCGAGCCTGTTCTGGTTTGGTTTGATCTCTACCGTTTGCAGGCTATCATTTTTCTGATAGTTTAATGCCGTGTAAAAATTTTTAAGCTTAAGTGCCGTATCACGGCCGCCCATATCCGCCAGGTATTGAACTTCAAATCCTTCTTCCTTCAATTGTTTATTGTACACACTTCTCATGAAGTGAAGGATAGAACCTTTGTATGCCTCCTGTCTTGCTTTTTTCCATGTTGCTTCCTGCGCAGCATCGGCAGCAGTCATTTCTTCAAACAACGGGTTGCCTGTATATAAACTTACCTGCGATGCATATTCATGTGTAAAGGAATCCAATGCATATTTAATGGTGTAACCAAGTGCATTGTTTTCGATGATCAGTGGTTCGGCAGCCATCACTTTTAACCTGTTTCTCTTTTTTGAAAAATAGAATTTCAGTACTTCTTTGTTTTTGATGCTGCAACTTTTACTATTGGTTGTTTTACCAATGAACTGGTCAGTAAAAAATTGTCCGTATATCTCCAGCCCGTTTTTAACTTCATTGGAAGCAACGATAGCCACCGCCTGTAATTCCTTTTCTTTTTGCTTCAATTCAAACAAGAGCATCGTATTGGTTGCATCGGAAGTATTAATACGTTTTGTTTCAGTAGTGAAGCCGGTAAAAGTAACCACCAGTTCATAACCACCGTTGGGAAGCGCCAGTTTAAAATTTCCTTCTGCATCTGTAGCCGTACCAATTGTTGTATTCTCTGCAAATACAGATGCGCTTACCATTGGTTGTTTGGTATCTGCATTCAGCACCTTACCGGTTATCATAAATGTTCCTTGTTGAGCATTAACTGTTACAGAAACAAAAAACAATGACGCAATAAACAATACTATTCGCATATGTAATTCTTTAATGATTGATGCGGCGAAAATACACTATCGGTTGTTAAGTTTTTGTTGCAAAGCGGCGCAGGTAAATGCGATGGTTTCTTCAAGCGGGTAATAACTGAATGATGGCAGATATTTTTTTAGTTTGTTGTTATCGTATTTTGAAATTGCCATAGCGCTTGCTGCTGTTTCCCTGGTGATAAGTGGTTTAATTCCCGTGAGCTTACTTTTAATGGCTTCAATGCGCCATACAATCGCTGCAAGTAAAGGAGTTACTTTTCGATTGGGAATTTTTTTATTGAATGCTTTTGCAATTAAATGAAATACATTACTGAATGTTTCATTTTCTGCGCTTACGATAAACCGTTGTGCGGTGATTTCTGATTCCATTAATTGTATCATGGCTTTGGCAACATCCCGTACATCTACAAAACCATTCATGCCATCGGTAAACCAGGGTGATTCATCATAAACCGATTTGAATACAGCGGTAGATCCTTCCGACCAGTTTCCCGGACCGAGTATCAATGAAGGATTAACAATCACGGCATTCAATCCTTCGGCAATACCTCTCCATATTTCCAGTTCGCCCAGGTATTTACTTTTACCATAATTGGTTTTATGCCCTGATATATTCCAGTCCATGGTTTCATCTATCAACTCATTTTCATTGGCTGGTTTACCCAATGCAGCGATAGAACTTACATGCACTATTTTTTTTACACCGGCATTCAGTGCTGCATTCACAATATTAGCCGTGCCTTCAACATTTATTTTGTACAGGCGATGTGCGTCTTTTGGAAAGTAAGAAATATGTCCTGCTGAATGATACAATTCCTGCACATTTTCCATGGCTTCTTCCAGGCGGATAACATCCAGGATATCGCATTGAAACAAATGCAGGTTGGTATGAGTGATGCCCTCTATTGCTGTTTTGTTATAAATAGCCCGTACCGTTTTTCCTTTGGCCAATAACTGAGTTATCAGTTCCCTGCCAACCAAACCCGAACCGCCCGTTACTAAGATCATCTTGAAAAATTATTTCAAAAAAGTAATGATGTGAAGACAATTAAAATTATGAATACTGGTAAAAACCTTTCCCGGTTTTTTTCCCGAGTTCGCCGGCTTTTACTTTATTTACCTGGATTGCTGAAGGTGTAAAACGCAATGCATGATCGAATGCATCATACAAAGATTGCGACACAGCAAGGTTAATATCCATACCGATAAGGTCCATCAGTTTAAATGGTCCCATTTTAAAACCGGACGCTTCCATAATGGCATCTATAGATTCAATGCCTGCAATATTATCTTCTACCAGTTTCATTGCTTCCAGGTAATAATGACGGGCTACACGGTTTACTATAAATCCAGGCGCATCAATACACAGCACCGGTACTTTAGAAAGTTTTTTACAAACATCCATAAGTTGTTGAACAACCACATCTGCAGTAAATTCACCTTTCACCACTTCTACGAGTTTCATGATCTGGGCAGGATTAAAAAAATGCATGCCTGCTACTCTTTCAGGATCGGGTATTTTTTGCTGAAGTGCGGTAATAGATAACGAAGAAGTATTGCTTGCAAAAATGCAGTTTGAATTGTTGATCGTAGCCAGTTGCGTAAACAAATTTATTTTCGCTTCTTCTTTTTCAATGATGGCTTCAATTACAAGATCTGCTGTACAGTTAGCTATGTTTGTTGTAAATGTAAGATTGGAAATAATTGCCGATTGCTGTTCCGGGGTAATTTTATTTTTTTCAATAAGCGCATCGAGATTCTTAAGAATGCTTTTCTGAGCGTTATGTACAACAGATTCATTGGTATCAAACAATGTTACGATGTAATCATATTGAGCAGCAGCTAAAGCAATCCCGCTTCCCATAGTGCCTGCCCCGGCTACACAGATATTTTTAATCATACACAAAAATAATTACTGGAGCCGACTTTCCTCTATTTAATTCATCAGATGCGAATGAATTTATACAGCAGGCTTGCTGTTTTTCCATCTATAATAACAGCGGATTGCAGTTGCATAGAATCGCTTACCAGTTTAATGATACTGAACCTGTATTCATCTGCTGCGCCCTGCTTTTTAAAATAGAATTGTTTGGGTTGATCGGCCTGTTCATCCACGTTCCAGCTAATGGCTCTTTTAGCAGCATCACATTCATTGCCATTTTTACTAATGCTGTAGTAACCGGTATTATTGTGTGTGGTAAAATGCCAGGTACTGCCGATAAAACAATTGAAACCGGCTTCATCAAAAAGTGTTGTATTTATTTTACCTGTTACGCCTTCGGAAACAATGGCTCTTAACTGCCAGTTACCATTGATGGTTTTGGAAGATCCTGAAGATTTTTTAGAAGAAGATCATGCAGGTGTAAGCAACAGTAATGTACCAACAATAATAATGCTGATGAATGTTCGTATCATCGAAATTTTTTATTCCCGTTTTTCAATTATGGTGCCAAAAGAAAACAGGAGTGATGAGCTCCTGTTGCTTAGTATGATACTGTTATATACTATTAAATGGCTGAAGTGAATTGTTTCAGGAAGCGAAGATCGTTTTCGCTGAACAGGCGAAGATCTTTTACCTGGTACAACAACATCGTAATTCTTTCGATGCCCATTCCAAATGCAAATCCTGTATATTTTTTTGAATCGATGTTACAGTTTTCAAGAACATTAGGATGCACCATTCCGCAACCAAGTATTTCAACCCAACCAGTGCGTTTGCACACGCTGCATCCTTCACCGCCACAGATGAGACAACTGATATCCATTTCCGCACTTGGTTCTGTAAATGGAAAGTAAGATGGCCTGAACCTGATCTTCACTTTATCGCCAAACATTTCCTGTACGAAGAAATACAATGTTTGTTTGAGATCGGCGAAGGAAACATTTTCTGCGATGTACAATCCTTCTACCTGGTGAAAAAAACAATGCGCCCGTGCACTGATGGTTTCATTTCGGTAAACCCTTCCCGGGCAAATGATCCTTAATGGCAAAACGCCTTTTTCCATTTCACGTATCTGTACGCTGCTGGTATGTGTGCGCAGGAGCCAGTCGGGATTCTGGGAAATGTAAAAAGTATCCTGCATATCCCTGGCGGGGTGGTTTTCGGGCAGGTTTAATGCCGTGAAATTATGCCAGTCGTCTTCAATCTCCGGACCTTCTGCAACCGAAAATCCCAGGCGTTGAAAAATAGAAATTATTTTATTGTGAACCATACTGATCGGATGCCTGCCACCTAACGGTAACGGATCACCGGGTAAACTACTGTCGATGGTTTGTACCTGAACCGTTGTCGTATTATCTATTGCTGCCGACATCCCTGCATACAATTCTTCTGCAAATATTTTGAATTCGTTGAGCAATTGCCCGGCTTCTTTCTTTTTTTCCGGGGCCACGTTTTTCATTTCCCCCATGATTGTTTTAACCAATCCCTTAGTGCCGAGGTATTTTATACGGAATGCTTCGAGCTCGTCTTTGTTGGTTGCCTTGGTGGCGAGCATCTCCTGTTTGTATTGTTGTATTTGTGATAGCAATTGTTCCATGGGGGCAAAGTTAATAATTTGGGAGGGACTTCTTTTGGGGATTTGATGAGGCTGGCCACATAGGTTTTTAACCACAATGTACACAGAGGTTTCACGGAGGTTCACAGAGTTAAGCCACAAAGGTAGAAAGAAGCATATAGTTTACATTTCGGTTGTAAAAGGATGTAAAAATCATATCAGCTCCCGACTTTTGAATTTTTAATTTTGACTTTTGACTTTTGCCACAAAGGCACTAAGGCAGGAAGAAACTCAAAGATTTGCTTTCGGTTTTTAATGGATGAAGCAATTATAAAAGTGCTCCTTTTTTTACTTTTTAATTTTGATTTTTGACTTTATTGACTACATCGCTTTTTATATAGCTAACGAATTCATAATTATTTAACATTGAACGCTTGCATTTGAGGTTTGCCCGTTACTATCTTCATATCAACATTTAAAAACAATTAAACATTATGGACCCCGACCCCGGCGGTGATTTTATCAACTCCGCCATCTTCAAAACAACTGTACTTACCGTTACCTTTTCTTCACTCTTCTATTTCAAAACACAAAAACAGGTCGTTAACTTTGGTCCGCCCGCAACCGAAGCTGCACCCGTATCTGTTGCCGAAAAGAAAGAGATCACTCCCCCCAAAAAGAAGAAAAAGAAAAAAACCATTTACCTCACCTTCGATGATGGTCCCAACAAGGGAACAAAAAATGTACTGCACATCGTAGAGCAGGAGCAGGTGCCTGTTACTTTATTTGTTATCGGTGAGCATGTGTATGGAAGCAAATACCAGTTTGCTATTTTCGACAGTGTATCAAACAATGAACTGTTTGAAATTGCCAACCACAGTTATACGCATGCATTTGAAAACAAGTTCAACAGGTTTTACCAATTGCCCGACAGTGCCGTTAAAGATTTTGCCCGCTGTGCCGACAGCCTGCACTTAACGTCGGGGATTATACGAACACCCGGCAGGAATATCTGGCGAACAGACAGCGTTAGTTGTACTGATATAAAAACAAGCACTGCTGCCGCCGATTCATTGTATGAAAAAGGATTTAAGGCTGTTGGATGGGATCTCGAATGGCATTTCAATAAAGAACAGCGCCCCGTTCAAACGCCGGAGGAAATGATGAACCAGATCGACAGTGCCTTCGCAAAAAATAAAACCAAAACAACAGATCGCCTGGTATTACTGGCGCACGACCAGGTATATATAGGTTCGGATGATTCTGCATCATTGCACAGTTTCATCAGGCGATTGAAAGAAAAAGATGAATATAATTTTGAACAGGTAAGCCAGTACCCCGGTTTGCATCCATAATATGACCCACCCAAGCTCAATTAAAAAATATTCTCTACATTTAAGTCTTAAAATTTTAAACCATGTCGTTATTTAAATCAGGTAACCCTACTTTAAGTGAAAAGAGATTTCGTGATACTATTCTGGATGATGTAGTAGCACAAGGTGAAACTATGACCATCAAAGGAACGTTGAATAAATTCGGTGTATTATTTATTGTAATGCTGGGCGGTGCATATTACTCATGGAAAGAAGCGGCTGAAGGCGGCGATGCATGGACGCTTATATTAATTGGTGTTTTCGGCGGTCTGGCACTGGCACTCACCATGGCATTTAAAAAAGAATGGAGCCCCTACATCGCACCGGTATATGCATTTCTTGAAGGATTATTTGTAGGTGCTGTTTCCGCTTTTTTTGAATACCAGTTTACCAGCAGGCAGGGTGGTTATGCAGGTGGTTATTCGGGCATTGTTTTCCAGGCGGTAGGCTTAACCATTTCAGTAGTAACGGTAATGTACCTGTTGTATAAATTCAGGATACTAACGGCAACGCCTATGTTTAAAAAAGTGATCATTATTGCCACAGTAGGCATTGCCCTGTTTTATCTTGTATGCTGGATCATGAGCCTGAGCGGCGCCCTGCTTCCCAACTTTTTATTCCAGGGATCACCTATAGGAATCGGTTTCTCTGTGTTTGTTGTTGCACTGGCAGCATTGAATCTTATCCTCGATTTTGATATGATTGAGAAAGGTGCAGAAATGGGTGCTCCCAAATACATGGAATGGTATAGCGCCTTCGGATTACTGGTAACCATTGTTTGGTTGTATATGGAAATTCTACGTTTGCTGGCGAAAATGAACAAGCGCTGATTACTAAAAAGAAACTTCAATACAAAAGCCAGGTTCATCGCCTGGCTTTTTACTTTATCCTATTAACGTTGTTACCCTGCAACTAAAAACAATTGTTTATTCCCTGCCATCAAGCAGATTGCCCAATCCACCCAATATGCTTCCTTCTTCCTTCCTGTTATAGGTACCATATTGCATGATCCTTCCTGCAAGCCTGCTGATTGGCAGTGATTGCAACCATACTTTACCAGGCCCACGCATAATGGCAAAGAACAATCCTTCCCCGCCAAACATCCAGTTCTTTATCCCACGTATAAATTCAATGTCGAAATCAACACCGGCAGTATATGCAACCACACAACCGGTATCTACTTTTAATATTTCGCCGGGCTGTAATATTTTTTCAATTACATAACCACCTGCATGGGCAAATGCCAATCCATCGCCTTCGAGTTTTTCCATGATAAATCCTTCACCACCGAAAATCCCTGTGCCCAGTCTTTTTTGAAATTCAATACCTATACTCACACCTTTCGCAGCACAAAGAAATGCATCCTTCTGGGCAATGATCTTTCCGCCCAATTGCTGCAAATCAAATGCAATGATCTTACCTGTGTACGGCGCTGCAAAACTTACCCGCTTCTTCCCCTGGCCGGTGTTTGTAAATGCAGTCATAAACAAACTTTCTCCAATCAATAATCTTTTTCCTGCACTTAATAATTTGCCAAACAAACCTGTACCCTGTTGCTGGCTGCCATCACCGAAAATAGTCTGCATTTCTATACCATTGTCCATCATCATAAATGCACCACTCTCGGCAATTGCCGTTTCCTGCGGATCTAATTCTATTTCTACAAACTGGAGTTCTTCTCCATAAATTTTGTAGTCTATTTCGTGATTTTGTATCATGTTTTTTTTGATAAAAATAAAAAGAAAGCATAATAACAATAAACAATTAATGATAAAAGGCAACCGACTGCATTTGTTTTTTTAGTTTATTTGGGAACAAATTATCATCATGAGAAGAATAACCCTGCTGTTCGCAGCTTTTACTGCAGTATCACTGAACAATTTTGGCCAGGCGAAACTGGTGGAGAAAATTGAAAAGAAGGGAAACGACATTGTAATTCCCTATGAGAAATACATTTTACCCAATGGCCTCACGGTAGTTTTACATGAAGATCATAGCGACCCGCTGGTTCATGTTGATGTTACCTACCATGTAGGAAGTGCCAGGGAAGAAATAGGTAAGAGTGGCTTCGCACATTTCTTTGAACACATGATGTTCCAGGGAAGCGATCACGTGGGCGATGATCAGCATTTTAAAATTATTACTGCTGCAGGTGGTACGTTAAATGGAAGTACCAACCTCGACCGTACCAATTACTATGAAACTGTTCCGGCCAATCAACTGGAAAAAATGTTATGGCTGGAAGCAGATCGTATGGGCTTTTTACTGGATGCAGTTACACAACAGAAATTTGAAATACAAAGAAGCACCGTTAAAAATGAACGGGGACAGAATTATGATAACCGTGCTTACGGGCTTGCCCGCGAATACAGCAGTAAGAATTTATATCCTTACGGCCATCCTTACAGTTGGTTAACGATTGGCTACGTGGAAGACCTGAACCGGGTGAATGTGCAGGATCTGAAAAACTTTTTCCTTCGCTGGTATGGACCCAATAATGCTACCATCACCATTGGTGGCGATTTTAAATCAACTGAAGTAATTAAACTGGTAGAAAAATATTTCGGTAGCATCCCCAGGGGCCCTGAAGTAACCAAAACAATTTTAGAACCTGTTACACTTACTGCTGACCGTTATGTTTCGTACACCGATAATTATGCTAAGATTCCGCAACTGATGCTGACCTTTCCAACCGTTCCCGATTTTCATAAAGACATGGGTGCACTGGAATGCCTGGCGCAAATTCTTGGGCAGGGAAAAACATCTGTATTGTACCAGCAGCTCGTAAAAACACAAAAAGCATTACAGGCATCTGCAAGTAATAATCAAAATGAACTTACAGGTGAATTCACTTTCCGTATTCTTCCATTACAGGGAAAATCTTTGGGAGAAATGGATACATTGTTAAGAGAAGCACTCGCTTCATTTGAAAAGAGAGGTGTTACCGATGAAGACATTGCAAAATTCAAAGGAAGTATTGAATCACAATTTGTAAACAGGTTGCAGAGTGTGTCGGGAAAAGTTTCACAGCTTGCTTCTTATCAAACATTCAGGGGCGATGCCAATATGATTGGTAAAGAACTGGAAATTTATCGAACCGTTACCAAAGAAGATGTGATGCGTGTGTACAATACCTACATTAAAAACAAAGGCGCTGTTGTATTAAGTGTACTTACAAAAAACAACGGCACTCCTGCAAAGGCTGACAACTATACGATCGATTCATCGCATTATACAAAACCAAATTATGGGTATGACGGATTGAAATACGTAAAAGCAACCGATGCATTCGACAGGAGTAAGATGCCTGCTGTTGGTGCTGCACCATCCATAAAAGTTCCTGCCTTCTGGAAAAAAGAATTACCAAACGGTATAAAGATGATCGGCACAGAATATACAGAGTTGCCTATTGCTACCATTTCCATTACAATACCGGGTGGCCACCTTGCACAGGCAAAAGATACTTCAAAGATTGGTTTGGCAAATATGGTGAGCAATATGTTGTCGGAAGACACAAAAAATTATACAGCAGAACAGCTATCGGTTGAACTGCAAAAAATCGGCGCAAGCATTTCCGTAAACAATTCTTTCGATGGCATTGTATTTACATTGAACTGTCTCACCAAAAATATTGACAAAGCCATTTCTCTGCTGGAAGAAAGAATGTTAAGGCCCGCTTTTACTGAAGCGAGTTTTAACCGTTTACAAAAACAATCACTGGAGAACTTTAAACAGGCTAAATCCCAGCCTGCCACCATCGCAAGCAATGTTTACCGTAAAATAAATTACGGGGCAAACAGCATCCTTGGCTGGAGCGACAACGGTACGGAAAACACCGTTAAGCAGCTTACCCTGGATGATGTGAAAGACTACTATAACAAATACATGACTACACAGGGTGCAAAAGTTGTGGTGGCCGGTAATATCAAACAACAGGATGTAATCTCAAAACTTTCTTTTCTTAATAACATACCGAATAAAAAAATTGAACTAACAAAAGTTGAAGCTAAGGGCATCCCGGTTGAAAAAACCGTGATCTATTTAGTAGATGTACCAAGAGCAGCGCAAACGGAGTTCAGGATTGGATATTCAACAGGCATGTTGTATGATGCACTGGGAGAATATTATCGTTCAGACCTGATGAATTTTATGCTGGGAGGAACTTTCAGCAGCCATATCAATATGAACCTGCGTGAAGACAAAGGATGGACCTATGGCGCCCGTACCGGATTTTCAGGTGATAAATATACCGGTGCTTTTACGTTCAGTTCCGGAATTCGTGCAGACGCCACCGATAGTGCACTCGCAGAAGTAATGAAAGAATTGAAATTGTATGCAGAAAACGGCATTACTCCAGATGAACTCAGTTTTACCAAAAGCGCCCTTACCCAACGCGACGCATTGAATTACGAAACCACCGGCCAAAAAGCAGGCTTCATCAGCAGGATACTGGATTATAATCTTCCCGGAAATTACATTGATACAGAAAACAAGATCTTAAAGGATATTTCCAAATCCGAAATAGATGCGCTGGCGAAAAAATGGTTGCCAACAAATAAAATGAACATTGTACTGGTAGGAGACAAAGCGAAAATATTACCGGGTTTACAAAAATCAGGTTTTGAAATTGTTGAACTGGATACAGATGGCAACCGGAAATAATTGAATTATAATTTTACGATCATTCCCATACTGGCAGGCGAAACAGTCAACTGCACTTTGTCTGCCAGTTTATATAACTGCTTTCCATGTTTTGTATGAGTAACATACATGATCGCATCAAATAACAACAATCCTCCGCCCTGCAACAATAAACTTTCTCCATAACCTTTAAACTTATCTGAATCTTTTACAACGTTTGCAGATCGTTCACGCAAATACAGTCCGCCCGTTATATACACAAGATCCAATCCTGCATTAAACAAAAATGTTTTCTCCAGCTTAACCTGGTTTTTTAATGCACCTGCATAACCGCCGGTGATTTCTTTTGTAGTCCCAACATATCCCATCACGGCAAGGCCGAGATTTACCGAATTCCAGATGGCATTCATCTGGTGAAAATATTTATTGGAGCCGTTTGTGCTGCCGCTGGCAATAGAACCATATACAATATTTCCTACCGCCCAACTGCCCAATACCGTAAAAGCAGTACGATCTGTTTTTTGCTGGCGTTTATTAAAATCGGCAATAGTAAAATGCTGTGCAGTTACTGTTCTGATGCAACCAATAGAAAAAAGAATGGCTAAAATGTATCTCATGTTTATAGTAACAACCGAATAGTAAAGAAGTTCGGTGATGCGGATACGGGTTAAGTGTGGTGAACCCTAAATAAAAAATGCCGCTCATATTGAACGGCATTTTTTTACATTGCTATCGCTTAGGTTTTTCTTTCCTTCAACGTTCCATTCCACACCCGCTTACCCTGCAACCTTCTTCCCAGGTACATCAATCCTACAAACACAAAAAACAACGGCCCGGTAAATCCAAATAACGCTACAAACTTGGTTCCGTAAAATCTTTCCATTGGTCTTCTCAGTCGTTCTGAAATGATATACATACTCGGCACCATCAGCAGCGTAAGGAAGAATGCGAAGATCAATCCGAAAATGATCGTCCAGCTCAATGGCCCCCAGAACACCACACTATCTCCTCCAAAGAAAATATGCGGGTTCAAATGAGTAAACAGTGAAACGAAATCTGCATTGAATCCAACTGCCAGCGGCAATAATCCAAGCATGGTAGCCACGGCTGTAAGCATTACCGGTATGATACGGATCTTTCCTGCCTGTATCGCCGCTTCCCTTGTTTTCATACCTCTTCCTCTCAGCTCATCGGTAAATTCAATCAGCAAAATTCCATTCTTAATTACAATTCCCGCCAGGCCTATCACACCTACCAGCAACATGATCGTTGCAATCGTCATTCCCGTAAATGCATAACCCAGCAACACACCAATTACGGAGAAGAATATCTCGGTTAACACAATAAACGGTTTGCTCAATGAATTGAACTGCAACACCAGTATCAAAAAGATCAATCCGAGCGCCAGGAAAAATGCCGTTACCAGGAAGTTATTCGTTTCCGCTTCCTGCTCGCCCTGCCCGGTTTGCTTAATGGTAACGTTGTCGGGTATCCGATTTTTCTCCCGGAAGTCGGCAATTTTGATCGCCAGTTGTTTGTTTACTTCTGCCGTCATGGTTGGATCCAGTACATTCGATTGCAACTGAATCGTACGCTTCACATTTTTACGGGCGATGGCACCGGCAGTGTTTGTATAATCGATGCTGGCAACTGCACTCACCGGGATAGACTTGATACGCATGGTATTCATATCCATAAAGGTGAGACGCATGCTCATGATATCGGCAATGTTATTGCGTAATGCATAATCATACCGCAGTTGAATTTTATATTCATCTTCACCATCTTTAAGTTTACTCACTTCCTTTCCATACACAGCCGTTCTGATTTCAGAACCAATTTGCCCGGTACTGATGCCTTCCATGGTAGCCTTGGTACGATCAATATTGATGGTAATTTCCGGGCTGTTCAGGTCAACATCCATGTGCAGGTTTTCAATACCATACACCTGGTTGGTATCAAGATAGTTCGACAAACTGGTGGCCACTTTTGATAACTCTTCAAAGTCGTCGCCAATCACTTCAATATTTACCGGTGGATCTGTTGGAGGTCCGCCATCTTCCTGTGCTACTTCTATACTTGCGCCAGGGATACCTCCCATGTACGCACGAATCGAATCCATAAATGGACGGGTTGCCTTGCCATTTCTTTTTTCATATTCAACAAAGGAAACCTGGATACGACCGAGGTTGGGTTGTATGCTCCTGTTATTATCTCTCGGGTTGTTGGCGCTGTTCGCCACATTGGTGATGATACTTTCAACAATACTTCCTTCAGTGCCGGGTTTTTCTTTTTCCAAAACCTTGTACACCCGTTTTTCAAGAATGCTGGTAATGCTGTCTGTTTTCTTAACATCTGTTCCGGGAGGTAATTTGAGATAAACGTATATGAAATTCGGATCACCGCTCGGGAAGAATGTACTCTTGTTTCCTCTCATCATCAGTAAAGCAACCGAAACAGGGAACAATAAGAACAGTGATACCAGCATCCACACCGGCCTTCTTCCTTTCAGTAACCAGCGCAATAATTTTTCGTACCGTGCCATTAATCCAGGCAGTATTCTATTCTGGAACGAATGAATGATTCCACGGAATACATAACGGTTCAGCACCGCCAGCAACATCATAAACAAAAGGAAATTGGCGAATCCATGCGAACCGAGTAAATGCAATATAACGGCAGTGATGATGGAAGCCCAGAACCACCACTTTTTAAACAACAGTGATTTTTCTTCTTCATGTTCTTTTCCTTCCGGTTTCATGAAGCTTACTGCAAACACAGGGTTGAAAATAAATGCTACTACCAGTGAAGCTGCCAGCGTTAATATCAGCATCGTGGGCAGATAGATCATGAATTTACCAATAATGCCTTTCCAGAATAGCAGCGGGAAAAACGGGGCAAGTGTTGTTGCAGTTCCGGCCAGTACCGGTATAAACACTTCACCGGCTGCTTCTTTTGCACTGCGTACAATCGGGATTTTACCGTTACTGTAAATACGGTGCGTATTTTCAATTACCACAATGGCATCATCTACAATAATTCCCAATCCAAACAACAAGGCAAACAACACAATGAAGTTGAGTGTAACCGTGGTGCCGATAATACTATCTGCCACCGGTAAAAATAAAAACGCTACAAACACACTCAGCGGCACACTCAGCGCCACAAAGAATGCATTGGTTACGCCCATGAAAAACATAAGTACTACCAGCACCAGTACAAAACCAATAATAATCGTATTGATGAGGTCATGAAAAGAAGTGGCCGTGGCTTTACTCTGGTCGCCGGTGATCACCACTTTCAGGCTTTCCGGCAGTGAGCCGTTCTTCTTCATTTCCTCCACGATATTTTTCACTTTACCTGCAGCATCAATCAGGTTTTCACCGGCACGTTTTACTATGTTGAGTGTAACCACGTTTTTTCCATCAAGACGGGCATAACTGTCTTTCTCCTTCACTGTATCAATCAACTGCGCAATATCTTTCAGGTACACAGAGGCGCCCTGTGCGCTGCTCCTTACAACAATTTCTTCCAGGTTTTTTACCCCGGTAAACTGTCCTTTTACTTTTAATGTGCGTTTCATGCCGCCCGTTTCAATCAAACCGCCGGTGATATCATGGTTTTCCCTGCTGATCGCATTTTCAATGTCCATGAAACTCACACGGGCCGCCTGCATTTTATACGGATCAACATTCACCTGTATTTCTCTTTCCGGCGCACCAACAATTTCAGCTCTTGTGATCTCTGCTAATTCTTCAATTTTATCCTGTACTTTATCTGCATATTCTTTCAGCTTAACGCCATCAAAATCCCCACTCAGGTTTACGAACATGATCGGCATTTCACTAAAGGCAAACTCCTGTGCATTGGGTTGCGAGGTAAGATCATTGGGAAGATCAGATTGTGCTTTATCAATGGCATCTTTTACTTTTTGTTTGGCGAGGTCGGTTTTTACATCCGTATCAAATTCAACAATAATAAGGCTGTAATCGGTTTGCGACATACTCGTAATCTTTTTCACCTTGGCTCCGCTGATGCCTTTCAATTGTTTTTCAATCGGCCTGGTTACGAGGTTCTCTATATCTTTTGGTGAATTACCGGCATAAACAGTAGTTACGCTGATCGTTGGCACCACGATATCCGGGAACTGTTCCTTCGGCATGGTGTTGAATTTGATCACACCATATAACGAGATGAGTATGGCAATGATATATATAGCAGTTCTGTTATCCACTGCCCAACTGGTAGGCACAAACTGTTTAAATTTTTCCTTTATTCCTTCTGTAAAATTCATAGTATTTGTTTTGTGATCGGAAGTGCAAAGCCCAACATCGTTGCGTCGCACCCTTCAACCTGTTCAGCTATAGTCAGCAGTTATCGTGTATGCGTAACTGGTATCTTTTATAAACTTGTTCCTACCAACTGGCCTTCGTATAAATTCTGGAATCCTTCGGTGATCAGTTGTTCTCCACCTGCCAGGCCCGATTTAATTTCAACGATACTTCCATACGATTCACCAAGTGTAACAATCTTTTTACGGGCAATGGTTTTGCCTTTATCGTTCTTTTCCATTACGAAAACATATTTATTGTTCTCATCACTCTGCACCGTATTTACAGGAATTACAACAGCAGCATTGGCACTGTAGTCCAGGATTCGCACAACGGCAGACTGGTTAGGTTTTACCGCAGGATCAGTAGGCACTTTAGCTTCCATATTAAATCCTCTTGAAGTGGCATCAATCGACTGCCCAACAAAAGAAACCGTAGAGTGGTATGATTTATTTATGTCTTTCACCTCAATTACCACCGGTGTACCGTTGTGCACACGGCTCACATAATTTTCAGGAATATTAGCAACGGCCTTCAATACATTGTTGTTTACCACCTTTATTTGTGGACCCATCTGTGTGCTCCCCACAAAAGCTTCTCCCACTTTTACATTCAGTACATCTATAATTCCATCAACGTCGCTGGTTATATTGGTAAGGCTCAATTGTTCCTGTGCCATTTTGGTAGCTTCGGCTACACTTGCCAGTTGGTTTTCGAATGTATTGATCTGTGCTTCGGTTTTCAGCATGTCTACTTTTGTACCGATACCTTCATTGAATAAATTCTTTTGCCTGTTGTACAGGTCTTTGGTGAGTGCAAGATTTGTTTTCAATACATCGGCCTGTTGCTTTGCCTGTGCCACGCCTTGGCGTTGCAATGCATCATCCAGCTTCAGCAGCAACTGTCCTTTTCTTACCCGGTCGCCCTGCTTTACATAAATGGCTTTTACCTGTCCGCCCATGCCCCTGGGTGCGATGTATGAAATGTTTTCTGCATCTACCCTTCCCTGTAAGTCGATGTAATGTTTAAAATCTTCCTTCCCCACTGGCGCTACCGCCACCAGTTTAATTTTAGAATTATCTGAACTGGGATCAAGCTTTGCGAGGTCATCCTGTGCCTTCTTCAGTTCCTCACTCTTCTTTGCCATTTCGCTTTTTATCTTTTCTACTTCCGCCTTTTTATCTTTAACAGTAGCATTGCCTTCTTTGCCGCTGTCTCCGCAGGCAGCTAAAAAGAATGTTGTTGCTGCAACGATTGTTACCTGTGTTATCTTTTTCATCTTATATATAATTGTTAGTTCGTTTTATAATTTCCCGGTAGCTTTTAAGAAGTCTACTTTGGCAATGATTGCCTGGTATAATGCTGTTGAATAATTTGCCTGTGCTGTTTTCAGATCGAGCAGGGCATCATTGATTTCAGATGTTGAGCCGGTACCGATATCATATTTCTTTTTGGTACGATCGTACACGTTAGTTGCCAGTGCCATATTTTTTTTCTGGTAATTCATGGAAGCAATGGCATTCGAAAAATTATTTTTCGCCATTTCCAGTTCACCTTCAATATTATTTTTTAGTGCTTCAGTATAATTCAACGTTTGTTGCAATTCAAGCCTGGCTTTTTGTGTTCTTGCCCTTAAAGCAAATCCGTTGAATATGGGAACATTCAGTTGCAACCCGATATAAGAAGTGGTGTACCAATCTCCTTTTCCGAAAAAATCAAATTTGTTGCGTTGTGCCTGCTTGCTGTAATTTCCAACGAGAGCGAGCGTGGGATACTGGCTGAGTTTAAACCTTCTCACATTCAGTTTATTCAGCTTGTTGGTAATATCCATCAATTGATAATCTCTCCTGTCGGTGTATTTAAACTGGCTGGCTTCCAGTGCGCCTTCTGTAACCTGGTTATCATCCAGGGTATCGGTTAATGCCAGGCTGTCTTTCGTGGGCATTCCCATTAGTATTTTCAAACCGGTGTACCCGTTTTGAATGTTGTTATACAAATTGAATTTTTCTGTTTGCAGGTTGGAAAGCTGAACAGCAATTTTATCTAAATCGAGTTGCTCCCTGAAACCGTTATCGTAGGCTACTTGTATATCGTGGCGAAATTTCTCTGTCCTGTCGATGATATCATCCAGCAACTGCATTTGTGTTTTAGCTGAAACAAGCTGGTAATAGATCTTGTACACATTTGCCCGGATGTTTTCTTCCGTTATCTCTTCCTGTTTGCGGGCGAGATCCATGGTTCCGTTCCTTGCTTTTAAGGCGATGAATACCTGCCCGTCGAATAACATCTGGTGCAGGTTTACACCGGCATTGGAAGTCCACTTGGTTCCAAATTTTACCGGGAAAAAAGTTCCGGGAGGGCCACCGGCAAATTCTGCAGGCACCAGTGTTGTAGGCACATCCAGGTAATCTGTAATGCTGCCACTTGCATTGATCTGCGGAAGTGCAATGGAGGTCACGTCACGGTTTACCTGGTGTTGAATCTGTATATCAATGAGTGCGTTTTGAACCTGCACCGAATGTTGTTTGGCATAATCCAGTGCCTGTTGCAGGGAGAACTGGTTTATTTTCCTGGTGGTATCCTGTGCTTCCAGATGGCCGGCGATCAAAAACACCATTGCCAGGATGCCCGCATTTTTTGTCAGTTTATTTCTTTGCATCTGCTGTTAATTTTTTATGTCTTGCTTCCTTGTATTTTAAAATGAGTTTATATCCTTTTTCCGAAACCAGTCCATACAAAAAATGCATGGTTAACTCTTCTTCTATTTCGGCGAGGTTGGCTTTTACATTGTTATGAAAATCGGGAGTAAATGGTAAAATGATGCATTCTACCCTGAACCTCGACAGTACATCCACATCCAGGTCTGGCCTGTACAGGTTTTCCTCCATTCCTCTTTTAAGATTAGCCTTCATCAAACCAAACAGGTAATCATTCTTATGCTCCATGAATTTTTTAAAGGCACCGGGATAATATTTCTGCATATCGTACAACAGCGAAGGGTTCATCGAGCGAAATAATTCCTTCATCATATCTACTGCCAGGAAAATTTCATGAACGGCATTAACCGCATTGCATCGATCTGTTTCACACAATAGCTGGTTTTTCTTAATCACTGTTCCTACCACGGCATTTACCAGTTCGTCCTTGTCGGCATAGTATATATAGATGGTCTTTTTACTGATGCCCAGGCTGTTGGCAATATCATTCATACTCACGCTTTTCAGCCCGTACTGCATGAACAGATCGTGTGCCTTTTGCCGTATCCGGCCTGCTGTATCAAAAACTTCTATCATAATCGGACGCAAAACTATGGAAACTTTTTTCGTAACCAAAGTTTCCATATAAGATATTTGCCATTCATAACAATTTGTTCATAGAGTGCGGGTACTTTATTGAATTTTTGGAGGATTGGATAATAGGAACGCAGATGACACAGATTGAACGGATTTTCGCTGAAGAATTACCTGAAA